>NZ_JBPVIS010000010.1:0-139029 GCF_051660965.1 Vibrio glycogenivorans | reverse complement strand
GATGACCACGGCCATGACGAGCACAAGCACGATGACCACGGCCATGACGAGCACAAGCACGATGACCACGGCCATGACGAGCACAAGCACGATGACCACGGCCATGACGAGCACAAGCACGATGACCACGGCCATGACGAGCACAAGCACCACGATCACGGCCATGATGACCACGATCACCACCACGATCATAACCATGGCGGACACGGTGAGTTTGTTATTGAGTACCACTTCAGCTGTGAAAGCATGGATAAGCTGACTCAAATTGAGACCCAGTGGTTCAACAACTTTGAACAAACAGAGAAAATGTCGGTCAACATTCTTACCGACCGAGTTCAAGGTGGTGCGACACTGGACGCCAGCAACACCCGCTTCGGGCTGTAATCAATCGTAAAATAGGGGTGGCGATATGCCACCCCTACTCAATAGAGCGTTAAACAACATATCATGTCTAATCAACACACTGTGAATCATCACGTCATCGATCTTGAGGGGGTCACTTTTCGCTGGACAGCAAACAGCCAACCTACTCTCAAGATAGCTGAACTTAAGATCCCCTCTGGCCAACACACATTTATCAAGGGGCCAAGTGGGTGCGGTAAATCAACCTTACTGTCTCTCCTAACCGGTATTAACCAAGCTGAATCTGGCCAGGTCAGCGTACAGGGTAATGACCTAACCACACTATCATCGCGCGCCCGCGACCGATTTAGAGCCGATGAAATTGGCTATATTTTCCAGCAATTTAACCTGCTCCCCTACCTAAGCGTGATTGAGAATGTCCTGCTTCCATGTCAGTTTTCATCTCTGCGAAGACAAAACGTTGATGGCAAACTTGAGGATAAAGCGCGCGAGCTATTAGAGCGCCTGCGCTTGCCAAAAGAGCTGCTCAACAAACCCGTAATTGAGCTGAGTATCGGTCAGCAACAACGCGTAGCAGCAGCGCGCGCCTTGATCGGTAACCCAAAACTAATTATCGCTGATGAACCAACCTCAGCACTCGACTTTGACAACCGCACCGCCTTTATCGAACTGTTGATGGAGCAAGCTAATGCCGCACAATCGACGTTGGTCTTTGTTAGCCATGATCCAACGCTTGAGCCACTGTTTCAACGCTCGTTGCAACTGCAGGAGATCAATACCGCGGGAGGTCAATTATGATCGCGATTACTAACTTAGCCTGGAAGAGCCTGAAAAACCGCAAGGCCACGGCGCTTTTGACCGTGCTCACTGTAGCCATATCAGTGATATTGCTTATGGGTGTTGAGCGGATCCGCACACAAGCGAAAACCAGTTTTGCTAACACTATCTCAGGCACAGATTTGATTGTTGGCGGTCGCTCTGGGCAGGTCAATCTATTGCTCTACTCTGTATTTCGCATTGGCAATGCCACCAATAATATTGATTGGCGCAGCTATGAAGAGTTTAGCCAGCATCGTTCGGTGGATTGGAGCATTCCTATCTCACTCGGTGACTCACATCGCGGCTTCCGCGTTATGGGGACCAACGAGGACTACTTTGAGCATTACCAATATGGTAGCCGTCAACATCTGAGCCTTGGTCAAGGTCGGCAATTTGATGGATTATTTGAGGCAGTGCTAGGCGCTGATGTCGCTCGAACGCTTGGCTATGAACTCGGTGATGAGATCATCATCGCCCATGGCCTGAGTGATGTGGCATTTAGTCGCCACGATACCCTCCCATTTGAGATTGTTGGTATCTTTGAGCCTACAGGCACACCAGTGGATAAAACTATCCACGTTTCCCTTGAATCGATCGAGGCTATTCATGTCGGCTGGGAAAGCGGTGCATTGCTTGGGCCTGCGCCGACCAGAGAACAGATCGAACATATCGATTTTAAACCCGCTCAGATCACCGCCATGCTCGTTGGTCTGAAGTCACGTATCCAAACCTTTGCGTTGCAGCGTGAGATCAACACTTATACTAAAGAACCACTCAGTGCCATTATGCCTGGTGTCGCACTGCATGAGCTGTGGGGAATGATGTCTGTAGCCGAACAAGCATTAATGGTAGTATCGGTGTTTGTTGTAGTCGCAGGCCTGCTTGGTATGCTAAGTAGTTTGCTTACCAGCCTACAAGAGCGCCGCCGAGAAATGGCGATTTTGCGTGCAATGGGCGCACGTCCGCGACACATCCTACTACTTTTGGTCAGTGAGGCAAGCGTACTGACGTTTATTGGTATCTGCGTCGGCTTGGGAGGCCTATATGGTCTACTCGCGGTCGCCGGCCCTATCATTCAGCAGCAGTATGGTATTGCGATTTCTCTGACCATGATCTCAAGCTACGAGTGGATGCTGCTTGGGTTTGTTCAACTGGCTGGTGTGATCATTGGTTTTATCCCAGCTATTAGAGCGTACCGTCAATCACTGAGTGATGGTATGACTATTAAGGTATAGAAAAATGTACAAACAACTCTCCGCTATTTTGATAGCGTTTATGTTGCTGGTCTCGCCAAGCTATGCTTCTGACTCTAGTGCAGAAGAGCCGCTGACGTTGGATTGGCTGGACCTAGTACCAGAAGAAGAGCGTGAGCAATTTGCAAATATGGGCATGCCCCTGCCAGCGCACGATGAATCGTCAACCTTGGCAGCGCAACAATCGAAAATTGGTAGTGTGCGTACCGAGCTAAACGGCAGCCACGTGCGCCTGCCAGGTTTTGTGATCCCTCTTGAAGGGGATGCCCACAAAGTTACTGAGTTTCTTTTAGTGCCCTACTTCGGAGCATGTATTCACGTGCCACCGCCACCACCAAACCAGATTGTTTACGTAAAATACCCAGACGGCGCCCCGATTCAACAACTATGGGACGTCATCTATGTGGTCGGTGAGCTCAAGACAGAGACACTCAACCACGAACTTGCTGAGACTGCCTACCTCATCGAAGGCTTTGCTATTGAAGAGTATGATGATTGGTAAACAGCTTTGTTGATCAAACTAAAAAACCTGTACCTAATGTACAGGTTTTTTTCGCCGCTAGTCAGCTAGTCAGCTAGTCACACACGCTGCGCAGTGCCCTAACATTGCGCCAGCACGGTTGGGTAAATCTAGCGCTGATAAACGTAGTAATAAAGAAAAGACAAGATAAAAATGTATCCCACGATCATAAGCGCTACTGACATAGAGCGTCGTACCCGGTGTGCTATTGGTAAAGTCATATCGCCCCCCTAATTTTCACTGCGATTTAACAATATTTTAGCATCTATTTCAAGCCCTAACGATTTAATCCCATTCTTTGCCACACGGTCACACTGTGTTCAACATCGCTCGCTAAGTTATCTTATTCGGTATACAGTCATCGCACTAGATCGTGCCAAACGAGAGTCGTCATGAAACAAGAGTCCCAATCAGCCCCCGTGATCACCAAGGATGTACAACCTCATCCCAACACCTCGCACTCTAAGCAAAAAAGCTACGTTAAAGAGAGTGGTAGTCAGATAAAAGCGATTGCGATAGAGCATGGGTTGGATACCTTGATCAATGACCAAACAGAGCAAAGCACAGCGTTCGAACGGGCTTTAGAACGTGAACGCAAGCGCCGTGAGTCACGCCAACACAACCTAGAAACCATCATCAAACTAGCGTATACAAGCTGTAATAAAGAGAGTGCCGGTCAGCCGGATATCGATTGGCAACAGCGCTTTTTCGATATGGCGCAAGAGATCCACAACCCGTTAATGCAAAAGCTCTGGGCTCAGGTCCTTAAGCGTGAGGTGACCAACCCTGGCTCAACCTCACTAAAGGCGCTTAAGGTATTACATGAAATGAGTCCAAAGGAAGCGCAAACCCTGCAGCGAGCGGCCTCACTAGCGGTCAGTTTTGGCACCGACAACAGTAAGAAATTACTCGTCGCAACCAAAACCACCGCAGGTTGGCTCAAACTGGGCAGTCGCATCTCAACCCAAAGCTTGAATTTAGGCTCTTACCAACTGCCCTACTCTAGCCTGTTAGTGCTAATGGAACTTGGGGTGCTGCACACGAGCGAACTGGAGTCTGGGCAAATTCAACCAGAGCCGCCGGTCCCTTTGACTTACCAGGGAGAGACCATCACTCTACGAGCACAAGCAACTGGCACCAGCTTGCTCTACTATCGTTTCACACCAACGGGCAACGAGCTGTGCCGTTTGCTGGGCAATAAGTCCAACCCGGATTACTGGCAGCAAACCCTCGCCGTGTTGCAGCAGAGCTTCAACTTGCACAGCGAATCATCCAGCACTATCAATCACAGTGTCTGAGCTTGCGGGCAACATGCACCGCCCGTTGAGCATCTCTAGATATTGACTGAGACTGGATGCTCAATGCGGGTACTTGAAGAAAACCAAGCCAGTTTATCGGCGAGCTTAACCACCTCACCAATGACAATCAGAGCCGGCGACTGGGCTGACTGAGCAACCTGGGCCAACTCGCAAAGACTGGCCGTCCACACCTTCTGATCGGGCTGAGTACCGCGCTCAATGATCGCAATCGGGGTATCCGCCGCGCGGCCATGCTCTATCAACTGCTGGGCGATATGGTCCGATTTGGTCAGCCCCATGTAGATAACCAAGGTCTGATTGCCCCTAGCTAAGGTTGACCAGTCTAGGTTGTCGGCTTGTGCTTTCAAATGGCCGGTAATGAACATTGCCGATTGTGCGTAGTCGCGATGCGTCAATGGGATCCCGGCGTACGCGGTTGCGCCAGCGGCGGCAGTCACACCGGGTACGACTTGAAAGGGCACCCCCGCATCTGCCAGTACCTCTAACTCCTCTCCTCCACGACCAAACACAAAAGGGTCACCACCTTTAATCCGTACCACGCGATAGTCTTGCTGAGCAAAATCGACCAACAGTTGGTTGGTTTTCTCTTGCGGCACACTGTGATGCCCCGCACGCTTACCAACACAGACCAAAATGGAATCATCAGGAACTAAAGCCATAATGGCATCTGAGACTAAGTAGTCATAGAGAACGACGTCGGCTTGCTGCAATAGGTTAATCGCCTTGAGCGTCAGCAGCTCTGGGTCTCCTGGCCCAGCGCCAACCAGAGCGACTTCGCCCTTGGCAAGCTGAGTTGGCTTAAGCTTGGGTCGATTGTGATTTGTCACCAGCTTGAGCGTGCTGGTGGAGTGGGATGCAAGTTCCGTTGCCATAATTCATATTCCAGTCAAGGTAATGCCTCCATTATGGCGATCACTTGTTATGACTTGAAATTCTAAAATCTAATTTTTTATACGTAAAAATGCTAAGCCATCCCGATTCACTCCCCTACACTTGGATGATTCCTGTCCCTGCGCAATAAATAATCCCGCTACTGATGGATATCCACACTAGTATTTAAACGTGAATCACCAATAACGATTTAGAGCACTCGGAGAGAATCATGAGATCTGCTGCCCCCTCAGTTAACATGCTACTTGTGTCTGCCACCTTATTTACTCCAACCCTACTCGCCGACACAATAGAGCTGCGTATCATAGAAACCACCGATATCCATACCTACATAATGGATTATGACTATTACCGTGATGCCCCATCGCCTCAGGTTGGCTTTACTCGCACCGCTACCTTGGTCAAGCAAGCGCAACAAGAGGTCAAAAATAGTGTGTTGGTCGACAATGGCGACCTGATTCAAGGCAGCCCTATGGGGGACTATATGGCGGCAAGAGGGATCAAGGCCGGTGAAGTCCACCCAGTATACAAAGCCATGAACCAGATGGGCTACGAGGTGGGCAACATCGGCAACCATGAGTTTAACTTTGGTTTGGACTTTCTGATGACTAGCCTAGAGGGAGCAAACTTCCCCTATATCAGCGCCAATGTCTATGATCTTAAGACCGGCGAGCATCTGTTCGAACCGTATCTGATCAAGCCCTATCAGTTTGACGATAATCAAGGGGTATCTCAAGTCGTACTCATTGGCTATATCGGTTTTGTTCCACCACAGATCATGGTGTGGGACAAGGCGCACCTCGAAGGAAAAGTCCGTGCTCAAGATATCGTTGAGAGTGCCAAGCAGCTTGTCCCCGAGATGAAAGCGCGTGGCGCCGATGTGATTGTCGCTATTCCGCATTCAGGCATCTCAACCGATCCATACCAATCCGGTGAAGAGAATGCGACCTTTATGCTGTCCAAGGTCGAGGGTATTGATGCGATTGCCTTTGGCCACACTCATGCCGTTTTCCCGAGCACCGACTTTGAGGATATTCAAGGGGTCGACGTTGAGAAGGGTCAGATCAATGGCGTGACCTCCGTAATGCCAGGCCGCTGGGGTAGCCACGTTGGGATCATGGATCTGACTCTTAAGCTCGTCGACGGAAAATGGAAAGTTGTCGATGGAATAGCCCAAACCCGCGCCATCTATGACAACAGTGAGCAGCGCTCCCTAGCAGAGGCCGATCAAGCCATTGTCGATGCAGTGAAGCAAGATCACATCGAAACGCGCGAGTTCGTCAATCAACCCATAGGTAAAGCCAGTGATGTCATGTACAGTTTTCTTGCACTGGTTCAAGATGATCCAACCATCCAGATCGTCAATTTGGCTCAAACCGCCTATGTCGAGCGAATGATCCAAGGGGATCCAGATCTTGATGGACTCCCAGTCCTCTCTGCCGCAGCGCCTTTTAAGGTCGGCGGACGTAAAAATGATCCCAACAATTTTACTGAAGTTGAGGCGGGACAACTGACGTTTCGCAACGCTGCCGACTTGTATCTCTACCCTAACACCTTGGTTGCCCTTAAGGTCAGTGGTAATGAGGTCAAAGAGTGGCTTGAGTGCAGCGCGGGCCAATTTAATACCATTGATGCGAGCTCGCCAAAGCCGCAAAGCTTGATTAACTGGGAGAGTTTTCGCACCTATAACTTTGATGTCATCGATGGTGTTGAGTATCAAATTGATGTCACGCAGCCAGCACGTTATGACGCTGACTGTAACTTACTCAATCCCGACTCCAGCCGTATTGTTAATCTCAACTTCAAGGGTGAGCCTATCGATCTTAAGCAGCCGTTTATTATCGCCACCAATAACTACCGTGCATTCAGCAATGCCTTTCCCGGCACTGGCGAGGAGTTTATCGCCTTTGAGGCACCGGATGAGAATCGCAATGTGTTGGCCAACTATATCTCACGGGTCAGCAGTGAAAAGGGACAAGTGGTGCCTAGTGCCGACGATAACTGGTCGTTTGCACCAATCGATAGTGAGGTCGCGCTGGATATCCGCTTTGAGACCTCACCAAGTGATAAAGCCAGCCAGTTTATTAAGGCAAACAGCGTCTACCCAATCAAGCAAGTGGACAATGATGAGATTGGGTTTGCCATCTACAGTATTGATCTGCGAAAGCAATAACTAGCAAAAAACCGCGCTTTTTCGGCGCGGTTTTTTTTATTATCCTTATGCGCAAAGATTCGCACGAGTAACCTGATGAGACCCAACCCAAGTATCGAGTGGCATTGCTATCACTTTGACCAACTTAGCACCCAACTACTCTACCAGATCCTTAAGCTACGCGTAGATGTATTCGTCGTTGAGCAAAATTGTCCCTACCCAGAACTCGATGATAAAGACACCCAAGCAGAGAGCATCCACTTGGTGGGGCTAATTGATGGCGACCTTGCAGCCTATTGCCGCGTCTTAGCAGCCAATATCAGCTACAGTTCGCCGAGCATAGGAAGAGTCGTAGTCAGCCAAGCGGCGCGACAAATGAAGCTCGGCCATCAATTGATCGAGAGGGCCGTGCAGCTTTGTGAGCAGAGCTGGCCAGCCATAAAGACGATTGAGATTGGTGCCCAACAACACCTGGAGCGCTTCTACGCACAGCATGGCTTTATCGCCAGTAGTGAGATGTATCTAGAGGATGGTATACCACATATTGATATGCTGCGACGCCGCCCTGTATAGCGGCGGTTATTTGCTTCGGCCAAAGCCACCATCAGATAAACGGAAAAACATCACCGCACCTTGAGCCGAGTCGAGTTGAATGATATCCAGCTCTCCGTCGGCAGTGCGCTTAAAACGGACCAATTGGCCAGTTTTGAGTCGGCTCAATGGCTTGTCATCACCCTCAATTCGCACCAGGGCATTGAGGTCAGCCATTGAAAACCCTTGGTTACGGAACACTTTCGACAAGGTGTCGCCTTGCTGGATCGTGTAGTTTTGCCAACGCTCTTCCTCGGTCTTAGCCGGCGTATTCGCTTGCTCGCGCGTGCTCAAACTCTGGGTATTGATGGCAACCTCCATACGGCTTGAGGTTGCCTCTGGTGCGGGCTGCGCCGATTGTTCGCGCGTTGGGATCAACAGCAAAATCACCACCACAGGCACCAAAATCATCAGTAACTTGCGATGCAGCGGTGGCAATCTCAAAAAGAGTGCCTCGATTTGAGCCTTTAGGTGGTGAAATACCTTGGCAAAATCCGCTTGCTGCAACTTGTGCTTAACTGCCGCGAATGGATCGGATTGTTGGCGCTTTTTACGACGACGATTCATTTCATCTTTCCCTAAATACCGTCAAACCTCATCGGTTTATGTAACGTCAGTATATCCAAAGACAATCACCAAAGTCACCTATGATAGTTTGAACTTGGCCCTGTTTCACGCTTGATTGCAGCAATAGACCTGTTATCCTTTCTGGTTCAACAAACAAAGAGAGACGACAGAATGTCTGAAGTTAAATTTGAAACTGTAGAGCAAAAAGCAAGCTACGGTATCGGTCTACAAATGGGCCAACAACTAGCAGGTTCAGGTCTAGAAGGCCTTAACGTTGACGCAATCGCAGCAGGTATCGCAACGGCACTAACTGGTGACATGCCAGCTATCGAAGTTGACGAAATCAACAACGCACTGCAAGAGCTTCACACTCGCGTAGAAGCAGCACGTCAAGAAGCAGCAAAAGCAGCAGCGGCTGACGGCGAAGCGTTCCTAAAAGACAACGCGCTACGTTCAGAGGTTACTGTACTTGAGTCTGGTCTACAGTACGAGATCATCACTGAAGGTACTGGTGAGATCCCAACTTCTGACAAGCAAGTTCGCGTTCACTACCACGGTGAGCTAACTGACGGTACTGTATTTGACAGCTCTGTATCTCGCGGTCAACCAGCTGAGTTCCCAGTAACTGGCGTAATCAAAGGTTGGGTTGAAGCACTACAACTAATGCCTGTAGGCTCTAAGTGGAAGCTATACATCCCACAAGACCTAGCGTACGGTGAGCGTGGTGCAGGCGCTGCTATCCCACCATTCGCAGCACTAGTATTCGAAGTTGAGCTACTAGATATCCTTTAATCAAAGGGTAACTTCTTCCAAAACGACGCCACGGCGTCGTTTTTTTTTGTCTAAACTCTACAGATAACCGCAGATAATCAACAATCTAGCAGTTGGTTATCGTCTGCAGTCAGCCCAAGACAAGGAGAGACCATGAAAAAAACACTTACCATCCTTTGCTCAACATTACTCGTAATCTCAACCAGTAGTTATGCCTTCTTAAGTTTGGGAGGAGACGATGATGATAGTTCTGGTGGGCTCATGGATATGGCTAGCGATATGATGTCGGGCTCAGAGTCATCGCCACTCACTGACCTATTATCTAGCCAACTCTCTGTAACGCCTGAGCAAGCGGTGTCAGGTTCAGGGGCGCTACTATCACTGGCGCAAAGTCAGCTATCTTCCGAAAATAGCAGTGAATTAGCCTCCCTTATCCCGGGAATGTCAGAGCTTAGTGGCGCGACAAGCCTACTTGGCTCGATTGAGGATATTGGCGCTGTCACCAGTGCCTTTGAAGCTGTGGGACTCGATGCTTCGATGGTTAGCCAGTTTGCACCGGTAATCTTGAGCTATCTCACTGATCAGGGCGCAAGCAATGGCTTGCTGAGTGCTCTAGGAGGGATTTGGCAGTAAAGCGGATAACAAACACGAAGTTCAGATACAAAAAAGCCGAGCATTAGATGCTCGGCTTTTTAGTTAAACGAAACTGAGATTACTCAGCAGCTGCTTCTTCAGATGCTTCTGGGCGATCTACAAGCTCAATGTAAGCCATTGGAGCTTTATCACCAGCACGGAAGCCAGCTTTTAGGATACGAGTGTAACCGCCCTGACGAGCAGCAAAACGTGGACCTAGTTCGTTAAATAGTTTTGCAACTACTTCGTTATCACGAGTACGTGCAAATGCTAGACGACGGTTAGCAACACTGTCAGTCTTAGCTAGTGTAATCAAAGGCTCAACTACGCGACGTAGCTCTTTTGCTTTTGGCAAAGTAGTCTTGATAACTTCATGACGTACTAGAGAGCTAGCCATGTTGCTGAACATCGCTTTGCGATGTGAGCTGTTGCGGTTGAGTTGACGACCACTCTTACGATGGCGCATGACCTAATCCTTCTAACTAGTATCGATTAATCTTCAGCGATAGACGCTGGTGGCCAGTTTTCTAGGCGCATGCCCAGAGAAAGACCACGTGATGCAAGTACGTCTTTAATCTCAGTAAGAGATTTTTTACCCAGGTTAGGCGTTTTAAGTAGCTCAACCTCAGTACGCTGTACAAGATCACCGATGTAGTGAATCGCTTCTGCTTTCAGACAGTTAGCAGAGCGAACTGTTAGTTCAAGATCGTCTACAGGACGCAGTAGGATCGGATCGAATTCTGGCTTCTCTTCCTTCTCCTCAGGTACACGTACATCACGAAGATCTACGAACGCATCCAATTGCTCAGCAAGAATAGTTGCTGCGCGACGGATTGCTTCCTCAGGTTCTAGAGTACCGTTCGTTTCCATATCGATAACAAGCTTGTCCAGGTCAGTACGCTGTTCAACACGAGCTGCTTCAACCGCGTAGGCAATTTTGTCTACTGGGCTGTAAGTCGCGTCAACTAGCAAACGACCGATTGGACGCTCATCTTCTTCAGTATGGATACGAGCAGAAGCTGGAACGTAACCACGACCACGTTCTACTTTGATACGCATAGCGATCTCAGCGTTGTCATCAGTTAGATGACAAATTACGTGTTCAGGGTTTACGATCTCTACATCACCGTCATGGGTGATGTCACCTGCAACCACAGGGCCTGAGCCTGATTTGTTCAACGTAATAAACACTTCATCTTTGCCTTCGGCAACGCGAACAGCCAAACCTTTAAGGTTAAGAAGAACTTCAAGAATATCTTCCTGAACACCTTCTTTAGTGCTGTATTCGTGTAGAACGCCTTCAATCTCTACTTCAGTGACAGCACAACCTGGCATTGAAGATAGTAGAATACGGCGAAGTGCATTACCAAGAGTATGGCCGAAACCACGCTCTAATGGCTCAAGAGTTACTTTGGCGTGAGTCGTGCTGATTTGTTCGATATCAACAAGACGTGGCTTAAGAAATTCTGTTACAGAACCCTGCATTGTGTCCTCTCTTTAGTTTAAACCTTACTTAGAGTAAAGCTCGACGATCAATTGTTCGTTGATGTCAGCAGATAGATCTGAACGCTCAGGCATACGCTTGAATGTACCTTCCATCTTACCAGCATCTACTTCAATCCAAGTTGGTTTTTCACGTTGTTCAGCAACTTCTAGAGCCGCTTTAACACGAGCTTGCTTTTTAGCTTTCTCGCGAATAGATACAACGTCGTTAGCCGCAACTTTGAAAGAAGGAACATTTACAACGTTACCGTTAACTAGGATAGCTTTGTGGCTAACTAGCTGACGAGATTCAGCGCGAGTAGCACCAAAGCCCATACGGTAAACTACGTTGTCTAGACGACCTTCTAGAAGCTGAAGTAGGTTTTCACCAGTGTTGCCTTTAAGGCGAGCTGCTTCTTTGTAGTAGTTACGGAATTGTTTTTCTAGAACGCCGTAGATACGACGAACTTTTTGCTTCTCACGAAGCTGAACGCCATACTCAGATAGACGACCGCGACGAGCGCCGTGTACACCTGGTGCGTTATCAATTTTACACTTGGTATCGATCGCACGAACACCAGACTTAAGGAACAAGTCAGTGCCTTCACGACGGCTAAGCTTCAGCTTAGGACCCAAATATCTTGCCATGATTCTTCTCCAGTAATCTAAGAAACGTTATACGCGACGTTTCTTAGGTGGACGACAACCGTTATGAGGGATTGGTGTAGCATCAACGATGTTTGTGATGCGGAAACCAGCAGCGTTCAGTGCGCGAACAGTAGATTCACGACCTGGACCTGGACCCTTAACCATAACTTCCAAGTTCTTAAGACCGTACTCTTTAGCCATTTCAGCACAACGCTCAGCAGCAACCTGTGCAGCGAACGGAGTAGACTTACGAGAGCCACGGAAACCTGAACCACCTGCAGTAGCCCAAGCTAGTGCGTTACCTTGACGGTCAGTAATGGTTACGATTGTGTTGTTAAAAGAAGCATGGATGTGCGCAACGCCATCTGCAACTTGCTTGCGAACGCGCTTACGCGCGCGAGTTGGTTGTTTAGCCATTGTACTCTACCTTCCCGATTATTTCTTGATCGGCTTACGCGGACCCTTACGGGTGCGAGCGTTGGTTTTAGTACGCTGTCCACGTAGTGGTAGACTGCGACGATGACGAAGACCACGGTAACAGCCAAGGTCCATAAGACGCTTGATGTTCATTGATACTTCACGACGTAGATCACCCTCTACAGTGTACTTAGCTACACCATCACGCAGTTGATCGATCTGCTCTTCAGATAGTTCACTGATCTTAACATCTTCAGCAATACCCACTTCAGCTAGGATAGCTTGAGAGCGAGTTTTACCGATACCGTAGATCGCTGTTAGAGCGATTACAGCATGTTTCTGATCAGGAATGTTAATGCCTGCTATACGGGCCATTATTCACTCCTAGTGTTTCGAAAAAGAATAGCCGCAGCAAAGCCCGTTATGGATACGCTGCGGAGTACTACTTCTTTTGCACGCAAAAGGTAGGGCGAGGAATATACTCGACACTACCTTATATTTCAAGTAAAAATTTCTGCTAATTAGCCTTGGCGCTGTTTGTGCTTTGGCTCACTGCAAATCACGCGAACAACACCGTTGCGCTTGATTACTTTACAGTTACGGCAGATTTTTTTAACGGAAGCACGAACTTTCATTGCTAAACTCCGTAATTGAACTGAGACAACCGCCGAATTAACGACCGTAGCCTTTCAGATTCGCTTTTTTCAACACAGAATCATATTGTTGTGACATCATATGAGTCTGTACCTGTGCCATAAAGTCCATAATTACAACCACTACGATAAGTAGTGATGTACCGCCGAAGTAGAAACGTACGTTCCACGCGACCATCATGAACTCTGGGATCAGACAGATAAAGGTAATGTACAGGGCGCCCGCTAGGGTTAGTCGTGTCATCACTTTATCGATGTATTTCGCTGTCTGCTCACCTGGGCGGATACCGGGTACGAATGCACCTGACTTCTTCAAGTTATCTGCTGTCTCACGCGGGTTGAAAACCAACGCCGTGTAGAAGAAACAGAAGAAGATAATCGCTGCTGCATAAAGCATAACATACAACGGTTGACCCGGGCTTAGAGCCAAAGACACGTCGGTTAACCAACCGAACATGCTGCTCTCGCCGTTCTGACCAAACCATTGAGCCAATGTTCCTGGGAACAAAATAATGCTCGATGCGAAGATTGCAGGAATTACACCAGCCATATTAATTTTCAATGGCAAGTGAGTGCTTTGTGCTGCAAATACCTTACGACCTTGTTGACGTTTCGCGTAGTTGACAACGATGCGACGTTGACCACGCTCCATGAAAACAACGAAGTAGATAACAGCAAAAGCAAGTACCGCAATCAACAGCAGAAGAAGTACATGCAGTTCACCTTGACGCGCCTGCTCGATTGTTTGACCGATTGCCGAAGGCAATCCAGCAACAATACCTGCAAAGATCAGTATCGAGATACCGTTACCGATCCCACGCTCTGTAATTTGTTCACCTAACCACATCAAGAACATGGTACCGGTTACTAAACTTACGGTAGCAATTAGCGTAAACATGGTTTGGTTGATAACAACCAGATTGTCGACCATGTTTGGTAGGCCAGTTGCAATACCTATAGCCTGGAATGTTGCAAGTACAAGCGTGCCATAGCGTGTGTATTGGCTAATCTTACGACGGCCAGCTTCACCCTCTTTCTTGAGTTCAGCTAGCGCCGGATGAACTACAGTAAGCAGTTGGACAACAATCGAGGCCGAAATATACGGCATGATGCCCAACGCAAATATAGATGCACGCTCAAGAGCACCACCGGAGAACATGTTAAACATCTCTACGATGGTACCTTTTTGCTGTTCGAACAAATCGGCAAGTACAGCCGCATCAATACCAGGTAGAGGTACGAATGAACCGGCGCGGAATACTATAAGAGCCCCTAATACGAAGAGAAGACGCGACTTCAATTCCGCTAATCCGTTATTCGCACTACTAAAATCTTGTCCTGGTTTTTTAGCCATCTGTACCTTTCCTACGAAGATTAATCTTCGATTTTACCGCCTGCAGCTTCGATTGCAGCTTTAGCGCCTTTAGTTACGCGAAGACCTTTAACCGTAACAGCTTTGTTGATCTCGCCAGAAAGAACAACTTTAACAAATTCGATGTTCTTTGTAACGATGTTAGCTGCTTTTAGGCTGTTTAGGTCTACTACGTCACCAGTTACCTTCGCTAGCTCAGCTAGACGAACTTCAGCAGACACTAGGCTCTTACGAGAAGTGAAACCGAATTTAGGTAGACGTTGTTTCAGAGGCATTTGACCGCCTTCGAAACCTGGACGTACGCTGCCGCCAGAGCGAGACTTTTGACCTTTGTGGCCACGGCCACCTGTTTTACCAAGGCCAGAACCGATACCACGACCTACGCGCTTCTTAGAAGGCTTAGAACCCGCAGCCGGTGATAGAGTATTCAAACGCATTCTGATTACTCCTCAACTTTAACCATGTAGTAAACCTTGTTGATCATACCGCGAACGCACGGAGTATCTTCAAGTTCTACTGTGTGGTTGATTTTACGAAGGCCAAGACCTTTCAAGCACGCTTTGTGCTTAGGTAGGCGACCAATTGAGCTTTTAGTTTGAGTTACTTTAATAGTTGCCATGGTGTTCTTACTCCGAAATAGATTCAACAGTTAGACCACGTTTAGCAGCAACCATTTCTGGCGACTTCATGCTACCTAGTGCATCGATCGTTGCACGAACGATGTTGATAGGGTTCGTAGAACCGTATGCTTTAGATAGTACGTTGTGTACGCCAGCAACTTCAAGTACTGCACGCATCGCACCACCTGCGATAACACCAGTACCTTCTGCAGCAGGCTGCATGTAAACTTTAGAGCCCGAGTGGCGACCTTTCACCGGGTGGTGAAGAGTGCCTTCGTTAAGCGCGATCGTAGTCATGTTACGACGTGCTTTTTCCATTGCTTTTTGAATCGCTGCAGGTACTTCACGAGCTTTGCCGTAACCGAAACCTACGCGACCGTTACCGTCACCAACTACAGTTAGTGCAGTAAAGCTCATGATTCGACCACCTTTAACCGTTTTAGAAACACGGTTAACTGCGATTAGCTTTTCTTGCAAATCATTCGCTTGAACTTGTTGTTCTTTAGCCATCTTCCAACCCTACCTTAGAATTTCAGACCAGCTTCGCGAGCAGCTTCTGCTAGCGCAGCCACACGGCCGTGGTATTGGAAACCAGAACGATCGAATGCAACAGCAGAAACGCCTTTTTCAAGAGCGCGCTCAGCAACAGCTTTACCTACTGCTTTAGCTGCGTCGATGTTACCAGTGTATTTCACTTGCTCACGGATCGCTTTTTCTACAGTAGAAGCAGCTGCGATAACCTCAGAGCCGTTTGCCGCGATAACTTGTGCGTAAACGTGGCGAGGAGTACGGTGTACTACCAGGCGAGTTGCACCAAGTTCGGCAATCTTACGACGTGCACGTGTAGCACGACGGATGCGAGATGCTTTCTTATCCATAGTGTTACCTTACTTCTTCTTAGCTTCTTTAGTACGCACATTTTCATCTGCGTAACGAACACCTTTACCTTTGTAAGGCTCAGGCTCACGGTAAGAACGAATGTCAGCCGCAACTTGACCAACTAGTTGCTTGTCACAACCAGTGATAACGATTTCAGTTTGGCTTGGACACTCTGCTTTGATACCTTCTGGAAGTTCGTGCTCAACTGGGTGAGAGAAGCCTAGAGTTAGAGCTACAGCTTTGCCTTTGATAGCAGCACGGTAACCTACACCCTTAAGAGTAAGCTTCTTAGTGAACCCTTGAGTAACACCAACAACCATGTTGTTAACTAGAGCGCGAGCAGTACCTGCTTGAGCCCATGCGTTAGCAACACCTTCTTTAGGACCAAAAGTAAGGTTGTTTTCTTCCTGAGCGATAACTACTGCGTCGTTAAGAACGCGTGATAGTTCGCCTTTAGCACCTTTTACAGTAACTTCTTGGCCGTTTAGTTTCACCTCTACGCCAGCTGGAATAGCGACAGGTGCTTTAGCAACACGAGACATATTCTACTCCTATTAAGCTACGTAGCAGATGATTTCACCACCAAGACCTGCTTTACGTGCAGCGCGGTCTGACATAAGACCCTTGGAAGTTGAAACTACAGCAACACCTAGGCCGCCCATTACAGAAGGAAGTTGATCTTTCTTCTTGTAAACGCGAAGGCCTGGACGAGAAACACGCTTAAGTTGCTCGATAACTGGTTTAGCTTGGAAGTACTTAAGAGTAACTTCTAGCTCAGGTTTAACTTCGCCTTCAACAGCGAAATCTACGATGTAACCTTCAGCTTTAAGTAGTGCAGCAATTGCAACTTTAAGCTTTGAAGAAGGCATTTTAACAGCAACTTTGTTTGCTGCCTGACCGTTACGAATACGGGTCAGCATATCCGAAATCGGATCTTGCATGCTCATATGATTTACTCCAAATGATTAAGTGGCAATTACCAGCTAGCCTTACGAAGTCCAGGAATCTCGCCTTTCATGCAAGCTTCGCGAACTTTGATACGGCTTAGACCGAACTTACGTAGGTAACCGTGTGGACGACCAGTTTGGTTACAACGGTTGCGCTGACGTGACGCACTTGAATCACGTGGAAGAGATTGCAGTGTAAGAACCGCATTCCAACGATCTTCTTCTGATGCATTTACATCGCTGATGATAGCTTTAAGAGCCGCACGCTTCTCAGCGTACTTAGCTACTAGCTTCGCACGCTTTGCTTCGCGTGCTTTCATTGAATTTTTAGCCATAACAGTAACCCTTCACCTTACTTACGGAATGGGAAGTTAAAGGCAGCCAGCAGAGCACGGCCTTCCTCATCAGTAGCAGCAGACGTCGTTACAGTGATGTCTAGACCGCGTACTCGATCAACTTTATCAAAGTCGATTTCCGGGAAGATGATTTGCTCGCGAACGCCCATGCTGTAGTTACCGCGACCGTCAAAAGACTTAGCGCTAACACCACGGAAGTCACGTACACGTGGAAGAGCGATGTTAATCAAACGCTCAAGAAAATCCCACATACGTTCGCCACGCAAGGTTACTTTACAACCGATTGGGTAGCCTTCACGAATTTTGAAACCTGCAACAGATTTACGCGCTTTAGTGATAAGTGGCTTTTGACCAGAGATCGTTGCCATATCCGCAGCTGCGTTTTCTAGAAGTTTCTTATCGTTGATTGCTTCACCCACACCCATGTTAAGGGTGATCTTTTCGATTCTAGGGACTTGCATGACGCTTGTGTAGCCGAACTCTTTGGTAAGCTCAGCGACTACAGACGACTTGTAGTAATCATGCAGTTTCGCCATAGTAGAACTCCAAATTACTTCTATAATTAGTTAGAAATGGTTTCGCCGTTAGACTTAAAGAAACGAACTTTCTTACCGTCTTCAATACGGAAACCAACACGGTCAGCTTTACCAGTAGCTGCGTTGAAGATAGCCACGTTAGAAGCGTCGATTGCTGCTTCCTGCTCTACGATACCGCCTTGGATACCCATAGCTGGAACAGGTTTCTGGTGCTTCTTAACTAGGTTGATACCTTCTACGATAACTTTACCAGTTGCTAGAACCTTAGTTACTTTACCTTTCTTGCCTTTATCTTTACCAGCAAGAACGATTACTTCGTCATCACGACGGATTTTAGCTGCCATCTGAGTGCTCCTTATAGTACTTCTGGAGCCAGTGAAACAATCTTCATGAATTTCGCGTTACGAAGTTCACGAGTCACTGGGCCAAAGATACGTGTGCCGACTGGTTGCTCAGTAGTGTCGTTCAACAATACACAAGCATTACGGTCGAAGCGAATGACAGAACCGTCTGGACGACGTACGCCTTTACGGGTGCGAACTACTACCGCCTTCAGTACATCACCTTTTTTAACTTTACCGCGAGGAATTGCTTCTTTCACAGTAACTTTGATGATGTCGCCGATGTGTGCGTAACGACGGTGTGAGCCACCCAGAACCTTAATACACATTACCTTGCGCGCGCCAGAGTTATCTGCTGCGTCAAGTGTACTTTGCATTTGGATCATTGTTAGTGCTCCGCTAAATATTAAAACTAGACCCTCTCGGGTCGGGCTGCCTCTTTAAAAGGGACGCGAATTGTACCACCCTTTTTTGGGATTGGGTAGACAAAAAATAAGCGGCCCCAAAAAAATTTTGGAGCCGCTTTAAAATCATAGAATTAGCTTGATTAAATCTTAGCCTTTTCTACAACTTTTACCAAAGTCCAAGACTTAGTCTTAGACAGTGGACGACATTCACGAATCTCAACAGTATCGCCTAGGCCACACTCGTTGTTCTCGTCATGTGCATGCAGTTTAGTCGTGCGCTTTACGTATTTACCGTAAATTGGGTGCTTAACCATGCGCTCAATAGCAACAACGATAGACTTGTCGCCTTTGTTGCTAATTACACGACCAAATGAAGTACGGATTTTGTCGCTCATTATGCGCCTGCCTTCTCAGTCAATACGGTTTTAACACGTGCGATATCACGACGTACAGCTTTAAGAGTATGAGTCTGCTGTAGTTGACCAGTCGCAGCTTGCATGCGCAAGTTGAACTGTTCACGTAGCAGATTCAGTAGCTCAGCGTTAAGTTCTTCAACGCTTTTCTCGCGTAGCTCTTGTGCTTTCATTACATCACCTGTTTAGTTACAAATGTTGTTTTGATAGGCAGTTTACGAGCCGCTAGGCGGAACGCTTCACGTGCCAACTCTTCAGGTACGCCATTCATTTCGTACATAACCTTGCCAGGTTGGATTTGAGCAACCCAGTACTCAACGTTACCTTTACCTTTACCTTGACGAACTTCAAGAGGCTTTTCAGTAATCGGCTTGTCTGGGAAAATACGAATCCAGATTTGACCTTGACGTTTGATGTGACGTGTCATTGCACGACGTGCCGCTTCGATCTGACGAGCAGTGATACGACCACGGCCAACAGCTTTAAGACCGAATTCGCCGAAGCTTACTTCAGTACCTTTAGCTAGACCACGGTTACGACCAGTCTGAACCTTACGGAACTTAGTACGTTTTGGTTGTAGCATCGTTAGACTCCTTACTTACGGCCTTTACGCTGCTTCTTAGGCTTGTCGCCTGGCTCTACAGCGTTAGCTGCTGGCATGCCGCCTAGGATCTCACCTTTGAAGATCCAAGTCTTGATGCCGATCACACCGTATTGGGTGTGAGCCGAAGAAGTTGCGTAATCAATGTCAGCACGTAGAGTGTGTAGAGGCACACGGCCTTCACGGTACCACTCTGAACGTGCGATTTCAGCGCCGCCTAGACGACCACTTACTTCCACTTTGATACCTTTAGCGCCTAGACGCATTGCGTTTTGTACCGCGCGCTTCATAGCACGACGGAACATAACACGACGCTCTAGCTGAGACGCGATGCTATCACCAACTAGCTGTGCATCAAGCTCAGGCTTGCGTACTTCAGCGATGTTGATTTGAGCTGGTACACCTGCAATTTTAGCTACAGCTGCACGTAGTTTCTCAACGTCTTCACCTTTCTTACCGATAACAACACCAGGACGAGCAGTGTGAATAGTCACACGGATGCTCTTCGCTGGACGCTCGATAACGATGCGTGATAGAGACGCTTTTGCTAGTTCCTTAGTAAGGAACTGACGTACCTTGAAGTCGCCGTCTAGGTTGTCAGCGAAATCTTTGGTGTTAGCAAACCATGTAGCATTCCAAGGCTTAACGATGCCAAGACGAATACCATTAGGATGTACTTTCTGACCCATTGCTTATCTCCTAGTCTTAAGCGTCTGCAACAACAACAGTGATGTGGCAAGAACGCTTCAAGATACGGTCCGCACGGCCTTTAGCACGAGGCATAATACGCTTCATGATAGGGCCTTCATCTACGAAGATTTTAGCGACATTTAGATCGTCGATATCTGCACCTTCGTTGTGCTCAGCGTTCGCGATTGCTGATTCAAGAACTTTCTTAATTAGTTCAGCAGCTTTTTTGTTGCTGAAAGTCAAGATTTCTAGAGCTTGATCAACGTTCTTGCCGCGGATTTGGTCCGCTACAAGGCGAGCTTTCTGTGGAGAAATACGAGCAAAGTTATGTTTAGCTACTGCTTCCATTTTCTACTCCTTATTTCTTCTTAGCTTTCTTATCCGCAGCGTGACCGCGGTAAGTACGAGTTGGTGCGAATTCGCCCAGTTTGTGACCGATCATTTCTTCGGTTACGAATACTGGTACGTGCTGACGACCATTATGGACAGCGATGGTCAAACCGATCATCGTAGGGATGATCATTGAGCGACGGGACCAAGTCTTAATAGGCTTTTTGTCTCCGCTTTCCACCGCTTTCTCTACCTTCTTCAGCAAGTGTAGGTCAATAAATGGACCTTTCTTGAGAGAACGTGGCATGGCGATTCCTCTTTAAATAGATTACTTGTTACGACGACGTACGATGTACTTGTCAGTGCGCTTGTTCTTACGAGTCTTAAAGCCTTTAGTTGGCTGACCCCAAGGAGATACTGGGTGACGACCACCAGATGTACGGCCTTCACCACCACCGTGTGGGTGGTCTACTGGGTTCATCACAACACCACGAACGGTTGGACGAACACCGCGCCAGCGGTTAGCACCAGCTTTACCTAGTTCACGTAGCATGTGCTCAGCATTACCAACTTCACCGATTGTTGCACGGCCTTCTGATAGTACTTTGCGCATCTCGCCTGAACGTAGGCGTAGAGTTACATATGCACCGTCGCGAGCGACGATCTGTGCGTATGCACCTGCAGAACGAGCAATTTGTGCACCTTTACCAGGCTTAAGTTCAACACAGTGTACAGTTGAACCTACTGGGATGTTGCGCATCGGCAGAGTGTTACCTGCTTTGATTGGCGCATCAACACCAGACTGGATTGAATCACCAGCTTGGATGCCCTTTGGTGCAATGATGTAGCGACGCTCACCGTCTGCGTACAGAACTAGAGCAATGTTTGCGCTACGGTTTGGATCGTATTCTAGACGCTCAACTTTCGCTGGGATACCGTCTTTAGTACGTTTGAAGTCAATTACACGGTAGTGGTGCTTGTGACCACCGCCGATGTGACGTACTGTGATACGACCGTTGTTGTTACGACCACCGTTCTTAGAGTTTTTCTCTAGAAGTGGTGCGTATGGCTTACCTTTGTGAAGGTCAGCGTTAACAACTTTAACTACGTGACGACGACCAGGGGAAGTCGGCTTACATTTAACAATAGCCATTGTTTAACTACTCCTGTTATTCCGCGCCGCCAACGAAGTCAAGATCTTGACCTTCAGCCAAAGTAACGTACGCTTTCTTAACGTCGCTGCGGCGACCTTGGCGTAGACCTTGACGTTTGGTCTTACCCTTAGTGATAAGAGTATTTACAGACTTAACTTCAACTTCAAACAACTTTTCTACAGCTGCTTTGATCTCTTTTTTAGTTGCATCTTTTGCTACTTTGAAAACGATAGTGTTCGCTTTCTCAGCAGCCATAGTTGCTTTTTCAGAGATGTGCGGGGCACGTAGAACTTTTAGGATACGCTCTTCAGTGATCATGCTAGCATCTCCTCAACTTGCTTAACTGCTTCAGCAGTAATAACAACTTTGTCGAACGCGATTAGAGATACTGGGTCGATACCAGCAACGTCACGTGCGTCAACTTTGTATAGGTTACGAGCCGCTAGGAATAGATTCTCATCTACTTCGCTAGTCACGATAAGCGCGTCTGTTAGCTCAAGCTCTTTCAGCTTAGCTACAAGCTCTTTAGTCTTTGGTGCTTCAACTGAGAAGTTATCAACAACGATTAGACGCTCTTGACGAACTAGCTCAGAAAGAATGCTCTTCATAGCACCGCGGTACATTTTCTTGTTTACTTTTTGGCTGTGATCTTGTGGTTTCGCAGCAAAAGTAACACCACCTGTACGCCAGATTGGGCTACGAATTGTACCAGCGCGTGCACGGCCAGTACCTTTTTGACGCCATGGCTTAGCGCCACCGCCAGAAACTTCTGAACGTGTTTTCTGAGCACGAGTACCTTGACGAGCACCTGCTGCGTATGCAACAACTACTTGGTGTACAAGAGCTTCGTTAAACTCACGTCCGAAAGTAGCTTCGGAAACAGTTAGTGCATCAGCACCTTTAACCATTAGTTCCATTACTTACTCCTGAGACGTTATGCTTTAACAGCTGGTTTAACGATCACGTTGCCGCCAGTTGCGCCTGGGACTGCACCTTTAATAAGAAGCAGGTTGCGCTCAGCGTCAACACGTACGATCTCTAGGTTTTGAGTCGTTACACGCTCAGCACCCATGTGACCTGCCATTTTCTTGCCTTTAAATACGCGACCTGGAGTTTGACATTGGCCAATTGAACCAGGTGCACGGTGAGACAATGAGTTACCGTGAGTCATATCTTGAGTAGAGAAGTTCCAACGCTTAACAGCGCCTTGGAAGCCTTTACCTTTAGATGTACCAGTAACGTCTACTTTCTTAGTTTCGTTGAACAGTTCAACAGTTAGCTCAGCGCCAACTTCAAACTCTTCACCGTTTTCCAAACGGAATTCCCAAAGACCACGACCAGCTTCAACACCTGCTTTCGCGAAGTGACCTGCTTCTGGCTTAGATACGCGGTTAGCTTTCTTAGCACCAGTAGTTACCTGGATTGCTGAGTAGCCGTCAGTCTCAAGTGTACGAACTTGAGAAACACGGTTAGCTTCTACTTCAACAACAGTTACTGGGATAGAAACGCCTTCTTCAGTAAATACGCGGGTCATACCCACTTTACGACCGATTAGACCAATCATTCTTCTAATCTCCCTTAACCTAGGCTGATTTGAACATCAACACCAGCAGCAAGGTCTAGACGCATAAGTGCATCTACAGTCTTGTCAGTTGGTTCAACGATGTCGATCAAACGCTTGTGAGTACGGATTTCGTACTGGTCACGCGCGTCTTTGTTAACGTGCGGAGAGATAAGAACAGTGAAACGCTCTTTACGAGTAGGTAGTGGGATTGGACCACGAACCTGTGCGCCAGTGCGCTTAGCCGTTTCTACGATTTCCGCAGTAGAAGCATCGATTAGTTTGTAATCGAAAGCTTTTAGGCGGATACGAATACGTTGGTTCTGCATGAGACAGAGCTCCAATATTAAAAATTACACAAACAATATCGCCACTCAGACTCGCAAAGGCGAGAGAATGTACGATTGATTTATGTGAAACCGTAGCCTCCAAAATCAGGAAGCATTGTCAGTTAATTTTCGATTAACTCTTTCCATCCGAAGACAGAGAACTAATTGTATTAACCGCGAACATAAGCTGAGTCTACATTACTAAGCACTTACCGTAATAAGTAAAGCTTACTCCTCAATGCTCATTGGTTCACAACTGGCTTAACCAGTGCGGGGCATTATACAGATCACAGAATCCCATGCAAGGGGTGGGTGAAAATTAATCGGAAAAAATTTGGAGTGTGGAAAAACAGGGATATAACAGAGGGAAAAGTCTCCCCCTCATCTCTAAGGGGGAGACAAATGGCCGCTTAAGCTAGGCGCTGGCGCACCGCTTCAAACAGGCACACGCCAGAGGCAACTGAGACATTCAGGCTCGACACGCTGCCCGCCATCGGGATCTTGATCAGGTCATCACAGGTCTCACGCGTCAGGCGACGCATACCATCGCCCTCTGCACCCATCACAATCGCTAGCGGGCCTGTCAGCTTGGCTTGGTAGATATCATGCGTTGCCTCACCAGCCGTACCCACAATCCACACGCCCTGCTCTTGCATCGCACGCATGGTGCGCGCCAGGTTGGTCACGCGCACCAAAGGCACTGCCTCAGCGGCGCCACACGCCACTTTGCTCACGGTCGCGGTCAGCGGCGCTGACTTGTCTTTTGGCACAATCACAGCTGCTACGCCCGCGGCGTCGGCATTACGCAGACACGCACCTAGGTTGTGTGGGTCAGTCACGCCATCGAGGATCAGTAACAGTGGCTGATCGTGCTTGGCCAGAATCGCATCTAGGTCGTTCTCATTGAGCTGTTTGGCCGGCTTCACGCGCGCCATGATCCCTTGGTGGTTGGCACCACGAGCTTTATCGTCAAGCGTCTTACGCGTCATCTGCTGCAGTGACACGCCGCAGTTTTGTAGCTCGGTTAGGATCGGCATCAGGCGATCATCTTGACGACCTTTAAGGACAAATGCCTCAATAAAGCGCTCTGGCTCACGCTCAAGCACAGCCTTGACTGCGTGGATACCATAAATAAATTCGTTACTCATATTCTGCTCTCTAACTAATTCTTACCGCGGACTGGTCGCGCGTTCTTCTTGCGACGCACTTTCTTGCCCTTGCTGGTTTTCTTGCCCTTGGCCGGTTTTGCGCTGGCATCTTCTTTGCCATCAGGACGCACCGTTGGCTCAATCAGCGGCACCGCTTTTTGTCTCGAACCTGGCTTGGTCGCGGCGCGCTTTTTCGCTTTGGCTTTCTTCTGTGCCTCAGCGGCACGTTTCTTGGCGGTCTTGCCTTTGCCGCGTAGCTTACGACTTGTCTCGACCATTTCAAAGTCAATTTGCTTATCATTCAGATTAACCGATAGCACCTTAACCTTAACGGCATCACCAAGTCGGTAGATATTACCAAAGCTCTCACCAATCAAACGCTGGCCAATCGGGTCATATTGATAGTAGTCGTTAGCCAACGATGAGATATGCACTAGGCCATCGATATGCAGCTCAGTCAGACGGACAAAGAAGCCGAAACTGGTGACATTAGCAATCACCCCTTCCAGCTCTTCACCCACGTGGTCTTGCATATATTCACACTTGAGCCAGTCAGCGACATCACGCGTCGCATCATCGGCGCGGCGCTCGGTCATTGAGCACTGCTCACCAAATACATCCATATCGTCAAACGAATAGTGGAAGCCGCCGGTCGGTGTCCAGCGATCTTTATTCGTACCCGCCTCTTTGGCAATCAGGTACTTAATCGCGCGGTGCAAGAGCAAGTCCGGGTAGCGGCGAATTGGCGAGGTAAAGTGCGCGTAGCGCTTGAGTGCCAAACCAAAGTGTCCAGCATTGTCCGCGTTGTACACTGCTTGTTTAAGCGAGCGCAGCAGCATGGTCTGGATCAGCTCTTTGTCTTGACGCTCGCTTATTTTGTGTACAAGCTCGGCATAATCGGTCGGCGAAGGCTCTAGTCCCCCTTTGAGCTCAAGACCAAGTTCGCTTAGAAAATCACGGAAACCCTGCAACTTAAGCTCACCCGGTGATTCATGGATACGATACAGTGCCGGCTCCTTGGCCTTCTCTACCAGAGAGGCTGAGGCGATATTGGCCAAGATCATACACTCTTCGATGATCTTGTGCGCGTCGTTACGTACTACAGGCTCAATGCGGTCAATCTTACGCTCAGCGTTAAAGATAAACTTGGTCTCAGTGGTCTCAAACTCAATCGCACCACGTTGGTCACGGGCTTGCTTGAGCACCTTATACATCTTGTGCAGCTCTTCAAGGTGGCCAATCAACGGCTCATAGCGCGTGCGTAGCTCCTCATCACCGTCTAGGATGGCACCAACCTTATTGTAGGTTAGGCGCGCATGCGAGTTCATCACCGCCTCATAGTGCTTATAACCCGACAGCTTACCCGCGGCAGAGATAGTCATCTCACACACCATACACAAGCGATCCACCTGTGGGTTCAGTGAACACAAACCATTCGACAACACCTCTGGAAGCATCGGCACTACCTGGGATGGGAAGTAGACCGAGTTACCACGCTCGATAGCTTCTTTATCCAGAGCGGTATCTGGGCGCACATAATAACTGACATCGGCAATCGCTACCCATAGGCGCCAACCACCACTTTTCTTCGCCTCACAAAAGACTGCATCATCGAAATCACGCGCATCTTCACCATCAATGGTCACCAAAGGCAACTTACGTAGGTCAACGCGGCCAACTTTGGCTTCTTCTGGCACTTCCTCGCCTAAGTTGGCGATCTGCTTATCCACCTCTTGTGGCCACTCGTGTGGGATCTGATGGGTGCGGATGGCAATTTGGGTCTCCATGCCCGGCGCCATGTTCTCACCAAGTACCTCAATTACTTTGCCCATCATGCCACGGGTACGCGAGCCACGGTCGGTGATCTCAATCACCACCACATTACCCATCCGAGCGCCTGCCTTGTGCTCATTCGGGATCAGGATATCTTGGCTGATACGTGAGTCATCCGGAACCACGTAAGAGTAGCCATACTCGAGGAAGAAGCGGCCAACAATTTGGGTGTTACGCTCTTCAAGCACGCGCACCAGACGACCCTCTCGGCGACCACGCTTACTGTTGTCGGTCGGTTGCACCAACACAAAATCGCCATGGATCAGGCTCTTCATCTGATGATGAGGCAATAAAATATCGTCCTCTTTCTTTACGCTACCTTCAGGACGTACCCAGCCATGGCCATCTTTATGACCGATCACGTAGCCTTTGATCATCTCCAGTTTCTCTGGCAACGCGTAGCATTGGCGACGGGTAAACACCAACTGACCATCACGCTCCATAGCACGTAGGCGGCGACGCAGGCCCTCATATTGATCTTCACCGTTGAGCTCCAAAGCATCAAACAGGTCATTTCGGTTCATTGGTACACCCGCACGCTCGAGATAATCAAGGATGAATTCTCGGCTCGGGATAGGGTTTTCATAGTTCTGTGATTCGCGATCAGCAAAAGGGTCTTGATGACTCTTATCAGACATAGGCAGGCCTAAATTAGTTCGGAGATATGGAGCTAGTATAACATAGCTAACTCCACGAAATGGTTTGGAAAACTGGTGATGCTAGAGTTTCTATAGCTCGAGAAGGGTCACAAGTGGCTGGTTATCATCAATCAGAGACTGAATTGAGCAATCATCCAGCTCGGCAAGAAATGCAAGCTTGGCAGTGGCTAGAGCCTCTTTGAGACGACAGGCCGGCGTGATATGACAAAACTCACCCGAGCAATTGACCAGCGTCATCGGCTCGATATCTCGAACCACCTGACCCACCGTGATAGTTTGGGCCGGTAGC
The DNA here is from genome assembly GCF_051660965.1 of Vibrio glycogenivorans. Lineage (NCBI taxonomy): Bacteria > Pseudomonadati > Pseudomonadota > Gammaproteobacteria > Vibrionales > Vibrionaceae > Vibrio > Vibrio glycogenivorans. The sequence goes on along the minus strand of NZ_JBPVIS010000010.1, from coordinate 111,485 downwards.
AGTAAGCGTATCCCGCCGTTTTTACCACGCACTGTCTCAATATAACCAAGCTGCCCGAGGCGATTGATCACCTTGACCATATGATTACGCGACACACCAAACAACTCAGTCACACGAGTAATGTTGGTCAACTCACCCTGAGGCAATGATGCCAAGTAAATCAGGGTGCGAAGCGCGTAGTCGGTAAAGCTGGTTAAGTGCATGCTGCTATCCTCATTAATGGCAAAAAGTGTAAAGCTTTTCTTGATCAAAAGATACATTTCGGATACAACTTTAAACATACATAATAAATACACGTTTAAAGTTAAGTCATATCAGAGTTTTAAAGGAAGCCACTATGCTCAGCAATCAAACCATTGAGATCGTCAAATCCACTGCCCCGTTACTGGCGCAAACAGGACCCAAACTGACCGCCCACTTTTACACCCGTCTCTTTAGCCACCACCCTGAGCTCAAAGACATTTTTAACATGAGCCACCAAAAAGAAGACCAAGACAGTAATGGCGCACAGCGCGAGGCATTGTTTAATGCCGTGTGTGCTTATGCCAACAATATCGACAACCTTGAGGCACTATTGCCAGCCGTTGAGAAGATTGCCCACAAGCACACCAGTTTTTTGATCACCGCTGAGCAATACGCCATCGTGGGTGAGCACCTGTTGGCAACGATTGATGAGTTGTTTGCACCAGGCCAAGAGGTGCTTGATGCTTGGGGAGAGGCTTACGCTTTACTGGCGGACATTTTTATCCAGCGTGAAGAGCAAATCTATCAACAGATGGATACTATCGAAGGCGGGTGGCGTGGGTTAAGAGAGTTCGAGTTGGTCGAGAAGACCAAAGAGAGTGAGCTTATCACCAGCTTTGTCTTTAAGCCGGTTGATGGTCAGCCTGTAGCAAGTTATAAGCCCGGTCAATATATTGGTATCTACATCCAATCTAGTCTGCTTGAGAATCAGGAAATCCGCCAATACAGCCTATCGAGTGCACCGCGTAGCGATCGATATCGCATCAGTGTCAAAAGAGAGGGAGATGGCCAGGTTTCAAACTTCCTCCATGAACAGCTCAATCTTGGCGACATCGTCAAGCTTGCCCCGCCAGCAGGGGATTTTTTCCTTAATGCACGGCCAGATAATCCGGTGGTATTAATCTCTGGTGGCGTAGGGCTGACTCCGACGCTTGCGATGTTAGAGAGCCTAACTGACCATGCCGCACCGGTCACTTGGCTGCATGCTACCAGCAATGGAGACCAACACGCCTTTCGCCAGCATGTAAACGCTCTGGCACAGCAATATGCGCACATCAACGCCTACACTTGGTACAACCAACCACTGACCACAAACAGTCAGGCACACGATTACCAGTTTGAGGGGATGATCGACCTTAGCCGCGTACAAAATGCGCTGACCAATCCCGATACCCAAGTTTATTTCTGTGGCCCAGTTGGCTTTATGCAAAGCGTCGCTAAACAGCTACTCGACCTTGGCTTGCGATCAGATCAGATCCACTATGAATGCTTCGGCCCACACAAGATCATCGACTAGAGGGCAAAAAGCCGACGTTCTCGTCGGCTTTTCTTCATTCTATAACTTCTAATGCGCTTGGGTTGTGGTGCGCTTGGCTACCAGCGCGTCTCACGCAGCTTGGCTCGGGCAATAATGTTGTCCGGCATGCGTTGCTCTAGGCCCTGGCGTAACAGCGAGATCCGTCGGTGGGTGCGTTGATCCGCGGTGACCGAATTGTACAGCCAGCGATAGGCATCCTCATAATCCAATGGACTTCCGTAGTTACCCAGCAGCAACTCAGCCAACTGGATACGGGCATTGAGGTTACCCATTGAGGCCGCCTCTCGAAGATACGGGATCGCCCGCTCCTGATCTTGCTGAACCAGCGTACCGCGAGAATAGTAACGACCTAATTGCTCAAGCGCGGTAGGCAAACCTTGGTGGGCAGCGTTTTCCATGTAATAAAGACCAAGCTCGACATCTTGCTCGACACACACGCCCCAGGCGAGCATATCGCCGTAAAGAAATTCATAGGTCGGCAAGTTAATCCGCGTCGCGCGCGCAACAATGTCCTCTACCAGCTGACAATTATCCGCCCTCACCCGCTCAAGGTGCTTGTTTTGTTCAATCAGCGAGATCAGCTCAGTTTCAGAGTAGATAGGCACAGGCTCGCCCACCTGATCGAGACCGGCCACCGCCCACTGGCTACTGACCAGCAGCAAAGCCGTTGTCGCAAATTTTGCTAGCCTCATAACATCACTCTTTCCCAGATCTATACACTCAAACACTCCCGACGAAGAAATACCATCGGACTTGATAGAGTTATCGGCACTCGGCAGCGCAACTTTAGCTCAAAGTGGCAATAAATTGCCGTAGCGAGAGGCGAGAGGCGAGAGGCGAGAGGCGAGAGGCGAGAGGCGAGAGGCGAGAGGCGAGAGGCGAGAGGCGAGAGGCGAGAGGCGAGAGGCGAGAGGCGAGAGGCGAGAGGCGAGAGGCGAGAAAAATTTTCCAACCCTTGTCACTGCTGTCAAGTCTTGCACCACCTCGAGCGCAGCGTACTCGCAGGGCAAAGCCCGATTTCGACTCTCGCTTCTGATCTTAGGGTACAAAAAAGCCAGCGATAACACGCTGGCTTTCAGATACCTACTTGACGACAAATTAGTCGTTAAGCGGATGTACTTTCACGATTGTCTCGTTACGGTCAGGACCGGTAGAGATGATATCAACAGGCACGCCTGTTAGGTCTTCGATACGCTTGATGTAGTCAAGAGCCGCTTGTGGAAGCTGGTCGATTGACGTCGCGCCGAAGGTCGTCTCAGACCAACCTGGCATGGTTTCGTAGATTGGAGTCGCTTGCTCGAATGACTCAGCAGCCATTGGCGAAACTTCTAGGATAGAGCCGTCTGCCATCTTGTAACCAGTACAGATTTTTAGCTCTTCCAGACCATCTAGAACGTCAAGCTTAGTTAGACAGAAACCAGTGATAGAGTTGATCTGGATTGCGCGGCGCATCGCCACAGCGTCAAACCAACCTGTACGACGTAGACGACCTGTTGTTGCGCCAAACTCGTGGCCAACATCACCCAGGTGCTTACCGATTGGGTCTTGCTTGTCTAGACCATCGTAAAGCTCAGTCGGGAATGGACCTGAACCCACGCGAGTACAGTACGCCTTAGTGATACCAAGGATGTAACCGATATGACGAGGACCAAAACCAGAGCCTGCAGCAACACCACCAGCTGTCGTGTTAGAAGAGGTTACGAATGGGTAAGTACCGTGGTCGATGTCCAATAGTGTACCTTGCGCACCTTCGAACATGATCTTGTCGCCACGCTTGCGCGCTGCATCAAGCTCGTCAGTTACGTCAATAACCATAGAAGTCAGTAGCTCAGCGAAGCCTTTAGCTTGCTCAAGTACGTCTTCATAGCTTACTGGTTCTGCTTTGTAGAAGTTGACTAGTTGGAAGTTATGATACTCCATCACTACTTTCAGCTTCTCAGCGAATGCTTCCATATCGAATAGGTCGCCAACGCGCAAACCGCGACGAGCAACTTTGTCTTCGTATGAAGGACCGATACCACGACCTGTTGTACCAATCGCTTTTTTACCAAGTGCTGCTTCGCGCGCTTGATCCAAAGCTACGTGGTAAGGAAGAATTAGTGGACATGCTTCAGAAATGAAAAGGCGCTCGCGCACTGGGATGCCACGCTCTTCAAGAGGCTTCATTTCTTTTAGTAGCGCTTCTGGAGAAAGAACTACACCGTTGCCGATAACGCATTTTACGTTATCACGCAGAATACCTGATGGAATCAAGTGAAGAACGGTTTTTTCACCGTCAATAACAAGAGTGTGACCTGCGTTGTGACCGCCTTGGTAGCGAACCACGTACTTTGCATCTTCAGTTAAAAGGTCAACAATTTTACCTTTACCTTCGTCACCCCATTGGGTGCCTAGAACGACTACGTTATTTCCCATCTTTCCAAGTCTGATTGCTAGTTAAAAATGGATTCTAGCACCGAATCGATCACTATGCAGTCATTTTTTAATCATATAAATGTAATCACCATTTAAGTCGCTGAATTTGTATGATGATTAATCTTGATCTGCGTAGATCTTAATCTCGCGCTCGCCGTCGGACGTGATCGCCCCGCGATACATACCTAAACTGTTCATCACAAAGTAGGGATTTCCCTCTGGATCCATCGCGATCAAACCGCCTTCTCCGCCGCGATGTTTAAGTGGCCCATGAATGATCTGCTCTGCCGCCTGCCCCGCATTTTCACCAAGATAGCGAATTCGAGCGGCGACGTCGCTGGCAACACTCTCTTGCAGAAAGTGCTCCCCCATCCCAGTTGTCGACACAGCGACCACCCCATTCTCTGCCCAAGTACCAGCACCTATCACTGCCGAGTCACCGACTCGACCATACTGCTTATTGGTGATCCCGCCGGTACTGGTGGCCGCGGCAAGGTTGCCCTCTTCATCCAATGCCACCGCCCCAACCGTGCCGTACTTGTTATCGTCGGGGTAACTCGACTCAGAGAGCGCAAACAGACCTTTTTGTTTCATGCTTTGCAGCTGGTCATAGCGGCGGTCGGTGTAAAAATAGTCCTGCTCGGTATAGGTAAAACCGCGCTCAAAGGCGAATGCCTCCGCGCCCTCGCCAACCAAAAACACATGTTGGCTGTCTTGCATAACGCTTTTGGCAAGCTCGATTGGGTTACGAATATGGCGCACACCGGCAATCGCTCCAGCCAACTTCCCCCGACCACTCATGATAGAGGCATCCATCTCAACCATCTCACGATGCGTCAAGACTGAACCATGTCCAGCATTAAAGTGTGGGCAGTCCTCAAGCACCTTGACCGCACAGGCCACCGCATCAATCGCACAGCCCCCATCAAGCAGGATTTGATAGCCCGCGAGCAGGGCTTTATCTAGGGCGGCCTCTATCTCTGTCTGCAGTGCACGACTCATTTGATGACGTAAGATGGTTCCTGCTCCGCCATGGATGGCTATTGAGATCGGCATAATCACTCCAGATAGATAACGGGTGGTCAAACAGCATAGCGAGTTCGCCACATAGAGGCAAACTCGCTCGGAACAGATAAAAAAACGCAAGCCATTTGGCTTGCGTTGTTCATCAGTCTAGTCGGTGATACCTAGCGATATTAGTGCGCGCTGCAGCACTCTTCACCATTACCGCACTCACCCTTGCCACCGCAGCACTCGTGATCCTCTGCATCACCGTTTCCGCCACAGCAGCCTGTTTTTCTCTCAATATGACCGTGTTCGATCTCATCTTCTGTTGCAGCACGCGCTGCAACAACTTCAACTTCAAACGTCAGCGTTTGACCTGCTAGCATGTGGTTACCGTCAACCACCACTTCGTCACCGTCAACCTCAGTCACTTCTACTGGGATTGGGCCTTGGTCAGTATCCGCTAGGAAGCGCATGCCTACCTCAATTTGATCCACACCTTGGAACACATTTGCAGGAACACGCTGCACTAGGTCATCATTGTGCTCACCGTAAGCTTCTTCAGGCGCTACCGTCGCAGAGAACTTCTCACCCACCGCTTTGCCTTCAAGCTGCTTCTCAAGACCTACGATTAGGTTGTTGTGACCGTGTAGGTAATCAAGTGGTGCATCAACTGTAGATTGATCGACAACAACACCATCTTCAGTAATTACTTGATAAGCTAGGCTTACTACTACGTTCTTTTCAATATTCATAACGGCTCCAGGGCGGTTAGGCTGAGCAAGACGCTCAGACATAAAAAATTGGATTCCCCGCTATTATGGGGATCAAATTAGGAAACTCAATCAATCTGGTTTAAAAATCGCGATCATTTGTTGCTCAGATTGGGGACTTTGCTCTAGTGATTTCGGGCTTCTCTGCGCCTTGTGCTGACACTCAACACACTCTACCCACTCAATATTATTCTCAATCCACCAGCGCAGGCTGTCTACGTTTTGACACTCAGGACAACTTGCTCCGGCAATAAATCTTTTTTTCATACCTTTACTCACTCTTCCAATAGTGTCGCGAGTGCTTGTCATCATCCATCTCACGACCGAAGATCTCCTCCAGCTCCTTACGCGCCTCTTTCGCCCTCTGTGCCAGTTGCTGTTCATCACTGTGCCCCGGCAAAAGCTCTTTAAGCATCGCGTGATCGAGCTTGCGAAAGTGCGCCTCAGCACGCTTGGCCTGATAAGGGTGCATACCCAGCTCCACCAGCGTCTGGCGGCCAAGATCCAACGCGCTGTGGAAGGTCTCTCGCGAGTATGCGGTTACCCCGGCATTGAGCAACTGATAGGCTTCTACACGGCTGCGCGCCCGGGCCAGCACCTTGAGGTTAGGAAACTGCTGCTTACACAGCTCCACTACCGCCAAGATCTCATCCGGCGAGTCGGTACAGACAATGATCGCCTCTGCCGTTTCTGCGCCCGCTGCGCGTAGCAGATCAAGCTGGGTGGCATCACCATAAAACACCTTGTAACCAAACTGGCGCAGCAATTGAATTTGGCTGGCATCACTCTCTAATACGGTCACTTTGATCTTATTGGCGTACATCAGGCGCCCAACCACCTGACCAAAACGACCAAAGCCTGCGATGATCACCCTCGGCTGCTTGTTAATCACCCCCGGCTCCTCAGGTTCCTCATCTAGACGATTGAGCCTGCGCGCGTACCAGTAGCTTTGCGCCATTAATGCCAGTGGCGTGGTGACCATAGATAAACTCACTACGAGCAGGAGAAACGCCACCAGTTGACTCTCAAGCAAGCCTTGGCTGCCAGCGGCAGCAAAAATCACAAACGCAAACTCGCCACCTTGGCTCAAGATCACCGCCATCTTGCTGCGCGCCTTGGAGCTCACTCTGGCAAAGCGAGCAAGCAGATAAAGGATTGCGGCTTTAAACACCACCAGTAACGTGACACACAATAAGATCTCAAGTGGCACCTCCAGCAGTAGGCCAAGGTTAACCGCCATCCCCACAGCAATAAAAAACAGCCCAAGTAGTAGGCCTTTGAATGGCGCAATCGCGATCTCTAGCTCGTGGCGGTATTCACTTTCCGCCAGAAGCACACCCGCGAGAAAGGTGCCCAGCGCCATCGAGAGTCCCATCTGCTGCATCACCAGCGCGATACCAATTACCACCAGCAGCGCCGCGACGGTAAATAGCTCTTTGACCCCGCTGTGGACCACATAGCGAAACAGGGGACGGAGCAAAAAGTGCCCCGCCACCACCATAGCGATTACCCCAAGCAAAACCCAAAGTGCATCTAGCCAGTTGCCAGAGGTATTACCCGCTAATACGGGCAACAGAGCCAGCATAGGGATCACCGCGATATCTTGAAACAATAACACCGCAAATCCCGATTGCCCCGCCTCTTTGGCCGTAAGCTCCTGCTCTTCAATGATCTTTAGTGCAATCGCGGTCGACGACAGGGTGAGCCCCATCCCCACCGCTAGGCTCGCTTGCCAGCTAAGACTGGCCAGAAAACACAGCGCGGCTAAAACAATACTGGTCACCGCTACTTGGGCGCCGCCCAAGCCAATAATCGGGCCACGCATCTGCCACAGCTTTTTCGGATTAAGCTCCAAGCCAATCAAAAACAGCAGCAAGACCACGCCAAATTCAGAGAAGTGAAGAATCGAATCTACGTCGGTAATAAGCCCCAACCCCCATGGACCAATCATGATCCCTGCAAGCAGGTAACCCAATACTGAGCCAAGACCTAGCCTTTGGGCCAATGGCACCATCACGACCGCTGCCGATAGAAACACTACACTACTGGTGAGAAAGCTCGACTCAGCCACCATTAACTCTCCCCCCGCTCAGGACGAAAACTCAATAACCACTGGCGATATGCCTGACCGTGCGCATGGCGCTGCGCATCACTGACGTTGTGCGCCCAATACAGTACCAACGGCTCAATCCAGTCCATCAAACACAGAGACGCAACCAGTTCAAAGGGCTGGAGGATCTGCTCCATTGGGTATTTGTTATAGCCTTGGGTGCCAAACGCCTCTTGTTTGCCGCCCGTGGTGATCACGTTGCGCCAAACCTTACCTGCCAGCGCACAGTCACCGCCAAAAGCAAACCCCTTACCCAACACGCGATCAAGCCACTCCTTCATCAGGGCAGGACATGAGTACATATAGAGTGGATGCTGGAACACGATCACGTCATGCTCGATAAGTAGTTGATGCTCAACTTTGACATCAATAAAAAAGTCAGGGTAGACGGCGTAGAGGTCGTGAATGGTGACGTGGTCTAGATCGGAAATCGCCTCGATGGCGGCTTGGTTGGCAATGGATTGCTCAGATTCTGGGTGTGCATAGATCACCAGCACGCGCTGGTGAGCGCCGCCTTTATGGGGATCGGGATTGGAGGGTAAGCGAGTTTGTTTGTCCTGCTGGGTCATTCCTTGAGCCCTACTTCTTTTTCCTTAATCGCTCTCATCATACCCGAAATTAAGATAGAATCGACTTTTGTGCTCGCCAAGTGCGTCAGCAAGCGACCTTTAGATTGCCAGATTAAGAACGAAGACATCATGATCACCTTTACCGATATCCAACTCCTTCGCGGTGGAAAGCCGCTTCTTGACCAAGCATCAGCCACTATCCACCCAGGGGATAAAGTGGGTTTAGTCGGTAAAAATGGCTGTGGCAAATCAACTCTGTTTGCCCTGATGAAAGATGAGCTGTCGATCGATGCCGGTAATTTCCAGCAGCCCAAGCACTGGGAGCTCGCCTGGGTGGCGCAGGAAACCCCAGCACTTGATCGCAGCGCGATCGAATACGTGATCGACGGCGATCGCGAGTTTCGCCAGTTAGAAGAGCGCCTGGTTGAAGCCGAGCAGGCCGACAACGGCACATTGGTGGCGGATCTGCACGGTCAGATTGAGACCATTGGCGGTTACACGATTCGAGCGCGAGCGGCTGAGCTGCTTGATGGTCTCGGTTTTAGCCAAGATCAAATGCTGTGGAACCTAACGCAGTTTTCCGGGGGCTGGCGCATGCGCCTTAACCTTGCTCAGGCTCTACTGTGTCGCTCTGATCTGCTGCTGCTCGATGAGCCAACCAACCACTTGGACCTCGATGCCGTGATGTGGCTTGAGCGCTGGCTACAAAGCTACCCTGGCACGCTGGTACTAATCTCGCACGACCGCGATTTCCTCGACCCGATCGTTAATCGCATCATTCATATTGAGAATCAGAACCTCAACGAGTACACGGGTAACTACTCGTCGTTTGAGGATCAACGCGCGCAAAAGCTAGTGCTACAGCAAGCCATGTTCCAAAAGCAACAAAAGCAGATGGCGCACATGCAAAGCTACATCGACCGCTTCCGCTATAAGGCCTCCAAAGCACGCCAAGCGCAGAGCCGAATTAAGGCATTGGAGAAGATGGAAAAAGTCCTCCCGGCGCAGTTTGATAACCCATTTAGCTTTGAGTTTCGCGAGCCTGCGGCGCTGCCCAATCCAATCATGATGATGGATGATGTCGCTGCGGGCTATGACAACAATCTGATCCTTGAGAAGATCCGTCTTAACCTCGTCCCTGGCAGCCGTATTGGTCTTTTGGGTCGCAATGGCGCTGGTAAGTCAACCTTGATCAAGCTGCTCTCAGGCGAGCTTAACGCGCAAGGTGGTGAGCTCACCTACTCGCAAGGCGTGAAGATCGGCTACTTTGCCCAACACCAGCTTGAGACCCTGCATCCGCAAGAGACGCCGCTGCAACATATGATGCAGATCGCGCCGGATCAAACCGAGCAGCAACTGCGCGACTATCTTGGTAGCTTTGGCTTTCAAGGTGACAAGGCACTTGAGCCAGTGGCTCCCTTCTCCGGTGGTGAAAAAGCCCGCCTTGTATTGGCGCTGATCGTGTGGCAAAAGCCCAACTTACTGCTACTCGATGAGCCGACCAACCACCTTGACTTGGATATGCGTCAGGCATTGACGCTTGCGCTGCAAACCTTCGAGGGGGCGATGGTGATCGTCAGCCACGACCGCTACTTACTGCGTGCGACCACCGATGATCTTTACCTGGTGCATGATAAACAGGTGGCGCCATTTAACGGCGACCTAACCGATTACTACAAATGGTTGACGGAGCAACAAAAAATAGAGCGTAAAGAGGCTCAGGCAGAGCAACCGGTAAAGGACAACAGCCAAAGTGCCGCCGCGAAAAAAGAGCAAAAGCGTCGTGAAGCTGAGTTTCGTAAACAAACTGCACCTCTTCGCAAAACTCTGACAAAACTTGAGCAGAAAATGGATAAGTTAGGCGAAACCGTCTCATTGGCCGAGCAACAGTTGTTGGACAATAGCCTGTATGAGGCAGAAAACAAACCGAAGCTGAATAAAGTGCTTGCCGAGCAAGCTAGCGCCAAGTCTGAACTTGAAGAGGTAGAGCTCGAATGGATGGACTTGCAAGAGCAGCTCGAGCAGATGGAACAGGAATTCAACGCAGCATGAATCAACAGCAGGCATCCCCCCTTCTCACCCTAGAGCAGTTGTGGCAGTTTAGCCTCGACTACTATGGTGACCGAGAAGTCAAAGACGCCTGCCTTGCCCTGCAAAACCACCATCAAGGTAACGTTAACCTGCTCATCGCCCTCAAATGGCTCGATGAGCAGCAACTCACCCTTCAATCGCCTGATTGGCAGGCCTTAGAGCATAGCCTTGCGCGTACTGAGAGCCTGCTACACAGCTATCGTGGGTTACGTCGCAAGCTTAAGACCACAACTAACGATACACTGTACCGAGAAGCACTACAGTTCGAATTACAATTAGAAAGACAACAGCAAGCCGACCTGGTCGACTGCATCAATCACCTGCCACTATCACAGGGCAGCGAAGAGAGCCTTACACTAACGTACTGTAAGCATCTTGGTGCAGAGCATCTACAGACGGCCTTTGCTAAGCCAGTGGACGCGTTGTCAGGCTCACCATTGCGTTAAAAACTGTTTTTACCAATGCATCAGCCAGTCAACCCAAGCAACAAGGACAGCTGCAATATGCCACAATTCATTGCCGCAACAGGGTTGAAAAACCCACACGCTCAAACTTTACTACCACGGATGATCCGCAAAAAGGCGCTGTTTGAGCCGATCTGGCAGACGCTGACCACGCCAGACGGCGACTTCCTCGATCTCGCCTGGAGTGAGCAACCCGATACCGAAATGGCAAAAAGCAAGCCTATCTTCGTCCTATTCCATGGCCTTGAGGGGTGTTTTTACAGTCCCTATGCCAATGGCTTGATGAAAGCCTTTGCCGATGATGGCTGGCTGTCGGTGATGATGCATTTTCGTGGCTGCAGCGGCAAACCGAACCTGCAAGCCAGAGCGTATCACTCCGGCGAGACCGAAGATGCACGCTTGTTTCTTGAAACAGTCCGTCAGCAGTTTCCCACTAACCAACTGGTCGCGGTCGGGATCTCGCTTGGCGGTAACATGCTGGCCAATTATCTGGCGAAGTATCAAGACCAATCCTTGATTGACGCCGCGACCATTGTCTCAGCTCCTCTCGACCTCGCTGCCTGCTCTAATCGTATTGAGCAAGGCTTTTCTCGTGTTTATCGCAACTACCTTCTCGGCTCACTCAAGCGTAACGCCCTGCATAAGCACCACCTTATCAAGGGCGAGTTAAAAGTCACTTACCAGAGCATTAAGCGAGTCACGCGCCTGCAAGACTTTGATGACTTGATCACCGCCCCTCTGCATGGGTTCAAAGATGCCGAAGATTATTATCAGCAATGCTCTGGTATCAATCATCTCAAGGCGATCACCATCCCGACCTTGATCATCCACGCCAAAGATGATCCGTTTATGACCGATGAAGTGATCCCGAAATTTATCCTGCCTAGCAACATCGATTATCGGCTGTTTGAGCACGGCGGTCATGTCGGCTTTCTCAGCGGCAGCTTGCTAAAACCGACATTTTGGCTGGAAGAGGCACTGCCTGCCTATTACGAATGCCTAGCAAAAACGGCATAATAGCGGCCACTGAGCCCAAGTTTTCTCTCATCACACATAGGGAAGCTTGGGCAATATTAATGATCAGCAACAAGAGAGGTCGTCATGATCATTCCGTGGCAAGAGATAGAGACAGAGACTCTAGATAACCTAGTGCGTGAGTTTGTGTTACGTGAAGGCACCGATTACGGTGCGCAGGAGATAAGCCTAGATCACAAGGTCGAGCAGGTAAAAGATCAGCTCCGTAACGGCCAAGCGGTGATCGTGTTTTCAGAGCTACATAACACCGTCGATATCCAAGTTCGAAAATTCTAATCCCGCTTCTCGCCATTTAACCATGGGTACGCTAAGGTTAGTTTCTCAAAAGATATAACTACTTAAGACAGGGAATGTCATGTCAGCTAAGCATCCGATTATCGCGGTGACCGGCTCCTCGGGCGCCGGGACGACCACCACGTCAGAAGCCTTTCGCAAGATGTTCAACATGATGGACGTTAAGCCTGCATGGGTCGAAGGCGACAGCTTTCACCGCTTTACCCGCCCAGAGATGGATGTTGAAATCCGCAAAGCGCGCGAACAAGGCAAACACATCAGCTACTTTGGCCCACAAGCCAACGACTTTCCGGCTTTGGAGCAGTTTTTTCGTCGTTATGGCGAGGAGGGACAAGGTGAGGTTAGGCGCTACCTACATACCTTTGATGAGGCGGTACCTTACAACCAGATGCCAGGCACGTTTACCCCTTGGCAGCAGCTCGCCGATGACACCGATGTACTCTTCTATGAGGGGTTGCACGGCGGTGTGGTCGATGGTGAGGTCAACGTCTCCAAGCACGTCGACTTTTTGATTGGCATGGTACCGATCGTCAACCTTGAGTGGATCCAGAAGTTTGTCCGTGACACCCGTGACCGTGGCCACTCGCGAGAGGCGGTGACGGACTCTATCGTGCGCTCGATGGACGATTACCTCAACTACATCACGCCGCAGTTTTCACGCACTCATATTAACTTCCAGCGTGTACCCACGGTCGATACCTCAAACCCACTTAACGCTAAGGGCATCCCGAGCCTTGATGAGAGCTTTGTCGTCATCCGTCTGCGCGGATTCAAGAATGTCGACTTCCCTTATTTATTGGCGATGATTGATGGCTCATTTATGTCGCGGCACAACACCCTCGTCGTGCCGGGAGGTAAGATGAGTTTTGCGATGGAATTGATCGTGCGCCCTATCCTGCAGCAACTGATCGAAACTGGGAAAATAGGATAACTGTGGCCATTCACCATACTGACTTCTCAGTACGTGATCAGGTGCACAAAATATGGGTAAATTTCGGTCAACTTACCCCATCAAAATCAAGAAATCGTCGCCGAAAAACGGTACTATCTCGTATGAATTACAAGATAGCTTGCAGCATGTGTCGTGAGCACTTATGCTACTATCCTAGTCAAGGCTTAGCGCAATATGGATAGCAGCAAGCATACCCTGCAGAGGAAGATATATTTATGGTTCTAGGTAAACCTCAAACCGACCCAACGTTAGAATGGTTCTTGTCACACTGTCATATTCATAAGTACCCATCAAAGAGCACGCTGATTCACGCTGGTGAAAAAGCAGAAACTTTGTACTACATCGTAAAAGGCTCTGTAGCGGTACTTATCAAAGATGAAGAAGGTAAGGAGATGATCCTTTCTTACCTTAACCAAGGTGATTTCATCGGTGAACTTGGTCTCTTCGAAGAAGATCAAGAGCGTACTGCTTGGGTACGTGCTAAATCACCATGTGAAGTTGCGGAGATCTCGTTTAAGAAATTCCGCCAGCTAATTCAAGTCAACCCAGATATCCTAATGCGCCTTTCTGCGCAGATGGCAAGCCGCCTTCAGGTGACAAGCCAAAAAGTAGGTGATCTGGCCTTCCTTGACGTAACTGGCCGCATTGCACAGACGCTACTTAACCTAGCGAAACAACCTGATGCAATGACTCACCCAGACGGCATGCAGATCAAGATCACTCGTCAAGAGATTGGTCAGATTGTTGGCTGTTCTCGTGAGACGGTAGGTCGCATCCTGAAGATGCTAGAAGAGCAGAACCTGATTTCTGCCCACGGTAAGACTATCGTGGTTTACGGTACGCGCTAAGCTAACCGCTGTAAAACCTTTAACACCAAGCCACCTCGGCTTGGTGTTTTTTATGCCCTTGCCAATCCCCCAGCAAGGGCATAGTTATTGATCGGTACTCTCAAAAATCTTATCTGCCGATGCGGCGACAAAGCCGGAATAAAGCCCACCACTCACGGTTGGGTAACGCTTAGCAAACTCGTAAAACCCTCCGGGTATCTCGAACTCTCCATCATCAAACGCCACCACGACTTTATCAGCCATGGTTGACGACTGCTCAAGCAACACATCCGGTGAGCCTTTCACCTCACCACCAGCTTGGTTGATGATAAATCCCGCTTCGACTAGATGCTGATTGACCTCACTCACCTCACCAAAGCGCTTGAGCTGGTTAACACTGACCGTAAAGTGATTGGCGCCATAACCGTGTGCCGCCAACCAAGCCGCATATTCACTTTCCTGTGCCAACTGCTGATAGTCACGGTAACTGAGCGACCATAATCGCCCCGCACAAAGGAACTCTGCACCCTTTAGTTTATCCACTTCGATCTGCGCGATTAACTTGGCCACAATCGCTTGCAGGGACTCGGAGCACTCTTGCACCTTGAGTTCACTGATAAACACCTTAGGCAGAGTTGGGTCTGGGTGCTCATAGTGCTTGGCGAACAGCTTCTTAGCGCTAAACAGATAGTCACCGCCGGGCTCATAACCCAGAGCCAAAAACGGCCTGGCCAGCGTCTCAAGACTAACCGGGTCAAGATCAAACGTTCTCAGTGCTATATGGTCGTTAATAAGTGGTGCGTCTTCTTCAAGCAACTGATGAATACGAGCCGCTGAGGGGCACAGGCGAGCCGTGTAGTCGCGCCATAGCCACTCAAACAGTGCGGTAACACGATTTTCAGGATGCATATAACCTCCTATCACCGATATCAAATAAGAATGCGCCGCACCAAGCTCTTAGCCTAAATCATCAAGATAAATACCTGGACTGAGCGTTGCAGGCAGCACTGGCTCATCGCCCTCCATCGAGGCCATCGGGTAAGCGCAGTAATCCGCGGCATAATAGGCACTCGGGCGTAAGTTACCCGATGCGCCGGGACCGCCAAACGGCGCGTCACCACTGGCACCAGTGAGGGGGCGATTACGATTCACGATCCCAGCGCGGATGTGGTCAATAAAGTAGTCCCACTCACCATCATCGGTTGAAATCAATCCCGCCGATAGGCCATAGCGAGTCTGATTAGCGATCGCCACAGCGCGCTCTAAATTATCGTAGCGGATCACCTGTAGCAGTGGCCCAAAGTACTCCTCATCGGGCAGCGCACCAATCGCGGTCACATCGATAATACCGGGAGAGACAAATGCATAGCCCAAGGACTTAGCCTGCAGCAGTGACTGTCCCCCCATGGATATCAGTTTATCGTGCTGCTCAAGGATCCGCTCGGCGGCTTGCGAGGAAATTTGTGGCCCCAAAAACGGAGCCGGATCATCGAACGGTGACCCTATAATCAGCTTGCTTGTCGCCTTAACAACCGCCTCGAGCAACTCATCGCCGCGGTCGCCATACGGCACAATCAATCGACGCGCACAGGTACATCTCTGTCCTGCACTCAGAAAAGCCGACTGCAGTATCGTGTACACACTCGATGACAGCTCACCAAACTGACTTGAAACCACCAACGGATTATTTCCCCCCATCTCAAGTGCCAACATTTTCTCCGGCTGACCTGCAAACTGGCGATGCAATAAGTGTCCCGTATCCGCACTGCCAGTAAACAGCACGCCATCAATTCCTTGTGCTTGCGCGAGAGCAACCCCAATGCCTTTGCCCCCTTGCACTAGGTTAATCACCCCGGCGGGTAATCCTGCCTCCTGCCACAGTTGCATCACGACCTCAGCGCTTTTCGGTGTCAGTTCCGAGGGTTTAAACACCACAGTATTACCCGCTAAAAGCGCAGGGACGATGTGCCCATTTGGTAGGTGTGCAGGGAAGTTATAAGGGCCAAATACCGCCATGACCCCATGCGGGCGGTGACGAAGCACAACTTGACTGCCATTGGCTTCTCGTTGATGTTGCCCAGTCCGCGCTTGGTAGGCCTGAATAGAAATGGCCACCTTGCCCACCATGGCGGCGACCTCAGTGCGCGTCTCCCACAACGGTTTGCCAGTTTCCTCAGCGATCACACTGGCGATGCGCTCACTGTCAGCGCGGACCCGATCCGCAAAGCGCGTCAAGATGGCTTCACGCTCAGGCAGGGTGGTTTTTTTCCACGTAAAAAATGCTTGTCGTGCCGCTATCACAGCCAAGTCGACTTGCTCAGCTGAGGCGCTGTGGCCGCGCCAAATAACCTCATCACTGTACGGCGCAGTAGAGACCAGTTCATCGCCATCCCCACTTACCCACGAACCTGCAATCCAATGTGTCATCGGCGACTCCTTGTTTATTGTGCGTGCATGCGAACCTTATCGCCCTCCAAAACGCGCAGGGCGTCAGCGACTTGCGCGGTGAGGATCACTCGGCCTTCATCAGCATCGAACGCCGCCTTAGCCGCTGTAGCGCGAAAATCGCTAAAGCTAGTATTGGCAATCAAATAGTCTTGTGAACTACTATGCTCGGCAATATGCACCGTGGCTTTAAAAGAGTTACGCACGGTTTGGATGTGTTGTACATCGCACTCCACCGTCGGTCCCGCGTCGAAAATATCGACATAATTGCGACAGGTAAACCCCTCTTTCTCCAGCAGGCATAGCGCGGGGCGAGTATCATCGTGTACCTGGCCAATGACGGCTTGCGCCTCTTTACTTAACAGATTGATGTAAATAGGGAGCTTGGGCATCAGGTCGGCAATAAACCCCTTCTTACCAATCCCAGTCAGGTAATCCGCCAGGGTAAAATCAATCGAAAAGAAGTGCTCTTGCAGCCATTGCCAAAACGGCGAATTACCCTCGTGATCGGACACGCCGCGCATCTCGGCAAAGATGGTGTTAGAAAAGCGCTGCGGATGCTCAGCCATCATTAGAAAGCGGGCTTTTGACATCAGTCGCCCATTGAGGCCGTGGCGAAAGCTTGGGCGCAGGAACAGGGTGCAGATCTCAGAGCAGCCGGTATAGTTATTACCCAAGGTTAATAGCTTGACCACATTGTTGACACCAAGCTTGGGTGAGGAGTGAACCACAGTACTGATGTGATAAGAGTAGAAAGGGACATCCCAACCGATGGCTGCCTCGATACCGGTGCAGCCTGCTACTTCTCCAGTCTCACTATCGACCCCAACCATCAGGTAGCCCTCATCCGAGGGCTCACTCACGTCCAACTTGGCAAAACTGTACTCTGAGTGTGTGATGCGGTTAGTCAACAGCTCTTGATTGACCGGCAGTGAAGTAAACCCATGCCCAGATTCGACCGCACAAGTGTGCAGGTCTTGATAATCCGCCATGGTAATTGGACGAACAACAAGCATGGGTATTCCTCCGTAAACGATGAGATTGCGGTGGCAGCTCCCAGCCACCGCATTAGCCAGCTAGTCGGTGACAAGACTCTCCAACGCCTTATCGAGACGCGCTAAACCAATATCAAGCTCTTCTTTGCTGATCACAAGCGAAGGGGTAAAGCGCACCACATTAGCCCCTGCGACGAGAACCATCAGCCCCTGTTCACCCGCTGCGATCAATACATCGCGCGCGCGTCCCTGCCACTGCTCATTCAAGGCTGCGCCCAACAGCAACCCCTTACCGCGCACTTCAGAGAACATGTGATATTTCTGGTTGAGTTTCTCAAGTCCCTCACGCAGCCACGCCTCCCGCTGCTTCACGCCCGCCAGTACCTCTTGCTGGCTGACAAGACTCACCACGGCCTGGGCCACTGCGCACGCCAGCGGGTTACCACCATAGGTTGAGCCGTGGGTACCCACTGTCATATGAGCGGCCAGTTTTTCCGTGGTCAGCATCGCGCCAATAGGAAAACCGCCGCCAAGTGACTTGGCAGTACTGAGGATATCCGGCGTGATCCCAAGCCCTTGGTACGCATAAAAATCGCCGGTACGACCATTACCGGTTTGCACCTCATCAAAGATCAGCAGCGCGTTGTGCTTATCACACAACTCCCGCACCGCCTGCACAAACTCTGGCGTTGGCGGCACGATCCCTCCCTCGCCTTGTAGTGGCTCCATCATCACCGCACAGGTGCGATCAGAGATGTGCGCCTGCAAGGCATCCACATCATTATAAGGCAGGTGAGTCACGTCACCGGGTTTAGGGCCAAAGCCGTCGGAGTAGGATGCCTGACCGCCGACAGTCACCGTAAAGAAGGTGCGGCCATGAAAGCCTTGATCAAACGCGATGATCTCAGTTTTTTCCGTGCCATAGACATCTGCAGCGTAGCGACGAGCCAGCTTGAGCGCCGCTTCATTGGCCTCAGCGCCAGAGTTGGCAAAAAAGACCTTATCGGCAAAGCTCAGCTCCGTTAACTGCTTAGCTAACTGCAGCGCTGGTTCATTGGTCATCACATTACTCAAGTGCCACAGCTTATTGCCCTGCTCTTGCAAAGCTTCAACCATCACTGGATGACAGTGACCAAGACAGCTCACCGCAATCCCACCGGCAAAATCGATGTATTCATTGCCCTGCTGATCCCAGACACGTGCCCCATGGCCTTTAACTGGAATCATCTCCATCGGGCTATAACAAGGCACCATCACCTGATCAAAGTCTTTGCGTTCTACGTTGTGTTCCATTGTCATCGCACATTCCTTTTCGATACCGCATGCGCCTGGCTTGCGTAACAACCGCCCCAATATCAACGCTCTCTTGCGACAACCAAGTGTGTTAGAGATCACCGATCACAGGGCATTTTGTATTGCATTTGACCTATGCTGCATTGTATTTACATTTAATTAACTTTTTCAATAGAGGATAGTTCTGAAGTTAACCACCTCCATAATGAACAAGCCCTAACAAATGAATAATTAGTCACTTGAAGCACATTGTTATACAAAATGTAGGTTTAATCAACTGAATACACTGGTTAATATACAGGCACTTAAAGTGTATAAAGTGTTCAGGTGAGTAAAAATGAATGGTGAGCTATCATAGCGATGCTCATAGTGAATCTGCATGAATATTCGACGCACTGTATGGCTGAATATCCACAGGTGTAAGAAGAATATAATTGCAACTACAGACTATTACAGCCAAGGCTGGCGATTGTCTTTAATAGTGATCAATGTCTCATTTATGAGCGAAGAAAGTTCGCCAGCAACTCATGCCCTTGCTCAGTTTTAATCGATTCAGGGTGAAATTGTACCGCATGGAGGGGTAAGGTTTTGTGTTGATAACCCATGATTTCATCGAACTCACCCTGCTCATCGAGCGTCCAAGCAGTGATATCAAAGCAGCTTGGCAACGAGCCTGCTTTGACAACCAGCGAGTGGTAGCGAGTGACGGTTAGCGGATTATTCAGTCCAGCAAACACACTTTGATTAGTGTGAGTGATCGGAGAGGTTTTACCGTGCATCACCTGTTTTGCCCGAATGACGTCACCACCGAACGCTTGAGCAATCGCTTGATGCCCCAAGCACACGCCTAGAATCGGCAACTTGCCGCTAAAGTGTTTAATCGCCTCAATCGAGATACCCGCCTCGTTTGGTGTACATGGTCCAGGAGAAATGACCAAATGCGTTGGCGCTAGCGCCTCAATCTCAGCAATGGAGATCTCATCATTTCGTACAACTTTAACCTGAGCACCCAACTCACAAAAGTACTGATATAAGTTGAAGGTGAAAGAGTCATAGTTGTCGATGATGAGTAACATGGTACGCCGAGATAAGTGTGCAAGTGATTAATCTGCGGTATTGTCCTATCTCTGAAGTGAAAGGCAAGTAAATTATCCTACTTATACTCAGCTCAAAAACTAAAATAAGCCAGAGTAATGATACTCCGGCTTATAACTAGCAATGACTGAAATCAGTATCTAAAGCGTTCAATCTGACCAGACAACTGACGGCCTACTGCCACCAACTGACCAACGACTTCTTTGGCGTGCCCACTGTCTTGCTCTAGCTGCTCGGCGCCCTGTTTAAGCGCGGACATATCCTTGCTCACCAGCTGGGTCACGTTTGATTGTTCTTCACAAGCGCTTGAAATCATGACCACCATATCGTTAATGCCTGTCATTTCAGCCGCGATTTGCTCTAGTGCAATGCCCGTCTGTTGCGCTTGGTCCATCGTTTGGTCAACCATACCTTTGCTCGACTGAGTTACATTGAAAGAGGCCTCTGCTCGTTGTTGTAGCTCTTCGATGATGCTTTCAATCTCTGTTGTAGATTCATGTGTCTTGCTTGCTAGTGCACGCACTTCATCCGCAACAACCGCAAAGCCTCGGCCGCTTTCACCAGCACGAGCGGCCTCGATCGCTGCGTTAAGTGCCAGCAAGTTAGTTTGTTCTGCAATACCTTTGATGACATCTAACACACTACCGATGTTATCACTGGTTTGCTTCAGAGCAGATACTTCTTGCGCCGTCTGCTCTAGGTTACTCACTAATAAACCGATATTGCCGATGTTGTCTTCAATTGCTTGGCGGCTCTGCTCTGCAACATTACAAGCGCCATTCGCCTTGCTCACGGTAGACTCTGTACTCTTCGCAATCTCTTGCGTTGCCAAGTCTAAGTGAGAGATATTAGTTACAGAACTAACCGTTAGCTCCATTTGCTGACGGTTTGCACTGCGGCTGCGTTCCATCATTGCGGTCACTTCTGAAGAGGCAGCGTCAAGGGAGTTAGACGCAATACTCATATCTTGAATAATGGCCTGAATCGTCTCAATAAACGCATTGAAACGCGTTGATAGCTGACCAATCTCATCCTCACGATCGACAGGAATGCGAGAGGTAAGATCACCGCCACCTGAAGCGATATCACCCAATACGTTATTTACCCGTTGTAAGGGTTGTAAAACCAGTCGTTGCAGAACAATGACCGAAGCGATACCCACCAAAGAAATCGTGACGATCATGGTTAATATAGTTTGCCACATCGAGCGTTCTAGAGTCTGAGATATCACGACATCTGAGATACCGACTCTCACTTCTCCAATTGACTCACCTTCCCAGCTCAGTGAGACAGATAGGCTTTCACTCACCGGCTGTTTCGTCGTTGTGCGCGCTAACTCACGGTTACGATGGTCAACAACTTCCATTGAAGCCACCATTTGATTGCCCTTGAACGAATCAATGATTGACTGAATCACTACGCGGTCATAAACGTACACTGGCTCTTGCAGAATAACGCCGATTTGCTGACTTAGGTTGGCTTTTTCTAGTTCAAATTCTTGTTTTAGGTTGCCACTATTCACCGAGTAGAGCACGACAGAGACCAACACGCCAACCAGAGTGAGCAAGAGAGTGAGAAAAGTTAAAATTTTTGCGGTAATGGATTTCATTGTTACTGTGCCCCTTCCAATGGGTCATACCAAAATTGGTTTGGCATATTTCGTGTTGCTGGTGAAACATTTGGGTTTTCTAGGTCGAAGATAGTTCGCTCTTGCAGTTTCGCCAGGCGTAGAGCTTGGGCGACTTCGTTGTCATTGAAGAACAAATGCTCATAAGTGCCATCTTCAAACATCTCATACAGAATATCTTGAATATGGGTAGCGAGTTCTGGGTTGTTCTTTGCCGTAAAGAAGAAGAACGGCATTTTGTAACGCAGCATGACATACTCGTCCACCGCTAGGTTGTACTCTTTCTGAGCAACAACTTCAGTAAATGGCTCAAAGACCCCTCTAGGGAAGTAATCGCAACGGCCACCCTCTAACATAGGAAACATGTTAGGGTATTTGAGGCTTTGCGCTATCTTGACACCATTCGTTTCAAGGATATCCGTATCTGGCCATGCTCGCCCCTGACAAGCGGTGAATGATTTAAGCTGATCGATGCGTGTAACGTCAGCAAAAGTATTGCTTCTATCAGAGCGAACAAGCCCTAACCGCATACCTAGCAAACCACGATAAATGGGAAAGTAGATCGGACTCATTTTGCTTTCGTTATCAAGAGACGTCGCTACATAAGTGATGTGCAAGTGGCCACTATCTAGGTCCTCAATCATCTTGGCAGTATTTGGGTCACCCGTGTTGCCATAGTAATGACTCAAACTGTCAAAACGATTGCTACGTTTAATAATCTCTTCAAATACAGCTTGCATTAACTTGCCTTCTCCCGGTTTGCCCGGAACAAGCAATGGCTCGGCTTGTGTTGATGCCGCTAATGACAGCAACAGCAAACCTATTGTTTTATTCATTTTGTTTCCCCCCGATAAACAATAAAGTGTCACTCCTTGCAGTATCGGCACCGGAATGCAATGCTAAAACAAGCACTTAACATAGCTTTGATACTACATTCAATGAAAAACATTCCCTTGCCAATACCTCCATTTATAAAGAACAACTACTGCGTATTCGTTCTCAAAGCTATGTGCCTTTAGTTGTAAAACGACAAAGGAACGAACAAAAAAAAACGCAGACCGAAGTCTGCGTTTTATCTTTAAAATTAACCGCTTTAGAAAAGCTCTTCAGCAACTTGGAACAAGTCTTCGCGACTTGGATTCGTCATGTTCTCGATACAATCGATAATGTCGTGGTGTACTAGCGCCTCTTTCTGGATGCCCACACAGCGACCGCCGTGACCTTCCATCAATAGGTGAACCGCATAGTTACCCATGCGCGATGCCAGTACTCGGTCGAACGCTGCAGGACGGCCGCCGCGCTGGATGTGACCAAGCACGGTCGCGCGTGTCTCACGCCCTGTCGCCTGCTCAATCTCTTTCGCCAACTCGTTGGCATCCATCATCAGCTCAGTTAAGGCAATGATTGCGTGCTTCTTGCCTTTCTTGATGCCATCTTGGATGTTTTGGATCAGCTTGTCTTTATCTAGACCTGTTTCCGGCGTGATGATGTACTCACAACCACCAGCAATCGCTGACATCAAGGTCAGATCACCACAGTGACGACCCATGATCTCAACGATTGAGATACGCTGGTGCGATGAAGAAGTATCGCGCAGACGGTCAATATTCTCGATAACCGTGTTCAGAGCAGTTAGGTAACCGATGGTGTAGTCAGTACCGGCGATGTCGTTATCAATCGTGCCTGGTAGACCGATACATGGGTAACCCATCTCGGTTAGCTTCTTCGCCCCCATGTAAGAGCCGTCACCACCGATAACCACTAGCGCATCGATGCCGTGCTCTTTGAGGTTTTCAATCGCCTTTTCGCGAACTTCAACTTCTTTAAACTCAGGGAAACGTGCAGAGCCTAAGAAGGTTCCACCACGGTTGATAACGTCTGATACGCTCGAGCGATCCAGTTTCTTAATTCGGTTCTCATACAGACCTAGGTAACCGTCGTAAACGCCGTATACCTCTAGATCTTTAGAAAGTGCAGTGCGAACCACGCCGCGAACCGCCGCGTTCATGCCTGGTGCGTCACCGCCACTTGTCAAAACACCGATCTTCTTAATCATGCTTACCCTCGACTTTTGGGAATATTATTCAAAATAATGGTGTAACCACTGATGACCATCCAAGTCTCAGTGACTACGGGATTCTTTTTGTATTGATTTTTATACCACTCGGTTGCAAGTTGATGACTAGCGAGAAAACAACTTACCCCTGATGGTGTTATTTTAGTTCGTAAAATTATTACAGATTTAGCCACCTTGTGGATTGATTCGCGTCAGAAATGTGAAATCTGTCCGTAGATATTATACGAATCACATCCCCTGGCCGCCTCATCCTCACGCTCTACCACCCCTTGGCTTTTTGCTCTCTTTCTGTGGTGACCACCACAGAAAACGGATCTTGGTGGATAATCACATCCGACTCAGGAAACAAGGTGAGGATCCTTTCCTCAACGCGATCGGAGATCTGGTGCGCCTCTATAAGCGGCATTGTGTCCTCCAACTCCAAATGTAGCTGAATAAAGCGCGTTGGGCCTGACATTCGAGTGCGTACCTGGTGAATACCGAGCACGCCTGGCTCTTTACGGCACTCGGCATGGATCTGCTCAATCTCACTATCAGGCAGTTTTCTATCTAGCAGGGTTTGAGTCGCCTCCCGCACCATCTTAAAGGCGCTGACGAGAATAAAGACCCCGATACCAATCGCGAAAATCGCATCCGCCTGAGTAAAGCCGAACCAACTTAGTCCGAGCGCCAACATGATGGCGGCGTTCATATACAGGTCGGTTTGATAATGAAGGGAATCTGCAGCAATGGCCTGACTGCCAGTTTTGCCGACCACGTACTTTTGAAAACGCACCAAAGCCAGAGTAACCAGCATGGCAAACAGGCTGACATAGACACCGAGCTCTGGCGAGTTCAATTCATGCGGTCTAAAGAAGCGATCAACACCATTGAGGATTAGGAAACAGGCAGAGCCAGAGATGAACATCGCCTGCGCCAAGGCGGCCAGCGATTCCGCCTTACCATGACCAAAAGTATGTTCACGATCGGCGGGTTGCAGCGCATAACGCACGACCAAGAGATTGACTAGAGATGCCGCGATATCAAGCAGGGAATCGATCAGTGAAGCCAGCAGGCTCACCGAGCCAGTCAGCCACCAAACGATAACCTTGACGATTAGAAGGAATGTAGCGACTAGGGTCGCTGCATAAGCGGCTAAGGTGACAAGCCGAGCGTACTCTTGTTTCATTATCCATAACAGGTGTCTAAATCCTGAGTGGATTATACCTATTATTGACCGCAGAGCGACGAAAAAATGGCCAACCTATCAAGAATAAGTTGGCCTCATCGGAAACAAATTGTGCTACATACTGAGAGTACTAGCTGCGAGACTTATTACCACGCTGTTGTTTTTTCTGCATTCTTTCTTGGCATTTTTCCATTCGAGCCTCTTTGGCTTCAAACAGTTGCTCGCGCTGCTCTACGGTGAGGATCTGTAGCATTTCATGCTGTTTTTCCAGCATCTTGACGCGGCGCTCGGTTTGCTTGTCTACCATATTCGAGGCAAGTTCCTCCGCCGTCGCTTGGTCGAAGCTATCGCTTAGCATCAAGGCTTTCACCTTGGCTTTTTCTGCATCACGCTGCGCTTTCATCTCTTCGCGATTGTCTTGACGCTCGCTTCGCTCAGCCTTGTTGGCTTCACGCAGTTCGGCGAATTTGGCTTTTTGCTCTTCAGTCAAATCAAGCTGTTTCCACGCCACGCGTCCAGCATTGCATTTGCCCATGCCGCCGTTGCCATGTCCGCCCTGTGGACCACCAAATGCCCATGCGCTTGCAGCGCTTAGGGATAGAGGAATAACCGCCGCAGCCATCAACCATTTGTTTACTTTTTTCATCATAAAGCCCTCATCTCTGTTAATCGGTCACGCCTTTGCGTTTGAGTTAAGATTACTGTCTGGTTCGTAAAGCAACGTTTAGCCAACGTAAAGATTGGTAAATGCATCGTAAAGCGCTCAACACGTAGGGGTGTTTATCAGTAAACTTAAAACGTCTCCAATACCAAGAGTGTGCCTTATGAACCATATCCTGATCATCGACGACGATACTGAACTCACTGCGCTGCTGACTGAAGTACTCAGTTTCGAAGGCTTTCAAATCAGCGAAGCCAATGATGGCGAAGCCGGGTTGGCTGCGCTTGATGACAGCGTCGACCTGATTCTGATGGATGTCATGATGCCAAAGCTCAATGGTATTGAAACTCTCAAGCGGCTGCGCGCAGATTGGGAAACGCCAGTGTTAATGCTGACCGCCAAAGGAGAAGAGATTGATCGCGTTATTGGGCTGGAGCTTGGCGCCGATGATTACCTGCCTAAGCCCTTTAGCGACCGTGAACTGCTGGCCCGGATCAAGGCGATCTTACGCCGCACCGCCAGCGACGAGAATAAAAAAAATGCAAGCAAAGATGCCCATCGTTATCTCAACTTGACGACTTACCCGGGTAAGCAAGAGGCCTACATGGGGGAAGAGTTACTCGATCTCACCACCACGGAGTTCGCCCTGCTCGACTATTTCCTCCAGTCTCCTGGTGAAGTCTTAACCAAGGAAGCGCTCAGTCTCGAAGTGTTAGGCAAGCGCCTCGCTGCGTTTGATCGCGCAGTGGATATGCATGTCTCGAATCTGCGTAAAAAGCTTGCTCAGGCAGGTGATGGACAGACCTTAATCAAAACCCTGCGCGGTCGTGGCTACATGCTGGTTGAGGGCGATGCATGAGATTACCCAAGTTTCGCAGCCTGTATGGACGCATCTTCGCTATCTTCTGGTTCACCATCATGTTGGTGGTTCTAGCCGCGCTCTCTTTGCCCCATCTCGACCCACGCAAGGCGCGAGATGTCTCCACAGAACATAGCCAGCGCTTGACGGAACTGGCTCAAGGCCTTGAAAAACATCATCGCTCAAGCAAGAGCATTCATCAGGTGATTGGCTCAATCAATCATCAGCTCGAGCAATCACGTGGTCGCCGCGTTTCGGTTTACCTCACCGACTTGGACGGCAATATATTGACGGAGGGGGAGAAGTCGAACTTTAAGCGCAAGGTGCTCAAAAACTTTGTCTCCTCATCCGAAAACCCTGCAACACCAAAGCAGCAACTGTACGGCCAGTGGATGCTCTCAGGACCGATGGAGGTCACACTGGTTAATCAGCCGATGTTGATGTACATCGGTTTTCGCTCTAATCAACCCTCTCCTGTGCTGCTGCGATTGTTTGACAAGCCAGTTCAGTTGATGATGGTGATGATGTTAGTCAGCACCCCTCTGCTGCTGTGGCTCGCCTGGGCACTCAGCCAGCCCGCACGGCGCCTTGAGCTTGCTGCCAAACGGGTCGCAAAGGGAGAGTTTGTCGAAGACCCTAAGCTTGAACAAGGCACCAGCGAGTTTCAGGCGGCTGGTCAAAGTTTCAACCAGATGGTGCAAGCGGTAAACTCAATGATGTCAGGTCAGCAGCACCTACTATCTGATATATCGCATGAGTTGCGCTCGCCACTGACTCGCCTGCGTATGGCTTCCGCACTGGCGCAGCGCAAACAAGGAGAAAGCAATGAGCTGACCCGCATTGATACTGAGGCACAAAGGCTGGAGCAGATGATCGCGGAGCTTCTGTCGCTATCGCGGATGCAGATGGACTCTCACCTAAGCCGTGAGCAGCAGCCCTTATCCAGCTTGTGGGAAGCCATGCTTGACGATGCCGAATTCGAGGCCGAGCAGCTCGGCAAACAGCTCACCTACACCCCAATCCCTGAGCGCAGTATCTCAGGTAGCCCAAAACTTTTGATCAGCGCATTTGAGAACATTGTCCGTAATGCCATTCGGTATGCTGACCATCATATTCAAGTGGTGTTTTTGGTCAGTGATGATCTGATCACCATCCAAGTCGACGACGACGGCGAGGGTGTGCCCGATGATCAACTTGACCAGATTTTTCGCCCCTTCTATCGCGTCTCAACTGCGCGAGATCGAGACTCTGGGGGGACAGGATTGGGTCTGGCGATCACTGAGAGTGCCGTTCGTCAGCACAGCGGGACGATTAAGGCGAGTCGCAGCGAGTTGGGCGGTCTTGCGATGACCATGACGCTACCGCTGACCTAATCAACCTTGCGAGCAAAAGCCCGCCAGTGCTATGCTGCATGCAGCCGACAAGGGGTCACTCCCTTGTCATCCCTTCACCCAAAGCAAAGTCTCAATAATATGTTTGATATTGCGCTCTACGAGCCAGAAATTGCGCCAAATACCGGTAACATTATTAGATTGTCGGCAAACTGTGGTGCCAACCTCCACCTCATTGAACCACTGGGTTTCGATCTTGAAGAAAAGAAGGTGCGCCGCGCTGGGCTCGATTATCACGACCTCGCTCGAGTCACTCGCCACAAGAGCCTGCCAGCGTTTATCGAATACCTCGAACAGCGCGAACAAGACTATCGTCTGTTTGCCTGCACGACTAAAACAACCGGTCATCACGTTGACGCGAGCTACCAACGTGGCGACGTGCTGCTGTTTGGTCCCGAGTCACGCGGCCTGCCAGCAGAGGTCATTGAAAGCCTGCCAATGGAGCAGCGCATTCGCATCCCAATGATGCCAGAAGCCCGCAGCCTGAATTTATCCAATGCGGTCGCGATTATTGCGTTTGAAGCTTGGCGCCAGATGGGGTTTGAGGGCGCTTTGTAAAAAGGTGGCGAGGTGCGGGGACGGGCGATGCCCTACGGGGGGGCGAGGAGTCACTCGCTACTCGAACCTCGCAGTGAAACGTCCTCGCCCCTGTGTTTAATTAATGCAGGCGGTTATTCTTGTCGTTCTCGTCATCCTTGCGCTCGAACTCACCCTCGAAGGTGTTGCCCTGCTCATCTCTGTTTTGCTCAAACGGGTTGTGAGCTGATGGGTCTTGCGGATCGAATGGCCCTTGGCCGAAGCCACCGCCAAATCCGGAGGAGTGAAAATGACCGGATTGTTTCACCACGACCTTGGTCATCAGGTATTGGGCTAGAGCGGCGCGCGGAGCAGGCAGCAGCACGATCATCCCCATCGCATCGGTCATAAATCCAGGCGTGAGCAACAGTACGCCACACACTGCGAGCATAACCCCTTCGAGGATCTGCTGAGCGGGTAGTTCGCCTTTTTCAAGGCGCGACTGTACCGACAAGACCGTCTGGATACCTTGAGAGCGCACCAATGAGGCGCCGACAAGCGCGGTCAGCAGCACCAAACCAATGGTTGGCCACAGACCCAGCACCCCGCCAACTTGAACAAACAGCGCGATCTCAATGATGGGTACAAAAATAAAAGCAAGTAATAAAATGGGAAACACAATTCCTCCTCGGTTGACCCTCCAACCCAAACATCAGACAGTCACTTACATATAAGTGCTTGGGTAAAGTGTAAGACACTTCATCTCACAGGGCGGTAATCTTATTGGTTAGTTATAACACTCTGGTCTAGAGACCAAGAAATCAAGTCTAACCCACCGACTAAGGCCTAATATCTTGTTTTTAGTCAAGCAAGTTATCAATAAGTGCCCTATTGCCTGGGAAAAAACAACAAAGACAAAAAATAGTGATCAAAACTGCTGCTCTTATGCGATTGTTTCAGTATCATTAGCGGGCGGAAATCGAGGAGTGATTTCCAGCCACTTATTCTGCCAAAGGGATTTTTGTACAGCGGAGTTGGCTAACAATAGTACGAGTTGTTAGAACAATAATCTGAGGATCCCGGACATGGCTAAGACAAATAGTTTCGATAATCTCGCTCAACCAGCCACCCGTGTCGAAGAAGATCTCCTGGGACAACGCCATGTCCCCGCAGACGCTTACTATGGCATTCACACCCTGCGTGCCATTGAAAATTTCAACATTTCTGACGTCACCATCTCTGACGTGCCTGAGTTCGTTAAAGGCATGGTGATGACCAAAAAAGCTGCCGCTCTGGCCAACAAAGAGCTGGGCGTGATCCCGAGCGATGTGGCCGATGCCATCATCCAAGCCTGTGACACCATGATTGATACTGGCAAGTGCATGGATCAGTTCCCGTCGGATGTCTTCCAAGGTGGTGCTGGCACTTCGGTCAACATGAACACCAATGAGGTGATCGCCAACCTAGCCCTTGAACTGATGGGCAAACCAAAGGGTGACTACCACGTGGTGAACCCAAACGATCACGTCAATAAGAGTCAATCCACCAACTGTGCCTACCCGACCGGTTTTCGTATCGCGGTGTACAACAGTGTACGTCAGGTGATTGACGCGATTGAGTACCTAAAAGGCGCCTTCGACAACAAGAGCGAAGAGTTTAAAAACATCCTTAAGATGGGCCGCACCCAGCTTCAAGACGCCGTGCCAATGACCGTCGGTCAAGAGTTTCATGCTTGGTCAGTCACCCTTAATGAAGAGATCCGTAACCTAGAGTACACCTCTAAGCTACTGCTTGAGATCAACCTTGGTGCTACCGCGATCGGTACTGGCCTTAATGCGGCGCAAGGCTACCAAGATCTGGCGATCAAGCACCTTGCCGATGTAACAGGCCTCGATGTCGTGGCGGCAGAAGATCTGATTGAGGCAACCTCAGACTGTGGCGCCTACGTGATGACTCACGGCGCTCTCAAGCGTTTGGCTGTCAAGCTCTCAAAGATCTGTAACGACCTACGCCTACTCTCTTCTGGCCCTCGTGCTGGTCTTAATGAGCTCAACCTGCCAGAGCTGCAAGCAGGCTCATCCATCATGCCAGCCAAGGTTAACCCGGTTGTTCCAGAGGTGGTCAATCAGGTGTGTTTTAAAGTCATGGGCAACGACACGACTATCTCGTTTGCCGCTGAGGGTGGTCAGTTGCAGCTCAACGTGATGGAGCCGGTGATTGCCCAAAGCATGTTCGAGTCGCTGTCAATCTTGACCAATGCGTGTATCAACTTACGCGATAAGTGCGTCAGCGGTATCACGGTCAACAAAGAAGTGTGCGAGAGCTACGTCTACAATTCGATTGGTATCGTCACCTACCTCAACCCATACATCGGTCACCATGAAGGCGACATCGTGGGTAAGATCTGTGCAGAAACAGGCAAGAGTGTGCGTGAGGTGGTACTCGAGCGTGGGCTGCTCACCGCAGATGAGCTGGATGATATTCTCTCCGTCGAGAACTTTATGCAGCCGACCTATAAGGCCAAGCGCTATCAATAATTCTCTTCAGGCTTCCATTGGAAGCCTGTTTTGTACCCTGGTATGTCGATTTTTTGCCGTTCTTAAGAATTGATGTAACCACAATAATAAAAATAAGCAGCAACTTAGCTCGCCCTACAACAACTATGCAACACAACACAGGAGTTAAACATGTTCTTTATTGAGTTCGCCGTGGTACTACTTTGTATCCTAATCGGTGCTCGCCTTGGTGGTATTGGTCTTGGTGTGATGGGAGGTATTGGTCTTGCCGTTTTGACCTTTGTCTTTGGTCTTGAGCCATCCAGCCCACCGATTGACGTCATGCTGATGATCATGGCCGTGGTCGCAGCCGCTGCTGCTATGCAGGCATCGGGCGGTCTAAACTACATGATCAAGATTGCGTCGAAGATCCTGCGCAAGAACCCAAAACACATCACCTTTATCGCGCCAATGGTGACCTACTTCTTCACCATGATGGCCGGTACAGGTCACGTCGCTTACTCGGTGCTACCCGTGATAGCTGAGGTCAGCCGTCGCAGCGGCGTCCGTCCTTCACGCCCACTGGGTATGGCGGTTATTGCCTCTCAGTTTGCTATCGTAGCCAGCCCAATCGCAGCAGCCGTTGTTGCATTGGTGGCCTTCCTTGAGCCACAGGGCATCACTCTGGGCACCGTACTGTCTGTGACTATCCCTGCGACCTTCTTTGGTTTGGCAACGGCGTGTCTTATTGTCAACAAGCTTGGCAAAGAGCTAAAAGACGACCCTGAGTACCAACGCCGTCTGCAAGACCCACAATATCGCGCAGAAATGGAAGGCTCAGACAGCCAAGACCCAGAAGAGATTGAAATCACGCCACAGGCGAAAAAGTCGGTGGGTCTGTTCCTCTTTGGTGCTCTGGTAGTGGTACTGATGGGTGCTATGCCGTCACTGCGTCCAGAATTTAATGGCTCACCAATGGGCATGGCGCACACGATTGAGATTGTGATGTTGTCGGTTGCGGCGCTCATCATCCTGATCTGTAAGCCTGACAGCATGGCAATCACCCAAGGCTCAGTATTTCATGCTGGTACACGTGCTATCGTGGCGATCTTTGGTATCGCATGGCTAGGTAACACCCTGGTAGGTGGTCACGGCGACTTAGTCAAAGAGACTGTCTCTGGCCTGGTTGAGTTCGCACCATGGACCTTTGCCTTTGCCCTGTTTGTACTTTCAGTCATGGTCAACAGCCAAGGTGCAACGACGGCAGTGCTGGTACCAGTCGCCATCACCATTGGCTTGCCGCCTGAGATCATCATTGCCACCTTCGTCGCGGTCAATGGTTACTTCTTTATTCCAAACTACGGCCCAATCATTGCCTCAATCGATTTTGATACCACAGGCACCACTAAGATTGGCAAGTACATCTTTAACCACAGCTTTATGGCTCCAGGCCTGATCAGTATGTTCTTTAGCATCCTGTATGGTCTACTGATTGCTAGCGTGATGGTTTAATCATTTATCTATAGCAAACATTTTTAAACAAACACCCACCACGCCTTGGTGGGTGTTTTTGTTTCAAGCGTCCGCAACTTGTTTGAAACTAAATTGCTCGTGCCACGGTCTGATGAGTTACTATACAATTATTCACACCAGAAGAACGATACGAGATGATGCGCGCTGTAGTTTCCCTGTTTGTTTTAAGCCTGAGCCTTATCAGCCCCACCAGCTGGGCGCTATTTTCTGATAACAGCTCATCACCACTCAGCTTTGGCTCGAGCACCCCGCGTTTTTTGCCGGTTGACGAGGCCTTTCCACTCAATACCTTTCAGCAGGGTGAGCGACTGTTTATTGACTGGCAGGTCGCGGATGGTTACTACCTGTATCAAGACCGAATAAAAGTCACGACCGAGGGCGCAACACTCGCGCCCTATCAACTGCGCCCCGGCGAGCCATACTATGATGAGTTCTTTGGTGATGTGTCGATCTACACTACACCGCTTTTCCTTGAGCTGACTCTCAGTGATTATCAAACCGGTGCGAGAGCCATCATCGAGTACCAAGGCTGCGCCAAGTCGGGGTTCTGCTACCCACCTGAGACACGTGAAATTGATCTAGCAGCGTTTATCAGTACAAACAATGCAACCCCAAGCACTGATGCGAGTGACTCGGTCCAAGCATCCTCTGCATCAACTCCAACAATGCCGGTCAACAACAGTGAGGATTTAGCGAACACCTTGGCCGATAACTGGTGGACTCCACTGTTGTTTTTACTTTTAGGCGTGGGTCTTGCCTTTACGCCTTGCGTGCTGCCGATGTATCCGATTTTAACCAGTATTGTCCTCGGGCAAGGGCAGATTTCTGCTCGCCGCGCACTTGGACTGTCTCTGATCTATGTACAAGGCATGGCGCTCACCTATACCTTGCTCGGTCTACTGGTTGCTTCTGCTGGTATGCAGTTTCAGGCTGCTATGCAGCACCCCGCCGTACTGATAACACTTAGCGTGCTGTTTGTTGGTCTTTCGCTATCGATGTTTGGTGTTTATACCCTGCAACTGCCAGCCAGTGCGCAGACTTGGTTAAATAATCTCAGTAATCGCCAGCAAGGGGGCAGCACGACTGGCGTTTTCGCTATGGGTGCGATCTCTGGACTGGTTTGTTCACCGTGCACCACTGCCCCCTTATCTGGTGCTCTGCTCTACGTGGCGCAAAGCGGCGATCTTATTACTGGGGCGACCGCACTGTATGCGCTCGCACTTGGTATGGGTATCCCGCTGATCCTAGTTGCGGTGTTTGGTAATAAGTTGCTGCCAAAAGCGGGTGAGTGGATGGATACCGTCAAGGTGGTGTTTGGTTTTGTCTTGCTTGCCGCACCGATCCTGCTGCTTGAGCGTATCCTACCAGAGTTGTGGGTTGCCATATTGTGGACCCTACTTGGCCTCACGGCTTTCGGCTGGCTCTACCGCCTCAAAAACCGCTTACCGTTTGGCTCGTGGAAACAGAGTACGATTGGTATTGTCGCCGTGCTGGGCATGGTGGCAGCCCTGCAGCCGAGCCTTAACCATTGGCTGTCTAAAGACAGTGTCCATGCCTCGCCTCTGGTCGAATTTGTTAGGATTGAAAGCGTGGAACAGCTTGAGCAGCAACTGGCACTGGCTAAAGCCAACCAGCAGCCGGTCATGCTGGATTTTTATGCGGACTGGTGCGTGGCATGTAAAGAGTTTGAGAAGTACACCTTTCATGCTAGCGAGGTCGAGCCTGAGCTTGGCAAGTTTGTTTTGCTCCAAGCCGATGTCACGCGCAATCGCGCCCAAGATATTGCCCTGCTCCAGCACCTGCAGGTGCTAGGACTGCCAACGATAGATTTTTGGAATGGGCAGGGTGAGCGCGTTTCACAGGCGCGCCTAACAGGCTTTGTCGCCGCTGAACCATTCTTGCTCCATATTCAACATATCTCCCAATTAGAGCAATAAAAAACGATTGAGCTCAGAGTTTTAGTGGATAAGGATTGTCCACTTTCACTTTCACATCAATAATCAATCATGTCCCAACCGCAATTATTTTGGAGTGTCATGGAGTCGACGTATACCATCATCATTGCTGATGATCACCCTCTGTTTCGCAACGCGCTATTTCAATCAATCCACATGGCAATCGGTGGCGTTACTCTGCTCGAGGCCGATTCGCTCGATGCGCTGCTGAGTGTCTTGGACAAAGAGAGTGAGCCTGATCTATTACTGCTGGATCTCAAGATGCCGGGCGCCAATGGCATGTCGGGCCTTATCCAGCTGCGCGCTGAATATCCTGAACTGCCTATTGTTGTCGTCTCAGCCAGCGAAGAGCCAGCGGTTGTCACTCAGGTCAAAAGCCACGGCGCCTACGGTTTTATTCCCAAATCCAGCGATATGCGCACCTTGGTGGCGGCACTTAATCAGGTGTTAGCCGGTGAGCCCTATTTCCCGGCGGAGCTGATCACCAATGCGGCCGCTTGCGCCGATCTGGCGGAAAAAATTGCCACCCTGACCCCGCAGCAATACAAGGTACTCGGCATGCTGTCTGATGGCCTGCTTAACAAACAGATTGCTTACGAGCTGAATGTCTCTGAGGCAACCATCAAGGCACACATGACCGCTATCTTTCGTAAGCTCGAGGTCAAGAACCGCACCCAAGCCGTGATCTTATTGCAAGAGCTGCAAGGCTAGCCGCGATTTTCCGTCCGCTACCGGCCGTCCGCTACCGGCCGTCCGCAACAACTAGTCGCTGTCTGGCAGGCCTAGCCCTAGCTTGGTCACTTGATGATCATGGGTCTCAGCAACAACCCAGTGTAGGCCTTGCCAGTCAAAACTGTCCCCGAGCACAGGGTGAGCGCCCAAATAACGAATGGCGAGTTGTTGTAAGGTTTGCTCCCCCTCAGCCTCTGCCACTTCAATGCCATAGTAGCTGATCACATCTTTGACTCGGATATCTACATCCAAGAAGAAGTCACCGAAGAAGCGTTTACTGCTCTCATTCTCGGGTGCCTCACTAAACAGCGCACTTAGCGCGGGTAGATCCTTATCTTGGCCGAGCACACACAGCACATCATTGGCTTCCAGTACCGTGCTACCAGAAGGATGTAAAAGCTGATCATCACGAAACATGGCTGAAATTCGCGTACCTTGAGGCATGGTTAGGCGATGCAGAGGCTCCCCGACGCACCATTTGTCTTGGTTAAGCTTGTACACAAACAGCTCCCACTCACTGGCGCGGAAGATCTCAACCCCACTGCGCGAGACTGGGGTCGGCTTTGGCGGCAGAGTCACCTCGGCAAATCGCGCGGCATGCATCAAAGTTCCACCTTGTACCAGCAGCGAAACCATAACGACGAAAAAGGCGATGTTAAAATACAGCTGGGCATTGGGCAGACCGGCCATCATCGGAAACACCGCTAAGATGATCGGCACCGCGCCGCGCAACCCCACCCAGGCGAGGAACTTACGCTCTGGCAGGGTAAAGCTGCGAAATGGCAGTAACCCCACCCACACCGCAACCGGTCTGGCAAACAAGATCATGCTAAACGCCAGTACCAATGCAGGGAGCATAATATCCAGTAGTGTCGAGGGGGTGACCAACAAACCCAGCACCAGGAACATCACGATTTGGCTGAGCCAGGTCATGCCATCGAGCACATTGAGGATCGAGTAGCGAAAACTGGTCGGTTTGTTGCCGATCAGCAGGCCCACTAGGTAAATAGATAAAATCCCACTCCCGCCAAGCTTGTTTGACAGCGCAAACAACGCCACCCCGCCGCCAAGCACCAATACTGAATACAGCCCCTCAGGCAGTTCCACTCGATTGATTAAACTCCACAGCAGCCACCCACCGCCAAGCCCAACCAAGGCGCCGACACCAAACTGCATACCAAAGCTAGAGAGCAAGAAAGACAGACCAAAATCCGCCTCTGGATTAGCCAGTATCGCAATCAAGGTCACGGTCAAAAACACCGCCATCGGGTCATTGGTACCAGACTCTATCTCAAGGGTTGAGCCGACGCGCTCGTTAAGGCTCTGGCCTTTGAGCAAGGAGAACACCGCCGCCGCATCGGTCGAGCCGACGATTGCTCCAACCAAAATCCCCTGTAGCAAACTCAAGTCAAACAACCAAGCCGCCAACAACCCGGTGATGGTCGAGGTAAGCGCGACCCCGATCGTCGCCAGTGACAGGGCAGGCCAAAAGGCGACTTTAAAGCTAGAGACTTTGGTGCGCATGCCACCATCAAGCAAGATGATCGCGAGTGCGAGGTTACTCACCAAATAGGTCAGAGAAAAATTGTCAAACACAATCTGGCCGGGGCCATCTTCCCCGGCAAGCATGCCAACGACTAGAAAGATCAGAAGGATAGGAATGCCTAACTTAGACGATGCCCGGCTAAGCACCACACTCACTACGATTAGAATCGCGCCTGTTAAAAATAGGTTATCGATCACATTTACGTCCAATCCTTTCCCCCCTGGTCTATCAATGCTGATTACCATTAACTATAACAAACGTTTTTTAATAACCGAGAGCTATATCAAGCCTCGAAACATCCTCTAACACCTTAGCCTGAACATGCTAAAAATGGGTTAACACGACGCAATATCATTCGACTTTTGGCTAATCTCACCGCGCTTTGGTCGCGATATTTATCAGTAAATGCAGTCAATTAGGCACTAATATTCGAAAAATAATCATCGCTTTGCCGACTAAAGTTGAACGGAGAGACTTGAGTTAGCTTGCTAGGCTGTTTCTGAAACATTTAATTAACAACAGCATAAGGAGACGGCTATGGCTTTCGAAACTCAAGAACGTGCCAAGGCCTATTGGGACAAAAACGTCAAGCTGATGATCAGCCTGATGGTGGTGTGGTTCGTGGTCTCGTTTGGCTGCGGAATCATCTTTGTTGACTTCCTCAATCAGTTTCAAATTGGTGGATACAAGTTGGGCTTCTGGTTTGCACAGCAAGGGTCCATCTACACCTTCCTAGTAATCATTTTTTTCTATGCGTGGAAGATGCGTCAGATCGACCGCGAATTTAATGTTGATGAGTAAGGAGCCACTCAGATGGACTTGAAGACTATTACCTACTTGGTTGTTGGCGCAACCTTTCTGCTCTATATCGGTATTGCAATCTGGGCTCGCGCGGGTTCAACCAAGGAGTTTTATGTCGCCGGTGGTGGCGTTAACCCGATTGCAAATGGTATGGCAACCGCGGCTGACTGGATGTCAGCGGCCTCATTTATCTCTATGGCCGGGTTAATCGCATTTATGGGTTACGGCGGCTCGGTCTTTTTGATGGGCTGGACAGGCGGCTATGTGTTGCTCGCATTACTCCTCGCCCCTTACCTGCGTAAATTTGGCAAGTTCACGGTGCCAGAATTTGTCGGTGAGCGTTTCTACTCTAACGCCGCGCGTGTGGTCGCGGTGGCGTGTTTGATCATCGCATCGGTCACCTACGTTATCGGTCAAATGAAAGGGGTTGGGGTTGCCTTCGGTCGTTTCCTTGAGGTGGATTACGCCACAGGGCTCGGCATTGGTATGTGTATCGTGTTTATCTATGCCGTGCTTGGCGGTATGAAAGGCATCACCTACACGCAGATTGCTCAATATTGCGTACTCATTCTTGCTTACACTATCCCCGCAATCTTTATCTCTCTGCAGCTCACTGGCCATCCTCTGCCACAGATAGGTCTTGGTAGCACCATGGCGGGCACCGATGTTTATCTGCTCGATAGGCTTGACCAAGTGGTCACTGAACTCGGCTTTACCGAGTACACCACCGCGGTGCGGGGTGATACGCTGAATATGTTCGTCTACACCATGTCACTCATGATCGGTACCGCGGGTCTGCCCCACGTAATCATCCGCTTCTTTACTGTGCCGAAAGTGCGCGATGCGCGTACATCAGCCGGTTGGGCACTGGTGTTTATCGCCATCCTATATACCACTGCGCCAGCGGTGGCAGCGATGGCTCGCCTAAACCTAATGGATACCGTTAACCCAGCGCCTGGACAGCATCTAGTCTATGATGAGCGACCTGATTGGTTTAGAAACTGGGAGACCACTGGGCTGCTCGGCTTTGATGACAAGAATGGCGATGGTCAGATCCAATACACTTCAAGCGCAGAAACTAATGAACTCAGAGTCGATAACGATATTATGGTACTAGCAAACCCTGAGATTGCTAAACTACCTAACTGGGTGATTGCACTGGTTGCCGCAGGTGGCCTGGCCGCCGCACTATCCACCGCTGCTGGCCTCTTGCTCGCGATTTCATCGGCGATATCACATGACCTGATAAAAGGGGTGATAAACCCGAGGATCTCGGAGAAAAATGAGCTGCTCGCCAGCCGTATATCGATGGCCGTCGCTATCGGGGTCGCAGGCTACCTTGGCCTCAACCCACCCGGCTTTGCCGCAGGTACTGTGGCACTCGCGTTTGGTCTCGCCGCCTCGTCGATATTCCCAGCCTTGATGATGGGGATCTTCAGTAAGACCATCAATAAAGAGGGCGCGATTGCCGGTATGATCGCGGGTATCAGTATCACCTTGTTCTACGTGTTCCAACACAAGGGTATTCTGTTTATCGCCGATTGGACCTATCTCGAGAGCTGGGGCAGTAACTGGTTCTTGGGCATTGAGCCGAACGCCTTCGGTGCTATCGGAGCCCTGTTTAACTTTATCGTTGCCTTTGCGGTATCACGCGTCACTGCGGAAACGCCACAAGAAGTCAAAGATTTGGTTGAGCACGTACGAGTTCCAGCAGGCGCAGGCGAGGCCACCTCGCACTAATCTGTGTCAAGCGCACAAAAGCCCCTGCGGGGGCTTTTCATTTTGTGCTCACAGAGTAATTTAGACATTGAGGCTCGCAGCAAGGATGCAAATATGTTCAAAAGCAAACACTTTATCGTCGCTCTTCTCGTCGCTCCCATCTTAGCGGTCATCGCTTATTTTGGCGTCGACCTGGCGGTAAGCGAAAAGCCACACGCGGCAAAAAAAGGCGAGACTTATCGCTTAGTCAGCAAGTCTAACTGCCGCTATACCAGTGGGTTATGTGACATGGAAAATGGTGAGTTTAAGGTTCAGTTTCGCTCCGATGCGCTGAGTGCGACCCAACTTGACCTCAGTCTGACCGCTGCCATCCCGTTGCAGGGCATCAAGGTGTCTCTGGTGGACAGCCAAGACGAGCAGGCGATACCCGTAGATATGGTAGAAAACGACAATAATGCCCAATCGTGGCAGGTGTCTTTGCCAGCTCCTGCCTCTGAGGAAAGCTGGCTACGTGTGGCGATTCAGGCCAATGATTCACTGTATTACGGTGACACACAAACCGCCTTTGTGGTGTACAAAACTCTGCTTGAGGACGAGTAACTCCTCCCCCTCAAACAGGCTTAATCCTACGCATCGCTGGCCAGCTGAGAAGTACTCAATGTCGCTCGCAGCTTAAGCGGCTTAACTGGTTTTGGTAGAAAACTGTAGCCGCTCAATTGGATCGAGGCCATCATCTCATCAGTGCGATCGGCGCTGATGATAACCCCCTTAAAACTATCACCGAGTTGCTCGCGGCATCGCTCGAGCACCTCCATACCGGTGCGTCCCTGATCGAGGCGATAGTCTGAGAGGATCACATCCGGATGCCACCCCTCATTCAGGCATGCCAATGACTCGGCGAGATCAACCGCCACCCGCACATCGCACCCCCAGCGAGAGAGCAGATTCTCCATGCCAACTAAGATCTCGACTTCATTATCGACACACAAGACCTTCAAGTGACTTAGCTCAGATGGGGCCGGGCTTGGGCTTATCACGACATTCTCTCGCAACACGGGCGCTGATTGTTTGAGGGAAATCGAGAACACACTGCCCCGTCCTGGCCACGATCGCATCGAGATCCGATGCCCAAGCACGTGTGCAATGCCCTTTGAGATCGCCAGACCAAGCCCGAGCCCTTGATCAGCGCGGATCTGGCTGCCGCGATTAAACTCCTCAAAGATCTCCTGCTGCTTGTCGGGATCGATGCCCACTCCGTTATCCCACACCTCGATTCTCAGCCGCTCACCCTCATGGCGAACACCCAGCACCACCTTTCCTTTCGGGTTATAGCGAAAGGCATTGGTGAGAAAGTTTTGGATCACGCGACGTAAGAGCTTAGGGTCCGACTTAACCCATAATGAGCTTGGGATCATCGAGAAAGTAATCTGCTGATCTTTACTCAGCGCACTGAACTCGGCATTGAGATTATTCAACACATCTTTAATTGCAAAACTACGCACATGGACATCAAGCTTGCCGGATTCAAGCCGCGAGATATCCAATAGGTCACCAATCAAATCCTCTGCGGCGCCAAGCGCGCTCTCGATATGTCCAGACAACCGCTTGGCCTCGTTATCGTGGGCGACTTCAGACAGCGATGAAGCGAACAACCGCGCCGCATTCAATGGCTGCATCAAGTCATGACTCACCGCGGCGAGAAAGCGACTTTTCGACTTAGACTCATGCTCTGAGCGTTGATTGGCCGTTACTAATTGCTCGTTCAATTGCTCTAACTCACGCGTACGCTCGCGCACGCGCTCTTCAAGGCGTTCGTTGGCATCTTTTAGCGCCTGCTCTGCCTCACGAAACACAGTGATATCGCTAAAGCTCATCACAAAGCCACCGCTTGGCATCGGGTTGCCCTGCACCTCGATGACACGCCCATCCGGTCTGACTCGCGATGAGGTGTGGCGCGTCCCTTTTTCAAGGTGATAGATACGCCTGCGCACATGATCATCTGGATCGCCAGGGCCACACAAGCCTTGCTCTGCGTTATGCCGGATCACATCCGCGATAGGTCGGCCCACCTGAATAAGCCCCGGTGGGAACACGAATAACTCGAGGTAGCGCTGATTCCATGCGACTAAGCGAAGTTGCTTATCAACCACGGCAATCCCCTGGCCAATATGCTCAATCGCGCCTTGCAAAAGGCCGCGGCTAAAGTCATACAGCTCTGAAGCTTCGTCGACAATGGTCGCTACCTCCTCAAGCTGCATATTGCGCCCTTGCAAAGCCGAGCTTAACACCAGTTTTGCCGATGATGCGCCAAACACCCCCGCCAGCAGTCGCTCGGTATGGCGGATCAAGTTTGCGGGTGCCTGCTGGTTGCGCTGAAGGTTTGCGCGATGATGGTGAAAGAAGTCTTGAAAGCCCTTTTGTACCCGGCGGCGACCGACAAAGCGAGACGCTAGCATCTCGAGCTCTGCCACCGTCACCCGGCTTTGATACAAGCTGATGTTTTCGCTTTCAGGCAGCGGCGTGCCGATAAAGGGCGCCGATTGCAACCGCTCAGACAAGGAGGCCCGAGTGAGCGATGACACCAAGATAAAACAGCCGGTATTGGCGACAAAACTAAGGAGCATGCCCCAGTCAGAGCTTTGAATACCCAATGGAGCGAGCCACTGGGGTGGCTCAATCAGCCACAGCACCCAGTTACTGCCCGAGTCACCAGCCAGCACACCGGTTTGATTCATCAAGGTCAGCAGCCAGATGGTAAAACCCACCGCCAGACCGGCATAAACGCCTTTTTTATTGCCCTTATGCCAATACATCCCGCCGATAACGGCAGGAGCAAACTGGCTGATGGCAGCGAATGACAGAAAGCCAATCGCGGAGAGGGAGTCAATCGTATTGAGCACCTGATAGAAGCCCCACGCCCCTAATAGCAGCAGCAAGATCAAAGCGCGGCGAATGATCAACAGTAGCTTAGAGAAGTGGGCGTAACTGCGCTGAGCAAAACGCACTCGACGCAACAGCAGCGGCATCACCAGATCGTTTGAGACCATTATCGCCAAGGCAATGGTCGAGACAATCACCATGCCACTGGCCGCTGACGTGCCACCCAGAAAGGCCAGTAAGGCAATAAAGTCGGCCTCAACGGCCATCGGCACACTGATCACATAGCTGTCTGGTGATTGGCCTGGTAGCAGGCTCTGCCCGACCCATGCGATGGGTAGTACGAACGCCCCCATCGCTAAAAGATATGCGGGAAAGACCCAACGCGCGGTATGCAGATCCTGCGCCCGTTCGTTCTCAACTACCGTGGTGTGAAACTGGCGTGGCAGGCATAAGATGGCCATCATGGTCAGGCCGGTGTGGATCAGCAAGGTCGGTAAATTGGGGGCCTGATAGGTCTGCGCTGCAGTGGAGAACATGGCAATCTCCTCACGCGACAGGGCGAGATAGACAATAAATAGTCCCACCAGTAGAAACGCCACCAGCTTAACAATCGATTCAAACGCGATCGCCAGCATCATCCCACGGTGGTGTTCGGTATTGTCGATATTTCGCGTGCCAAACAGCATGGTGAA
The DNA here is from genome assembly GCF_051660965.1 of Vibrio glycogenivorans. Lineage (NCBI taxonomy): Bacteria > Pseudomonadati > Pseudomonadota > Gammaproteobacteria > Vibrionales > Vibrionaceae > Vibrio > Vibrio glycogenivorans. The sequence goes on along the minus strand of NZ_JBPVIS010000010.1, from coordinate 68,909 downwards.
CACCGCGAGCATGCCAACCACAAACCAAGACACATAATGATCATCGTAACCCAATTGCTCGGTCAGCTGCGGCGCCACCACATCCAGTCCCATGGTGATACCGCGTAGCTGCAGGGCGATATACGGCAAAATACCGATCACGGCAATTAAGGTCACCACCACCGCGAGCCCTTGAGATTTTCCGTAACGGGCAGCAATAAAGTCCGCGATAGAGGTAATGTGCTCGCGCTTCGCGACCAAGATCAAACGTGCGAGTACCCGCCAGCCAAACACAAAAACTAATATCGGCGCTAGATAGATAGGTAAAAAAGACCAGGGATTGCTGCTAGCCTGTCCCACCGTGCCATAAAACGACCATGAGGTGCAGTAAACTGCAATCGAGAGGCTGTAAATCCAGGGGCGCCATTGAGCCACCTTTTTCGTCCGGCGATCGCCATACCAGGCGATAAAAAACAGTATCCCCAAATAGGTCAGAGAAACCGGAATCACGATCAATCCTTGCATTCGCTATCCTTTGTCTGCATAAAAAAGCCGCCTGAGCGGCGGCTATAGGTGACTTGGGTATAAGTAACCACTCAGAAGGTTCACTTTACCAAGGGTTAAAAAATAAGCGCAATTAGCACAGCCTAATTCTGTGCATTGGTCGCGGCTTTCGCTGCACTACTGCGCTCTTGTTGGGGCTCAAGGCGAACAAACAGTGCCAGTAAGCCCATACCCGACATTACCCAGAACACATTAGCGCCCCAATGCTCATAACCCCAACCACTCAACGCGGTCATTAGGGCAATAAAGGCCCCAAGAGGCAGGGCATTGTACAGCGCTTGCAGTGCGACCATTTTGTTCTCTGCTGACTGCTGGATATAAGAAATCGCGGCGATATGGGCCATCGCGAACGTCACGCCGTGCAGCATTTGCACTAGAACCAATACCTCAACATGAGTGGTAGAAGCCGTCAGCCCCCAGCGGATCATCACCCCCAATGCGGCAACAGCAAATAAAGTGCGCAGTGACCAGTTGGCAAACCAGCGCTTACTCACCGCAAAAATCACCACCTCAGCCGCAACACCCAGGCTCCAAAGGTAGCCAATCACATTCTCGGCGTGCCCTGCCTCGCGCCAATGTATCGCACTAAAGCCATAGTAAGCAGCATGACTGCCTTGGATCAGTGCCACCAATAGGAGAAATTTCACCACCGACCACTCACGCAGCAGCGCGGTAATTTTTGGGCGCTCACTGGCCTCTTTCTCGAGGCTTGTTGGCATTGGGCTTGGGTTGCGCATCGATAATAGCCACCCAGCGGCTATGCCAGAGAGTGCGGTATAGAGGATCATCTCTGTGCCGAAACCTGCCACCAAAAATCCGACCACGGTCGAGCCGACGATAAACGCAATCGAACCCCACAGTCGTGTGCGACCATAATCGAGTAGCTTAAGGCGTGAATAATGGTTCGCCATCGCATCCGAGAGCGGGATCGCGGGCCCACAGCATAGGTTAAACAGCACCGTCGCCAGCGCCATCAACCAAAAACTACCGCCAGTAAAAAAGTGAAAACCAATTGCTACGAGGGCCAAAAAGCTTATCCAACGCAATACGGGTAAAAGATGCTCGACTCGATGCACTCGCGGGGTGATGACTAGATTAGCCACGCAGCGCGTCGCAAGCCCCAAACCAATCAAGAACCCTATATCTGTCGCCGAGACACCCTGGTCCTCAAACCACAGCGCCCAAAATGGCAGATACACGCCATAAGCGAAAAAGAAACCGAGAAAATACTGGGAGATCCAGCCATAGGGAGAGGGAGTTAACATCAAACGATCCTAATTAAAATGCTACTGACGCCGGCCATTATGCGGCGCTCCCAGTGTGAGAAAAAGGAAAATGTCACTAAATAAACTTCCCCTATTAGACCAAAGTCGTCTGGAGAGCAGGCAAAAACCAACCACACTTAGAGAGTTTAGATTAGCCTGTGCAGAGGAGAATTGGCGATGCCTGACAAGTTCAACTTGCAATCTCCCCCCTTTGATCGCTTGAGTGAAAAGCAACAAAACATCTTGCGCTCATCGCTTGATGTCGCCTACTACCGCAGTGGTGATATCTTGGTTGGCCCCAAGCAATCCGCGCGTGCGCTGCACATGCTGATTAAAGGGGCGGTTGAGGAGCGCAGCCCTGATGGCAAAGAGGTGTTTGCCCATTATGCCAACGATGATCTGTTCGATGTTCGTGGCCTGCTTGATGGCAAGAGCAAACACCAATACGTTGCCCTTGAAGACACTCTGTCCTATCTGTTACCCAGAGATGTATTTCTTGATCTTTACCAAGCCAATGGGCAATTTGCCGCCTACTTCGATAGTAACCTCGCCACACGCCAAGCGCTTATTGAAGCGGCGCACCAGCAGCAAAATCTGGCTGAGTTTATTCTGACCAAGGTGGATCGTGAGATCTATCATCCGCCAATGGTACTCAGTCCAGACCAGCCGCTTAACCAAGTGACCCAAGTACTCAAGGATAATGGCATCGACGCCGCGCTGGTGCAGCTTGACTCAGATGACCCAAGGCTACAAGCATACCCAAGTGCCCACCCCTACGCGATTGTCACCCGCACCAACATGCTGCATGCGGTGATGTTAGACAATCACGCCCTCGACACGCCGGTCGGCGAGATCGCCACCTTCCCGGTTTATCACGTCGATGATGGCGACTTCCTGTTTAATGCCATGATCACCATGACACGTAATCGCATGAAGCGCCTGATGGTCTGCGAGGGCTCAAAAGCCGTCGGCATGCTGGATATGACCCAAATCTTGAGCGCGTTTTCAACCCACTCCCATGTGCTGAGTTTGAGTATTGCCCGTGCGACCTGCATTGAAGAGCTGGCGTTTGCCTCCAATCGCCAGCGTCACTTGGTGGATAGCCTGCTGAGTAACGGTATTCGAACGCGATTTATTATGGAGCTGATCTCGGCGGTTAATGAGCAGATCATAGAAAAAGCCTTTGAGCTGGTTGTGCCACCCGCCCTGCATGATCACTGCTGCCTGATGGTGCTTGGCTCAGAAGGGCGCGGCGAGCAAATCTTAAAAACCGATCAAGACAATGCCCTGATCATCCGCGATGGACTGGAGTGGGAGCAGTGCGCAGCGATCATGGATAAGCTCACCCATACCTTGCAACAGCTCGGCTACCCACTGTGTACTGGGCAAGTGATGGTCAATAACCCCGAGTGGGTCAAGACGGAAAGCCAGTGGAAACAGACCATCACCAACTGGGTAGAGCGAGCCACCCCTGACAAGGTAATGGATCTTGCGATCATCGCCGATGCCCACGCCGTGGCGGGTAACACGGATCTATTGAGTCCATTGGCGCAACACCTTCAACAGTTAATGCTCAACAAGATGTTGGTGCTACAAACCTTCGTCCGCCCTGCGTTGCAGTTTTCATTGCCCTTAACCCTGTTTGGTAACGTAAAACAAGCCAAGGAAGGACTGGATATCAAGCAAGGCGGGATTTTTCCGATTGTCCATGGCATTCGCGCTCTCGCGCTCGAGTACGGCGTGGTGGAGAAGAACACCTTTGCCCGGATTGATGCGCTGCGAGAGCTTAATACACTCGAGCCAGAGACCGCCGACAACCTTAGCGAGGCGTTTAAATTATTTATCAAGCTCAGGCTCAGTCAGCAACTGGCTCACCAGCACAGCCATAATCGACTTAATCTGGATGACATCGACCGCACTGAACGCGACTTGCTGCGTCATAGCTTGCATGTAGTGAAGAAGTTCAAACAGTTTCTTGCGCATCACTATCAAATTCGGGATTGATTATGTTTCGATGGATCTATCGCCTGTATTGGCACAATAAACTCAAAGGCTCCCCCTATCAAAGCCTGTTTAGCAAACCACAAAAGGGCGAGTTCGTTTCGCTCGACTGTGAGACAACCAACCTCGACCCTGAGCGAGCGGAGCTGGTCACCATCGCAGCGGCTAAGATCATCGATAACCGGATCCTTCTCAGTCAGCCGTTTGAAGCTCGGTTGCGCGCCCCTGCCTCTTTGAGTGAGGAGTCGGTCAAGATCCATCATATCCGCCACACCGACTTGGCCGATGGCATCTCGGAAAAACAGGCACTAGAGGCTTTGCTTAGATTTATTGGCAACCGCCCATTAGTTGGCTATCACATCCGTTACGATAAGAAGATCCTCGACAATGCTTGCCGCCGCCAACTGGGCTTTCCATTACCTAACCAGGTAATTGAGGTGAGCGAGATCTATCATGCCAAGCTAGAGCGCCATCTGCCCAATGCCTACTTTGACTTGAGCTTAGATGCCATCTGTCACCACCTTGATATCCCGGTACAAAACAAACACGACGCGCTAGCAGATGCGATTGCCGCAGCCTTGGTTTTTGTCCACTTGACTAAAGGTTCGCTGCCTAGCTTACCAGCGCCAAGTCACTAAAATTTAGCCCAAATTTACCGTCTTACGGCTAAAGTCTAATTGTTGAAATCCCTTTACTGGTCAAAAGTTATACCAGTCAGTTAACCCATCATCTCGAAATGGACACCCACTACCCCCACCCGAGACGCTCAACAGACTTAGGGTGACAGTCAGGCTTAAGGAGATCAGCAATGAGTGAAGTTCACGTTTATCCGGTGAAAAACAATATCAAAGCCACCACCCACGCGGATAATGATACCTATCTATCTATGTACCAGCAGTCGGTCAGTGACCCACAAGCATTCTGGAGTGAGCATGGCAAGATCGTCGACTGGATCAAGCCATTCACTAAGGTCAAAAGCACCTCGTTCGATACCGGCCACGTCGATATTCGCTGGTTTGAGGATGGCACACTCAACGTCTCAGCCAACTGCATTGATCGCCACCTGGCGACTCGCGCAGATGACGTGGCGATCATTTGGGAAGGGGATGACCCAAGCGATGACAAGACGCTCACCTTTCGTGAATTGCACCAGCAGGTCTGCCGTTTTGCCAATGTGTTGAAGCAACAAGGCGTCAAAAAAGGCGATGTGGTGTGCTTGTACATGCCAATGGTGCCTGAGGCGGCCATCGCCATGCTGGCCTGTACCCGCATCGGCGCGGTGCACACTGTAGTATTCGGTGGCTTCTCTCCAGAGGCGCTCGCGGGCCGCATTATTGACTCCGATGCCAAGGTAGTGATCACCGCCGATGAGGGCGTGCGCGGTGGCCGCGCAGTGCCACTGAAGAAAAACGTCGATGATGCGCTCGCCAACCCTGAGGTCAAGACCATAGATTCGGTACTGGTTCTCAAGCGCACCGGCGGTGACATCGGCTGGCAAGAAGGGCGCGATGTCTGGTGGCATGATGCGACGGCAAGCGTCTCCGATGACTGTCCTGCGGAAGAGATGAAAGCCGAAGATCCGCTATTTATTCTTTACACCTCGGGCTCAACCGGCAAACCCAAAGGCGTGCTGCACACCACAGGTGGCTATCTCGTGTATGCCACCATGACCTTTAAGTATGTGTTTGACTATCAACCGGGTGAGACCTTCTGGTGTACCGCTGATGTTGGCTGGATCACCGGTCACAGCTACCTCATCTATGGGCCTCTCGCCAACGGCGCCAAAACCATCTTGTTTGAGGGGGTGCCTAACTACCCATCCACCAGTCGTATGAGCGAGGTGGTGGACAAGCATCAGGTCAATATCCTCTATACGGCGCCTACTGCGATCCGCGCCCTAATGGCCAAGGGCGATGAAGCCATCGCCGGCACCAGCCGCGACAGCTTGCGCATTATGGGTTCGGTCGGTGAGCCGATTAACCCTGAAGCGTGGGAGTGGTACTACAAAACCATCGGCAACGCGCAATCCCCAATCGTTGATACGTGGTGGCAAACCGAGACCGGAGGCATCTTGATCACACCGCTACCCGGTGCCACGGAGCTTAAGCCAGGCTCTGCGACACGCCCATTCTTCGGCGTCCAACCGGCTCTAGTGGATAACATGGGCAACATCATTGACGGCGCAACAGAGGGCAACTTGGTGATTCTCGACTCGTGGCCAGGACAAATGCGCACCGTCTATGGTGACCATGAACGCTTTGAGCAAACCTATTTCTCCACCTTCAAAGGCATGTACTTTACCGGTGATGGCGCACGTCGTGATGAGGACGGTTACTACTGGATCACCGGCCGTGTCGACGATGTATTGAACGTCTCCGGACACAGAATGGGGACCGCCGAGATTGAGTCGGCATTAGTGGCTCATGAGAAAATCGCTGAGGCGGCCATTGTCGGTATCCCGCATGATATCAAAGGCCAGGCCATCTACGCCTATATCACCCTAAACGATGGTGAGTACCCAAGCACTGAACTGCACAAAGAGGTTAAGGAGTGGGTGCGCAAAGAAATTGGCGCGATTGCCACGCCTGACGTGCTGCACTGGACTGACGCACTGCCCAAAACCCGCTCGGGCAAAATCATGCGCCGCATCCTGCGCAAAATCGCCACCGGCGACACCGGCAACCTCGGCGACACCTCCACCCTAGCCGACCCAAGCGTGGTCGACAAACTGATCGCCGAAAAGGCCGAACTGGTTTAATAACCCCCTAGACTCATTCTCCATAGTACTGCACTGCTTTGCCGCCACATCTGTGGCGGCCTTTTTTTAGGCGCGAGGAGCGAGGTTCACTTCGTTCCGAGGAGCGAGGACTCTCTCACGCGCGACAAACTCCTCGCTCCCCGTAGCGCTAGCGTACCCGCACCTCGCCCCCCTAAAGTCCTCAATATCAAAAAGAGCTCTAAACCCTTCATCTCACTGCGTTGAAATGATCAATAAATCACCACCAGAGTGCAAAAATGTTAAGCTGGTTACAGATTTAACAGCGTAACTTGCGGAGATTAGACCAGTAAATTGCTGCTAATTTCGGTGAATTAGCTATAATCTTGGGCAATTTACTAGAATCACTACAATAAACGTTATTAAATTGTGTGTGATTCGGGATAGAATGGACGAATTGAACTAAAGTCCCAAGATAAAGGAAGATAGGCTCACAATGTCAGCAAAGTCTCGCATTCTTGTTTTAAATGGACCAAATTTAAATCTATTGGGTCTTCGAGAGCCTGGTCACTACGGTTCACAAACCCTAGATCAGATCGTTTCACGCCTGACGCAACTTGCCGAGCAGGCCGATATCGAGCTTTCACACCTGCAGTCCAACCGAGAATATGAGCTGATTGAGGCCATCCACGCGGCGCATAATAATATCGATTTTATTATTATTAACCCCGCGGCCTTCACCCACACCAGCGTCGCTTTGCGTGATGCCTTGTTGGGTGTGGCGATCCCCTTTATCGAAGTCCATCTGTCCAATGTGCATGCTCGCGAACCCTTCCGTCACCACTCATACCTGTCCGACAAAGCAGTCGGTGTGATCTGCGGTTTGGGGGCTCAAGGCTATGAATTTGCTTTGAGTGCAGCGATTAATACCCTGCGCTCATAGGCACAAGATACTCTCCAGCCCAATACTGGGCTGCGTTATTGACTAAGCGAAAGAGAAAGAAACATGGATATCCGTAAAATTAAAAAACTCATTGAATTGGTGGAAGAGTCTGGCATCGCCGAGCTAGAGATCTCTGAGGGCGAAGAGTCGGTACGCATCAGCCGCAACGGCACGGCTGCGCCTGTCGCACCGATCCAATATGCGCCAGCGCCAGTTGCCGCTCCTGCAGCAGCACCAGCGGCTGCTGCAACTCCTGCGGCAGAAGCAACGCCGGCAGCGGCAGAGTCACCAGCACAGTCTGGTCACCAAGTTCTTTCTCCAATGGTGGGCACCTTCTACCGCGCACCAACTCCTGATGCAAAACCGTTTATTGAAATCGGTCAATCGGTAACGGCTGGTGAAACCCTGTGTATCGTTGAAGCAATGAAGATGATGAACCAGATCGAGGCAGACAAATCGGGTGTGGTTACGGCTATCCTAGCCGAAGATGGTCAAGCTGTTGAGTTCGACCAACCTCTTGTTGTGATCGAATAATCGAGGTTTTGCCGATGTTAGATAAAGTAGTCATAGCAAACCGTGGCGAGATTGCATTGCGCATTCTGCGCGCCTGTAAAGAGCTCGGTATTAAAACGGTGGCGGTCCACTCAACCGCTGACCGCGACCTAAAACACGTCTTGTTGGCCGATGAGACCGTTTGTATCGGCCCTGCCCGCGGTATCGACAGCTACCTGAATATTCCTCGCATTATCTCAGCGGCGGAAGTCACTGGCGCTGTGGCGATCCACCCAGGCTACGGCTTCTTGTCTGAAAATGCCGATTTTGCCGAACAAGTAGAGCGTAGCGGCTTTATCTTTGTTGGCCCGAAAGCCGACACCATCCGCATGATGGGCGATAAGGTATCTGCTATCAATGCGATGAAGAAAGCCGGCGTACCCTGCGTTCCCGGTTCTGATGGTCCACTGAACGATGATGATGTGACCAATAAAGCTCACGCTAAGCGTATCGGCTACCCAGTGATCATCAAGGCCTCTGGCGGCGGCGGCGGTCGTGGCATGCGTGTTGTGCGCAATGAAGCCGACCTGGTTGAAGCGATCGCAATGACACGTGCAGAAGCCAAAGCAGCCTTTAACAATGACATTGTTTACATGGAAAAATTCCTCGAAAACCCACGTCACGTTGAAGTTCAAGTCATTGCCGACGGCCAAGGCGGCGCGATCCACCTTGGCGAGCGCGACTGCTCAATGCAGCGTCGTCATCAGAAAGTAGTTGAGGAAGCGCCAGCGCCAGGTATCACTGCCGAGATGCGTAAGTACATCGGTGAGCGCTGTACGCGTGCGTGTATTGAGATCGGTTATCGCGGCGCAGGTACGTTTGAGTTCCTGTACGAGAATGGTGAGTTCTACTTTATCGAGATGAACACTCGAATCCAGGTTGAACACCCAGTGACAGAGATGGTCACCGGCGTTGACCTGATCAAAGAGCAGCTGCGCGTTGCGGCAGGCCAACCATTGTCTTATACCCAAGATGACATCAAGATCAGCGGTCACGCGATCGAGTGTCGTATCAACGCAGAAGACCCAGTTCGCTTCCTACCTTCACCAGGTAAGGTTGAGCGTTTCCACTCGCCAGGTGGTATGGGCGTTCGCTGGGAATCACACATCTACACGGGCTACACCGTACCTCCTCACTATGATTCGATGATCGGTAAGCTGATCACCTTTGGTGAGAACCGCGATGTGGCAATTGCCCGGATGAGAAACGCGCTAGGTGAGATGATCGTTGAGGGCATCAAGACCAACGTACCACTACAGGAAGAGATCATGAGCGATGAAAACTTCCAGCATGGTGGCACCAACATTCACTACCTAGAGAAAAAACTTGGCTTACAGTAAGCGCTGTAACGGCCAATAGTTTTATCGATTCAATGCCCACTTCGGTGGGCATTGTGCTTTTTACTCGCTGAGTTTTCTTACCATTGCACGGTGACTTTTGGTCTCCCTCTTTATATCTGCTAAACTCTGCGCCAATTCTCCTTTCATATGAGCGACTACCATGCCTTGGATTCAAATCAAACTCAACGCGACCAACACCAATGCGGAGCCAATTGGCGATATGCTGATGGAAGAGACCGGCGCCTTGTCAGTCACTTTCCTTGACGCACAAGACACCCCTGTATTTGAACCCCTACCTGGTGAGACCCGTCTATGGGGTGATACCGATATCCTCGCGCTGTACGATGCGGAGGCTGACACCGACTGGATCCTCGAGCAAATCAAGGCTAGCGGCCTGCTTGTTGCCGATTTCGCCTACAAGGTGGAACAGCTCGAAGATAAAGACTGGGAGCGCGAGTGGATGGATAACTTCCACCCAATGAAGTTTGGTCAGCGTCTGTGGATCTGCCCAAGCTGGCGCGATATCCCAGAGCCTGATGCAGTTAACGTCATGCTTGATCCAGGCCTGGCCTTTGGCACCGGCACCCATCCAACCACGGCACTGTGCCTTGAGTGGCTAGAAGGTCTCGATCTGAGCGGTAAAACCGTGATCGATTTTGGCTGTGGCTCTGGCATTCTTGCGATCGCCGCGATCAAACTGGGCGCAGCAAAAGTCATCGGGATCGACATAGATCCTCAGGCTCTACTGGCATCAAAAGACAACGCAGCACGTAACGGTGTGGCCGATCAGCTTGAAGTGTTCTTGCCTCAAGACCAACCACAAGACCTTATCGCTGACGTCGTTGTGGCAAACATCCTAGCCGGCCCTCTGCGTGAGCTGTCACCGGTGATAAAAGGCTTGGTGAAGCCAAATGGTCTGCTAGCCATGTCAGGTGTGCTCGATACCCAGGCAGAAGACGTAGCAAACTACTACCGTGATGAGTTAACTATCGACCCAATTGTTGAACAGAGTGAGTGGTGTCGCATCTCTGGGCAAAAAAATAGCTAAAAAGACAAAATAAGACTAATTGTCTGAATTTTATACAAATTAACAAAACAATTTGTAAATGCTCAAATATTAGTCTTTTCACACAGGAAAAAAATGCGTAAAATGCGCGCCCTTGCTGGCACACAACTGTGATGACGTTTTGAAGATCGGAAACTACCAACTAGACAATAACCTTATCGTTGCACCTATGGCGGGTGTCACTGATAGACCTTTTCGAGAGTTGTGTCTCCGATACGGTGCGGGTATGGCAGTCAGTGAAATGATGTCGTCAAACCCCAAGCTGTGGAAAACGGCCAAGTCGCAACAGCGCATGGTACATGAGGGCGAATCGGGCATTCGCTCTGTACAAATCGCAGGTTCAGACCCTCAGCTTATGGCTGATGCTGCGCAATTTAGTGTTGAGAACGGTGCGCAAATCATCGATATCAACATGGGTTGCCCAGCGAAGAAGGTCAATAAGAAGCTAGCAGGCTCAGCGCTGCTGCAATACCCAGAGATCATTGAGGATATCCTCAAGGCTGTGGTGAATGCGGTATCCGTGCCTGTGACGCTGAAAACCCGTACGGGTTGGGATCCTGAAAACAAAAACTGTGTCCAGATCGCTAAGCTCGCGCAAGACTGCGGCATTCAGGCGCTCGCCCTTCATGGTCGAACCAAAGCCTGCATGTACAAAGGCGAGGCAGAATACGACAGCATCAGAGCAGTCAAGCAAGCTATCTCGATTCCGGTGATCGCCAATGGCGACATCGACAGTCCAGAGAAAGCGAAGCAGGTACTCGAGTATACCGGTGCCGATGCTCTGATGATCGGCCGACCGGCCCAGGGTCGACCATGGATTTTCCAGGAAATCCGCCACTATTTGGAAAACGGCACCACAATGCCTGAGCTTCCAATTGAGGAAGTGAAAGACATTATGCTTGGCCATGTTCAAGCACTCCACGAATTTTACGGGGAGTATCTAGGTCCACGCATCGCGCGCAAGCACGTGGGTTGGTACCTTAAAGAGCATGAGCAAGCAAGTGAGTTTCGCCGTACCTTCAACGCGATAGAAGCAGCCCCGCTGCAACTTGAAGCGTTGAACGGTTATTTTGATAACGTTGCATCATAATTAAGAGAAGAGCTAGACCGAATATGTTCGAACAAAATCTGACTTCAGAAGCTTTAACAGTAACTACCGTAACTTCGCAAGACCAGATCACGCAAAAGCCACTACGTGACTCTGTTAAAGCATCTCTTAAAAACTACTTGGCTCAACTAAACGGCCAAGAAGTAACAGAGCTATACGAATTAGTTCTAGCTGAAGTTGAACAGCCACTACTAGATACCATCATGCAGTACACTCGCGGTAACCAAACTCGCGCAGCAACTATGATGGGTATCAACCGCGGTACTCTTCGTAAGAAGCTAAAGAAATATGGCATGAACTAAGGCGAACGCTTTAGACTCATGAAGAGAGAGGGGGATGCAGAAACTGCATCCCCCTCTCTCTTTTGTATATAAAAAACAACCGATTCTTGAAAGCTAGAAACATTTTGTTATCCTTGCGCCCTCTTCCTGACCACTAAAACTGCGAGGAATTACTTGCCGTTTTGCAACTCAAATATTCTTGGTTCCATATGAAACATTCCAAATTATGGGCTGCCCTATCCGTGGTAGCACTACTGAGCGCTTGCTCAAGTGATTCTGACAATAACGACGACGGTGGCACTTCACCTTCTGATTGGCAAATCGCACCAATTGCAACTGACTATGCCCTGACTACCTGCCCGACAACTGCACAGGAAATTGTCCTGCACTCACGCACGTCAGGGAGCACGGCAAACGCTAGCTTTACCGTACTGACTGGCCCAATTGGTTCAAGTGCCTATATCGAGGGTGAGAATCGCCTCTATGTTGATCTACCTGGTGACTACACGATTGAGGCAGTTAATATTGATACTCATGGCCCTGGCAATGGGAAATTTACCGTGACCGTTCACAGCTCATTGCAACGTCTGATCAATGAGGACGAAAACGAGATCATCGGCAAAACCTTCGCACTAAACTGTGACAACCAAGTGCCACATAATGAAGAGCCTTTGCGGATTAAGGGCACCACGCTAGCTGGCTCAGGTAGCATTGAGACCGATCGTGATCTTTACATCAACCGTCTGGTTCAATCTGAAGAGAGTTGGCTAGAGATGCACGCAAACCCTGCATTGGATATTGACCTAAGCCTAGAAAACTACGCAGCGCAGATCAGCGTTTGGGATTTTTACACAGTCTCGCTGCGTAATGCCGTTGATAGTCAGTTTGACAAAGCTCGGCTTAAGAATATTCGCCATCGACTCTCTGTTAACAACAGCCAGCTATCTATCTCCGAGATCAGCCCTATCAACCAGGTAGAGGTCACTAACTCGGACATTAACCACGACGGCTCTCTTACGGCAGAGCAGATTGAGGTGACACATTCGAATCTCTCGCACCAACTCCGTATCGAGCACACAGGGTTTGGAGACGCGCTAGTGCATGAGAACTATTGGGGTACAACTGACCTTGAGAAAATTGAGGCGCGCCTCGAGTCGAATGGGGTCATTCACTACCTACCAATCGCTGAACAAGCGCACGAGTGGGATTAATCCAAGCAAAATCGACAACAAGCCGTAAGCGTTGCAAAGCGCTTACGGCTTTATTACCTCAATAGATTCTGGCTCACAGCTAGAGCGAAAACTCTGCAACTCAGCACCGCCTTGTAGAATAAAGCCATGGTAGCGGGCCTTGATCAACTGATAATCAAGCTCTGGGGCATACCAGAAGGTAATGCGCTCCTCACCCGTTTGCTCTACGGGTATCGCCTCAAGCTCCCCCCACTTATCAAGCTTTAAGGTTTCTATCGCTTGCACTTGATACTGATATGGCTCAGGGCCATCGGTCGCCTGGCGAGTCAGAGTAAACTGCTCAAGCCCATCGATCAAGTGTTGGCGAATTTGCACTGATAAGGTATCAACATCACGCAACGGCTCCCCCTGACTCTCATAGGAGGTCTCTTTTCCATCCAGGTTGACTAGGCTCTCGCTGCCATCTTCAGAAAAGCCCACTTTCATGTCGCGGCTTTTAAAGCCCGACACCACTTGATGGAAAGAGGTCGTCAGCCAGCTATCGCTCTGCTCTGACCAAGTCAGGCGCGCTTGCTGGTCATACTCGGTGCCAATGCCCAAGATGCTCGCCTTACTTTGCGATGTCACCGTGGCGCTCATCCCTTGCCATGACTCGGTACGGCTCATGTAACCAGTGCGGATACCACTTAGGTAGATGTGATAATAGGCTACCTTCTCACACTGCCGCGGCACTGGCTGGCTGTTGGCTTGAGCCGCAATGCTCAAACTCATGACAACCCCACCCCATTTCATCGCCGCGCTGACACTCACAGATATGTTCTCCTAAAATACTTCGTTAACGTTAATGTAGAAAGTGGTCTCATTTTTGCCAAATCCGATATCCGCTCTTAGGTTAACCCTATCCTTAAAGCGAAAGCGAAGACCAGTGCCATATGAGGTTAGCATCTCATCAGCCAACTCATTGACTTCAGGTGCCAGCGTGCCCGCCGCGCCCCAAAATACCATCCCATAGCGCTGCACCACGGGTAGGCGGTACTCCGCTTGACTCATCAGCATGTGATTATCGCGATAACGTCCCTTAATATAGCCGCGCATAACACTAGAGCCGCCAATATCAGCCAGTGCGTACCAAGGCACATCACCATCAGTAAATTGGCCACGCACTTGCCAAGCCAGCACCCCTGGCGCTGGGTTAAGGTTAATGTAATTGGCCAGCTCTAAATCATAGCGGGTGTACGATTTGCTACTGTCAAAGTTCTGATAGAGCCCTGCATCCAATTGAAACAGCCAGCCTTGCGATGGGTTGAGTCGATAGTCGCGCGAGTCATACACGCTCGACAGCACTAAGCCTGCACTGGTACCGCTTGGCAGCCTATAGTCTTGGCTTGGATCCGCATTGCCACTGACGTTGTCTATATCCTCTGCCCGTGCGTAAGTGACATCTGCGCCCACACCTAAGAAGTAGTTGGCTCCAAACTCGCTAAGCCAAGTCGGCTTGAGCGTATACAGCACTTCTCGAAACTCGTGCTTATTGTCATCACGATTGCCCGCATCGATGCCTTGACCGTAAAACACCGATGCTTCTCGGTGCAGCTCAAGGTCCACCATCAAACGCTGCTTACCTTGATTAAACTGCGTCATGTTCTCCACCCAGATCCCATACGATTGGTTGGACGAGAAATACAAGTTGGTAACCAAAGATGATGGCTGAGCAGCCTTATCACTGCTGTCAGTATGATAGAGTCCAACCAATAGCACACCAGCAGAAAACTTCTGCTCGGGGGTATAATACAGTGTTGGCAAATAACTCAAGTCAATCGCCTTATCCTGATCGTAATCAGCATCCGCCCCAAACAGGTCAAACACCTCGTCAACGAAGTTATCCTGCATAAATTCTGGAGTTTCAAACAGTGGCTTCACAGGTGCAGCATAAGATGACAAGCTGGTAAATAACACCAGCGAGCACAAGCAATTAGGGGTAAATGGCAGATTCATCGTCGTCCTTGAAATGATCAATATGGGGAGATAGGTGTCTATTATACAGGCTCATCGCTAAACCAACAGTGACAGCTAAGGCGATGATAATCATTAGCAATAAAGGCTCTATCTCGCCGTTTTACTTGTCGCTAAAGTAGTAAAATTTCAAAATAACTTTCCACTCCCCGATATCAAGCGATAAAAGCGCGACATTATTTGACTAATCACGCTATTTTTCGCTAGATTGTCAGCCTAAAGATAAACATTGGATGTAATTTTTTTACAAGGCAGGACGATTATGAACGAGAAGTACTCCGCGCTAACAAGCAATGTCAGCATGTTGGGGCGATTACTCGGCAACACCATCCGCGACGCGCACGGTGACGCGATACTCGAGAAAGTGGAAACCATTCGTAAGCTTTCTAAGTCTGCTCGTGGTGGCAGCCAAGCGGATCGCGAAAAGCTGATCGATGAGATCAAAAGCCTACCAAATGATCAGCTAACGCCGGTGGCTCGCGCGTTCAATCAGTTCCTTAACCTAACCAATATGGCAGAGCAATATCACACGATTTCACGTCACTGTGATGCCCATGTGTGTGAGCCTGACTCTATCAACACTCTGTTCGCCAAGCTTGCGCAAAACAATGTTAGCAAGCTAGATACCGCTCAAGCCATTCGTGACTTGAATATCGAGCTAGTGTTAACCGCGCACCCAACTGAGATCACTCGTCGCACCATGATCAACAAATTGGTCAAGATCAACGAGTGTCTCTCCGAGCTCGAGCACAGCGATCTCTCAGAGAAAGAGCGTCATAAAACTGAGCGTCGCCTAGAGCAACTGATTGCTCAAAGCTGGCACTCCGATGTGATCCGCAAGCAGCGTCCAACGCCACTTGATGAAGCCAAGTGGGGCTATGCCGTGGTTGAAAACTCGCTATGGGAGGCGGTGCCTGAATTTTTGCGTGAGTTTGATGAGCGCCTTAAAGGCCACCTCGGTGAAGGCTTGCCACTGGATGCGCGCCCCGTTCACTTCTCATCATGGATGGGTGGCGATCGCGATGGTAACCCGTTTGTGACCCACACAGTTACGCGTGAGGTCATGTTGCTATCGCGTTGGAAGGCCGCTGATCTATACCTTAGTGACATCAATGAGCTGGTCACTGAGCTATCAATGACCAAGTGTAATGAGGAAGTACGCGCACTCGCGGGCGAAGAGTCGCACGAACCGTATCGCTGTATTCTCAAGCGTCTGCGCCAACTGCTTGAAGAGACCAAAGAGATCTTGGATGCCAAGATCAACGGCCAAAAACTCGCGGTCAAAGCACCGCTGCAGCATATCGACCAACTTTGGAAGCCGCTGCTCGCGTGTTACCAATCACTGCACGAGTGTGGCATGAGCATCATTGCCGATGGCTCACTGCTAGATACCCTGCGCCGCGTCAAGGCATTTGGCGTACACCTTGTTCGCCTGGACATTCGTCAAGAGAGCACTCGCCACTCTGACGTATTGTCAGAACTAACGCGCTACTTAGGTATCGGTGATTACGACCAATGGAGTGAGCAAGATAAAGTCGCCTTCCTGACTTCTGAGCTGAATTCTAAGCGTCCGCTCTTCCCACTTGACTGGCAACCATCCGAGCCTGTTCAAGAGGTGATCGATACTTGTCGTATTCTCGCAGCGCAGCCACGTGAGGCCTTTGGTGCCTACGTCATCTCAATGGCGCGCACCGCCTCAGATGTGCTGGCTGTGCATCTTATCTTGCAAGAGTCTGGCTGCCCTTACCGCATGGACGTCTGTCCACTGTTTGAAACCCTAGATGACCTGAATAACGCAGAAGCTGTTATCAAGCAACTGATGGGCATCGACCTCTACCGCGGCTTTATCCAAAATCACCAAATGGTGATGATTGGCTATTCAGACTCAGCCAAAGACGCCGGCGCGATGTCAGCAGGCTGGGCACAATACCGAGCCATGGAAGCCCTAGTCAAAGTCGGTGAAGAAGAAGGTATTGACCTGACTCTGTTCCATGGTCGTGGAGGTACCATCGGTCGTGGCGGCGCACCAGCGCACGCAGCCCTACTTTCACAGCCACCAAGCAGCCTGAAAGGCGGCCTGCGCGTCACCGAGCAAGGTGAGATGATCCGCTTTAAGCTTGGTCTGCCTGAGGTGGCGATCAACAGCTTCAATATGTACGCCAGCGCAATCCTCGAAGCGAACCTGCTACCACCGCCAGAGCCAAAACAAGATTGGCGCGATCTGATGGATGTGCTATCTGAGGTGTCGTGTGAGTCTTACCGTAACGTCGTGCGTGGCGAGCCAGATTTCGTGCCTTACTTCCGTCAAGCAACCCCTGAGCTTGAGCTGGGCAAACTGCCACTGGGCTCGCGTCCTGCCAAGCGTAACCCGAAAGGTGGAGTGGAGAGCCTGCGTGCGATTCCATGGATCTTCTCATGGAGTCAAAATCGCTTAGTATTGCCTGCTTGGCTAGGTGCCGGTGAGGCAATTCAGTACTCAATCGATAAGGGCCACCTCGAGCTTTTGGAAGAGATGTGTCGTGAGTGGCCATTCTTCTCAACACGCCTAGGAATGCTCGAGATGGTCTACTCCAAGTGTAATATCGAGATCTCACGTTACTATGACCAACGGTTAGCCCAGCCTGAGCTGCTGCCACTGGGCGATCGCCTGCGTGCACAGCTCCAGAGCGACATCCAAGCAGTATTGAACGTTGAAAATAATGAGAACCTGATGCAAAGCGATCCGTGGGGACAAGAGTCCATTCGTCTGCGCAACATCTATGTAGAGCCATTGAACATGCTACAGGCAGAGCTGCTCTACCGAACCCGTCAATCAGAGCAAAGCGATCCTGAGCTCGAAGAGGCTTTGATGGTGACTATCGCTGGTATTGCAGCAGGCATGCGTAACACTGGATAAAAACAAAGTGTGAGCTAAGTCTCAGTGCAAAAATGAGAATCCCCAACAAAAGTGATCAAACGCAACTTTGTTGGGGATTTATTTTTCCTTCCTAATCATTCACTTAATGACAAAAGTGTCAATCTTGTTCCATTTTGCTTTTGTCTACCTCCACAACTACACTTCGTTTTAGGTATACTATACGGCTTATCAAGAAGCTGCTGCGGACAAAGCGGCTCAATCCTAGGTGAATTCCGGCTTATTTTAAGGTGACAGTACCCGCTGTGTTTAGCGGGCGTGAGTAAGAGCTACTCTCAAGCAAGCACCACTAGAGTGCGCTTGGCTCTCAACTCAGTTGATTGTTTCGTCATTGTATTTTGGATAAAAACATGTCACTACCCCACGTAATACTTACAGTACTTAGCACCCGCGATGCGACGGGATACGATATTACTAAAGAGTTTTCTTCAAGCATTGGTTACTTCTGGAAGGCAAGTCATCAGCAGGTCTACCGTGAGCTAAATAAGATGGCGCAAAGCGGTCAGGTAACCTGTGTGTTAGAGCCACAGGAAGGAAAGCCGGATCGTAAAATCTACTCGATCACCGATGCAGGTCGAACGGCGCTTGGGGAGTGGTTTGTCAAGCCGACCTCTGACGTCACGGTTCGCGATGAGTTTTCTGCTCGTTTAATGGTATGTGCGGTAGAGGACAGTGAGTCGTTTAAAGCGCAAGTTGATAACTTGATAGAGGAAGCGCATAAATTTGTCGCACACTATCAAGAGATTGAGCATGCCTACTATGGCGACCCAAAAGTACTCGACAAACAACGCCGCTTAGAGCGCCTTACCCTGCGCCGCAATACCCTGCTTCGCCAAGCGTGGATCACTTGGGCACAAGAGGTAAGAGCTGAGCTAGACGAGATCTAATCATCGTATCTCGTTACCTACGAGCAGGCTTACCGCCTGCTCCGCCCCCTTCTTGCAAATTATTAACTCCTCCTTCTTCTAGCCCGAAATATTCGACCTCGATCACACTTGGTTGACTGTCAAATTTGTTAATTACATGTAATTTCACATTCACCTCAAGTTAACATAAGATTATCCTATGTCACCGAATTGCATCCCATATAATGGGTTTCGTGATATTTAATCAGGAAAGTGATCTTAGAATTTGACAAGGAGTGACAAATGATATTTCCATCAAAGTGCCCCAAGTGCAATAAAAGACTAAACTTGAACCGTGTCCGAAGGAATTGGCTAGAGCGAAACTTTACCTACAAACATTGCCATAAGTTGCAGTGCCCCGTTTGCAAGGAGATTTCTAAGGTCTCGTACATCAAGTAACTCACAACCACTCGAATTGCCTAGTTAGAAATACTTAAACAGAATGATTCACCATTAAAATATATTTTTACAAAATAGCCTAAAACTTGGGCTTTATTACAGCTCGATTGCATTGCACAATATGGCATATAAAGCGTGACATTAGTCCAAATAAAAACAAGTCAGTTAGGCTAGGTGTAAATATGTTGTATCAAGAAACTTGTCCTCATTGTAATCAAAAGGGAAACCTACTCCGCGTCCGTCGTAATTGGTTGGAGCGCACAATTACCTATAAAAACCACCGCAAACTCAAATGCCCGGAGTGTAAAGAGCTGATCAAATCAGCGTATTTTAAGTAAGTAACCGGCTTCATCATCCGACGAGGATTAAAGGCCTCGTGCCTTGAAGGGCTGTCCCGCACGCATTGAATCAAAAAAGCCCACACTCTGACAAAGAGGTGGGCTTTTTTACATCATGGTGTGAGAAGCGGGCTAGATCCCATCTCCCCCCATAAATCCGTGACTTTTACCATTGAACTGCTGATCCATCTCGAGGGAAGGCTTCGATGTCTTGGGTCGTCCGACTATCTTTGCAGGTACCCCAGCTACTGTGGTATGGGGCGGAACCGCTTGCAACACCACCGAACATGAGCCGATTTTTGCCCCTTCACCGACCTCAATATTACCTAAAATCTTCGCACCAGCGCCAATCATCACCCCTTCACGAATTTTAGGGTGACGGTCTCCGCCCTCTTTACCCGTCCCTCCTAGGGTGACATCTTGCAAGATCGAAACATCATTCTCGACCACCGCCGTTTCACCAATCACAATGCCTGTGGCGTGATCGAGCATAATGCCTTTGCCAATGCGCGCAGCCGGATGGATATCCACTTGGCAGGCAACCGATATTTGATTTTGTAGATAGGTGGCAAGGGCAACACGACCCTGCTTCCACAGCCAATTGGCAACGCGATAGCCTTGCAGGGCGTGGTAGCCTTTTAGATACAGAAGTGGCATGGAGTACATTGATACCGCCGGGTCACGATTAACCGTCGCGCAAATATCGCAGGCGGCAGACTCGCTGATACTCGGATCAGCGGCTAACGCTTCTTCCACCACCTCGCGTACCGCCATTGCTGGCATTGAGGCGGTTTTTAACTTGTTGGCCAAGATATAGCTCAGCGCCGCCGCCAAGCTCTCATGCTTAATGATCGTTGCATGATAAAAGCTGGCCAACATAGGCTCTTGCTCCGCTAACTCGCGTGCCTCATTGACGATACACTGCCAGACTTTCTGTTTTTCACAGCACTTCATTACCACTTCCTAGTCTAAATCTCTGTTACGCTTCAGCCTTTTTATCACGCGCGAGCAAATCTTGGGCTGCCTGACGTGCATCTTTTCCTTGGTAAAGCACTTGGTAAATTTGATCCACGATCGGCATCTCAACCCCCATACGGTTGGCGAGCAGCCACACTTCCTTGGTGTTGCGATATCCCTCAACCACTTGGCCAATCTCCTCCTGAGCAAGATCAACATCTTTGCCTTGGCCTAATGCTAGACCAAAGCGGCGGTTACGCGACTGATTATCGGTACAGGTTAGAACCAAGTCACCAAGACCGGCCATGCCCATAAAGGTCTCAGGCTGGGCACCCAGTGAAGCCCCAAGGCGGCTCATTTCGGCCAGGCCACGGGTGATCAATGCAGTGCGGGCATTGGCACCAAAGCCGATACCATCTGACATACCTGCACCTATCGCAATCACGTTTTTCACCGCACCACCAAGCTGCATGCCAATAAAGTCAGAGTTGGCGTAAACACGGAAGGTTTTACTGCAGTGGATTTTCTCCTGTAGATCGGCGACAAAGTCACTATCTGGAGAGGCTACCGAGATCGCGGTCGGCATCCCCATTGCAAGTTCCTTGGCGAACGTAGGGCCAGAGAGCACCGCCAGCGAATAGTGATCGCCCAATTTATCGTGCGCGACCTCTTTGAGCAGGCGGCCGGTTTCAGGTTCAAGCCCTTTGGTCGCCCAACAAATGCGCGCATCATCACGCAGATACGGCTTCATACTGTCAAGCACGATACCAAACACGTGGCTTGGCACCACAACCAGCACATCTCGACTCGCAGTCAGTGCACGCTCAAGATCCGCCTCAACAATCAGGCTTGATGGAAACTCAATCCCAGGCAAGAACTCTTGGTTAGCGCGATCCGCTTCAAGCTGCGCCATATGCTCAGGCTCATGCCCCCAAATCACCACATTGTCGCCGTTGCGCGCAAGGGAGATGGCCAGTGATGTACCGTACGAGCCGGCACCAATCACCGTCATGCTAATGGGTTTGCCATAAGGAAGCGCTTGAGTCATAGAATCAACCTTTGAATTTATCTCTTGTTAGTCTAGCGCAATCTCGTATTGCCCCAGATGAAATTGAGAGGGAGAGTTAAGTCGCTATTATTAAATAATTAATAGCCTAGTGTGAAACAAAAAATGCACAAGATCTCGCAAGACCTTGTGCATTTTCAATCTTTACCGTTAAAGCAGACGATTACGCGTCAGCTTGTTGGCCTTCTTGCTGAGCTTGCTGCTGTAGGTAGTTCATGAACAGTGCGTCAAAGTTCACTGGCGCTAGGTTCAGTTGTGGGAACGTACCTTTAACCACTAGGCCTGAGATAGTCTCACGCGCGTATGGGAATAGGATGTTCGGGCAGAATGCGCCTAGGCAGTGTGCCAGTTGACCGGCTTCCATCTTCGCTGCAGTGAAGATACCACCTTGCTGGATTTCACATAGGAAAGCTGTCTCTTCAGCATTCTTAACCGTTACTGTGATGCGCAGAACCACTTCGTATACGCCCTCACCTAGTTCGCGGCTTTGCGTGTCTAGGTCCAGTTTCACGTCTGGGTTCCACTCTTTTTGGAACATTACTGGTGAGTTAGGCGCTTCAAAAGAAAGATCTTTTAGGAAGATACGTTGAATTGTGAAGTTTTGCTCTGGCGCTTGTGGTTGTGCTGCTTCAGCCATTTTGATTTCCTTTAAATTTTAATTACTACGCTCGGCTACTGACGAGGTCTTCAATCTGAGCCTAACCGAGCGCGTGAAGAATAACGAGGTCATGTTGCGGTTTCGTGTCGACTCTCACAACTATTGCGTCGAGTTGACTTTGATTTCGCCACCTGAGTTCTGGTCAGTGATTACTTCTTGCCACGAACCAAAGGTAGGTTCGCTTCATTCCAAGCAATTAGACCGTTTTTCAACAGGTACACTTTCTCAAAGCCCGCTTTTGCCAGTTCATTTGCACTGTCTGCAGCAGTTTGACCTGTCTTACATACTACGATAATTGGGTTAGTTTTCTTGTTTTCAAGACTGCCCAGGTTACCCGCCTTGATCTCAGACGGTAAAATGTGAACTGAATCGGTAATATGGCCCTTTTTGTACTCATCCTTAGAGCGAATATCGACCACGATGCCTTCTTCTTTGTTCATCATATGGGTAACGTTCGCTGCGGTTACCTCTTTATAGGCGGCTGTCGCTGATTTGAAGATGTTCATGATCAGTGCGATGAACAAACCCACCCACACCAAAGACATTATTGTGTTCTGTTGGAAAAAATCTAAATACTCTTGCATGTCCGCTGCTCATTTCCTGATAAAGCCGAGTCGACTTTCGTATCGAAAGCCAACTAAAAATTAAGTGGCAAGTATAACCACTCACCTAGATGGCGACCAGAGGCATTTCAAGGTTTGCCGCCATCAAAGACCTCGAAGTGAGATCTCGCCGCCAATATGTCGCTCTAGACCGTGCTCGGTTTCGATCAATACGGCCCCCTGCTCATCGATCCCCTTTTCGATTCCCTTAATTTCTCGCTCACCGATGATCAATTTTATCGGGCGCTCGAGAAAATTATCGACGCGATTCCAACGCTCAACAAACCCTTGCATGCCGAAAAGCTCATAATCGCTCAATGCCTTGTGCCAGGCTTGAATAAACGCACAGCCCAAGCGATTACGATCCACTGAGCCATCCTCGAGCAAAAGTGGGTGGTCCGAGGTTTGTTCAAGGATCTGGGTAAGCGAAACCCAAGGCTGGTCAATCCCTTCGATCACCTCCGGCATCGCTAAGTTGATCCCAGAGCCGATCACCAAGTGCGCCGCGCCGCCGGCCTGACCCGAAAGCTCGACCAAGATGCCCGCCAGCTTTTTATCTTGATAATAGAGATCATTGGGCCATTTGAGCTTCACGCCCTCAACATTAAGCGATTCCAATGCCTCGACCAAGGCCACGCCCACGACAAGGCTGAGCCCCATCGCTGCCGCCATACCCGCTTCCAGGCGCCAATACATCGACAGGTAAAGATTGGCACCAAAAGGCGATACCCACTGACGCCCACGTCGCCCCCTGCCCTGCGACTGATATTCGGCAACACAGGCTGTACCTGGCTGTAGGTCATCAATCCGCTCTAGAAGATACTGATTGGTCGAGTCAATGACGGGGTAAAGTAATACTGGCGCTGTAGACCCTGCCTGCAGCCGCTCTTGATTCAGTAGTGTCATCGGCTGGGCAAGCTGATATCCGCGCCCTTGCAAGGAGAAGAGCTCAACTCCCCACTCTTGAATACCTTTGACGTGTTTGCTGACGGCTGCACGGCTGATCCCAAGCTGGCGACCAATCTCCTCTCCAGAGTGAAAGCCCCCTTGGGCAAGCAAGGCTAAGATATCAAGCTTAGTTTTCGGCACACGCGCACTCATGAGACACGCTCGCAGATCTGCTCAAGACGCGTCTCTTGTGTCGCGCCCATAAAGCGCACTTCGTGCTCTAAGGCAATGGCGTAGGTCTGCCACACGCAGTCACGCACTTTTGCCGCAAGCTCAACCACATCTTGGGCACTGGCATCACCAACATTAACAATCACTAGCGCTTGGTTAGGATGCACTTGGGCGCCGCCGACCTGATGTCCTTTAAGGCTACACTGGTCGATCAGCCACCCCGCAGCAACCTTGACCTGCCCTTGACCTGCTGGGTAGGCAACCATCTCCGGGTGCTGTTTTTTCAGGGTATTGAAATGCGCCTCTGGGATCACCGGGTTTTTAAAGAAGCTGCCAGCATTGCCATTGACACTCGGATCGGGCAGTTTCTCCATTCGCACCTGGCAAACGCGCTCAAAAATCGCCTTGGGCGTGGGCGATTGAAGCTGCTGCAAAGGTCCGTACCCCACATTGGGCTGCCACTCTTTGGCCAGCACTAAACCGACGCCGGTCACAATCGCTTTTTGATACAGCTGGTGCTTAAAGATGGAGTCGCGGTAGCCAAACTGACACTCATCAAGAGTCAATCGCTTGACCTCAAAACTGTCGAGACACAGTATCTCCACATACTCACAAATATCTTTAAATTCGACCCCATAAGCCCCGATATTCTGAATTGGCGCTGAGCCAGCGCAGCCTGGGATCAGGGCAAGATTTTCTAGGCCGGCATAACCATTGTCCACGCACCAAGCCACCAGCTGTGGCCAATCCTCACCACCGGCAATATGCAGATGATACGCCTGAGAGGTCTCCACGACTTGCTTACCCAAAAGCTGATTGATGATCACCACCCCTTGGTAAGGCTCGGTAAACAGCATATTACTGCCCTTACCAAGCAGTAGTTTTGGTAAATCTTGCCACTGAGGTGACTGATAGACAGCAATAAGCTCCTCAAGCGAGGTCACCGTCACTAGGTACTGACAGGTTTGCTCAATACCAAACGTGTGGTAAGGCGCGAGACTGGTGTTGGTTTGTATCTGCATAAGTGCGATTTGCCACTGGGTTGTTGGGTCGATTAAACTGCGGTTATCTTACACCAATTCCCAGCCCTCTTGTTTATTACAATGTTAGATATTGAGCCACTCGACCCAATTAAGCTGCCTCTGATCACGCGTCTCTATAAGCAGCACTACCCATCGGGTAAAGCCAAGCGCGATGAGCTAATTATCGCCGGGTACCTCAAGGGCACCTTAAGCGCCGTGGTTCGTTTTCGCTCGGTTGAATCTTATCGCCTATTGACCGGGATGTTGGTGATACCCGCCGCACAAGGCAAAGGGCATGGTCACCAGTTGCTCGATTACTGTCAGCATCAAGTACTCCAGACCGGTGATTACTGCTTTGCCTATCAGCATTTACACTCATTTTATGCCCAGCATGGGTTTGTTGAGGAGCCCGCTCTACCCGGAGCCCTGGATAACCTCTACCGCCGCTACACCGCGAGTGGAAAAAAGCTCGTCGCGATGCGCTATTTAGCGGAATAATACGTAGGGTTTCATGACGCGCACCGAATGCATTACATCTTTGAAAACACCCAGTTACATTTGATGCCGCCTTCTGTGCGCTATTTCTATACTTATGAAATAGAAATTTGCTAGTATTCCATGTTCGCAATTTTGCATACGAATAGGTAACACTGACACCATGATGGTCACCCGCAATCTACTATCACAACTTCCAACCCTCGCTTTAGAGCCAGAGCACCTCGATGTTTTGCCCTCGGCTAAAGCGTTTAAGACCAAATTGCTTGAGGCAATTGCGGGTGCTACCCAGCGAATCTATCTGGTCGCCCTGTACTTGGAAGATGATGACGCTGGGCGTGAAATCATGGATGCTCTGTACGCCGCTAAGCAGCGTAATCCTGAGTTAGACATTAAGGTGTGCGTCGACTGGCACCGAGCTCAGCGTGGTTTGATTGGCGCTGCTGCCTCTGAAGGCAACGCAGAGATGTACAAGCAGTATGTCAGCCAGCACCCGCACAAGGTGCCAGTGTATGGCATTCCAGTGCGCGGTCGTGAAGTCTTTGGCGTACTGCACCTCAAGGGCTATATCATTGATGACGAGGTGATCTACAGTGGCGCCAGCCTCAACAACATCTACCTTCATCAAGCAGAGCGCTACCGCTACGATCGCTACCATGTGATCAAGCACAGCACCCTTGCCGATAGCATGGTGGAGTTCGTGCAGAAGGTGATGATTGATCACCCGGCTGTTAACGACCTGACTTGCCCGTCTAAGCCGCAGACCAAGCAAATCAAATCGATCATTCGTCAGTTCCGCTCAACTCTGGCACGCGCTGAGTATCGCTTTAAGCCGCAAACCGTGAGTGACCAGCAAGTCGCAATCACGCCAATCGTCGGTCTTGGTAATAAGCGCAATAAGCTCAACAAGACCATTGTCCAGTTGATCGCGGCGGCAAAGAAAGAGGTGTTTATCTGCACCCCTTACTTTAACTTCCCGCGTAGTGTGGCCAAGGAGATCCGTCGTGCTCTCAAGCGTGGTGTTCACGTCACGATTGTCGTGGGCGATAAGACAGCCAACGACTTCTATATCTCGCCAGAGGAAGAGTTCAAAACCATTGGTGGCGTGCCTTACCTTTATGAAATGAATCTGCGCCGCTTTGCCAAGGCGCATGAGTCGCATATCGCCAGTCGCAAATTGTCGATTCGCCTGTGGAAGCATGACAGCAATAGCTACCACCTGAAAGGCATGACCATCGATGAGCGCTACATGCTGATCACGGGCAACAACATCAACCCCCGCGCTTGGAAGCTGGATCTTGAGAACGCCATCTTGATCCAAGACCAACATCATCATCTGCGTGATAAGTTCCAGCAAGAGCAGGAGCAGATCCTTGAGCATACTCAACTGATCTGTACCTACAAGCAAATTGAGAAAGCTGACCAATACCCAGTCCCGGCACAGCGTTTGATCCGCAAAATCAAACGAGTTAGAGCTGACGGGCTACTCAAACAACTTCTCTAATCAATCACAGCCCGCCCAGTGCGGGCTGTTTTTTCTCGCCTGTTTATCATCAACATTCACCACAACTTAACTTGTTCAAATAGCCGCTTGACCCATTAATCAAGCAAATAGCCAGTTTTTTCTAATTATTTTTGCGATGCCAAACGATTGCGCGAGCTTTTTTATCAATTGTTGGTTAGAATACGCGCCATCAAATTTACCCTGACTCAATTTTGAGCAGCCGGTAAAGGTGTTTACCAAAACTGGCCAATCTTGTCTTCGCGCCCTGGGCGTAAAAACAAACAAGTTCATTTTTGGCAAATATCTTTAATGTCAGCTGTTAGTGGCCTGTCGCCACCGATAGCTACAAGTTTAACTCCGTGAATTTGAGGAAGATGGAAGCATGACTAACGCTCGTCCTATTCGCCGCGCTCTGATCAGCGTATCAGACAAAACTGGTATCGTTGAGTTTGCTCAAGCTCTTGCTGAGCGTGGTGTCGATATCCTTTCTACCGGCGGTACTGCACGCCTACTGGCTGAAAAAGGTATCTCTGTAACTGAAGTTTCTGACTACACTGGCTTCCCAGAAATGATGGATGGCCGCGTGAAGACGCTACACCCGAAAGTTCATGGTGGTGTTCTAGGTCGTCGTGGCCAAGATGATGACGTGATGGCAACACACGGTATCAACCCAATCGATATGGTAGTCGTCAACCTTTACCCATTTGCTGCAACGGTAGCAAAAGAAGGCTGCACGCTAGAAGATGCGGTTGAGAACATCGATATCGGTGGTCCAACGATGGTTCGCTCTGCTGCGAAAAACCACAAAGACGTGACTATCGTGGTTAACGCACACGATTACGATCGCGTAATCGCTGAAATGGACGCGAACGAGAAGTCTCTAACTCTAGAAACTCGCTTCGACCTTGCGATTGCCGCATTCGAGCACACTGCCTCTTACGATGGCATGATCGCTAACTACTTCGGCACTATGGTTCCATCGTACGGTGAGAACAAAGAAGGCGACGAGGAATCGAAGTTCCCGCGTACCTTCAACCAGCAGTTCGTGAAAAAGCAAGACATGCGCTACGGTGAGAACAGCCACCAAGATGCGGCGTTCTACGTAGAAGCGAACCCAGAAGAAGCATCAGTGGCAACGGCACGCCAAATCCAAGGTAAAGCGCTGTCTTACAACAACATCGCTGATACTGATGCCGCACTAGAGTGCGTGAAAGAGTTTGACGAGCCAGCATGTGTGATCGTTAAGCACGCTAACCCATGCGGCGTAGCACTGGGCGGCGACATTCTTGAAGCGTACAACCGCGCTTACCAAACCGACCCAACGTCAGCGTTCGGCGGCATCATCGCGTTCAACAAACAGCTGGATGCAGAAACGGCCAAAGCCATCGTTGAGCGTCAATTCGTTGAGGTGATCATCGCACCATCTGTATCTGCAGAGGCTGTTGAAGTGGTAGCAGCGAAGAAGAACGTGCGCCTACTTGAGTGCGGCGAGTGGACAACCAAGACAACCGGTTTTGACGTGAAACGCGTTAACGGTGGTCTGCTGGTTCAAGACCGCGACCAAGGTATGGTTGATGCGTCTGACCTGAAAGTAGTTTCTAAGCGCCAGCCAACAGAAGAAGAGCTAAAAGATGCTCTATTCTGCTGGAAAGTTGCCAAGTACGTGAAATCGAACGCGATCGTTTACTCGAAAGGTGATATGACTATCGGCGTGGGTGCAGGCCAAATGAGCCGCGTTTACTCAGCGAAAATTGCTGGTATCAAAGCGGCGGATGAAGGCCTACAAGTTGAAGGCTGTGTAATGGCCTCTGATGCCTTCTTCCCATTCCGCGACGGCATCGATGCGGCTGCAGAAGCAGGCATCAAGTGTGTTATCCAGCCAGGTGGCTCAATGCGCGATGAAGAAGTGATTCAAGCTGCGGATGAGCACGGCATGGCGATGATCTTCACTGGTATGCGTCACTTCCGTCACTAATACGATTGAAGCAACTGGGGCCTGAGGGCTCCAGTTGAGTTTTCACCCCGATTTTTAAGCCCAACCAGAGAAGCCCTCTGGTTTTGCTCTCAAAGGAAAGAATATGAACGTACTTGTTATTGGCGCTGGCGGCCGCGAACACGCACTAGGCTGGAAAGCGGCTCAAAACCCAAATGTTGAAACCGTCTTCGTTGCTCCAGGTAACGCGGGTACGGCTCTTGAGCCAAAACTAGAAAACGTAAACATCGGTGTCGAAGATATCGACGCTCTTGTTGCCTTTGCTAAAGAAAAAGCGATTGAGCTAACTATCGTTGGCCCAGAAGCGCCACTAGTTATCGGTGTTGTGGATGCGTTCCGCGCCGCAGACCTACCTATCTTTGGCCCTACGGAAGCTGCGGCTCAGCTAGAAGGCTCAAAGGCATTCACTAAAGACTTCCTAGCGCGTCATGCTATCCCAACCGGTGCTTACGCCAACTTCACTGAGATTGAGCCTGCACTGGCTTACGTACGTGAGCAAGGCGCACCGATCGTGGTTAAGGCCGATGGCCTAGCGGCGGGTAAAGGCGTTATCGTAGCGATGACGCTAGAAGAAGCAGAAGACGCCATCAAAGACATGCTAGCGGGCAATGCGTTTGGCGAGGCGGGCAGCCGTGTAGTTATCGAGGAGTTCCTTGATGGCGAAGAGGCTAGCTTTATCGTCATGGTCGATGGCGAAAACGTACTACCAATGGCGACCAGCCAAGACCACAAGCGTGTGGGTGACCAAGATACCGGTCCAAACACGGGTGGTATGGGTGCCTACTCTCCTGCGCCTGTGGTTACTCCTGAGATCCACAATCGCATCATGGATGAGGTTATCTACCCAACGGTACGTGGTATGGCTGCAGAAGGTCACCCATACACAGGTTTCCTTTACGCGGGCCTAATGATCGATAAAGACGGCACACCAAAAGTGATCGAATACAACTGCCGCTTCGGTGACCCTGAGACCCAGCCAATCATGATGCGCATGGAGTCAGACCTGGTTGAGCTATGTCTGGCAGCTATTGACCAGAAGCTAGACCAAGTTGAGTCGAAGTGGGATCCTCGCGCGTCAATCGGCGTAGTACTGGCAGCAGGTAGCTACCCTGCGTCTTACAACAAGGGTGATGTTATCTCTGGCTTGCCAACGACAGATGTTGAAGGTCAGAAGGTCTTTCACGCAGGCACAGCGGCAAAAGACGGCAATGTTGTCACTAACGGTGGCCGCGTTTTGTGTGCGACGGCTCTGGGCAACAGCGTGTCTGAAGCACAAGCGCGTGCTTACGAGCTAACTAAGCAGATCAGCTGGGATGGCATGTTCCATCGCAACGATATCGGCTACCGCGCAATCGCGCGTGAGCAGCAAAAATAATCGACAAGCGATAGATACAACCACGCGATAGATACAACAAGGGAGCTCAATGAGCTCCCTTTTTTTGTGCAGACATCTTGTTGCTAATCTTCAATCAGCTCCGGCCGCTCGATACAATCGCGGCCATCGTCATCCAGCAGCAGTAACTGCTCGACCTCGATACGCGTTGAGCGGGCACGCCCCACTAAAGCGACGTAACTGTCGACGCTGGCCAAGCGATTCATCAACACCTTGGGCATCGGGTAGTTAAACTTCACCTCTGGGAAAGAAGAACCAGAGCAGGAGTTAAACTCCTGACCGTCCCAGTAGCCTTGGAACAAGTCAAAGCCACGTTGGTCTTGATCGCGAGTCACCGCCACAACCCCAGCCGCATCACTTTTCAAATTCGCCAACAGCTGCGAGCTCACTGGGCGCACATTACCGTCTATACGATAGCGCTGGTAGATAGCATTGCCATCTTTATTAAAGCGCACGTGCAAACGAAAAGGCACCAACTCATTGTCGTTCAGTTGCGTCCCTTGTCGAACCAACTCACGCACCACACCGTCTTCCCAGCGATACTCCGTCTGATAGTAACCGTAGTCCCCCATCATCACGTGATCGGAGGCAGAAACCGCTTCTCCGAGGCGATCACTGGACCAATACAGGCTCGTCGCGTCGCCAACAATCTGACCTCCGGTCAAATCGCGGATTTGTTCTATAGCAGGGTTCGGGCCCGATGACGCACATCCAGCCAGAGTCAAAATAGCAAGCGAGGTAAATAGGTGGTTTCTTTTCATGGGTCACAGATAGAAAAACGAGGCGGTATAAACAATTATACTGCCTCGTTTGCAAGATTATTTGATCAGTAAGGGGTTACTGATTACTTAACTGAATCTTTTAGAGCTTTACCTGCTACGAATGCTGGTACGTTAGCTGCTGCGATTTGGATTTCATCGCCAGTCTTTGGGTTGCGGCCAGTACGAGCTGCACGGTGGTTTACTTTGAATGTACCAAAACCAATTAGTTGAACTTGGTCGCCCTCTTTCAGAGCTTCAGTCACACCGCCTAGAGTCGCTTCTAGAGCTGCTTTAGCTTGCGCTTTAGATAGATCAGCTTTTTCTGCGATGAAGTCGATTAATTGGGTCTTGTTCATTAGGTTTCCCTTCTTATAGGTTTGTTTATCTAAAACAACTCTAAATCATTCAGCCCCCATCTGGCAAAGGTTTGTGGCGCCTAAAGGGTGCTTATGCCGGGTTTTTAAGCATAAACTGCGCAATAACTCACAATTTACCTAACTACTTGGTGGCACTGGGAATCTAATTTGCTGTCCAAAGCCCACATTCTGCCTATTTTGTCTGCATTTACTACGCTTAGTATTGCTACGTATTTGTAAGTGGCAATGTTGAACAACTTTTACTTGATTGGGTGAACCATGTTTCTGCTCGCTATTTACATCACGGTTGCGATTGGCGTTTCCTTTGTCTGTTCAGTACTCGAGGCGGTGCTACTCAGTATCACGCCCAGTTATATTGCTCAACTTGGCAAGGATGGGCACCCCGCTGCAGAGCGCCTTGCCAAACTCAAGGCTGATATCGACCGGCCACTGGCATCGATACTGACCCTTAATACCATAGCGCACACCATAGGCGCAGCCGGCGCAGGGGCGCAGGCCGCGGCGGTGTTTGGCAGCCAGTGGCTGGGGGTATTTTCTGCTGTCTTAACTCTGGGTATATTGCTCTTGTCTGAGATTGTACCCAAAACACTCGGGGCCACCTACTGGCGCCAGCTCGCCCCCATGGCGGCCACCCTGCTCAAGTGGATGGTGTGGGCATTGACGCCCTTCGTGTGGTTCTCCGAGCAGATCACCAAGCGCCTGGCCCACGGACACCAAGCGCCTAAAATGCGTGACGAGTTATCAGCAATGGCGATCCTGGCCAAAGAAAGTGGCGAGTTTAATGAGGGGGAGTCGAAGCTGCTAAGTAATCTACTCGACATCCAAGACGTGCCCGTCACTCAAGTCATGACACCAAGAACGGTTTTGTTTCGTGTCGATGCTGAACTGACAATCAATGAATTTCTCACCGAGCACGTCGAAAGTCCCTTTTCTCGACCACTGATCTACAGCCAAAGTAAGGGCAATATTATCGGCTTCGTCCATCGATTAGAGCTGTTTAAGCTGCAACAAAATGGTCAAGGCAGTAAACAGTTGGGGGCGGTGATGCGCCCGATCCATGTGGTGTTGAATAACCTTCCCCTTCCCACGGCCTTTGAGCAACTGATTGCCAAACGACTGCAACTGGCACTCGTCGTGGATGAGTATGGCTCAGTACAGGGCATTATTACCCTCGAGGATATCTTTGAGTACTTACTTGGCGAAGAGATTGTCGATGAGGTCGATAAAACCACCGATATGCAGCAGCTCGCGTTTGAGCGCTGGGAGAAGTGGAAACGAGAGCATGGGGTGATTGAGAGTAAAGACTAGATACAGGAGCGGGCACATCACGATAAGATGTGCCCGCTCCTGTTTAGGTGTCTCTTTATGTAGGCGCCTTTTTAGGTACCTAGCGCTTATAGCGCCGCACCTATGTTACTAACGCCTTCCTCTTTAAGCTCACTGCGCAGATCTTTGATCAGCTCAGCGTCGTGTCGGTCGGCGTCTTTCAGCGGACGGAAGATTGCCCACTGTACGTCCCACTCGCCGCATACGGCTTCGTTCTCTTTCTGGTTATCATCGGTGATCTCGATATCCAACTGCACTTCCTCTAGCTGAGCAACCGTCTTGACCGACTGCTGACTCACCTTGTGCATGTTTTCTAGCAAGTAGTCTCGATCAAGCAACCCATGCAATAGGGTCGATAGGCTCACACAAGCATCAATCGCAGGCAGAACACCGTAGAAATCGTAATCTTCTGAAGAGGGAATGATCTCCTCTAGCTTCTCTAATTGACGCTCGAAGTTCACCTTAGCGGTTTTTACCGTCAAGGTTTCCCACACACTGTCAAGAATGTCACGGTAGATACGCGGCTCGGCATAGTCGGTCGCTTGGCAAAACAGGGCGTAGTTTGGGTACATGCGCTCACACAAACACGCCATAAAAGTAATCTGCTTCCAAGGCTCGAGTTTTTCCAAGCGAAGCTGTAGGGGATTTCGTAACATAATGCTCTAAACAGTAGATATAAGGACTGGGAAAAGTGTAATCCTATCCCTGACTAAGCTCAAGGTAGAACCGAGTGTAATCTCAATAACAACAACTATCTATCCCCGACACATCTTGCCACACGCGCATCTTGGGAGGAGTTGGGTATAATGGACTCAACGGACATAACCTCTCACACAGCGTGTTTAAGAAAAGGAAGTCACCTCTGTTATGCAAGATACCCATCATCAGCTATTTATTCTTACCGACCAAGACGATGCCTATCACTCCCTGATCGAGGCGAAACACCTGCCAGGTCTTTGCATCACAACCGAGCCAGATAAAGCCAATATTGTTCTGGCTGCTCCGCCAATGGCGCGCGAGAGACTTGGTGACCTGCCTAACCTGGAGTGGCTTCAGTCAATTTACGCGGGTGTTGATGCGCTTTGCGCTCCTCCCTTAAGCGACAAAATCTATCAGTTGACCAACGTAAAAGACATTTTTGGCCCGCAGATCACCGAATACGTCCTTGGCTACAGCATTAGCTTCTATCGTCACTTTCGACTCTATCAGGCACAACAAGAGTCACAACTATGGAGCCCGCATCTCTACCAAGGCCTGCAGGGGAAAACCTTGGTCACCCTCGGCACGGGCTCAATTGCTAGTTACCTCGCCCAGGTAGCGAAGGCTTTTGGCCTTGAGGTTATGGGGGTGAATCGCAGTGGGATCCCGCCCAAAGACTCGCCTTTTAGCCAAGTATTTCATGTTGGTGAGTTAAAGGCGGCGCTCGGACAAGCCGACATTGTGGTCAACACCTTGCCTGCCACGCCGGAAACGCGCGGTATCTTGAATCGTGGCAGCTTAGGCCAATGCCATAACGCCCTGCTGTTTAATGTCGGGCGCGGCTCGGCCTTGGTTGAGTCAGACCTTATCTGGGCACTGGACAATCAACACCTTGCCCATGCTTATTTGGATGTGTTTGAACAAGAGCCCATGACAGACGCTGCGCTGTGGTCACACCCCAAAATCACCGTCACGCCCCATATCGCCGCCTTGAGTTTTCCCGAGCAGGTGGTGGAAATTTTCAGTGAAAACTATCGACGCTGGTGCGATGGCTTTGCTCTCAAGTTTATCGTTGATCAGCAAAAGGGTTACTGATGACCCAAAGCTCTGCTATCACCTTACAGCGGGTCCTTACCCAAGCGAGAGCCTGCACAGCATGTGACTCTGAGCTACCTTGTGGTGCACGACCGATCATTCAGGCTAGCCCAGAGGCTGAGCTGTTGATCATCGGTCAGGCCCCAGGAATCAAGGTGCACCAGACCGGGATCCCATGGAATGACCCATCTGGTGATCGCCTGCGCACCTGGCTTGAATTAAGCAAAGATACATTTTACAACCCGAGAAAGGTCGCGATTGTCCCAATGGGTTTTTGCTACCCAGGTAAGGGGCGCAGTGGCGATCTGCCACCGCGTAAGGAGTGTGCTCCGCTGTGGCATCAAGCCTTGCTTAGTCAACTGCCCAATATCAAACTAACCTTGCTGATCGGGCAGTACGCGCAAAACCATTACCTGAGTGATAAGCCAGCCACTCTAACCGAGACGGTGCGCGACGCTACTCGCTGGCTCGAACGTCAGCAATTTCCACTGCCCCACCCCTCTCCACGCAATCAAATTTGGCTCAAACGTAACCCGTGGTTTGAGGAGCGGACGCTGCCTTTACTGCGAGGCCAACTGAAAGTTCTAAATCTGTGAAAACAATGGGAACTCTTGGCGCTTAAACTGGACTAACTGATGAATACTTCCTCAGTTTTATCAGTACTTTCCTTACATAACCCGTGAAAGCTTTCATTATCTTGAAAACTTTTCATATCCATCAGTGCATATTGCGCAAAAAAATGTCTATCTAGCGTGATAAACCCCTGCAATTGTCATGAAAGGAAACCGCTTTCATGACAATTAATAATACAATAATCAGCACAAAACACCTTACTACACCGAGCGTTAGCCGTTCTGGCGACGGTTTTTTGTTATTTCATGACGCATTTCGCTCAAACCACTTGTGACCCCACAAGATATTTTCAAGCCTTTCATTCCTTAATATAACAATCAACGAGGTGCCACACCCCATCTCGACAACAAAAAATAACTATCTACAGGGAAACAATAAGATGAAAAAGTTTAAGGTTTTACCACTTACTGTCGCGGTGGCCTCTACACTTGCTGCCACCTCCGCTTTTGCTGCTACAGATGCTGATATTGCTGCGCTAGAGGCACGTATCGCCGAGTTGGAAACACGCGCTACAACTAATTATGTTGACGACCAACAACAAGCCGTGCTGTCTTCAGAAACAGAAGCGCCACTGGGCATTATTTTCTCTGGTTACGCCCGTTACGGTGCCCACTATCAAGCGGGCGATGAGCGCTACGTACAGGTTGGCTCAACGGGTGCCTCACTAGGTCGTCTTGGTAACGAAGCGAACGGTGGCGAAGTTCAGTTCGCTAAAGTATTCGAGCAAGACAACGGCGCCCTGTGGGATGTGGTCTTCATGGTCGAGGACTGGGGCTCAGATCAGTGGAGCTCGCCAGGCGGTGTGAACCTTAAGAAAATGTACGCTGGTGTGACCAACGTTTTTGACAGCCAGCCGAATCTATACCTTTGGGGTGGCCGTGATTTCCACCAGCGTCCACAACAAGGCCTAAACGACTACTTCTGGATGTCGCACGATGGTCAAGGTGCTGGTTTCAATAACCTAGACCTTGGCGCGGCCAACCTTGACATGGGTTTTGTCGGTCAGGTTGATGGTGGCGAAGCTGGTGCACTGGGTAATGATAACGGCAAATACGCGGTGACGGCTAAGCTGCACGGCATCAATGCGGGTATCGGTAATCTAGACCTGTACGCTAACTACGGCTTCACCTCAGATCAAATTGACAGCGATGATACAGCTTGGTTGGTAGGTGCCACACTAGGACTAGGCAGCTCAAATCGCTTGGTACTTCGCTACGGCGATGGCGCAGATGCCTCGGCGTTTGACCTAATGGAAGACGCACAGATCTTTTACGGTAGCTTCGAGGGTGGCTTCGCCTTCACAGATCAGTTTGTGGTTGACTACCTAGCTTCCTACAAGAAAGTCTCTGGTGATAGCTTCCTTTCTGAAGGTGAAACTGAAGATACTAGCCCAGACGCTGATGACGGAGATATGATCGGAACTGGCTCGTTTATCAATGCAGAACGCGATGAGTACGCAGTGATTGTTCGCCCACAAATGAAGTGGAACGACGTACACTCAACCTGGCTAGAAGCGGGTTACGCGATTGAAGATTACAAGAATGGCGACGAAGTGAAAGGCTGGAAGGTCACACTCTCGCAAAACGTTTCCTTCGGTGGTGGTCCTGGTGACCGTCCAATGCTGCGCTTCTACGCTACCGTAGGTGACGTAGACCGCGATACACAAAAATTTGATGACAACGGTATAGCAGTCTCAGATGCACGCACTGTGGACACCGTGTCTGTCGGCGCAATGTTCGAGGCTTGGTGGTAATCCCAGCCAATAGTTAACCAGCCTATTTTTATTGTCCATATTATCGCTCTGCCACTGTCGGGCTCGGCAGAGCGATTTTCCCCAAGTTCATTATTAACTCTGTTTAGGGCACTTTTGTTTCGGTGCTCTCTTTTTTTAAGATCTGCAGAGGGCGTCAGATGATTTCTTCCATCTCATCAAGAATCTATCTCGGTTTTGCTTTGCTGATCACCCTGATGTTGATCTCAAGCGGTTATGCCGTAGTGACCAACCAGCAAGCCGCACACCGCATGTCGATGATCACCCACCAATCCACCCCATTAATTACCCAGTCGGCTCAGCTTACGATTGATTTTCTCGATATCAATCGCAGCCTATCGCCCTATCTCAATGCCCGTTACTTAGACGAGTTGGCGGCGCCTAAGCTGGCTATAGAAGAGCAGATCCAGGCCTACTTTACCCAACTGCAAAGCTTACAAGAACTCGCTGTGCAGCAACCAAAGCTACAAGCACCACTTAGCCAAGTGGAAGACTTTAGCCATCAAGTGATAGAAAATATTGATGCTCTGCTCAGCACCTATCACGACTATTTGGACACCAGTGACCTAAGCCTCTATCAACAGGTGGAATTTCAAAGCCTGGTCGCTCAACTCAACACCAACTTGACCCAAGCACTTGTCCGTGCTCACTCAGATAGCACGGCGTCCATTGAGGCGGCGATTAACCAACTGAACCTTGCTACCAGCGAGGCACGCGAGTCATTTACCCTGTATGACAGCACCGAG
The DNA here is from genome assembly GCF_051660965.1 of Vibrio glycogenivorans. Taxonomy (NCBI): domain Bacteria; kingdom Pseudomonadati; phylum Pseudomonadota; class Gammaproteobacteria; order Vibrionales; family Vibrionaceae; genus Vibrio; species Vibrio glycogenivorans. Next base: position 31,118 of record NZ_JBPVIS010000010.1, on the reverse strand, counting down.
TTGCGCGGCGTACATAGACGCTTAGCCAATCGTCAAGAGCGGCTCGATCACGCCCTCACTCAGCTTGAAAACCGTGCGCCAGCTATATTTCAGTCCAGCGCGCTGGCGATCACACGACTGCATGAGCAGATTTATGCCCCCGAGGGTGCGGTGGAGCGGCACGCCAACGCCGTCGATTTACTTGAACAGCAACAGACACTGCGAGCACAGCTCGAGGAAAAAATTGATCAACAGCTTAGCCACATTGAGCAACTTTCTGATTACGCGACTCAGGCCGCGCACACGCTTGATATCGCATCACAGCAACAATCTCAGTCAACACTGACATTATTGATTATCACTTCCGCAGTATCGATTTTACTCGCTGGCGTGATCGGCAATCATATTGCCCGCACGATTCGCTTGGCCGCCCGCCAGATTAATCAGGCGCTCGACCATGTGGCAGGCAAGGATTTATCCCATCGCGTGACCTATACCCGCAATGATGAATTCGGTCAGCTTGGGCGTAAGATCAATCAGGTCACCGAACACCTATCGCACGTGATAGAGCAGATGGCTCTCTCCTCGGCGACCCTCGATAAGGCCTCTATCGATAACCAATCCACCAGTACTGATCTGCGTGAGGCGATGGGCCATCAAGCCACCCAAACTACCCTAGTCGCCACCGCAATGGAGCAGATTGAATGCTCGGTGGCGGAAATTGCTCAGTCGGCAGAAGAGACCCTCAACACAGTGACGCAAGCGGTAGCACAATCCCAAACCGGACAAAGCATGGTCAACACCAGCGGCGCTTTGTTGACTGAGTTGGCCGATGAGCTCACGCAAGCGACGCACAATATTCAAGCCCTTGAGCGAGAGAGCGGCAGTATCGAGTCCATCTTAGAGGTGATCTCGGGGATCTCTGATCAAACTAACCTATTGGCACTCAATGCGGCGATAGAGGCGGCACGCGCTGGTGAGCAGGGGCGCGGCTTCTCGGTCGTGGCCGACGAGGTGCGCGTGTTGGCGGCAAAAACCACCGACTCGACCCGTGAGATCCAACTCAAAATAGACCAATTGCAGTCCAGCGCACAATCAGCGGTGAGCCAAATCCATACCTGTGCCAGTCGTATGGAGCACTGTGTCACTCAAACCCAGAATATGACCGCGCAACTGCTCGAGCAGCATCAGCGGCTCGATAGCATTGAATCACGCAGCCATCAAATTGCCTCTGCCACCGCAGAGCACCAGAGCGTGGCTGCTGAGGTGACCAGCAGTATCAATCAAATTCATCAGCTCGCCGGAGAAAACGATCAGCGTTCGCAGCGTTTAGCGGCTAATAGTCGCCAGTTAGAGCAGATGGCAGAGAGTCAGCTGAGTTTGGCGCGTGAGTTTCAGCTCAAAACCAACATTGATGAGGAAAATTTCGCCAATAAAAATGTCGATTCGTGACCATGAAAGCCCTTTCATGAAATGGTTTCATGGCATCACACAAAATTCAATCTGACCTCAAGAATTGAATAATTGGCAAATATAGGTCTGATTTGGTGTGAGTTTACTCACGTCTGAGGCCAAGCAAATCGCAGATACTAGCTCCTGAAAGCGGTTTCGTAACAGAGGTGAGTAAAGTGGCAACGATAAAGGACGTATCTGAACAAGCAGGCGTTTCACAAGCGACAGTATCGCGTGTGATCAACGGCACCAGCCGCGTCAGCCACGATAAGAAGCTCAAGGTTGAAAAAGCAATCAAGGATTTGGGCTACCGCCCTAACTCGATTGCTCAAGCGCTCGCATCGAGTCGCAGCGGCAGTATTGGCGTTATCGTACCCGAGCTAGGTGGCCCATTTTACTCAAGCATTCTGCACAACATTGAAGAGAAGCTACGCCAGTTTGGTTATCACGTGATTGTCACTGCCGGTGGCAATACAGAGAAAGAGCAACGTGAATCGGTGGAGTTTTTGTTAAGTCGCCGAGTCGACGCACTGATCATGCATTGTCAGCAGCTGACCGATGACTACTTAATCAACCTTGAAGATCAAGGTGTGGTGTTTGTCTTGGTTAATCGCTTTATCCCGGAGCTAAAACACAGCTGCATCAACATTGATAACGAGTACGGGGCAAAGCTGGCGACTGAGTACCTGCTGAGCATGGGACACCAAAAAATCGCTTGTATTACCGGACCTTTGGATAAGTCCGATGCACGCGGTCGATTACAAGGCTACCGCACCGCGCTAGAGGATGCAGGGGTCGACTACGATGAGTCACTCGTCATCGAGTCAGGATTTACTGAAGAGACCGGCATGAGCGCCACACGCAAGCTGTTCCGCCGTGGTTGTGATTTTTCGGCGCTGTTTGCCTGCAATGACCATATGGCCGTTGCTGCCTCTGAAGTCATGACGGGGATGGGGTATCGGATTCCCCAAGATATTTCTGTGGTGGGCTTTGATGACGTGTTGTTTGCACGTTATGTCACGCCATCGCTGACCACGGTCAATTTTCCAATTGAACAGATGAGCATCGAAGCTGTGCAGCTCACTATTCAAAAGTTACATAAAAACAAGCAGGACGTGAACTTTCGACTCGCACCCAAATTGGTGATTCGAGATTCCGTAACCCTCTTACCAACGACTCTATAATAATTAAGGATTGATCATGAAACTAAAGACTTTATCGCTGTCTGTCGCACTTGGCCTTGGACTGGCTACTGCTGTAAACGCTGACGACCATATTCGTTTCGACGGTTTCCCAGATTTCGATAGCAGCCTCAAGGTTCTTCTCCCAGACTTTGAGAAAGAGAGCGGCATCAAGGTGGATTACCTAATGAATAACCACGGTGACCACCACACCAAGCTAACCACCAACCTAGCGACTGGCTCTGGTGCGGGCGATGTGATTGTCGTTGACGTTGAAAAGATCGGTCCTTTTGTTTCATCTGGCGGCCTAGTCAACCTTTCTGAAACCTACGGTGCTGATAAGTTTGCCGACAGCTTTGCTCCTTATGCTTGGGCACAAGGCAAAGGCGGTGACGGCGCAGTTTATGGTATCCCAGTCGACCTAGGTCCAGGTGTGATGTACTACCGTACCGACGTATTTGAAAAAGCCGGCATCGACATCGAAGAAGCGATCAAAGATTGGGATTCTTACATCGCTGCGGGTGAAAAGTTGAAAGAGAAAAACGTTCAGCTGATCGCATCAGCGGCAGACGTCGCGCAAGCCATCATCTTCACCACCGTACCAGAGGGTGAAGGTCTGTACTTCGATGACAAAGGCAACCCAGTTGTAACCTCTGAGCGCTTTGTTCACGCGTTTGAAGTGGCGAAACAGATCCGCGATAAGGGCCTTGATGGACGTATCCTGGCTTGGTCTAACGAGTGGTACGAAGGCTTCCGTAACGGCACATTTGCAACCCAACTTTCAGGCGCATGGCTACTTGGTCACCTTAACAACTGGATTGCACCAGACACAGCAGGCAGCTGGGGTGTTGAACACCTACCAAACGGCATCTATGGCAGCTGGGGTGGTTCATTCCTATCGATTCCAACGCAATCTAAGAACCCAGACCAAGCTTGGGAGCTGATTGAGTACATGACCACTAAGCGTGATATCCAGCTGAAGCACTTTGAAACTATTGCGGCTTTCCCAGCGAACGTGACCACTTACGATGACCCAATGTTTGCTGAAGAGATTGACTTCCTAGGTGGCCAGCAAGCACGCCTACTGTTTGCTGATGTGGCACAAAACATCAAGCCGGTTGCACCAGCTAAAGGCGACCACGTGGCTCGCTCAATCATTCTTGAGAATGCCCTGATGGAAGTACTGGACGAAGGTAAAGACATCAAAACTGCACTAGCGGATGCTGAGCGTCTAATCAAACGTCGTACACGCAATCTATAAGCATCATTGTTAATTTTCAGAGGCGCAGCTCGCTGCGCCTCTCTTTGGGTAAGAGGTCGTCACAATGAATCAAGCTGCTAGCAAGGTTTTAGACTCTGAGGGTGAGCGCAACAGCCTTTTTTCTTGGCTGAATGTGAAAGCGCTTACACCCTACGGGTTCCTACTGCCGTTTTTAGTCATTTTTTCAGTATTTGGAATCTTTCCACTACTATTTTCAATCTTTCTATCATTCCACGAATGGAACCCTGTTGAGGGCCTTAGCGCAATGGAGTACGTGGGCTTTGAGAACTATCATCTCGCCCTTACCGACCCGTGGCTATGGCGCTCACTGAAAAACACATTCTGGCTCGCCATCACCTCTGGTGTTGCGCAGCACTTAGTCGCACTACCTGTGGCCTACATCTTGGTGTCACTGGGCGATCGCCTGCGCCACTGGCTAACATCGGCTTACTTCCTGCCGTTCATTACCTCGACGGTGGCCGCATCGCTGATCTTCTTCAACATGTACTCACCAAACTCGGGCATCATCAACCAATCTCTGATGGCGCTAGCAGATAGCACCCTGTTTGGCTGGGCATTTGGCTGGGTTAACGACTACCAACCAATCCGTTGGCTAGAAGACTCAACCATGATCAAGCCATCGATCGCCTTTATGGTGTTCTGGAAATACACCGGTTTTAACATCGTCCTTTACACCACAGGCTTGATGACCATTCCTAAAGAAATCTTAGAAGCAGCGCGTATGGATGGTGCGAACGCGGTCCGTCGCTTCTTTAGTATCTCACTGCCAATGATCCGTCCATTTGTGTTCTTTGCTATCACCATGACCATCATCGGCAACCTGCAGTTGTTCGAAGAACCGTTCGTCCTAACTCGCGGTACGGGTGGTACTGGCCAGGCAGGTCTAACCATCTCTATGTACCTATATAAAGTGGGCTGGGAATGGCTAGAGATGGGCACTGCATCGGCTATCTCATGGCTGCTGTTCACCCTAATTGCCGCCTGTACTTCAATCCAATTCTTCTTCTTTGGCAAGAAAGGTCTAGGGGAGCAATAAGATGTCTATTCAAGCACTGAAACCTAGCGATCGCACAATTGAGATCGTAACTAAAATTCTTCTGGTGGCACTGGCGATACTGCTGATCATCTCGGCGATCATCACGGTATTCCCGTTCTTCTGGTCAGCCCTGCTGTCGACTCGTGATCGTAGTGAGATCTTCGGCACTGGCATCAGTCTCGCGATGGGCGATAGCCTGTCGTACAACTACCAGCGCCTATTGGAAATCATGCCGTTTTGGCAGGCGATGTTTAACTCCATCTACGTCGCTTTCCTTGGCACAACTGTCTCACTGCTGTTCTGTAGCATGGGTGGCTATGCCTTTGCCGTATTCAAGTTCAAGGGCAAGAACGTCTTGTTCGGCATGCTTGTGGGCTCGATGATGATCCCGCCAGTACTGAGTCTGATCCCTTACTTTATGATTGTTAAGTTCCTGGGCCTACTCGACAACCACCTTGCTGTGTGGCTGCCGTTCACCACCACGCCATTTGGTATCTTCCTAATGCGCCAACACGTGGTGGCTTCGATTCCAAAGGAGCTACTTGAAGCGGCCAAACTTGATGGTGCGGGCGAGTTCAGAACCTACTGGAGCGTGGTACTGCCACTGATGAAACCTGCGCTGGCCACTCTGGCTATCGTCCAGTTCGTGTTCTTCTGGAACATGTTTATGCAGCCGCTTGTGGTATTGACCTCACCTGAAAACTACGTGATCACTCAGGCGCTGCGCAGTGTGCAGGGCATTCCAAACACGCCTTGGGGCGCAGTTATGCTCGGCACCACTATCTCAATTTTACCACTTGTCACTGCTTATCTGTTTGCGTCTCGCCAGATGATCAGCGGCCTAACGTCCGGTGCGGTTAAGGGTTAATAAGAACATCATGAACAAATATCAACTACCACAAGATTCAAAGCTACGTACCCCTGAGTTTGTCTTCGGTGTCGCGACCTCTTCCTATCAGATTGAAGGGGGTGTGAAGGAAGGCGGTCGCACGCCATCGATTTGGGATACCTTTTGCCAACAACCCGGCAAGGTCAATAACGGCGACAATGGCGATGTAGCCTGTGACCACTACCACCTGTGGAAACAAGACATCGAGATGATCCAAGGCCTGGGCGTAGATGCTTACCGCCTATCGATTGCTTGGCCACGTATCTTGCCACGCAACGGTGAGGTAAACCCTGAGGGTCTGGCGTTTTATGAGCAGATCATCGACGAGTGTCATGCTCGCGGACTCAAAGTGTTTGTCACTCTATACCACTGGGATCTACCCCAATATCTTGAGGATGAGGGCGGCTGGCTTAATCGCGACACGGCCTACAAATTCGCTGAATATGCCGATGTCGTTAGTCGCCACTTTGGCAACAAGATTGAGGTGTACACCACACTCAATGAACCCTTCGTGGCGGCTTTCCTAGGCTACCGCTGGGGTGAGCATGCGCCAGGCATCAAGGGCGAGAAAGAGGGCTTTTTGGCCTCGCATCACCTGATGTTGGCACACGGTTTGGCGATGCCAATCCTGCGCCGCAACGCGCCAAAAGCCAAACACGGCGTGGTGTTCAATGCCTCCCCTTGTTACCCACAGACACCAGCAGACCAAGCGGCCGCAGATTACTGCGATGCTGAGAACTACCACTGGTTTATCGACCCAGTGCTAAAAGGTCAGTACCCAGACGCCGTATGGCAAAAGCGCAATGATGTCATGCCTGAGGTGAAAGACGGTGACCTTGAGATCATCAGCGCCCCAGTCGATTACATTGGTATTAACTACTATACCCGCGGCGTGGCACGTTTCGATGAGAATGGCGAGATTGAAAAGGTCAATCCTGCCGATGTCGAGCGCACCTTTATTGGCTGGGAAATCTACCCGCAGGGCCTGCGCAACCTACTTGTCCGTCTAGACCAGCGCTACGACAACCTGCCTCCAATTTACATCACAGAGAATGGCGCAGCTGGCAATGACCGCGTGGTGCAAAACCAAGTCAAAGACGAGCAGCGCTTGCGCTACTTCCAAGGGCACCTAGAAGCGGTTGATGAGGCCATCAAAGCTGGCGTACGCGTCGATGGCTATTTCGCTTGGAGCCTAATGGACAACTTCGAGTGGGCCTTTGGTTACTGCCAACGCTTTGGCATCGTCCACGTCGATTACAAAACACAACAAAGAACACTAAAACAGAGCGCAATCGCTTACCGCAACATGCTGATGGAGCGCGCTGAGGAGCACAACAATGGCTAAAGTAGAATTCCGTAATATCAAAAAATCTTTCGGCGATGTCCACGTAGTAAAAGAGTTCGATTTCACGGTTCAAGACGGTGAGTTTGTCGTTTTCCTTGGTCCTTCAGGCTGTGGTAAGTCCACGACCCTACGCATGCTAGCGGGTCTTGAGAGCATTACTTCGGGTGAAATCTACGTCGGTGGCAAGCTGATGAACAAGGTTGACGCCAAAGACCGCGACCTTGCGATGGTGTTCCAGAGCTACGCGCTGTATCCACACATGACGGTATACGAAAACATCGCATTTGCCCTCAAACTCAAAGGCATGCCAAAAGAGCAGATCGATACCGAGGTGCGTAAAGCGGCGAAAATGCTTGAGCTTGAGCCACTGCTTAACCGTAAGCCGAAAGAGCTTTCGGGCGGTCAGCGTCAACGTGTAGCGATGGGCCGCGCGATGGTACGTACGCCAAAAGTCTTCCTCTTCGATGAGCCGCTGTCTAACCTTGATGCCAAACTGCGTGGCGTGATGCGTGAAGAGATCAAGCAGCTCCACCGCAAGCTGAAAACCACCACCATCTACGTAACCCACGACCAAATTGAGGCAATGACGTTGGCGGATCGCATCGTGATCCTTAAAGATGGCTATGTCGCTCAGGTTGGCACACCAACTGAGGTGTTCCAGCGCCCAGCGAATAAGTTTGTCGCTCAGTTTATTGGTAACCCATCAATGAATATGCTCAATGCCGAGCTTAATCAGAAAGAGGGGCAATGGCAGGTTGAGGTTGGCGATCTTCATATCCCACTGCCAGCACGTTTTGAGGCGCAAGCAAAACACAATACTGGGCTGTTCTTTGGTGTGCGCCCAACCGATATCCACCTGCGTGCAGAGCAAGTCGATCACGACCGCGTGCTGCCAATTCCAGTCAAGATTAAAGACAAAGAGCTGCTTGGTGCCAGCATCCTGCTCAAGACCGAGATCGCGGGCCAGCCACTGATGATCGAAACGCAAGCGGCGGAGGTCGACAGCGATGAGATCACCTTGTACCTCGACCTGGATGCGATTCACCTATTCGACTCTGAAAGTGAGCAGTCACTAGCAAGCTAACCACCAGCCAGTAATTGATTGATTGATTAGGCTCCTCTAAGCGGAGGGGCCGAGGATTGTAATGATGAAATTTGGATATTTCGACGACAGCAACAAAGAATACGTAGCAACTACACCATGCACGCCAATCAAATGGTGTAACTATGTGGGCACCCTGAATTTTGGTGGTCTGGTTGACAGTAATGGCGGCGTTTTGTTGTGTAAGGGCGACCCTGCGCTAAACCGCATTACTAAGTACATCGCTCAGCTACCAAACTCTGATTTTAAGGGCTCGACAGTTTACCTTAAGGTCAAAGACAGCAGCGGCAAAGAAGAGGTATTTTCACCCTTCTTTACCCCAACCCTAAAACCGCTAGACAAGTTTGAAAACCACACCGGTCTATCGTACACCCGCATCGTCTCTGAAGCATTTGGCGTACGCTGTGAGGTGACCTTCTTTGTACCGAGTGATGAAGAGGTGCTGCTTGAGGATATCAAGATCACCAACATCAGTGGCGGTGAGCTGCATGTCGATGTAGTGCCTGTGTTTGAGTTTACCCATTTCGACGCTCTTAAGCAGTTGTTGAATGCGGACTGGGTGCCGCAAACCATGACACTGAAAGCGCACCAGCATGGCGAGCACACCGTTCTTGAGCAGTACGCATTTATGAAGCGTGACTATGCGGTAAACCTAGTGACCGCTGACCGCCCAGCAACCTCGTTTGAGGGTGATCGTGCTAAGTTCTTGGGTGAATTTGGTTATGGCAGTTGGGCCGCGCCACAAGCGTTAGCCCAAGATGAGCTCAATAACAGCGAGTGCCTGCGTGGCGATAACATCGCAGCCCTGAATCTACGCCTTGGCTGGCTCGCGCCAGAGCAAACCGAGCGCACAGTAGTACAGCTGACTCAGCAAGACAGTGTCGAAGCGGCTAAACCACTACTAGAGAAGTACCGTGACCATGACGCAGTTGACCAAGCCTTCGCTAACCTTGGCAGTTTTTGGGACAACTACCTAGCAACCGTGCAGGTAGAGACGCCAGATCCAGCCATGAACTCGATGCTCAACGTTCACAACCCGCGCCAGTGCCACACCACCAAAAACTGGTCACGCTACCTATCCCTGTACCAGCTCGGATTCGGTGCGCGCGGCATTGGTTTCCGTGACTCATCACAAGATACCCTTGGCGTGATCACCCACATGCCAGAAGAAGCACGTGAGTTTATTGAGCGTCTGCTGTCAGTGCAAAACACCAACGGCTCAGCGATGCACCAGTTCTTCCCATCGACAATGGAAGCCAATGCCGGTGACTCACGCGAAGAGGAAGACCGCCCAGATTACTATGGTGATGATCACCTGTGGATTATCTTTGCCGTCACCCAATACGTGAAAGAGACGGGTAACGCTGACTTCTTAGATAAGGTCATTCCTTACTACCAAAAAGATGCCGCGGGGAATCCAATTGAGCAAGGCAGCGTGTGGGACCACCTATGCCGCTCGATCGACTTTACTCAAAACAACAAGGGTGCGCATGGCCTACCACTGCTCGGCTTTGCTGACTGGAACGACACCGTCAACCTGCCAACGGGCGCGGAGTCGATGATGGTGGCGAGCATGTTTGGTAAAGCACTCAACGATATGCTGGATCTGTGCAAGTTGCGTGGTGATGAGGCTCTCGCTGAGCAATTTACCAACTACTACACCGAGATGCAGCAGACCATGAACGAGTGTGGCTGGGACGGCGAATGGTATGTGCGCTACTTCGATGAGCAAGGTCAGCCTATCGGCTCGCACACCAACGAGCAGGGCCAGATCTACACCAATGGTCAAAGCTGGCCGGTGATCTCTGGTTTTGCAACCCCTGAGCGCGCGACGCAAGCGCTAGACTCAGTGTACAACAAGCTTAATACCGCTAACGGTATCAAGCTCTCGACTCCGGGTTACAACGGTTTTGATCCACAGCTGGGCGGCGTGTCTACCTACCCTCCGGGCGCAAAAGAGAATGGCGGCATTTTCCTTCACTCAAACCCTTGGGTCATGATCGCCGAGACCATCATGGGCAATGGCGATCGCGCTTATGAGTACTATCGTCAAATCAACCCAGCCTCGAAGAACGACAGCCTAGATAACTTTGAATCAGAACCATACTGCTATCCGCAAAATATCTTGGGCGATGAGCACCAACAGTTCGGTCTTGGTCGCAATGCTTGGTTGTCGGGTACCTCATCGTGGACGTATGTCGCGGGTACACAATGGATCTTGGGGGTTCGCCCAGATATCGATGGCCTGATTGTTGACCCATGTATTCCAACCGAGTGGCCGGAATTTAAGGTGCGTCGACAGTTCCGCGGAGCGGTCTACCATATCCACGTACGTAACCCGAACAAGGTCAGCAAGGGTGTGATGGAGATGCGCGTCAATGGTGACCTAATTGAAGGCAACAAGGCACCTGTGTTTACCTCAGGTGAGCATCAGATTGAGGTCGTACTAGGTTAATCAATCGCCCTCCCCACTTCGGGGAGGGCCATAGAGTTAGCCGTGATAGAAGGCCTGACAGTACCACTCAAGGGTTTGTGTTTCACCGGGCTTAAGTACCAGCAAACCAAACCCGTTGTTAAACGCATTGGCGGGACAAGTCATAGGCTCGACCGCGATACTCGACTCACTTGCCGGTGTATAGAGCTGGATAAATGGATAGTGGGCAGCCTGAGCAAAATGCAAATAGGCTTGGCCATCCAGACGCGAGAGCGTCAACTTGGCATCGGATGAGGAGTCAAACTCGAAGCAATGATTCAGCTCATACCCCTCGATTGAGGTCGCTTGAGTGAATTGATCAAAGGGGGATTTATCACCGGTCGGTAGGTCTTGCTCATGCAACCACTCATGACAAGGTGACATGTTGAGTAGCAACTCACTGCGCTCGACCCCGAGATCAAAGTAAGGGTGCCACGCATCGCCAAAGGGCATGTCGGAGGTGCCTGTATTGGTGATACACGTGCGGCAAGTCAGCTTGCCCGCAGTATCAATAACAAACTCAACCTCCAGCGTGAATGGAAACGGGTAGCCCGGATTATCCAACTGACTGGAGACAAAACTTAAGGTCACGCTCGCTTGCTCAACATTTGCGTCTGTGGCCTTGATATGAAAAGGCTGGTTGTAGAGCAGACCATGTACGGCATGCTCTGACCAAGGGAAATTAGCCGCAAGCTGATAAGACTGACCAGCAAACTGATAACGACCAGAAGCGAGGCGATTGGGAAACGGAAATAACTTAGCACTGCGAGAGAAATACGGGTGCATATCGAGCAAATCTTGATGGTCTCGATACCCGGCGATAAAAGAAAATGGGCTATTAGAAACAACAAAGCGATTAATTATCGCACCAAAGCTCGCAATAATATCCAGTTCAATTCCGAACTGGGCATTGGCTATGTTTATTACTTCCATTCCCTCATGGTTGTTAATATTTATTTTAAACATGACTGTTACTCCTCTTTTTAAAGATAGTAACAATAAAAAAAAGAATTTGGCAATCTGGATAGTAATATGAAAAATACAATTCCTTACACAAGCTATTTCGGTGATGCAAAAAGTCTCACCTCAAAAGGAGATGCGGTCGAGTTTATTCAGCCTTGGTACACCCCAATCTCGACAACCCCTGAAAATACCGGCATGGCTATCGGTGGCATCGGCAGTACCTTCACGCTCACCCCCAATGGTGACACGCCTAACTTTAGCTTTATTCCCGGTATTTTTGTTGATATTTCTGATGAACATATTCACTTAAATGACTTTTATGCCTCTGTGGCAAGCCCGATCTCTATCGAACAAATAAAAATCAAGTCTGAGACAGAGCTGCGAGCATATCTAAATTACTACCCTGCGTTATTTTCTGGAATTGAAATACATAACAACACATCAATAGACTTATTATCAGAACTAAAATCCAGTCTATTAAAGGGTATTTTTTATCAAGAAAACCAATCTCGCTTTGCGCGCTGGAATATCGAGTTTAGCTCACGAACCCTCGCCGCTATTGCCGCTGATCCCGTCGGGCTCGATACTCAAGTATTAGTTGCCATGGATTTCTTCAGTGGATTGCTGATTAATGCGTCTGCTTCGGCGATGCAACTGACGGCCAATGGTGACAGTCAAATCCCATCGGTTCCTGCACAAGAGATCGTCTATCGCGCCCTGTACCCAATGGCTGAGTTTCAATACCACAGCTTTGAGCAGGTGAGCATCAAGCGTAAGGTGGTCTCACCAACGGTCAAAGATGACGCTAAGCTATGTAGCCTACCGACACACTGGAACCACTTTGAGCTGACTAACCGCAGCGCTGAGCCAAAAACCGTGACCCTTGTCCAGCCTTTGCTTAACCTGATTGGTTCAACTTATCGCAAAGGCCGTGAGGGCATCCAAGATTCGTTTTGTACCCTTACGCAAAACCCAATCCAGCAACACCACCAGCAACTAAACCTAGAGCAAGGTGAGGAACAATATTGCGGTGTGTTGATGACCAGCCAGTCTCCTTACGGGGCAGACATAGAAGGTGAGGTCAATTTTGGCGTCGTAACCAATCCTGAGCTTATCAAGCAGGGTAAGGTGTGTATTACCACTAAGCCATCGATGTACGCCACTCATATCGAGCGTGAGGTGACCAATGCTCTTCTGACCGGACGCACCAACCAGAGCTTTGACAAAGGTATCTATTCTGGTCGTGAAGCCTTAGCAGGACTGGCTGTGATCAGTGTCGAGCTAGCGCCGCATGAAACGCTAGAGCTTAGGTTTGTTCAAACTATGGATCATGCCAAGATCCACCTGGGGGACTGGCAAAGCAGTAAAGCCTACAGCCGCTTTTTCAGCGGATCACAGCGATCCACGCAGATCACTCAAGCATTGTTGGGTCAATTTGAATCGATCGAGGCTCGCATTGTTGAGCAGCAAACCCAGTTTCTCACTCAAGCGGAGCAGCAATACCGTGACGCCGACAAAGTGCAGCGCTATGCCACCATGGCGATGAATACCCTCTCTTTCCTTGCGGAGTCAACCGTATGGGATAAAGAGAATAAGTTCTTGGTCAAAGAGTGTGTGGATTACCCATTCTTTAACTCTCTCGACGTGTACTTCTATGGCTCGTTTGCCCTGCTCTATCTGCTGCCTGAATTAGATGGCTGTGTAATGGAAGAATTTGCACGTGCTATCTTGGCTGAGGATCCGACCCAGCGCCGCTACTGGGAATACGAAGACAAGCCCTATGCTGAGCTCATCGACCAGAAATACCAGGGCACTCGCGCAGTGCGTGGTGCTGTGATCCATGATCTTGGTAGCCCATTTGACATTCAGCCGGATGCGTATAGCTGGCACAACGTCAAAGAGTGGAAAGATCTGGCGCCAAAATACATCTTGATGGTGCTGCGTCATTTTAAAAAGACCGGTAATCGCCAGGTTGTCGAGAACTGCTGGCCGGCAATCAAGGCAAGCATTGAGTATCTTGAAAACCTCATCGAGCCTGGTGATGTTCTGCCGCTGACTCGCGGTACCGATGATACCTTCGACAACCTCTCTTCTCATGGCATCTCGATCTACTGTGCTAGCTTGTGGTCAGCGGGGTTGCGCGCAGCGTCTGTTATTGCTGAGCTGATGAATGAACCTGAGCTTAGTATGGAGTGGGCGCAGAAATCACACGCTGCCCTTGAAGAACTTGAAGTCAGCCTATGGGATGAACAGCAGGGTTACTACCACTTCTTTGTCACGCCGGTCCAAGCCAAACACTTGACAGGGGAAGGACTTGATGGCTTGCGTCGTCTAGGCATCGAAGCCACTGGCGATCAAATCATCGATAAATCTCTGATCAATCGCTATCTCAACCAGAGAGATAACTTGAACATCAGTAAATGCGAAGAGCGCCTGACCAAGAAACGCAGCTTGAAAGAGGTGGCCGCTGAAGCCTTTACTAGTGAATTCGAGGCCATCGTCGAGCTCGACTCTGACAACAGCTTTGGCGATGCCCTGCTCGCTGATAGCTATCTACAGTTGATTGGTGAGCCTAGCCTACTGCCACAAGACAGAGTCCAGCGCGCACTGGCCTTTATTGAGCGCACCAACTTCAAAATCAACAGCCCCAAGATCGGTGTGGCGAACATGACCTTAGCCAACGGTCTTCCTCATCATGCTTTCCAAGCGCAAGATGTATGGATTGGCGTGCAGTTCAGCGTGGCAACCGCACTGCAACTAGCAGGAATGCGCGACCAAGCAGAGCAACTGATCGACACAACCTATCGCGCGCTCTACCAGTTAGCTCGGATCCCATTTGCCGCCCCAGAGGGTTTTAATGCCTCAGGCGTCGTTAGCACAGAGCTCTTGGTACAGACACTTGATCTAAGCTTCGAGCAGGCTGAGCTATGGATCTCTGCGCTTAAAGAGGACGATTATCTGCTCAGTGATGGCAGGGTCAATCCACATATGAGCCAAAACTTGCCTGATTTCCAAAGTCAGTTTGGCCCTAAGGTCGAGGACACGCTTTCATCCATGCTATTTCAAACCCTCAAGGCAACTGGGCTGAAATACACCGCGGGGCGTTATTTCCGTCCTGGGATGATCTTTGCCTATGGCTATCAAACCGTGTAAGCCACTTACTGAGGCAACGCTTAATTAGCCAACTGGGTCTCATTTTGTACCCCCCAAGCTTGCTTGGGGGTTTTGCGTCCGACACCCTAGAGGTAACGGTCTCCCCCATCTAACTAGAAGACCGAAAACCAGGAGTGAACATAGTGAAAAAGAAAAAAGCTCCGACGGTCTATGACGTCGCCAAACTGGCGGGCGTCTCCCCAAGCACCGTCTCTCGTTACTTAAACCGGACCACTTACGTCAGTGATGAGAAGAGTGAAAAACTCGAGCAAGCGATTAAATCGCTTGGCTACAAACCAAGCCAACCCAGCACCTCTCACCGTCATCGTCGCTCGATGACGATCGGAGTGCTGATCCAACATCCGGACAGTCCCTTCACCAGTCGTATCCTCAACGATATGGAGAAGACACTGATCGCCAAAGGCTACTCGCTAGTCATTGCCACTGGGCACTGGCAAAAAAACCTGGAGAATCACGCCCTCGACTACCTGGCTAAAAGTCATGTCGATGGGGTGATCATTGTCACCGGTGACATCAAAACCGAGCTTATCTGCCAGTTTGCCGAGAATATTCCGGTGGTCGCTGTCGGTTACGACATCAATGCGCGCAATGTCCACAGCATCACCATCGACAATGAGCTCGGTGGCTACATGGCAACGCTGCACCTGCTTCAGCAAGGCCATGTCAATATCGCCCACATTAAGGGGCACAGCTCACAACCCGACTCAGCCGCCCGCTATCACGGTTATCAGCGCGCGCTGGAAGAGGCAGGGATAAAAACCATGCCAAAGTTAGTCAAGCAAGGCGACTTTAGCTGCGAGTTAGGCTATCAAAAAACCGTTGAGCTTATTGAGTCTAAGGCGCACTTTAGCGCACTGTTTGCCGCAAATGATCAAACGGCCTATGGTGCAATAAAGGCGCTGCACGACAATGGCTATCGAGTCCCAGATGATGTTTCTGTGATTGGTTTTGATGATCTCCCTACCTCTCAGTATTTTACCCCAGCTCTGACAACCTTGCGTCAGCCGGTAGAGGAAGTTGGCGTGGTGTGTGCGCACTCCATTCTAAACCTTCTCAATGGTGATGATGCCGAGGCTCGCCTTCCCCCGATTGAGCTGATCGTGCGTCAAAGCACCAAATCAATCTATCGCCCAACAGCGAACCCGACAGCACTGCGCTCCACAGCTCCAACTGACTGAGCACTGCAAAACAAAAAGGGTCAGCAGATAGCTGACCCTTGAGAGTATCGATTCTTGAAATGGGTTATAGCAAAACCAAATACAGCATAAACAACACTGACAGTGCGTAGATCACTGGGTGGACTTGTTTGCCTTTTCCAGCCACCACCATAGAGAAGGCGTAGCTGATAAAGCCCATTGCCATACCGTTTGCTGGCGAGAAGCTCAGAACAGTAAACATAATGGTAAAGAATGCTGCGATGCGTGACTCTTTTTGTTCCCAGCTGATCTGACCTAAACGACCAATCATGTAGATACCCACGACCACCATCGCCGGTGCAACCATTGCTGCAGAGAAGATAGAGAAGATTGGGTAAAGGAACAGAGACACGAGGAATAGACCCGCTACCGTCACCGCGGCTAGACCCGTTTTCGCCCCTTGAGCAGATGCGATACCTGACTCAGAGAATGCCGTAATTGAGGTTGTGCCTAGCACCGAACCGATAACCGTACCACCAGCGTCCGCCACTAACGCAGAGCGTGCATTCGGCACTTTGCCATCTTTATCTATGATGCCCGCATCACGACCCACACCGACAATAGTGCTGAGACCATCAAAGAAGTCGACAATCAGGAAGATCACCACGATAAACAGCAGGTCAAACAGCTTTTCTGCGGTGAACCCTGAGAAATCGAAGATCGCACCAAAGCTTCCCGCCATGCTTGGCGGCACTGTGACTAGAGTCTCTGGCATTGGCGCGTTTGAGGTGCCCATAAAGGCATCAGCAATAACCGTCAGTACAATTGCTGAAATAAACGAGATAAAGGTCGCTAGCTTGATGTCACGGATCATACAGCCCAACGCCACAAAGATACTAATGTAAGCGATGATCACTTGTGGGTCAGAGATGTTGCCCATGCTAACCAAGATAATTGGATTAGAGACGATAATACCTGCATTCTTAAGGCCCAAGAACGCGATGAAAAGACCTAGGGAAACGGTAATTGCAAGCTTAAGATCCTCGGGAATCGACTCAATCATCGCTTTGCGGATCTGCGTCATCGAGAGGATCAGATACAGCACGCCCGAGAGGAAGATACCGAACAAGGCCTCATGCCAAACCAGTGCCACAGAGCCACTGAACAGCATGCCTTTAAAGAAACCGTTCATACTCATGCCCGGTGCCAACATCACAGGGTAGTTACCGAACAAGCCCATAATCAGGGTAGCCAGCGCTGCCGCCAGTGCGGTTGCTGTAAACACGGCACCACGGTCCATACCAGGGATGTCGCCTAAAATGGCCGGATTAACCGCCAGAATGTAGCTCATTGCCAAGAAGGTAATAAAACCGGCGTAGATCTCGGTACCTATGGTTGTCTTACGCTCAGACAGCTTGAATCTGGCATCGAGAAATGAAGATGGAGTGGGCTTTGCAGCAGCTTCGAGACTCACAATAAAACCTATATTATTAAGTTGATGTGGTATCGCGCCCTATATGCCGCCGTGCTGTGCCAGTCGTAGTCACCAGGGTAGGCCTAGTGGTAGAGACGTCAGATCCAACTCATCTGACATATACAACGCGATAGAATTTAGTCGCGAATTTTATCGAGATAGAGTAAAAATTCAACAACTTTTGCAGTTTGATGACAACAAAAAAACACGATAAAAATCAAGTCACTGAAAATTAAGCAAACGTTTGCCGGGCGTTGCTCGTGCTATAACGAACTGGCTGTAAGCCATCGGATCTTCACTTGTGATTCTGCGCCAACCTATGCTACCCTTCGCGTCCATTTTTTAGCCTACGGCTTCAGTCAGTTATCAGGCTGTATGCTATCTTTATCTCAGTAATTTCGGTTGCTGAACACCTTGACTAATCAGAGCGAGAAGACGTCCATGGCCAAAGGTACTCTTTATATTGTTTCTGCACCGAGCGGCGCAGGTAAATCGAGCCTAATTTCAGCGATGCTTGAAACCAACCCAACTTATGCGATGAAGGTATCGGTTTCTCACACGACTCGCGGCATGCGTCCTGGTGAAGAAGATGGCGTGCACTACCACTTCGTACAAAAAGAGCACTTCGAAGAGCTTATCGAGCAGAGTGTGTTCCTAGAATATGCTGAAGTGTTCGGTAACTACTACGGTACATCACGCATCTGGATTGAAGAAAACCTGGATAAAGGCATTGATGTCTTTCTTGATATCGACTGGCAAGGTGCGCGTCAAATCCGCGAACAGATGCCACAAGCGAAAAGCATCTTTATTCTGCCACCATCGAATGGTGAGTTAGAACGCCGTCTCAACACCCGTGGTCAAGACAGTGATGCCGTGATCGCTAAGCGTATGGCTGAAGCGAAATCAGAAATCTCACACTACAATGAATATGATTACGTCATTGTGAACGACGATTTTGATACCGCGTTAATGGACTTTAAAGCCATCATTCGTGCTGAACGCTTGAAGCACGATAAGCAAGCTGCAAAATACAAAGGCATGCTTGACGCGCTATTGGCCGACTAAGTCCATATTTCCTCTAGCAAGATCCTTTTGATGCTTGTATAATTTCTCGTCACACTAAATTTTAGTTAACTATTTTGGAGTTCTCATGGCACGCGTAACTGTTCAAGACGCTGTTGAAAAAGTTGGTAACCGTTTCGACTTAGTTCTTATTGCGGCTCGCCGCGCTCGTCAAATGCAAACTGGTGGTAAAGATGCACTAGTGCCAGAAGAGAATGATAAGACAACGGTTATCGCTCTACGCGAAATCGAAGAGGGTCTTATCACGAAAGAAGTTCTGGATGCACGTGAGCGTCAAGAGCAACAAGAACAAGAAGCAGCAGAACTAGCCGCCGTAAGCAGCATTGCTCACAGCCGTTAATCTGCACTACTGAACCCCTCTTTCAGTAAGAAAAACCAGTCGGGCCCATAATTTGTATCTTTTTGATAGCCTCAAAGACGTTGCCCAAGAATACCTAACAGAGCCTCAAATTGAGGCTCTGCGTCAATCTTATGTGGTAGCGCGTGATGCCCATGAAGGGCAAACCCGCTCAAGCGGTGAACCGTACATCATTCACCCCGTTGCCGTCGCTCGTATCTTGGCCGAAATGCGCCTCGATATCGAGACCTTGCAAGC
This sequence comes from Vibrio glycogenivorans, assembly GCF_051660965.1. Taxonomy (NCBI): domain Bacteria; kingdom Pseudomonadati; phylum Pseudomonadota; class Gammaproteobacteria; order Vibrionales; family Vibrionaceae; genus Vibrio; species Vibrio glycogenivorans. The sequence goes on along the minus strand of NZ_JBPVIS010000010.1, from coordinate 11,954 downwards.
AGCCCTGCTGCACGACGTTATCGAAGACTGTGATGTCACCAAGGAAGAACTTGAGGCACAATTTGGTAACGCCGTTGCTGAATTGGTTGATGGTGTTTCCAAACTCGATAAGCTCAAATTCCGCGACCGAAAAGAAGCTCAGGCAGAGAACTTTCGTAAGATGGTGCTTGCCATGGTGCAAGACATCCGCGTTATTCTGATCAAGCTGGCTGACCGTACGCACAATATGCGCACGCTAGGTGCTCTGCGCCCAGATAAAAAACGCCGCATCGCGCGTGAAACGCTCGAGATCTACTCTCCTCTGGCCCACCGCCTCGGTATCCACAACATCAAAACTGAGCTTGAAGAGCTGGGTTTTGAAGCGCTTTACCCAAACCGTTATCGGGTACTCAAAGCCGTGGTCAAGACCGCGCGTGGCAACCGCAAAGAGATGATCCAGCGTATCCACAGCGAGATCGAGGGCCGACTGAGTGAATTTGGCGTAACCGCTCATGTCTTTGGTCGAGAAAAAAACCTTTTCTCCATCTACAACAAGATGAAAACCAAAGAGCAGCGCTTTCATACGATTATGGACATCTACGCGTTTCGTGTGGTTGTCACTTCCGCCGACGATTGCTATCGAGTCCTCGGTCAGGTCCATAGCCTGTACAAGCCGCGCCCAAGTAGAATGAAAGACTATATCGCGGTGCCAAAGGCCAATGGCTATCAGTCGCTACATACCTCGATGGTAGGCCCTCATGGGGTGCCTGTTGAGGTACAGATCCGCACCGAAGATATGGATCAGATGGCGGATAAAGGTGTGGCAGCACACTGGTCGTACAAAGACAAAGGCGATCGCTCCGGTACCACGGCTCAAGTCAAAGCCCAGCGCTGGATGCAAAGCCTCCTTGAGCTGCAGCAAAGCGCCGGTAACTCGTTTGAGTTTATTGAAAACGTAAAATCGGATCTGTTCCCAGATGAGATCTACGTCTTCACACCAAAAGGACGCATTGTTGAGCTACCTCTTGGCGCCACTGCCGTCGACTTTGCCTACGCCGTGCATACCGATGTCGGTAACTCCTGTGTGGGTGCGCGCGTTGACCGTCATCCATACCCACTAAGTAAGGCACTGAAAAACGGTCAAACCGTCGAGATCATCAGCGCCCCAGGTGCCAGACCCAACGCTGCTTGGCTCAACTATGTCGTGACTTCACGTGCGCGCACCAAGATCCGTCAGGTTCTTAAAACCATGCGCCGCGAAGAGTCAGTTAGTCTTGGTCGTCGCTTGCTCAATCACGCACTAGGTCGCCACTCCATTGACTCTATCTATCCAGATAATGTTCAAGAAGTGCTTACTGACCTGCGCCTAGAAACCGTGGATGATCTGCTGGCTGCGATTGGTCTTGGTGAGCTAATGAGTATCGTCATTGCCCGTCGCCTACTCGGTGATACCGATGAACTGACGACCACCAGCTCTCTGCCTTCAGATACCAATAAGAAGCTGCCGATACGTGGTGCAGAAGGGATCCTACTGACGTTTGCTAACTGCTGTCACCCAATCCCAGACGATCACATTATCGCACACGTCTCACCTGGACGAGGCTTAGTTGTCCATCGCGAGACCTGTCCAAACGTTCGCGGCTATCAGCGTGAGCCAGATAAGTATATGGCCGTTGATTGGTCTGAAGATTATGACCAAGAGTTTATCTCTGAGCTGCAAATCGATATGCAAAATCGTCAAGGTGCTTTGGCTGAGCTCACTAACGTAATCTCTAAGACAGGTTCAAACATCCACGGTCTCTCAACCGAAGAGCGTGATGGTCGACTCTACACCGTTACTGTTCTGCTCACGACCAAAGATCGCGTGCATCTCGCCAGTATTATGAAACGAATTCGCGTTATGCCTGACGCGCTGAAAGTTCGTCGAAGAAAACACTAACTAAATCAGAGCAGCGGTCACGCTGCTCTGTTGTTTCTCCCCTCGCAACTAATCTGCAAGTATTATGAATCCTGAACGCTATCAAAAAATCCAGCAAGTCTTTAAGCAACGTCAGACCGATCTCACGGTGTGCCTTGAAGAAGTCCATAAGCCCAACAACGTGTCTGCCGTGATCCGTACTGCAGATGCAACTGGCCTGCACAAGGTTCATGCGGTTTGGCCTGATGAGAAAATGCGTACCCTGACTCACACCTCGGCAGGGGCTCGTAACTGGGTAGAAGTTGAGACGCACAACAGCACGGCAGAGGCGATTAAGAGCCTCAAAGAGCAAGGGATGCAGGTATTGGTCACCAACCTGTCTGAGACCGCGGTGGACTTTCGTGAGATTGACTACACCAAGCCAACCGCCATTATTCTCGGTGGTGAGAAATTTGGCGCCTCTGAGCAAGCAAAGCAGCTCGCCGACCAGGATATCATCATTCCTATGGTAGGTATGGTTCAGTCGCTGAATGTTTCTGTCGCCAGCGCGGTCATACTCTATGAAGCGCAGCGTCAACGTGAAGCGGCTGGCATGTATGACAATGAGCACAGCTCAGTACCTGAAGAAACCATTCATCGCACCTTGTTTGAACGCGGCCACCCAGTATTGGCCAAAGTGGCCAAGCGTAAGGGCTTAGCTTACCCACCACTGGATGAAGAAGGCCAGATTGTTGCCGACAAGGCCTGGTGGGCCGAGATGCAAAAAGGCAATTAGATCCAGCCACGTTCGGCAAACGAGGTCACCTCACCATCACCGATAACGAAGTGATCCAGAATACGAATATCAACCAGCAAGAGTGCCTCAACCAAGCGCCTGGTTAAACGCCGGTCTGCTTGACTAGGCTCAGCCACTCCCGATGGATGGTTATGCGCCAAAATCAAAGCAGCGGCATTGTGGTGGAGCGCCCGTTTCACCACCTCTCTAGGATAAACGCTCGCCGCATCAATGGTGCCCTCAAACATCACCTCATCGCAGAGCACTCGGTGCTGATTATCAAGAAACAGCACCACAAACGCTTCTCGCGTTCGGTCGCGCAACAACCCCGACAAATACAGCTTGGTTTGCACTGGGCTGGTTAACGCCTCGCCGCGTTGCAGAGTCTCTGCCAGGTAGCGCTGGGTCATCTCTAGCACCGCCTGCAACTGAACATATTTTGCTTGCCCAAGCCCTTTGTGTTGGCAAAAACTCGGCTCGCTAGCAGCAAATAAGGCCCTTAGAGACCCAAAGTCTTTGAGCACTCTATCGGCGAGCTCGAGCACACCAACACCCGAGGTGCCAGTGCGCAGGAAAATAGCCAGCAGCTCGGCATCGGTAAGCGCGCTAGGCCCATGGGAAAGGAGTTTTTCCCTTGGCATCGACTCTTTAGGTAGAATAGGCAGATCCCCAAGCGCGGTTATCAGTGAGTAAGAGTCTAGTGACTCGGCTGCCAACCGATAAACAATTAAGCGCATTTTATAACTCAGCTCACACAGCCCAGTTTAATCCATTGTTTATTGAGTTAGAGCAAATCCGACTCGCTTCGCTTAACGAACTGCTGACGGAAGCTAGGCACTGCAATGACAAAAGTGCTATCTTAGCGCCCAGAAATTTAAAGGAATTACTCATTATGTCGACACTAGCTGGTAAAAATATCCTGCTTGGCATTAGTGGTGGTATCGCCGCTTATAAATGTGCTGAGCTCACCCGACGCCTCAGCGAGCGAGGCGCCCAAGTTCAAGTTGTGATGACCAACGCGGCCAAAGAGTTTATCACGCCACTGACGCTACAAGCCGTATCAGGCCGACCTGTCTCTGACAGCCTATTTGACCCTGCTGCGGAAGCATCGATGGGACACATTGAGCTGGCCAAGTGGGCTGATCTGGTCCTGCTTGCTCCAGCAACCGCTGATTTGATCGCACGGATGTCGGCAGGCATGGGTAATGACTTACTCACCACACTAGTACTCGCCACAGAAGCGCCTGTTGCGATTGCTCCAGCGATGAATCAACAAATGTATGGCAATGTTGCGACTCAAGAAAACATCGCGACTATGGCCCGACGTGGCGCCATGATTTGGGGACCTGCTGCCGGTGAGCAAGCGTGTGGTGATGTTGGCATGGGCCGTATGCTTGACCCTATGGAGCTTGTCGCTCACTGTGAAGACTTCTTTGCCCCAAAGCTACTTGAGGGTAAATCCGTTACTATCACAGCAGGACCAACCCGTGAAGCAATTGACCCTGTGCGTTATATCTCTAACCACAGCTCAGGTAAGATGGGCTTTGCCTTGGCAAAAGCGGCACGACAGCTTGGCGCTGATGTCACCCTGATCTCAGGTCCTGTCTCCCTGTCTACTCCGGCAGGTGTGCGCCGTATAAATGTTGAAAGCGCTCAGCAAATGTATGATGCGTCACTAGCGCAAGCACCTGAATCTGATATCTTTATTGGCTGTGCAGCGGTTGCAGACTACCGCCCTCAAACCGTTGCCGATAATAAACTAAAGAAAGTCGATGGTCAGGACGATATAGCTATTAGCATGGTGAAAAACCCAGACATCATTGCGAGTGTCGCTCACCTAGAAAACTACCGACCATTTACGGTGGGCTTTGCAGCTGAGACACAAGACGTAGAGTCCTACGCGCAAAGCAAGCTAGAGCGAAAAAACCTCGATATGATTTGTGCCAACGATGTCTCTATCGCAGGCCAGGGCTTTAATAGTGACGACAACGCGATAACCGTATTCTCAAACGAGGGTAAGCAGTCACTAACACTTGCGTCAAAAGAGCGTATTGCGAGCGAGATTTTGACTCTTATCGCTAAAAAACTATAAACCTCATTAAGCAGTAAAAGGAATACTTGCATGGCTGGGACCAAAAAAAGTAACCGTAAAGAAGAAATACTCCAAGCCTTGGCACAAATGCTCGAGTCGGCCGATGGCGCGTCTCGAATCACAACCGCCAAGTTAGCCAAGCAGGTTGGCGTATCGGAAGCGGCGCTTTATCGCCACTTTCCAAGCAAGGCGCGTATGTTTGAGGGCCTGATTGAGTTTATCGAGGAGTCTCTGATGTCGCGCATCAACCGCATCCTTGATGAAGAGAAAGATACCCTGATGCGTATCCGTATGGTAATGCAGCTGATCCTGGTTTTCTCTGAGCGCAATCCTGGCTTAACTCGAATTCTATCCGGCCATGCACTAATGTTTGAAAACGAGCGACTGCGCGATCGTATCAATCAGCTGTTTGAGCGTATCGAGACTTCGTTGCGTCAGATACTGCGTGAGAGAAAGCTGCGAGAGAACAAGTCATTCCCAGTTGATGAGAAGATTTTGGCCGCCCAACTGCTTGGCCAAGTCGAGGGCAGCCTCAATCGCTTCGTGCGCTCAGACTTCAAATATCAGCCAACTGAAAACTTCGAAGAGTATTGGTCGCTGCTTTGCGCCCAAATTAAATAAATCGTATGGAAAAAAGCAAATATCCTGCCCCACAATTTAGCCTTAAGCTTTTGCATCCCAAGAACTGGGGAGTTTGGCTTGGCTTTGGTTCGCTGGCGATTCTGGTGAATATTCTGCCCTACCCTTTGCTGCTAAAGTTAGGTCGCACGGTGGGGCGTATTGGTATGCGTTTTGCTGAAGGGCGCGTCGCTGTTGCTAACCGCAATCTTGAGCTTGCCTTTCCCGATATGCCGCAAACAGAACGCGATGAGCTGGTTCGAGATAACTTCGCCAATACCGGCCTTGCTTTGATTGAAACGGGTGTAACGTGGTTCTGGCCAACTTGGCGTTTTAAGCGCTTGCTGGTAGAGAAAGATATCTCCGTAGTGCGCGATCACGCCCAGAATGGTAGAGGCGTCCTGTTGTGCTGTGTGCATGCTCTTAACCTTGAGATCACTGCTAGGGCATTTGCGGTGCTTGGCGTGCCGGGCTTTGGAGCTTTCCGCCCGCACGACAACCCGGCGTACAACTTTATTCAGTACTGGGGGCGCACGCACAATGGCAATAAGCTCATTGACCGAAAAGACCTTAAGTTTATGATCAGAGTCCTTCGTCAAGGTGGGCGACTCTTCTACTTGCCAGATCATGACTACGGGCGCAACAAATCAGAGTTTGTGCCATTCTTTGCCGTTGAGGATGCCTGCACGACTACTGGCACTAGCATTCTGGCTTATACCAGCCATTGCGCGATTGTCCCTGGCTCAGGCTTTCGTAATGCCTACGGTCAATATGAACTGATTGCCGATCAGTCTATTGAGCAAGATTATCCGCGAAAAGATATGAAGGCGGCAGCAGCCTATATGAACAAGTACGTAGAAATGCTCATCATGCGCGCGCCTTCACAATGGATGTGGCTACACAAGCGCTTTAAAACGATGCCCGATGCCAATACGCGCAAAGGCATTCGTTATCAGTAAGCGACTCAAATAAAAAAGGTATCCAATCGGATACCTTTTTTTTGTTAGCTATTTGAATTCAGCTTAGATGCCGTACTCAGCGCGATAAGCTTTTACAGCCTCAAGGTGCTCTGTATTGTCACCCTTCTCTTCAAGGAAAGTGATCAAATCTGTCAGGCTTACAATCGAGATAACTGCACAACCAAAGTCACGCTCAACCTCTTGGATAGCCGACAACTCGCCCTTACCTTTCTCTTGGCGGTCGATAGCCACAAGTACACCCGCCAGGTCAGCACCATTAGCCTTGATAATCTCCATCGACTCACGGATTGCAGTACCGGCTGTGATCACATCATCAACCAGCATAATGCGACCTTCAAGTGCACTACCGACTAGGTTACCGCCTTCGCCGTGATCTTTGGCTTCTTTACGGTTAAAGCAGTAAGGAGTGTCAGTATCGTGATGGTCTGCTAGTGCAACTGCCGTCGTTGTAGCGATTGGGATGCCTTTGTACGCAGGGCCGAATAGTACATCATAATCAATACCTGAATCCGCCAGTGCCGCTGCGTAGAAGCGACCTAGACGAGCAAGGTCACGACCAGTGTTAAACAAGCCAGCGTTGAAGAAATATGGGCTCTTACGGCCAGATTTCAGCGTAAACTCGCCAAACTTCAAAACTTCTTTCTCTAGTGCAAATTCAATAAACTCACGCTGGTATGCTTTCATTGGTTTCTCTCTAAATAGATCGTTGTTAGTCCGAGGGAGACTAACCGGGTTACAAATCTCTCAAACTGCAGTAAAGACGGCGTTTGAGATAAAAAAATAGCCCCCAGACGGGAGCTATAAGAATTAGTCAGCAAGTGCCGCTTTTTGAGCCGCAACAATCTCAGTAATACCTTTCTTTGCAGAGGCTAATAGGTCCATTAGCTCTTCGTGGCTAAACGGTTCGCCTTCTGCTGTACCCTGGATCTCAATCATCTTGCCTGCTTCAGTCATCACCACATTCATATCGGTATCTGCAGCAGAGTCCTCGACGTACTCTAGGTCACAAAGAACATTTTCACCCAAAATACCAACAGATACTGCGGCAACATGCCCTTTCATCGGGTTAGCTTTAAGCTTGCCACTATCGACTAGGTGTTGGAATGCATCCGCCATTGCGACGCTAGCGCCAGAGATAGATGCCGTACGCGTACCGCCATCGGCTTGAATCACATCACAGTCAACAGTGACCATGATTTCGCCCATTGCTTTTAGATCAACGACCGCTCGCAAGCTGCGCGCGATCAGGCGTTGGATCTCCATCGTGCGACCACCTTGCTTACCACTTGCGGCTTCTCGACGTGTGCGAGAATGGGTAGCGCGAGGTAGCATGCCATATTCAGCAGTAACCCAACCTTTGCCCTGACCTTTTAGCCAACGAGGCACATTTTCCTCAACGGTCGCATTACAAAGTACTTTCGTGTTACCAAATTCAACTAAAACTGAGCCTTCCGCGTAAGCGGTGTAGTTGCGGGTAATCTTAATAGGACGAACTTGATCTTTAGCACGATCGTTTGGACGCATGGACTATTACCTTATCGAGTGAGGTGTGGGTTTGATTGGTGCGGATTATAGCGGAATCACAGCCAATTCGCTAACAGATTGCGGAATATGCAATTGACCTAACACTGTGGTCAACGCTTCTAATCAGGATGTGCTAGTATTGCGCTGTTAATTTTCAAAAGATTAAATAGGAAAATTCGATGATCTTCAGTATGACAGCCTACGCTCGTAAAGAGGTAAAAGGCGATTGGGGTAGCGCGATTTGGGAAATTCGCAGTGTGAATCAACGCTACCTAGAAACCTACTTCCGCATGCCTGAGCAATTCCGCGGCCTTGAGCCGGTATTGCGTGAGCGATTCCGTAAACGTTTGGCGCGCGGTAAAGTGGAATGCGCATTACGTTTTGAGGCAAACCCAGCGGCGAAGGGTGAGCTAACTATCAACGAAACTCTAGCAAAACAGGTCGTTGACGCTGCTAATCAAATTATGGGGATTACCGGTGAATCAACCCGCCTTAACCCATTCCAAGTCATGCAGTGGCCGGGTGTCATGGAAACGCCAGAGCAAGATATGGATGCAATCAATACCAGCCTGCTTAGCGCCTTTGACGAGGCATTAAGTGAGTTCATTGAAGCGCGTGGTCGCGAGGGTGAAAACATGAAGGCACTGATTGATCAGCGCCTAGAGGCAATCACTGCAGAAGTGACCAAAGTCCGCGCACGTATGCCTGAGATTCTAGACTGGCAGCGCGAACGTCTACTCAACAAGTTTGAAGACGCTAAGGTTGAGCTAGAGCCAAGCCGAGTAGAACAAGAGCTTATCTTGTTGGCACAAAAGTCAGACGTTGCAGAAGAATTAGATCGCCTTGATTCACACGTCAAAGAAGCCACAAATATCCTAAAGAAAGGTGGCGCTGTAGGTCGTCGTCTCGACTTTATGATGCAGGAATTCAACCGTGAATCGAACACCCTAGCCTCTAAGTCTATCAGCACTGATATCACGGCATCAGGTGTAGAGCTGAAAGTCCTTATCGAGCAGATGCGAGAGCAGATCCAGAATATTGAATAGTGATCAGGACTCTTAAAGAAACGAATTAATAGACACCAAACCCCTGAAATAAAAAGGGGTTTGGTACTTGTGCTACTCTGCAAATGAAGCTTAGTGTAACAAACTAAATGCATTACTAAACATTGGTGTCAGTATTTTATTACCAAATTCACTCATATGATCACCATCATAATAAATTGGAAGCCCATCTTTTTCTCCGATACATATACCACTTTTACATAGGTATTCATAAGGATCAGCAACCACAGCCCCGCAATCGCTGGCTGCATCAGATATAACTTCTCGAATTTTTGAATTTCTCTCAAAGTATAAATCTTCACTTATAGAAACACTTGTTTCTCGACCAAACATCAAGTTTCTCGACATAGTATCCGGCACATTAACCCTCATTTCAGGAACTGGCTGGGTAATAATGACAGGAGATGCTTCTGTCAGAGTACATAACGTATCAACTAATGCAGCATGAAAATCAACCAAAAGTTCTTCTTCGTTCATAGATATATTTTCACCAAAGTACATAACTGGCCCATTATCATTATTACGAATACGCTTAGGGTTGGACTGACCATATATATAAGAAGGCCAACGAGCAATCAAAACCAAAGGGGTCCCTTTGTACTTATTAAGGTCTTCTAGCCTTAGGTGATTTTCATGGTAGCACCCCTGTATATCACCTTCACGTCTGTCTTTATAATTAAAGATGAAAGGACAAGAAGCTCTGTTTAACGCTATAATTCCTTCTTGATTAAGATCGAGCATAGAGGATATAGATGTTGTCAGCGCGTCAGCATGACTATCTCCAATAATGACAGCCTTAAGATTTTCTGTGTTACCGATATAACAATGGTCTAGACGTGCTTCTCCTCCCTCTCTGCGCTTAATACAGCCATAAGGGTTTCTATTCCTTTTCTCTAAGTTAACAGCTAACACCTCTTCAGCATAATGAAAGTGGAAGCCCTTTGTTTCTTTACATAAAAAACCTACAAGACCTATGAAGAGAAGCATACAAAGAGGCTTAACCTTTAAGATATCACTCCATTTTTCATAAATAGTGAATTTATAACTTTCAATAAGTGTAAAGCTAATAAACCCCATAACAATGGATAGAGGAAGTCCATATAGGAACCAATTAGAAATATCTAAATAATAACCTAGAACAACGATAGGCCAATGCCACAAATAAATTGAGTATGACCACCTACCTATATGCTGAAAAATAACATTATTAGTAATAGCACTAGTTTGCTGGTTAGCTAGTATCACTAAGTACCCCCCTAAAACAGGCAACAAAGCAAAGTGACCTGGCCAAGGAGTATCGCTTGATACAAAGGCAAAAGAGGAAAAAATCAATGATAGCCCAACAAGCTCTATCAATTTTTTCTTTCTACGAGAAATGTTCAAAGGGTAAAGAAACGCTACTCCACCAACCATCATTTCCCATGCCCTTGCTGGTAACAAAAAATAAGATGAAGTAGGCCATTTAATTGTTGCTACAACATTGAACAAAAACCCTAAAACAGTCAACACTACAATAATTTTCTTTAAGTTGTCTAAGGAGAAAAATTTTTTTAGTACAACAATTATTAACGGGTATAAAATATAAAACTGCCATTCAGCAGACAGAGACCATGTGTGCAGAAGCCACTTTTCATATGATGATGAATCAAAGTACCCTGCTTCTCCAAAATAAGTATGATTAGAAATAAAAAGGAGGCTGCTATAAACATGCTTACCTAGTGTTCGATAGTCTAATGGCGCTAGGTAATACCACCCAAAAATAATCAGAACTAAACATAAGAAAACAAGAGCTGGAAATATTCTATTTGCGCGAGCGACATAGAACTTAAATATATTAAATTTACCAGCCTCTAAGGCTCTAAAAGTTATCCCTGTCATCAAGAAACCGGAAATAACAAAAAAAACATCAACACCCGCAAATCCCCCGGGAACCCATTTAGGGTCAAAATGGAAAAGAACGACAGCAATGACAGCTATCGCTCTTATGCCATTTATATCATATCTAAAATTCATTATTAGCACTCAAATTTAAATCTGTGCACATTTTAACTTTAGGTCAAGATAACGCAAAGCATTAAATCACATGAAAAAGTTCGCTTCTGATTCTCTTACTTCTTCACTAAGAGGGAAACTAGTATATTATTCACAACAATAAGCCTAAAGCTATCGACTGTGTAGTCTAAGTAGGTAAAGTGAATTAGTTAATGGCTAAGAAAGATTTACAGCCAGGTCAAACTCTAGCTTGTCACAGAGCAGCATTGCACAAGAAAACACTAGAATATAAAAAAGGTATGAATGCCAGTCACAAAATCTGACTGGCATGATAATTTGACTAGCCAGCATCAATAAACTACCTATCGACAGACATCCCAATAGAGTTCAAGCGGTCTTTAAACTCTTCTAGGCTTTCGCCTTTGTAAGTCGGGTTCCCCATAAAATAACGTGGTTTTTCCGGCAGCATCGCGTTTTTAAGCTCTTTCTCCTGCTCCGGGTTATCATGGTAAACCGTCACACGATGTGGAATTTCTTGCTTAATCTCAGGCATTTCTGACTCCTTGTTTAACAACGTACCAAATAAACCTAGTAGATAAAGACAAAGTTTCCATCGGTAGACGTTTTTGAGCACAAAGGATCAAGGCAAGATCACAAAACAATGAAAGCAAAGAGGTGAAAGTCAAAAACAGAGAAATGAATCAAAGAAAAAGTAGATATTAGGGTTTGAGAAGAAGGGCCATAAAGCAATGGCAGACTAGGGTTTATTCCATACAGAGTCATATCAAAAGAAAAACTACTCGCTCCTCGAAGCGTTAGCGTCCCCGAAGTACAACGTACCCGCCCCCTCGATTCTCGCCTCTCGCAACGCAGTGATCTCGACTCTTAGACGCAAAAAAGCCCAAGTCTTTCGACTTGGGCTTAATATAAGTGGCGGAGTGGACGGGACTCGAACCCGCGACCCCCGGCGTGACAGGCCGGTATTCTAACCAACTGAACTACCACTCCGCAG
>NZ_JBPVIS010000009.1:0-251433 GCF_051660965.1 Vibrio glycogenivorans | reverse complement strand
CTTGGCGACCATAGCGTTGTGGACCCACCTGATTCCATGCCGAACTCAGAAGTGAAACACAATAGCGCCGATGGTAGTGTGGGGCTTCCCCATGTGAGAGTAGGACATCGCCAGGCTTTAAATTTTGGACACTTGCTTGATAGCAAGTACGCCACTGCGGAGTGGTAGTTCAGTTGGTTAGAATACCGGCCTGTCACGCCGGGGGTCGCGGGTTCGAGTCCCGTCCACTCCGCCACTTTATTAAAGACAAAGTTAAGTCTCTAAAACAACTACAGGGGTGTAGCTCCAATTGGCAGAGCAGCGGATTCCAAATCCGCGTGTTGGGAGTTCGAATCTCTCCACCCCTGCCATTTTCTAAAGCCTCAGTCGAAAGACTGAGGCTTTTTTGCGTTTTAGAAGCGAGATCGCTGCGCTGCGAGAGACGAGAGTCGAGGGGGCGGGGTTCGAGGACGCTTACGCTTCGAGGTGCGAGTAGTTTGTGGGTGGGGGAAGTTTACCGTCCACGCATACTTTCATATATTTCCTAGATATCAGATATGAAAAAGCCTAGCATGCACCGATGCTGGGCTTTTTACGTTACAGATGAATATCAGTGCGGTAATAGTAATAGGTGAGTAGTGAACATGTGGCTATCGACCACACTACTCGCTCCTCGAAGGGCGATAGCCCGTACTCGAACTCCGCCCCTGCGATTTTAGAGGATGCTTTTCGGTACGATTCTGCGCAGTTTGACCTTGAACCTTTTCCACAAACTGACTTTGTGGTCTGGGTTGAAGTCGGGGGTGATTCGCCATGCATTATCTGGTTCCATCTCGATAAGCATTGCGTCTTTTACCCCTTTAGTAATTTCTGGTGAGTGGATCACTGTAAAGCTTTCTGTATTGAGGTTGGCGCTGCGAGGGTCGAAGTTATAGGTGCCTATGACTGTTGTTGAGTCATCGATGACCATGCTCTTGGCATGAAGCCCAAAAATAGGTGTGGTTGGCAGACGTTTAAACATATGCTCTGTCATCACTCTTTGTCTAACTCTAGCGTCCGGACGGAACTCATATAGCTCAACGCCAGTGTTCAATAGGGCCTCTCGGCTGCGTTGATAACCGCTAAACGCTTCGAGATTATCAGTTGATGCAAGGCTGTTAGTCAGTATCTTTATTTCGATACCACTATCGACCAAATGTTGGAGGAACTCTCGATCTGCCTGACTTGTCACCAAGTAGGGAGTTTGAATTATGATGCTCTTTTCCGATTGGCTGAGCAGTTCGATCAACTTGGTGTGAGTTGGACTGCCACCGGCTAGAAAAGCGGTTTGATCATTTTTGCCCGGTTGATCAGATATATAGTCAACACGATCGACAAAAGTAAATTTACCTTGCTCGGCTAGACGCTGGAAAGTGTCGGGGACCAGTTCTATCTCTTTACGGATATCAGGATGAAAATTGGTTGGATTACAAGCATAGCTGTGTAATCGGGAGAACTCCAGCTGAGCATCTTGGTCATCAAACTCGGCAAGGTGTTCTATGGGCACACTCAATTCACTGTGCCAAAATGTCTCAAACGATGACTGCATGTCATCCACCGCTTCACCCGCCAGAAACACATCACGATCTCTGAAGTTATATTCATGATCAAAACCAAAGTATTCATTAGCTATATTACGTCCGCCAGTGATGGCTAACTGTCCGTCCACGATGAAGACTTTGTTATGCATTCTCTGATTGAATGCGTGAAAATCCAACATCAGAGAGCCGACTTTCTGCAATAGGTTTCTACCCATATTGGTATTGGGGTTGTAGACCTTAATTGAGATGTTGTGATGAGCGGATAACATCTGCAGCTCATCCGCTCTGGCACCCAATAATAAGTCATCAATGATGACCCGAATCTTCACGCCACGCTCAGCGGCCCTCACCAAATAGTCGGTTGCAATAAGACCAACATTGTCGACCGAAAAGATGAAGTACTGGATATCGATAGATTGCTCAGCCCGAGATGTCAGCCAAGTCCTTGACATCATTGCCTCAGCACCTTGCTCGAGCACATAGACCCCAGTCTTGCCTTCTAATTCGTCTTGAAAGGGCGTAATGAATGCCGATAGAGGTTCAACTTCGGTGGTTGGAAATTGTTCACAGTAATCGTAATCGGAGAGGGGGACACTATCTGGTTGTTCACTACACCCGAGTACCAGTAAGGCGAGTGTTGTCACTACAGTTGTTTTTTTCACAGCGAAATGTGCCTAAATGTTTGAATATATGACGATAAAATACAAAACATATAGTCAACTGTCATCATCTGAGAAACTTATCTCATTGCTAATGAAGGTTCCCCTAGCCAAGATTCCTTCTCGCCTCTCGCCTCTTGTTTCTCGAATCTCACCTCTACCCTTGAGGTATAAAAAAACCCCGCTAAAGCGAGGTCTTTAACTATCGATATACTCAGCGCAGATTACTTAAGCAGCGCTTCGTTACCGTTTTCACGGATGTGCTTGATAATGCCTTTCACGCCACGTGCGCTTGAAGCAACGACGTTACCCGACTTCATGTAGTCAGTGCCGCCAGCAAAATCAGTTACAATCGCACCTGCTTCACGAGCGATAAGTTCACCCGCAGCGATGTCCCAAGGCTTAAGGCCTAGTTCAAAGAAACCATCAACGCGACCAGCAGCTACGTAACATAGGTCAAGTGCAGCAGAGCCAGTGCGACGGAAGTCAGAACAATCAACAAACAGTGCAGAAACGATCTTTAGGTAAGATTCGCTGTGCTGCTTTTGTTTGAATGGGAAGCCTGTCGCTAGTACAGCACCTTGTAGATCTTTTAGTGCATTTACACGGATACGTGTGTTGTTTAGCTGTGCGCCAGCACCACGTTGAGCAGTGAATAGCTCGTTACGGATTGGGTCGTACACACACGCTACCTCAGTCTTGCCGTTTAGGCGAACTGCGATAGAGACAGAGAAGTGAGGAAGACCTTTGACAAAGTTAGTCGTGCCATCCAGTGGGTCGATGATCCATTGTGCGTTTTTGTCCTTGCCTTCGATCAGACCATTCTCTTCAGCAACGATAGAGTGATCAGGGTACGAATTCTTGATCGTATCGATGATGATAGCTTCAGCTTCTTTGTCTACGTTCGTTACGAAATCATTCGTACCTTTTTGTGTAGATTCAATTTTATCAGCAGTTTCTAGTGATTTAGCGATATGGTTACCTGCTTTTCGTGCAGCACGAATAGCAATATTCAGCATAGGATGCATAGATATCTTCCCAACGGATGTTAAAGAACAAAAAACGCGACGAGTATATCAGTTATTTTTGCAAATGGAAGTGGTTATTTTTTGCACTTTATCAGTAGTGGATAGGAAATCGAACTGACGCTATTGAGCATATTATGATACCATTCTGCGTCCAAATTATAGGGGTAAGTCATCATCATGTTAGATCGCGTTAAAATCGTTTTGGTAGGTACATCTCACTCAGGCAACATCGGGTCTGCCGCTAGAGCCATGAAGGTGATGGGGCTATCAAATCTGGTACTGGTTGATCCTCAGTGCGAGCGTGATGGACAAACGACAGCATTGGCTTCTGGTGCTAGCGACGTCGCGATGAACGCTGCAGTTGTTAGCAGTGTTGAGGAAGCCGTGGCGGATTGCACCCTAGTCATTGGTACGAGTGCACGTTCTCGCACGCTTGAGTGGCCGATGGTTGAGCCACGTGAGTGTGGCGAGAAGCTGATCTCCACCCTGGTCTCTGATCATGATAATGCCTCCGTTGCGGTGGTGTTCGGTCGTGAGCGCACAGGCCTGACCAACGAAGAGCTGCAAAAGTGTCAGTATCACTTGAGCATTCCGGCAAACCCTGAATACAGCTCGCTAAATCTCGCGATGGCAGTACAGACGGTCGCGTACGAAATTCGTATGGCTTTTCTGGCTCACCAACAGAGCCAATACACGCCTGCTGAGGCGGACAGCTACCCGCGTTATGAGCAGCTTGAACAATTTTACGTACACCTTGAAAAAGTGCTTTACGATACCCACTTTATTGAGAGAGACAAGCCACAGAAGGTGATGGACAAGTTACGCCGTCTGTTTACCCGCGCAAGGCCTGAATCTCAAGAGCTCAACATTCTACGTGGCGTGCTAACCGCGATCGAGAAAACGAACAAACTGAAGTAGTTAGGTTGTAAAAAATACCTGACTAATTTAGTCAAATAAATACTTGACCATTTTAGTCAGGTATGAAAAACTTCTTAACACATAAACAGTGTGTTAAGGATGGATTATGAGATTAACATCGAAAGGACGATATGCAGTCACTGCCATGCTAGATGTGGCATTGCACTCGCAGCATAACCCCGTTCCTTTGGCGGATATTTCAGAGCGACAAGGGATTTCGCTTTCGTATCTAGAGCAGCTATTTTCCAAACTCAGAAAAGCTGGCCTAGTTGCTAGTGTAAGAGGTCCCGGTGGCGGCTATCGCCTTGGTGCAGAAGCGCACACAATCTCGATTGGTACCGTGATCTCAGCCGTTGATGAGTCGGTTGATGCGACGAAATGCAATGGTAAGGGAGATTGCCAAGGTGGCTCCCGTTGCTTAACTCACACCTTGTGGCGTGACTTGAGTACACGCATTTCTGATTTCCTCAACAATATCACGTTGGGTCAATTGATGAAGGACAACGAAGTCCTTGAAATTTCTGATAAGCAAGACATAGATCTCGCGCTAAATCATAGCCTTACACACGGCAATTCGAGCTTATCATCGATTGGCGTTGACGTGCGCTCATAGCTCACCGCACATAGTGGCAAGGTTTTACACTGGAGAAAATAATGAAACTGCCTATTTATCTTGATTACTCTGCAACTTGCCCTGTCGATCCGCGAGTTGCTGAAAAAATGGTTCAGTACATGACTATCGACGGCACGTTCGGTAACCCAGCTTCACGCTCACACCGTTACGGTTGGCAAGCAGAAGAAGCGGTTGATACCGCTCGTGAACAGATTGCAGACCTGCTTAACGCCGACCCACGTGAAATTGTCTTCACCTCTGGTGCAACTGAATCTGACAACCTAGCGATCAAGGGTGCAGCACACTTCTACTCCAAGAAAGGCAAGCACGTGATCACGTGTAAAACAGAACACAAAGCGGTTCTTGATCCATGCCGTCAGTTGGAGCGCGAGGGTTTTGAGGTGACATACCTAGAGCCTGAAGCGAACGGTATTGTTGACCTTAAAAAGCTGGAAGCGGCGATGCGCGACGACACTGTTTTAGTGTCTATCATGCATGTAAATAACGAGATCGGTGTTATCCAAGACATCGCTTCCATCGGTGAGTTGTGCCGTGAGCGTAAAATCGTATTCCATGTAGACGCTGCGCAATCTGCAGGCAAAGTGCCACTAGACGTGCAGGAAATGAAGATTGACCTAATCTCATTGTCTGCACACAAAGCCTATGGCCCTAAGGGTATTGGTGCTTTGTACGTTCGTCGTAAGCCGCGTATTCGCCTAGAGGCGCAAATGCACGGCGGTGGTCATGAGCGTGGTTTCCGCTCTGGTACGCTACCGACTCACCAAATTGTGGGTATGGGCGAGGCGTTCCGTGTGGCGAAAGAAGACATGCAAAAAGACTTTGACCACGCAATGGCACTGCGTAACCGCCTATTAGATGGTGTGAAAGACCTAGAAGCGGTGACGATCAACGGTGATTTGGATCAGCGCGTACCGCACAATCTAAACGTGAGTTTTGCGTTTGTTGAGGGTGAGTCATTGCTGATGTCGCTAAAAGATCTAGCGGTATCTTCAGGCAGTGCATGTACCTCAGCAAGCCTTGAGCCTTCGTATGTTTTACGTGCGCTTGGCTTGGATGATGAACTAGCACACAGTTCAGTTCGTTTCTCTTTCGGTCGATTTACGACTGAAGAAGAAGTAGATTACGCAATCGAGCAAATTCGCTCAGCAGTTATCAAGCTGCGCGACATGTCTCCTCTATGGGATATGTACAAAGAAGGGATCGATTTGAGCACTGTTGAGTGGGCACACCACTAAGACGGCGCCGTCTGTCCAATGGATTGATATAGAGGATTCGAGGTAACTTATTATGGCATATAGCGAAAAAGTAATTGATCACTACGAAAACCCACGTAATGTAGGTTCTTTCGACAAAGAAGATCCAAACGTAGGTAGTGGCATGGTCGGTGCACCTGCGTGTGGCGACGTAATGAAACTGCAAATCAAGGTAACGCCAGATGGCATTATCGAAGACGCGAAGTTCAAAACATACGGTTGTGGTAGTGCAATCGCATCGAGCTCACTGGTTACTGAGTGGGTAAAGGGCAAGTCTGTCGATGAAGCGGCTGCGATCAAAAACTCCGAGATTGCTGACGAGTTAGAGCTGCCACCGGTTAAAGTACACTGCTCTATCCTTGCCGAGGATGCAATCAAGGCAGCCGTTGCTGACTACAAGAAAAAGCACGACCAATAATCGCTGATAGGGCTTTTCCTGGCCGGATATTGCCCTATCATCTTTCGCACGTTCAATAGAAGACCAAGGGTGTAGTATGGCCATTTCATTAACAGAAACCGCAGCAAATCGAGTGAGAGCTTTTTTAGACAGTCGAGGCAAAGGTCTGGGCTTGCGTCTAGGGGTGAAGACCACTGGCTGCTCGGGTATGGCTTACGTCCTTGAGTTTGTCGACGAGCTCGACGAAGGCGATGAGGTCTTTGAGCACCAAGGTGTCAAAGTGATCATCGACAAAAAGAGCTTAGTCTACCTAGACGGCACTGAGCTGGATTATGTGAAGCAAGGATTAAACGAGGGCTTTGAGTTTAATAACCCAAACGCAAAAAGCGAATGTGGTTGTGGTGAGAGCTTCAACGTTTAATCGATAAGAGCGGTGGGCAGATTTGCCCACGCCTTGTTAGCAGGGATCGACCGCAACATGAATTATTTTGAATTATTTGGGCTACCAAGCCAGTTTAAGCTGGATGGTGGCCTTCTTTCTTCTCAGTTCCGAGAATTACAAAAGCAGTTTCATCCGGATAATTTTGCTAGTGCTTCTGAGCGAGACCGCTTGATGGCCGTGCAGAAGGCATCTGAAATCAACGATGCGTACCAAACGCTCAAGCAACCTATCTCACGCGCAGAGTATATGCTATCCCTCAATGGTATCGATATTCGAGCCGAGCAACAGACACTGCAAGACCTAGAGTTTTTGATGGAGCAGATGGAGTTGCGTGAGGAGCTGGAGCATATCTCATCAAGCCCAGATGGCGCCGATGAGCTGTTTGATTTTGATAGCAAAGTCAGCAAGATGTATAAACAGCATTTAGGCTTTGTCGAGCAGCAGATCCAAGCTCAGGCCTGGGATGAGGTTGCAGATCTGGTGCGTAAGCTAAAATTTATCGCAAAGCTAAAGAACGAAATCGAACGAGTCGAAGATCACCTACTCAACTAGTGACAGACGAGTTGGGAACAAGGAACACTAATGGCACTACTTCAAATCGCAGAACCGGGTCAAAGCTCGGCACCCCATGAACATAAATTAGCCGCTGGTATTGACTTAGGTACGACCAACTCACTGGTCGCCTCTGTGCGCAGTGGCAGCGCAGAGCCCCTGACGGATCAGCAGGGCAAGGCTATTCTGCCCTCTATTGTCAATTATTCATCGGAGACGCCTCAAGTTGGCTACGCCGCGCAGCAACTCGCAGAGAGCGATCCACAAAATACCATTATCTCGGTTAAGCGCCTGATTGGGCGTTCACTCGCTGATATTAATGCGCGCTACCCATCATTGCCTTATCGCTTTAAAGCGAGTGAAAATGGGCTTCCATTGCTCGAAACCTCGGCTGGAGATAAAAACCCGATTGAGGTCTCTGCCGATATTCTCAAAGCACTTGGTCAGCGAGCTGAGCAGACGTTAGGTGGTGAGCTGGCAGGTGTGGTGATCACCGTACCGGCTTACTTTGATGATGCCCAGCGCGCGGGCACCAAAGATGCGGCCAAGCTTGCAGGCCTGCATGTATTGCGTCTGCTTAATGAGCCAACGGCTGCCGCGATTGCGTATGGCCTAGATAGTGGTCAAGAAGGCATTATCGCGGTGTACGACCTCGGCGGTGGTACGTTTGATATCTCTATTTTACGTCTGTCAAAAGGCGTATTTGAGGTGCTAGCAACCGGTGGTGACTCTGCGCTGGGTGGTGATGACTTTGATCATTTGCTTGCCGAGCACCTGTTGGAAAAAGCGGGTATCGAGCAACCTCTGACGGCCGAGCAAAACCGTATCCTACTCAATGTGGCAACGGCCACCAAAATTGCTTTCTCTGAGCAAAACACCGTCGCAGTCGACGTGCTTGGTTGGCAGGGGCAGGTCAGCCGTGATGAGTTTGAAGACCTGATCCGCCCATTAGTGAAAAAGACCCTGATGTCTTGTCGTCGGGCTCTAAAAGATGCCCAGGTAGACACAGAGCAAGTGCTTGAGGTTGTTATGGTCGGTGGCTCTACCCGTACAGGTCTAGTGCGTGAGATGGTCGGGGACTTCTTCGAGCGTCCGCCATTAACCAGTATCAACCCTGATGAAGTAGTGGCAATCGGTGCAGGTATCCAAGCGGATATCCTCGCAGGCAACAAGCCTGACTCTGAGATGCTGCTGTTGGATGTGATCCCACTATCATTGGGAATTGAAACCATGGGTGGCTTAGTAGAAAAGATCGTTCCACGTAACACCACGATTCCTGTGGCGCGAGCTCAAGAGTTTACCACCTTCAAGGATGGACAAACGGCAATGAGTGTCCACGTTGTACAAGGTGAGCGTGAGATGGTTGATGACTGTCGCTCCCTGGCGCGTTTTTCACTCAAGGGTATCCCGGCAATGGCTGCGGGCGCGGCTCATATTCGTGTGACTTATCAGGTCGATGCTGATGGCCTGCTCTCTGTGACTGCAATGGAGAAAAGCACTGGCGTTCAGTCGGAGATCCAGGTCAAGCCCTCGTATGGGTTGAGTGATGATGAAGTCGCTAATATGCTCAAAGATTCCATGACCTATGCTGAAGAGGACATGCAGGCGCGTGCGCTTGCTGAGCAGCGCGTTGAGGCCGATCGTGTTATCGAGGGGCTGGTGGCTGCGCTTCAGGCCGATGGCGATGAGCTACTCTCAGAGCAAGAGCAACAGGTGCTGCTCAAAGCGATAGAGGCATTGATTGAATTGCGCAATGGTGGGGACACTGCCGCGATTGAGCAAGGCATCAAAGATACTGACAAGGCAAGTCAAGAATTTGCCTCACGTCGTATGGATAAATCGATCCGAGCTGCCCTTTCCGGTCAGTCTGTAGATGATATATAAGAGATAGAAAGTTATGCCAAAAATTGTTGTTTTACCCCATGAAGACCTTTGTCCTGAAGGTGCGGTGTTGGAAGCCGAAAGTGGTGAAACGGTTCTCGATGTTGCGCTAAAAAATGGTATTGGTATCGAACACGCGTGTGAAAAATCGTGCGCCTGTACCACTTGCCACGTTGTCGTTCGAGAAGGCTTTGATTCGCTCGAAGAGAGTGATGAGCTTGAGGATGACATGCTAGATAAGGCGTGGGGTCTAGAGCCGGAATCTCGGCTGGGCTGTCAGGCAAGAGTGGCCGATGAGGATCTGGTTGTAGAGATCCCTAAATACACGCTAAACCACGCCTCAGAAGATCACTAAACGCGTCTAAACTCTCATTGAGACAAGGAGTAGCTAATGAAATGGATTGATTCGCGCGACATTGCGATAGAGCTATGCGAGTTGTACCCAGACACCGATCCTAAAACCGTGCGTTTTACCGATCTGCGTGAGTGGATTATGCAGCTGGACGAGTTTGATGACGATCCGGCGCACTGCAATGAGAAGATTCTTGAGGCGGTGATTCTATGTTGGATGGATGAGTTCGACTAGAATTGCGAGCTGCGACCATAAAAGCGAGCTTTTTAGCTCGCTTTTTTTATCAAAGTGACACTTACGTCGTACATAATGCTAACATCCTAAAGTAACTATAAAAACGAGCAGTACTACTTTGCTGCCAGACAAGGAGAAACCATGTCTAACCAGATGTTAGTCCAATTGAGCCGTGAGCCTGCTGCTGCGCAGTGGGGAGAAAAGGCGATTGTTTCGTTTACTCAGAACGGGGCAACGATTCACCAAGATCAGAGTCAAGATACCACGGTTGTTCAACGCGCTGCGCGTAAACTTGACAGCCAAGGCATCCGCTCTGTATTACTTCAAGGTGATGCTTGGGATCTAGAATCAGTCTGGGCATTCCACCAAGGTTATCAAAACCCTAAAAAACATAACTCACTAGAGTGGTCTGCGCTTAGCGATGATGATCAAAGTGAGCTTGATGCGCGCATTAAAGCGACCAGTTTTACTCGCGATATTATTAATAAACCTGCAGAAGAAGTTGCACCACGTCAACTTGCCACCATGGCGGCGGAATTTATCAAATCGGTAGCACCAGCGGGAACAGTCACGACTAAGATTGTTAAAGACAAAGATTTGTTAGCGGAAGGTTGGCAGGGCATTTTTGCTGTTGGGCGTGGCTCTGAGCGCACGTCTGCGATGCTTCAGCTCGACTTTAACCCAACCGGTGATGAAAACGCGCCAGTGTTCGCTTGCTTGGTTGGCAAAGGCATTACTTTCGATTCTGGTGGTTACAGCATTAAGCCTTCAAACTTCATGACCGCGATGAAAGCGGACATGGGCGGCGCTGGTACTATCACAGGTGGTCTGGGCTTAGCGATTCTGCGAGGCCTGAATAAGCGTGTGAAGCTGATTCTGTGCTGTGCGGAGAATATGATCTCAGGTCGTGCTCTTAAGCTGGGTGATGTGATCACTTACAAGAATGGCAAGACGGTTGAGATCATGAACACCGACGCTGAGGGACGACTTGTTCTAGCGGATGGCCTTATCTACGCCTGTGAGCAAAATCCTGAGCTTATCATCGACTGTGCGACGTTAACGGGTGCGGCAAAAAATGCTTTAGGCAACGATTACCACGCACTGATGAGCTTTGACGATGAACTGTCTCATCAAGCGCTAACCTCAGCGCGAGCGGAAAACGAAGGTCTGTGGCCACTACCACTAGCGGAGTTCCACCGTGGTATGTTACCGTCAAATTTTGCAGACCTATCGAACATCAGCACGGGTGATTACGTGCCTGGTGCAAGCACGGCTGCTGCGTTCCTGTCTTACTTTGTTGAAGACTATAAAAAAGGTTGGCTGCACTTTGACTGCGCAGCAACATACCGCAAATCTGCAACTGATAAATGGTCTGCAGGCGCAACGGGCGTTGGTGTCCGCACACTAGCTCGCCTGCTGACGGACAGCGCGCAGTAAGCTTACTATTACAATAAAGGGAAATTATATGGCTCTAGAAAGAACATTCTCTATTATCAAACCCGACGCCGTAAAACGCGATCTGATCGGTGCAATCTATCATCGCATCGAGAAGGCCGGCCTTAAGATCATCGCAGCCAAAATGCTCACCCTCACCGAAGAGCAGGCAGCCGGTTTTTATGCCGAGCACGAAGGCAAGCCTTTCTTTGATGAGTTGAAGGCGTTTATGACCTCAGGGCCGATTATGGTCCAAGTGCTAGAGGGAGAGGATGCTATCTATCGCTATCGTGAACTGATGGGCAAGACCAACCCAGAAGAGGCCGCATGCGGTACTCTGCGCGCAGATTATGCGCTAAGTATGCGTCATAACTCGGTGCACGGCTCGGATAGCCCAACCTCGGCGGCGCGAGAGATTGAGTTCTTTTTCCCAAACACTGAGATCCATCCGCGCGGATAATCTCAGTGTGATGATTGATAAGCCCTAGCCTCGTGCTAGGGCTTTTTTGTCTTAGAGGTGAGAGTCGGAAGATGCGAAGCGAAAGTGGCTATACTTGAGGGGGTGACAGCACTTGTTGAAATCGCGTAAAGGCTGTACAATTCGCGCCCTTATTTCGTGTTCTGTCATTTGAGAGGCCATATGACCACAGAAAAAATCAATCTACTCGATTTTGATCGCAAGGCAATGCGTGCATTCTTCGCAGACGAGCTCGGCGAAAAAGCGTTTCGCGCTGACCAAGTGATGAAGTGGATCTACCATTTCGGTATTGATGACTTCGATAAAATGACAAACATTAACAAGAAACTACGTGAAAAACTTCACCTAAAGTGTGAGGTGAAAGCACCGGTGGTTTCTGATGCTCAGCACTCGTCAGACGGCACCATCAAGTGGGCAATGCGCGTTGGCGATCAAGATGTTGAAACTGTGTATATCCCAGAAGATGATCGCGCGACATTGTGTGTGTCTTCACAGGTGGGTTGTGCGCTTGAGTGTAAGTTCTGTTCAACGGCGCAACAGGGTTTTAACCGTAACCTAAAGGTTTCTGAGATCATTGGTCAGGTGTGGCGCGCTGCACGTGAGGTTGGTCTAGAGAAAGAGACCGGTCGCCGCCCAATCACCAATGTAGTGATGATGGGGATGGGTGAGCCACTGCTGAACATGAAAAACCTGATCCCATCGCTAGAGATCATGCTAGACGATCTTGGTTTTGGTCTATCGAAGCGCCGCGTAACTGTTTCTACCTCAGGTGTGGTATCCGGTCTTGACCAAATGGCAGGCCAAATTGATGTGGCCTTGGCCATCTCATTGCACGCGCCAAACGATGAACTGCGTAGCTCTATTATGCCAATCAATGACCGATGGGATATTGAAGATTTCCTTGCGTCAGTGCGTCGCTACATTGCGACCTCTAATGCCAACCGCGGCAAGGTGACAGTAGAGTATGTATTGCTTGATCATATCAACGACGATATGGACCATGCGCGTGAGCTTGCAGAACTACTTAAAGACACGCCGTGTAAGATCAATCTAATCCCGTTCAACCCATACCCAGGCTCGCCGTACAAAAAGCCGAGCAACTCACGTATTGATCGCTTCCAAAAGACCTTGATGCAATATGAGCACACGGTCACGGTACGTAAGACGCGTGGTGACGATATCGATGCGGCTTGTGGTCAGTTGGTGGGCGATGTGATTGACCGCACCAAACGTACTCAGCAACAGCGAGTAGCCAAAGGCGAGATGCTGGATGTCAAATCGGTTTAACAAAACCCGCGTATGATGCAAAAACCAGGTCTATTAGCCTGGTTTTTGGTTTTTATCTGCCGTGAAAATGTCAGTTTTGTGAAAAAACATTGATGCGTAGTCAATTTCTGTCTGCTGGTCATGTTGTTTCGAAGTTATTATCTATTAGAATGAACACGATATTTTTCGCATTTATTAACACGCAGTCTCGTCTATTGGCTATATCTAACTTAGCGTGATTATACTGAACAAAGCACATTCTCTATTCGGTTATGAAAAATAATAACGATAGCACCTCCGAATGGACCAACTTAGAAATTATTCTCAATGACAAATGAAGAACCTAGTGTCGCAGAGACACCACAAATCCAAGCCGGTACACTGCTTAAAGTAAAACGTAAAGAGCTGGGGCTCACTCAAGAACAGGTTGCTGAGCGACTTTGTCTTAAAGTCTCTGTGGTACAAAATCTTGAAAACAACGATTTTTCCCAGCAACAGGTGGCGACGTTTACCCGTGGCTATATTCGTAACTACGCTAAGTTAGTGGGGGTGCCTGAAAAAGAGATCCTCAGTGCCCTGGATGACTGTGACTCGACGGCCTTCAAAGAACAAGCAATGCATAGCTTCTCGAAAAAGACCAACAAGGAGAAGCAAGACAGCCGCATCATACTGATTTCTTGTGCCGTAGTGATTGCGGTGGTGGGTATTAGTGTCCTTTGGTGGCTTGGTGAGCGTGAGTTAGCTGAGCCTGAGTTGGTTCAAGAGCCAAGTACTCAGATTGAAGAGCTGACAGAGCCGGTGACGGTACTTGGTGATGAAATCCAAGGGCCTATTACGCTAGAGCCATTACCAGAGATAGAACAGCCAATCTATAACCCAGAGCCTGAAACATTGCCTGAGAATGAAGTGAGCGATGACACGGCTTTGGTTGAGGAACAGGCGCTGATTGCTGAGACGATTGAAGACGTCGTGGTTGAAGAAGAAGTACCGGTTGTCGATTCTGATCTGCCAAGACTGCGCTTAACCCTAACCGGTGATTGCTGGCTTCAGGTCAAAGATGCGACAGGTGCGACGCTGGCCATCGGAACCAAGAGCGCGGGTGAAGTACTCGATTTTGACCAGCCAGGCAGCTACAGCCTTGTTTTAGGTGCCCCACAGAACGTTTCGATCACTTTTGCAAGTGAACCTGTTGACCTTTCTGGGTATACTGCGGGTAAAGTAGCTCGAATCACCTTACCATAGTAGACATTATGCAACACGAATCTCCGATCAAACGTCGCCCCTCTACGCGTATTTATGTGGGCGACGTGCCTATTGGTGATGGTGCACCAATCGCCGTTCAATCAATGACTAACACACGCACAACGGATGTCGATGCCACCGTTGCGCAGATCCGCGCTCTGGAAAATGTCGGTGCAGACATTGTGCGCGTCTCCGTTCCCACCATGGATGCTGCCGAGGCCTTCAAGCAGATCAAGCAGCAAGTGTCGGTACCGCTGGTGGCGGATATTCATTTTGACTACCGCATCGCCCTTAAAGTGGCAGAGTACGGCGTCGACTGTCTGCGTATCAACCCAGGTAATATCGGTAAAGAAGACCGCATTCGCGCGGTTGTCGACTGCGCCCGCGATAAGAACATTCCAATTCGCATTGGTGTTAACGGTGGTTCACTGGAGAAAGATATCCAGATGAAGTACGGTGAGCCAACTCCAGAAGCCCTAGTCGAGTCGGCAATGCGTCACGTCGATATTCTTGATAGACTCAATTTTGACCAGTTCAAAGTGAGCGTGAAGGCGTCTGATGTGTTCTTGGCGGTGGACTCTTACCGCTTGTTGGCACAAAAAATCGATCAACCGCTGCACTTGGGGATCACAGAAGCGGGCGGTGCACGCGCCGGCGCAGTGAAATCTTCCGTCGGTTTAGGTATGCTGCTGGCTGAAGGTATCGGTGATACGCTGCGTATCTCTTTAGCCGCAGATCCAGTGGAAGAGATCAAAGTTGGCTTTGATATCCTAAAATCGCTGCGAATTCGCTCGCGAGGCATCAATTTTATTGCGTGCCCGAGCTGCTCGCGTCAGGAATTTGATGTGATAGGCACAGTCAACGCACTTGAACAGCGCCTAGAAGATATTATTACCCCAATGGATGTATCTATCATCGGTTGTGTGGTTAATGGTCCTGGTGAGGCGGAAGTGTCACACCTGGGGCTGGCAGGAAGCAACAAGAAGAGCGCTTTCTACGAAGATGGTAAGCGTCAAAAAGAGCGCTTTGACAATGATGACCTAGTCAATCAGCTCGAAGCGAAGATCCGCGCCAAAGCGGCGACGCTCGATAGCGACAATCGCATCGACGTCAAAAACATCGAATCAAATTAATCTCAACGACATTACGGTAAGTATTGTGGCAAAAACAATTCAAGCAATTCGAGGCATGAACGACTGCCTCCCAACGCAATCTCCACTTTGGCAAAAAGTGGAAGGTACAGTGAAAAACGTAATTAGTGCATACGGTTACAACGAAGTACGTATGCCAATCGTTGAGATGACGCATCTATTTAGTCGCGCGATCGGTGAAGTGACCGACGTGGTAGAAAAAGAGATGTACACCTTTGAAGACCGCAACGGTGATAGCCTAACCCTACGCCCTGAGGGCACTGCAGGCTGTGTGCGTGCGGGTATCGAAAACGGTCTGCTGTACAACCAAGAACAGCGCCTATGGTACATGGGCCCTATGTTCCGTCACGAGCGCCCACAAAAAGGTCGTTACCGTCAATTCCACCAGTGTGGTGTCGAGGTCTTCGGCCTTAATGGTCCTGATGTAGACGCTGAGCTCATCATGATGACAGCGCGCCTATGGCGTGAGCTAGGCATCGATAAGCACGTACGCCTCGAGCTGAACTCGATTGGTTCAACCGAAGATCGCGCTAACTACCGTACAGCGCTGATTGCGTTTCTTGAGCAGCACGAAGAGGTGTTGGATGAAGACTGTAAGCGTCGCATGCACACCAACCCATTGCGCGTACTGGATACTAAGAACGCTGACGTCCAAGCCATTCTTGGCGACGCGCCGCGTCTATCTGACTACCTAAGTGACGAGTCGAAACAACATTTTACAGGTCTGTGTGAACTTCTTGACGCAGCCGGCATCGAATATACCGTTAATGAGCGCTTGGTACGTGGCTTGGATTACTACAACCGCACCGTATTTGAGTGGATCACCGAGAGCTTAGGCGCACAGGGCACCGTGTGTGGCGGTGGCCGCTACGATGGTCTTGTCGAGCAGCTAGGTGGCAAGCCAACCCCTGCGGTCGGCTTTGCTATGGGTCTTGAGCGTCTGGTTCTGATGATGGAAACACTTGAGCTCACCGAGGTTCGCCGTGGCGTTGATGTTTACATGGTGACCGCGGGTGAAGGCACTATGATGGCGGGGATGAAACTGGCTGAGCAGCTTCGTGAGCAAGTACCGGGCCTGCGCGTGATGAACCACTTTGGTGGCGGTAACTTTAAGAAGCAGTTCAAGCGAGCGGACAAAGTTGGCGCAGCAGTGGCACTAGTTCTTGGTGAGAACGAAGTGGCTGATGGCACTGTGGTGGTAAAAGATTTGATTGGTGGTGAGCAAACCACGATGTCACAGCAAGATGCCGTGGCAAAACTAAGCGAATTGGTTTAATTAGATAACCCATTTTATTTCAGAAGGCAGCGTTGACTGCCTTCTTGCGTAGATTTAAAGAGGAATGCACGTGGAACTCTACGATAGCGAAGAACAACAAGTAGAAGCCATTAAGGATTGGTGGAAGGAAAACGGCAAGGCCGTTATTTTGGGTACAGTTGTGGGTATCGGTGGCCTTTTAGGCTGGCGTTTTTACCAAGACTCTGTGCTTGAAGCGCAGGAAGCAGCCTCTGATGCTTACATGACAGCGATGACGCAACTTAACGGTCAAGGTGCACAGGCGCAAGATCAAGTTGAAGCCTTCATCAGTACTAACAGTGATTCTGAGTACGCCGTTCTTGCCGCTCTGCAGCTGGCAAAAGCTCAGGTTGAAGCGGGTGAGCTTGATGGCGCACTTGAACAGCTAAGTTGGGCACAGGCAAATACTGGTGATAATGCACTGAAAGCGGTTGCGACTTATCGCGTAGCACGCCTACAAGCAGAACTGGGTAACGATAGCGATGCATTGGCAAGCCTAGACTCATTGACTCACCAAGATTGGGCGGGCCGTGTGGCTGAACTGCGTGGTGATATCTTGCTTCGTTCAGGTGATGAAGATGCTGCTTACCAAGCGTATTCAGAAGCGCAGCAGTCAGCAGACAACAGTCCTGGTCTGCAAATGAAGTTGGATGACCTAGCGAAATAAGGATTGCCTTTGATGAATAAACTGCTTCGCAAAGTACTGATGCCAGCGGTGGCACTTGGTATTTTGGCAGGATGTGCGGGAGAGGAAGACACCATTATCATGGCACCTGTGCCAGAGGTGGAGAGTCAGTTTTCTCCTCAGCAACAATGGAAAAGTTCAGTTGGCAGTGGAGTTGAACACTACTTCTCTAAGCTGTCTCCAGAATATGCTTATGACAAGGTGTTTGTTGCAAGCCGAGAGGGCCTAGTCAAGGCGCTAGATCCTGAGACTGGTAAGCAGTTGTGGCAAGCTAATCTCGCAGGAGATACCTCTGCTCGTCTTTCAGGCGGTATTTTAGGCGCTTACTCTAAGGTTTACATCGGTAGCGAAAACGGTGAAGTTATCGCCCTTGATCAAGACAGTGGTGAAACGCTGTGGCGAGCACAAGTTGAGGGCGAGGTCTTAACCGCGCCGATTGCGGAGAGCAACCTGATTATCGTGCATACCGCTCGCGGCATGCTGCTAGCGCTAGACCAAGATACCGGTAATCAGCGCTGGGCCATCAGTATGGATGTACCGAACCTAACCCTGCGTGGCGATAGTCGCCCGGCAGCGGTGTCTGGTGGCGTCTTCTGGGGCACGGCGAATGGTCGCTTGGCGGCAGCGATTGTTGAGAACGGTCAGTTGATCTGGCAGCAACCGATCGGTTTGCCGCAAGGTGCCACTGAGATCGATCGCCTAGTTGATGTCGATGCGTCACCTATTATTCTTGGTAGCACGCTGTACATCGTTGGCTTTAATGGCAACTTGGTCAGCGTTGATCTTCGCTCCGGGCAGCCAGTATGGAAACGCCCATACTCATCAGCCAACGATATGACGACCGATAACCGCAGCATCTATCTGGCGACGGACAAAGACCACCTTGTAGCGGTCGATGCGCGCAGTGGTACAGAGTTGTGGGTCAATAGCCAGCTTGAGCACCGCTTGCTGACCGCGCCGGTGATCATTGATCGTCACGTGGTGGTTGGTGATAGCGAGGGTTATCTTTACTGGCTAGACCGTGAATCAGGTGATTTTGTCTCTAAGCAGTTAGTTGATGAGAGCGGATTCGCTGTCAGCCCAATCGCGGTTGATGATGGCTACGTGCTTATCACGCGTAATGGCGATGTAAAGAAACTGACGCTTAACAAATAATTTGTGATAGTATTCACATTCGGCTCCTGGCTGCTGCGCAGTTAGGAGCCGTTTTATTGAAAGCGAGTAAAAAGGGACGAAAATTACTCAATCTTTTATAAACTTGTGGTTATAGGTAAAACGCTGGCGAACTGATTAGCAAGCGGTTACCTATAGCTACAGAGAGAACATAGTGTAGAGGTTATTATGGTACCTGTTGTTGCCCTCGTTGGGCGTCCGAACGTTGGTAAGTCGACGTTGTTTAACCGATTGACTCGTACGCGCGACGCATTGGTTGCGGATTTCCCTGGGTTAACGCGCGACCGTAAATACGGCCAGGCTAAGCTTGGTGAACACGAATTTATTGTGATCGACACCGGCGGTATCGACGGTACTGAGGAAGGTGTTGAGACCAAAATGGCTGAGCAGTCGTTAGCGGCGATTGACGAGGCTGATGTGGTGTTGTTTATGGTGGATGGCCGCGCTGGTCTAACACCATCGGATATCGCGATCTCAAATCACCTACGTAAGATCGAAAAGCCATCAATGCTGGTGGTGAACAAGGTCGATGGCATCGATGCCGATGCAGCCAGTGCCGACTTCTGGCAACTGGGTGTTGAGAGCATGTACCAGATCGCAGCAGCGCACGGCCGTGGTGTCGGCGCTCTGATTGATCGTGCTTTAAACCCATTTGCTGAGCAGTTGCTTGAGCAGCAGGGTGAGATCGAAGATCTGACCGAGTTTGAAGACGTTGAGGAAGAGAAACTCGATTACACCGAGGAAGAGGCTGAAGCCGAGTACCAGCGCCTGCAAGAAAAACCAATCAAGCTCGCGATCATCGGTCGTCCGAACGTGGGTAAATCGACCCTGACTAACCGCATCTTGGGTGAAGAGCGTGTGGTGGTGTATGACATGCCAGGCACAACGCGCGACTCTATCTACATTCCGATGGAGCGTGATGGTCGTGAATATGTCCTAATCGATACTGCGGGTGTGCGTCGTCGTAAGCGCATCAACGAGACAGTGGAAAAGTTCTCGGTGGTGAAAACGCTGAAAGCAGTAGAAGATGCCAACGTGGTATTGCTGGTTATCGATGCACGTGAGAACATCTCGGATCAAGACTTGAGCCTACTCGGCTTTGCATTGAACGCCGGTCGTTCGATTGTGATTGCCGTTAACAAGTGGGATGGCCTGGATATGGACGTCAAAGAGCACGTGAAGAAAGAGCTCGACCGTCGTCTTGGCTTTGTTGACTTTGCGCGTATTCACTTTATCTCAGCGCTGCACGGCACGGGTGTTGGTCACCTATTTGAGTCAGTACAAGAGGCTTACAAATCAGCGACAACACGTGTGGGCACTTCAGTACTAACACGTATTATGAAGATGGCTACTGACGATCACCAACCACCAATGGTGCGTGGTCGTCGCGTGAAGCTTAAGTACGCACACGCGGGGGGTTATAACCCACCGATCGTGGTGATCCACGGCAACCTAGTTAATGAGCTGCCAGATTCGTACAAGCGTTACCTGATGAACTACTACCGTAAGTCTCTCGATATCATGGGTACACCAATCCGTATCCAGTTCCAGAGCAGCGATAACCCGTTTGAGGGTAAATCGAGCAAGATGACGCTGTCTCAAGAGCGTAAGCGCAAAAAGCTTATGAGCATGATGAAAGGCCGCAAGAAGTAATCCAGTCGATTGATTTTAAAAGCGCCATAGACCGAGGTCTATGGCGCTTTTTGCATTTAACCTAAGGAGTAAAGATGCAAGTATCTCCAACCCAAGTACAGTTCTGTCATGGTATTTGGTCACTGACGAGCAAGGTGCTACTGGTTAAGCACCAAGCTGACAAAACCTTTGTTATCACCGAGCAAACTCCCTTTCATCCTGTGAGTCATATCTGGCCGGATCATCCCGCGGATAAGGGTCACCTTGTGCTAGGAAGTGAGTCACACCAAGTCGTCGATTGTCTCGTTGGCGCAGTGGATCTCGCCACTGGTGAGCTGTTTGTTGATCGCGCGATCCCAGTAAAGCGTGACCAGTTTGGCTGGGCGTTTGTTGTCGTACACGTGCTTGAGGGAGAAGTCGCGCTAAGCATAGATACTGACGTATCGCTGAATGTGGATCAAAGCTATCAGCTTGCCTTAAGTCGTGGACACAGTGCAGGTCACTTGGCATACCTTGCTCTTAACAAGATCCTGGTTGAGGGCGGTTATTGGCGTAAGCAGGCTGATCGCCTCGATCCGCATGGGCATTACGATTTTAATAGCTACGCACAAGAAACCAGCTTTGTTAATGAGGATCGTTGTGTTGACCAGTATCGCTTAGGTAAGACCCTACGCAAACGTGGCCTAAATAGCGCCGATATGCTGGCCAACCTTGATCAGATAGCCCTACAGGTGAATCAACAGCTGGTGGATTGGCTTGCCACGGGTGCAGATGTGGTAATGGAGTGCCAAGGCGAGGCACTGACGCATTCACGTTACTGGCACTGTGATCTTGGTGAGCGAGCACCTGCCGTGATCCCATGTGGTGGAACCCACGTGAAATCGCTAAAAGAGTATGCGACGATTAGCGTAGAACTGCGTCAAATTGATGCGCAGAACATTGAAATGCACACCAATGTAACTAGTGCAGATTCAGAATAAGATCTTTTTATTAAATGTGGTTATTCTTGCATTTATATTCAATTACCAGTGTTTTCAACTGTCTGTAATTGAAATGCAGGATATGTAACTTATGCTTTCGGTGTGTGGTTATATAAATGTTCTTTTTGCCGCAGATCGCTGATCACATTGGAAAACGCCGATGATCGTATAAAGATCATTGGCAAAAGCTTGGATCAGATCGTTCAATTTATAACAAACTTATTTAGTGAGAGTCGTAATGAGCAGCAATAATTGTCCAAACTGTCATCAAGAGCTGGACTGGGATGGTGGCTATGTGTGTAATCAGTGCGAAGTGCGCTTTAAAAAGATCGCCTTCTGCCCAGACTGCGAAGCCCAACTAGAGAAGCTCCAAGCCTGCGGCGCCGCCAGCTATTTCTGCAACAGCTGTAACGAGCTAAAGTCTAAATCGCGAATCAGGATCGAATTCGTACAAGATTAAAAAAGGAGCGAGGTGCGGGGACGCTGCGCTACGGGGAGCGAGGGGTCTTTGGTGCTGTGATATCTCCGATAAGATTAAAGGATTCCCTGCGTGGCAGAAAATCCTCGCACCTCGTAGGGCGAAGCCCGTCCCCGAACCTCGCACCTGCTTTTAGCGTGCAATAGAAGTAACGTCACCATCAGCCAAGCGCGTCACCAACACATCGCCCGATTTAACTTGCTCAGCCTGTGTAACGACCTGTCCAGATTCTAGTTGGGTGATCGAGTAGCCGCGCTTGAGTGTGGCCAGGGGGCTGACCGCATCGAGTTTTTCAGCCGCGAGTGCGACTTGGTGTTGGGAGGTCAGAAGTTGACGCTTTATGGCGTCTACCAAGCGATGCTGGGTGCGACTAAGTTGATGTTGCTGCTGATTAATGGTGTTAACTGGCGAGGCAGACAGGATTTTCTGCTGCTGACGTTCAACACCACTGCGTTGCTTAGTCATATACAGCGCCATAGCATGCTGCATGCGGCGCTCGAGCTCATCGAGTTGTTGCGACTGGCGTTCAAGTTGATAGCTTGGGTGCTGCTTCTCGAGTCGGTGCAGCAGTTGGGCTCGGCGCTGCTTTTGCTCTTGGAAATACAAGCGTGCGGCATTGAACAGACGATTGACGCGTGTCTGTACACCTTGGCGTTTATGGCTGTTATCGCGACTGACTAACTCGGCCGCGGCTGATGGGGTAGGTGCGCGCATATCGGCAACAAAGTCGGCGATAGTTACATCAATTTCGTGCCCAACAGCACTAATGATCGGGATCTGGCTCGCCGCAATCGTGCGGGCGACGATCTCTTCATTAAAGCACCACAGATCCTCAAGTGAGCCACCCCCACGCCCGACGATCAGTACGTCACACTCATTACGCTCATTGGCGGTGCCAATGGCTTGAGCGATCTTAATCGCGGCATCACCTCCTTGAACCATGGTGGGGTAAATCACCACTGGAAGGGTCGGGTCACGCCTTTTGAGTACATCAAGGATATCAAACAGCGCGGCACCGGTTTGCGAGGTGATGATCCCAACCCGTTTAGGGTGCTCAGGAAGAGGCCGCTTATTGGTCTGGGCGAACAAACCCTCGCCTGCAAGGCGCATTTTGAGCTCTTCGAACTGCTGCTGCAGTCGGCCATCACCTTCAGGCTGCATACTCTCAATAATCAGTTGATAGTCGCCGCGTGGTTCATACAGCGATAGGCGCGCTTTGACTAATACCTGCTGCCCAGACTGTGGCTTAAAGCTGACGCGGCGATTATTACCACGAAACATGGCGCACTTAACCTGAGCGCGAGCATCTTTGAGCGTGAAGTACCAGTGACCTGATACCGGGGCAGAAAAGTTGGAGATCTCACCGAGCAGCCAAACAATACCCATCTCATTTTCGAGAAGGAGGCGCACTTCGGCATTGAGCCGTGAAACAGTGAAGATATTGGGATTAGTCGCAGCAGACACAGCGATTCTCAGGACGTGAGTATGGAAGTTAGCGGCAATATAATACATAGCAAGGGGTAAAATGCAAATAAAAAATAGAAAAATGTGTAGCCAACCGTTTGCGTTGACCGTATAATCCCTCCGCAATATCTAATCCAAACGCAGCTAACTGCACTCATTATGCGAAACGATGAGTTTGGGTTTCTCTATTTTTACCTATCCTAATTGTGAGATATTGCAAATGCTAAGAATTGCCAAAGAAGCGCTGACATTCGACGACGTACTACTGGTGCCAGCACACTCCACCGTTCTCCCAAATACAGCTGATCTTCGCACTCAGCTGACGAAGAATATTACTCTAAACATCCCAATGATCTCTGCGTCGATGGACACCGTGACCGAAGCCCGTCTGGCTATCGCTCTGGCGCAGGAAGGCGGCATTGGCTTTATCCATAAGAACATGTCTATTGAGCAGCAAGCTGCTGAAGTTCGCACGGTTAAGAAATTTGAAGCTGGTGTAGTAACAGACCCTGTAACAGTAAACCCACATGCAACGATTGCCGATGTTGTGGCTCTGACGGAGAAGCACGGCTTTGCTGGTTTCCCGGTTGTTACTGAAAACAATGAACTAGTGGGTATCATCACTGGTCGTGACGTACGCTTTGTAACTGACCTGTCTAAATCTGTTGAGTCAGTAATGACGGCAAAAGAGAACCTAGCTTCAGTTAAAGAAGGTGCAACTCGTGAAGAAGTGCAAGAGAAGATGCACGAAGCACGCGTTGAGAAAGTACTTGTTGTGAACGAAGAGTTCCAACTAACCGGTATGATCACGGCAAAAGATTTCCACAAAGCAGAGCGTAAGCCAAACGCATGTAAAGACGCACAAGGTCGCTTGCGTGTTGGTGCTGCGGTTGGCGCAGGCGCTGGTAACGAAGAGCGCGTTGCAGCTCTTGTTGAAGCGGGCATCGATGTTCTTCTAATCGACTCTTCACACGGCCACTCTGAGGGTGTTCTAAACCGTATCCGCGAAACTCGCGCAGCGTACCCAGATCTTGATATCATCGGCGGTAACGTAGCGACTGGCGCAGGTGCTCAGGCACTGATCGACGCAGGCGTTAGCGCAGTGAAAGTGGGTATCGGCCCAGGTTCAATCTGTACCACTCGTATCGTAACGGGTGTCGGTGTTCCTCAGGTGACAGCGATTGCTGACGCGGTTGAAGTAGCGAACAAGCAAGGCATCCCAGTGATTGCTGACGGTGGTATCCGCTTCTCTGGTGATATCTGTAAAGCGATCGTTGCTGGTGCATCGTGTGTGATGGTGGGCTCAATGTTCGCGGGTACTGAAGAAGCACCGGGTGAGGTCATCCTTTACAACGGTCGTTCATACAAAGCTTACCGCGGTATGGGCTCACTTGGCGCAATGTCTCAAGGCTCTTCAGACCGTTACTTCCAGACTGATAACGCGGCAGACAAATTGGTACCAGAAGGTATCGAGGGTCGTATCGCGTACAAAGGTCGCCTAAAAGAGATCGTTCACCAGCAAATGGGTGGTCTGCGTTCAAGCATGGGTCTAACCGGCTCTGCCACTATCGAAGATATGCGTACTAAAGCTGAATTCGTGCGCATCTCGGGTGCAGGCATGGCGGAATCGCACGTGCATGACGTTCAAATCACTAAGGAAGCGCCAAACTACCGTCGCGGTTAATTTCTTCGCAGAAATGAGGGGCTCTGAATAAAGAGTCCCGCGACGAAAACGTTTGCTTTTTTCCTTGAAGCATTTAAGCGGGGCGAGTAAACTCGCCTCGTTTTCTTAACCCAGCTTAAAAAGACTGCCCAATATGACGAAAAATATTCATGACCAGCGTATCCTTATCCTAGACTTCGGATCGCAATACACTCAGCTCGTAGCACGCCGCGTTCGCGAAATCGGTGTTTACTGTGAACTATGGAGCTGGGATGTAGAAGAAGCGGATATTCGTGAATTCAACCCAGACGGTATCATCCTCTCTGGTGGCCCTGAAAGCGTAACCGAAGAAAACTCGCCACGCGCACCACAATACGTGTTTGATTCAGGTGTTCCTGTACTGGGTATCTGCTACGGCATGCAAACCATGGCTGAGCAGCTAGGTGGTAAAGTAGCAGGCTCTGATGAGCGTGAGTTTGGCTACGCACAAGTAAAAGTGGTTCACGAGTCATCTCTATTTAGCAACATCGAAGATGCGATTGCTGAAGACGGCAATGCACTGCTTGACGTGTGGATGAGCCACGGCGACAAAGTGGTTGAGATCCCATCTGACTTCACCAAGATTGCTCAAACAGACACCTGTCCTTACGCGGCAATGGCCAACGAAGAGAAGAAGTACTACGGCGTGCAGTTCCACCCAGAGGTGACGCACACTCGC
This sequence comes from Vibrio glycogenivorans, assembly GCF_051660965.1. Taxonomy (NCBI): domain Bacteria; kingdom Pseudomonadati; phylum Pseudomonadota; class Gammaproteobacteria; order Vibrionales; family Vibrionaceae; genus Vibrio; species Vibrio glycogenivorans. The sequence goes on along the minus strand of NZ_JBPVIS010000009.1, from coordinate 225,866 downwards.
CAAGGTACTCGCATGCTAGAGAACTTTGTTCTTAACGTGTGTGGCTGTGAAAAGCTATGGACCTCTCAGTCGATCATCGATGACGCGATCGCTCGCATCAAAGAGCAAGTGGGTGATGATGAGGTTATCCTAGGTCTATCAGGTGGTGTTGATTCATCTGTGGTAGCGATGCTAGTGCACCGCGCGATCGGCGACAAGCTGACTTGTGTGTTCGTTGACAACGGCCTACTGCGCCTGAACGAGGGTGAGCAGGTGATGGAGATGTTTGGTGACCACTTCGGTCTGAACATCATCAAGGTTGATGCAGAAGAGCGCTTCCTCAAAGCACTGGAAGGCAAATCTGATCCAGAAGACAAGCGCAAGACCATCGGTCACGTGTTTGTTGATGTATTCGATGAAGAGTCGAAGAAGCTTAAGAACGCTAAATGGCTAGCTCAAGGCACTATCTACCCAGACGTTATCGAGTCAGCAGCGTCTAAGACGGGTAAAGCGCACGTGATCAAATCTCACCATAACGTTGGCGGTCTGCCAGATGATATGGAGATGGGTCTGGTTGAGCCTCTACGTGAGCTGTTTAAAGATGAAGTACGCAAGATCGGTCTAGAGCTTGGTCTACCGTACAACATGCTCTACCGTCACCCGTTCCCGGGTCCAGGTCTAGGTGTACGTGTTCTTGGTGAGATCAAGAAAGAGTACTGTGACCTGCTACGTCGCGCAGACGCTATCTTTATTGAAGAACTGCACGCAGCAGACCTATACCACAAGGTTTCTCAAGCATTTACGGTATTCCTACCAGTACGCTCTGTTGGCGTAATGGGCGATGGCCGTAAGTACGATTGGGTGGTATCACTGCGCGCGGTTGAGACCATTGACTTCATGACGGCCCACTGGGCACACCTACCATATGACTTCCTAGGTAAGGTATCGAACCGTATCATCAACGAGATCGACGGTATCTCGCGCGTGGTTTACGATATCTCAGGTAAGCCGCCAGCGACAATCGAGTGGGAATAATCCCCGCCGCTTAGTAACTGAATCTAAAAAGCCCCGAGTACTTTATATACAGTACTCGGGGCTTTTTTCATTTGATTAACAATATCAATGATTGCAGTTAGATTGACTTCAGGCAATAAGTCTTGTTAGTTGATTTAGATTGCAACCTATATTGAGCGTTTGAGCTCGTTCGATATTGAGATAACTGTGGCCGTATCTAATAGCGATTTTTCTCTCAAGTTGATTAATCGGGACTTCCAACTCTTGAGTTTGTATCTGTTTCGGAGTCAGTGTTTTGACCGATGAATTCATACCACCTCGCTCGATCTTAAGCTGTCCGACCCACCACCGCAAAACTGTATAACCCACATCTATTGAGCGCACTGCTTTAGGAACTGAGTAACCTTGGTCAAGAACCAAGCATGCCAGATCCATTTCTAACTCGGCAGACAATATTTTGGCATTTGGCACCTTATTAATGGTGGTGGTGACTTTACCACCTAATTGTGTGCGCGGGATCGTTAAACCACTACAAAGAATTTGAAACGGCGACCTTGTAAAAGAAGTGCATCTAAACTCGGAAAAGCATGAGGATAAACAAGCCTAATTATGAGAAATGCAATACAAACTATTTTTAACTGCAATAAAGTTATGTTATAACATAGCGCCATTGATAAATGGGGCTATGTTGAGCGGAAAATGACTGCAATTTATGCTCATAGCGGTTTTTAAGGTGAATTATTACACTTTTAGAACCGATTAATGTTGGTCCACGTAACCCGTACCAAACGCTTCCCAGTTAGCTATACGCTCAGAGGAAGGTTAAATTGCAATCAATTATTTGGATGCCATGATATGTCCGTTAACTTTAAAGACGAAAATATAAATAGTGAAGAAAATAGATGATTGAAGGAGCAAGTAATCCAGCTTACAGGAAGGAAACAAGTTACCTAAACGGTTCAGTTTACAGAAAGGTAATGAGTTATTTACATAAGCCTATGCAGTTATTGACTGTATTGCTGGCTGTCAGTTTTCTCACCTTCGTATTAACCTCTCTGGCTCCTGGTGAACCAGGAGCTAAAATGTATGAAGCCGCAGGAGTCATACCAACACAAGAAATGCTGGCTTTAACGCGTAGCCAGCTTGGTCTAGACAAGCCTTTCCTTGAAAGATACTTTTTATGGCTGATTAGGTGCTTGCAGGGAGATTTAGGTACATCCTTTTCTCAACATGACGATGTTCTCAAGCTTATTTTGAAAAACCTGCAACCGACCATAACTCTTGCCCTATGCGTTTTGTTCGTGACTCTCACAGTTTCATTGCCTCTAGGTATTTTGTCAGCAGTAAGGAAGAATAAATTTACGGACTATATAATTCGTTTCACAAGCTTTGTAGGTAATTCTGCTCCTAACTTTCTGATTGCACTGATCTTAACCTATGTATTTTCCTATCAGCTTAAATTAATCCCAGTTTTTACTAAATCAGGGACTATTCAATCCTTGATATTACCGGTGCTTTCATTGGCAGTTGTTATAAGCTCAGAATATACGCGGCAGATTAGAGCTTTTTTCCTTGAAGAACTTTCACAGGACTACGTTTATGGTGCACGAGCAAGAGGCGTAAGCGAATCAAGAATTTTATTTATTCATGTCATGCGCAATACAATGCTACCACTCGTTACTTTGATTGCCTTTTCTTTAGGCTCTCTATTAGGTGGTGTAGCCATCATTGAAGTTATTTTCTCTTTTCAGGGGCTAGGTAATCTCATTATTTATGCTGTTGATTATAGGGATTATCCGCTGATCCAAGGTCTCGTGTTATGGATCGCCATGTGTTATACGTTGATTAATATTTTTACAGATTTACTTTACCAAGCCCTTGACCCACGGCTAAGAAAAGTTTCATAGGGAATGGTCATGATTAATAAACTTAAAAATGCAAAAACGATTACTATTCTCGTCATGGTTGGTCTTGTCTTTTTTGTGGCCGTATTCGCACCATTTCTAACTCCTCAAGACCCTTATTACACCGATTTTACTCGTTCCAACACAGCCCCAAGTGCTGAGCATTGGGCTGGAACCGACAGCCTTGGCAGAGATATTTTCTCTAGGCTTATATTAGGAACGCAAGCCTCGGTCTTATCTGCCCTTGCTCTTATAATACTGACGACTACTGTAGGCGTTTGCCTTGGTATGTTTGCCGGATACAATGGAGGTAGGGTTGATACATTTATTATGCGCATTGTTGACACCATGCTTTCTTTTCCTGATCTTGTGTTGGCGTTAGCTATTATAGGGATTTTTGGAACTGGACTACTTCCTGCGATGGTGGCTATTTTTGCGGTAAAGTGGGCGAAATACGCACGACTGACAAGAAGTTTAGTCATGAAAATCAAAACGCAGAATTACCTTATCGCTGCAATAACAAACGGGACTAAACCTCATAAAATCGTGTTTTCCCATGTTTTTCCCAATATCATTCCTCAAATTTTTGTTGCTGCATCTCTTGATATTGGAAGTATGATATTACTTTTATCTTCCTTATCCTTTTTGGGTTTTGGAATTTTGCCCCCAACCCCTGAGTGGGGATATATGCTGAGTGAGGCAAGAGGTTCGTTCTTAACGGCACCACATCTTATTTTTGCGCCGGGAGTGACGATGTTGATTGTAGTTATTATTTTTAACTTGTTTGGCGATAGTATGCGTGATGTTTTTGATACGAAATCAAATTAATGCGGTATGAAAAGTTTTAGTTTTTAAAATTAAATTAGTGAATATCTTTCGCTGTAAATACTAGCGATTAGAGAAAGGAAGTTTGTTAAATGAACAAAAGAATTGTTTTGATAGCTTTAGTTATAATAACTGGTGTGGCCATGTTATTTGCTAAATATTCAGGTGACTCAGGGTCAGAAGTAGACAAAAATGATAAAGTGGTTATTGCTACTTACTATTTTCCAGCAACCTTAGAACCCTCTAAGGATTGGGATAGTTGGTATGTTGTAGAATTTGGTGTGGGTGAAACATTGACCAAATATTCTAAAACCGGCGAAGTTATTCCTTGGCTTGCTGAAAGCTGGCAGATCAGTGAAGATAATAATTTGCTTTGGGAATTTAAACTGCGTGAAGATGTGGTTTTCTCAAATGGTGTGCCTATGACTGCAACAAAGGTCAAGGAGTCAATCGAACGTTTATATTCGATGGAAGATCCTGCTAATGGTGGAGGCGGTAACCCCCATGGGCACTTTACGTTTAATTCCATTGTAGCCGATGATGAAAATTACATTATCTATATTGAGACCTCGATACCTACTCCAGACTTACCCGGAGCACTTGGTTACCCTTGGCAGTTAATTGTGGATGTAGAAGCATCCAAGGAAAGAAATACATTCACAGAAAGTGTTGTTGGTACTGGGCCTTATATTATCACAGAATTTCAGCCTGGTATTTCCCTAAGTGGGGTTCGTAACGAAAACTACTGGAATGGCGAGCCTGGTTTTAATGAATTCGAAGTTGTTCACATGCAAGACGGTAATATGCGAGCCATGGCACTTATGGACGGAAGTATCGACTTTACGGTAAACCTACAACCTGGTGGACTTAGAGCTCTTGAAGGCAATGAGAATGTCATAGTGGAAGAGTATGCCGGTACCAAAACTGAGCTGGACCACATGAACTTTAGAGGAATTCTTTCGAATGAGATTCTGCGCAAAGCCATTGTTATGTCTATCGATGGAAATATCATTGCAGATAATGTTTTAGACGGTCTTTACAGTTGGGGATTCTCAGTCATTCCATCGGGCTTAGACTTTGATTATCACAGACTAACCAACCCTTATTCCTATAACTTTGATGCTGCAGTGAAACTGCTTGATGATAATGGAATTGTGGATACCACTGGCGATGGCATTCGTGAACTTGATGGCGAGAACATTGTTCTCGATTACGTCTCTCTTCCTGGCCAAAAAGAAATTGAAGCACGGATTGAGTTTATTAAAAAGCTTGGTCTTGGTGTAAACCACATTGTTCTAGAAGATTATCTTCCAAGGCTGTTTTCCCATGATTTTGATATTATTGGTAGTCATGATACAGCGACACCGACTGGAGATCCTGGGAAATTCCTGTCACGTTGGTATAGCGGTAATTTGGACAGCAACTATAGCGGATTTTCCAATGCAGAGTATGACGCCATTTACGAAAAATTGGAGTCGGAATTTGATGCCAATGTAAGAAGAGAGTATGTCGTCGAGCTACAGCAGATTCTTATTGATAACGCTGTAGCCTTAATTAGTGGCTACCCAGAATATAATGTGTGTTATGCCGCTGGACTCGAAGGGACAAATATTGGTGCTTACTACTATTACCAACTTACTCCTGAATTGAGATTTAAGTAAACGACTGAGCCTCTCTCAAACAAGTAAACTGCAAGGTTTGAAGGAGGCTCTGTGCATCAGTGCTCGACTCTGCACTTTATACAAAGGAGATTAAGTTTGTGGGTAAATTCCTATTAGATGTATCAGATTTAAGTATAGCCTATGATCAACCTTCAAATGTGATTGTAGAGGACTTTTGCCTACAAGTTGAGAGCGGTAAGATTGTCGCCATCGTAGGCGAAAGCGGAAGCGGCAAGACCAGTGTCATTCGTGCAATCATGGGAATTCTTCCTCCAACGGGTATAGTCACAAAAGGGAGTGTTATTTTTGATGATATCCCTCTACTAAAAAATACAAATCATAAAAAAGGCAAGGATATAGCTTTCGTATTTCAACACTCCGGATCAATGTTAAACCCCGTTTATACTATAGGGCAGCAATATATTGAGTTCATTCGGTCACACGAAAAAATGTCCAAATCTGAAGCAAGAGAACTTGCCGTCAAAACCTTGGAGAAAGTTCAACTATCTAATGCTGAAGAACTCATGTATAGCTACCCATTTGAGTTAAGCGGCGGCATGCAGCAGCGTGTAGGAATCGCGATGGCGATAACTTTTAATCCCCAATTGATATTAGCTGATGAGCCTACTTCTGCTTTAGATGTAACGACACAAATTCAGGTGATTGATTTATTAAAATCCATCAATGAAAAATATGGAACAACCATCATTATTGTTACACATAACCTTGGCGTAGCTTCTTATATGGCCGATGATTGCTTGGTTATGCTTGATGGGCAAATCATGGAATCCAATACCATGTCTAGTATTGTCCAAAGTCCAAGTAACGAGTATACAAAGAAATTGATTAATTCCACTATTCTTGAGGACATGCAAGATGGCTGAAGAAGTAATACTAAGCGTTAAGGACCTATGTAAGGATTTTAAGCGGAAAAATCATGTTATCAGCGCAAATGACCATATTAATTTTTCTCTCATGGAAGGAGAGATATTAGGGGTTGTAGGTGAAAGTGGTAGTGGTAAAAGTACACTGGCTAAATTACTTATGCATATTGAAAAACCACACCATGGCGAAATAAAAATATGTGGAGAAGAATATAGCACTTTGTCTGGGGAAAAACTTCGCATACATCGTAAAAATATTCAGATGATTTTTCAAGATCCCATTTCTTCTATGAACCCCAAGAAAAGGGTAAAGGATATTATCTGTGAGCCATTGTTGAATTATGGGAAGATTAAAAGAAGACAAATTGAAGAAAAAGCAATTGAATTGTTGCGTTCTGTAGAGCTTGATGAATCTTTCTTGGAAAAATACCCGCATAATATGAGTGGTGGTCAAGCTCAGCGTGTTGCTATTGCAAGGGCCATTGCCTTAAGGCCAAAGATCCTCCTTTGTGATGAAGCAACATCAGCACTAGATGTTTCTGTGCAAAAAAACATTATTGATACTTTGCTTAAGCTGAACCGAGAGCAAAATATATCGATTATTTTCATCTCCCATGACATTTTCCTGACCAGGTTAATTGCGGATAGAGTGATCGTTATGAATCAAGGTTGCATTGTTGATATTATAAATAAAGATGAATCTAAGAACCGAGAATATAACGAGTACACAAGAAAACTGATGTATTCTGCCAGTCTTATCAATAAGAATTTATCACCTAAGATCTAAGTGGTAAATTTATTTTGCTTTACCGAGTGTTCAGTGTTGTTGAGGCCGAGCGCTTTCTAGTCTAAATAAGTAGAAAACTGGACACAAGTCATAGCGCTCGAAGTACATGCGTTCATGAATAGGACTTTCTGCATCGACAATTGGCTGAGTGGGGATGCCTTCTATGGAGACGCCCCCGCTCTTTGTTAGGACAGTTGTCACTGGACCGTCTAAGCTAAATTCAATTTATGGTGATCTGTGTTTCTTTCGTCTTAAACCTAAGTGTCATTTCTGATGATTTCACCATATTTCAGCATCAGCTCTGCAAGGGTTGTAACCTCAAGCTTTTTCAAAATGTTGGAGCGGTGTACCTCAATCGTTCTCAGTGACAGGCACAGTTGATCGGCAATTTGTTGATTGCGTTTGCCACTGGTGAGTAAGTCTAGTACCTGACTCTCGCGTTTAGTCAGGGTGTGGTAGTTCTGTAGGTAGCTGTCAATTACCGCTTGCTGTTCAGACAGCTCAAGGCAGCGATAAATCGCCTCAACCAATGCCTCACCGTCGACCGGTTTTTGTAAGAAGTCGATGGCCCCCTTTTTTAGCGCCTCTACCGCCGAGGGGATATCACCATGCCCGGTGAGAAAAATCACTTTCAGTGGGCTGTACTCCTGCAGTAGCTTGTGATGAACTTCCTGACCGAGCATCTCTGGCATGCGCATATCTAGGACCACACATCCAGGTTGATTGATGTCTACTTGATCAAAAAAATCCATTCCAGAACAAAAGCTTGAGACCTTTAAGCCAAAGCTACTAAGGAGAAACCCAAGTGACTCGCGCACTTCTTGCTCATCGTCTATCAAGTATATCGGTAGTGGTTGTTTGCTCATGACTCTAGGGCTCTTCTTGGGTCTGGGGCTTTTCTTGGAATAGTGACTTGGGCAACGCAGCCGAGCTCGGCATTGTACAACAATAGGTGACCATCGTGCTTTTCTATTACATCTCGACAAATGGATAGTCCAAGGCCAAGACCACTGTCCTTGGTGGAAAAGAAGGCACTGTGTACTTCTTCATCGCTAGCAGTCAGGCCATTGCCATTGTCTTGCACCTGAATTTCAACATGAGTTGGCGCATAAGTAAGAGTGACCTTCACTATGAGCTCGCTGCGAATAGCCGTGACGGATTGACAGGCATCGCTGGCATTTCTCAATAGGTTGAGCAGGACTTGTTGCATTCCAACATAGTCAAACAGGGCAGAATAGGGTTGGCCGATGACTTCAAACGACAAGGTAATGTTATGGCGTCTAAAGTTAGATTCTATCAGCTCCATCGACTCATTGATAAAGCTGACTGGATCGCACAAGGTAAGTGTTGTTTCGCGCCGTTTTACCAGTGCACGTAAACGCTGAATGATATCGCTGGCAACGGAGGCTTGTTGATCAATTTTTTTAAGTGTGCCTGGTAAGTCATCGACTTCCCTCCCTTGGTGAATAAAATTAACCAGGCCCCGTGAGTAGTTTTTGATTGTCGAGAGGGGCTGATTGATCTCGTGAGCGAGACTGGAGCCGAGCTCACCAATGATCATGGTACGCTGCACGTGCTCTAGCATGGCGTTCTTCTCTTTTAACTCATCGAGAGACTGCTCAAGCTGTTTGCGGTTTTGATTAAAGCGATAAGTCAGCAGCAAGTGATAGCCGGTCATCGCGACCAGCGCCAATATCATGATCATCACCACGTAGTAGTGACGCTTAGCTAGTTCGAGTAAACGTTGCTGCCAGTGTTTCTGCAAAGGATGCATATCGAGGAACTTGTACACTTTATCCACATCGGTATTACTGACGGGAAAGGTCCAGCCAATGCTATACAGGGCTTTGGCTGCCGGATGCTCCTCAGGCATCGCCATCAAGGCTTGAGACACCTGCTTGCCTATATTGTCATCAGCGCGGTCGGTTTTCGCCCATGTCCAGTTTGGATAAAGGGGGGTGCTGACTGCACAACTTGAGTTGTAGGGGCGCTGTTCATTAATCACCCTCAACTTGGCTTTTGCAATCACTCCATCGAGCAACATATTCTCATAGGTACACGCAGGCACTATTGCCACCTCAATCTCGCCACTGATCACTGAGCGGATAATGTTGTCTGTCGGTGGCCCGGTAAACGTGAGATTTCGAAAGTAGGACGAGGTGGCTAAGTTGCGCTGCTCTATCTCGTATAAAAAAGCCAAAAATCCACCAAACGCTTTTGGGTCTACTGCGGCCATTGGTTTACGCGACAAATCCTCAAAGCTTTTATACGGGGAGTTTTCTCTGACGAGCACCACCGACGCGATTGAGCGACTTTGCAGGTCACTGAACCCCGTTTTTAAGGTGGCAAGCCCCGTCACCTCGAATTGGCGGGCAAATGTAGTCGCCTGCCCAGGGCTAGTTAGTACAAAGTCGAGCTGATCCGCTAAAAATTCCTGCTCAAGCAAGTCAAAGTCATAGGTATAGAGGTGGAACCGAGTGTTGGGTATCCGGCTTTCAAGCCAGTCTAGTGTTGGCCGCCAGTGCTCATGGGTATGTCTGTGCCCTCGTAGTGCAAGCACCCCAACATTGTAGTGCTCGATATCCAATGCACTGGACTGAACTTCGACTGAGGCGCTGACATCAGAAATCGTCAGCACAAGCGCAAAAATGATCGATAGAAAGTTTTTCATAATGTGTGATTTAGCGTGGCTGATCTCATTATTTTTAATTTTGTCAGCAAGCGATTTGTTTCAGATCAAGACAAGTCAAATACTGTGGAAAACCACAATATCCATACGGCCACTTAAGAGTGAAAATTCGCCCATACTACTAAATGGTTATATGACATTAGCCTCTTTAATAGCCCCATTAGTTCTAAGGATTAAATATATCAACAATGGAGCTGCATGTTATAAATCCATGAAAATAAAAAGATTTAACTAATTTATCATTTTAACTATTAATACTTATACTGGATATATCGAATGAAAAAATCAACGATTGCGATTGGCGTAGTGGCCGCAGCAGTGATTGGCGGCTATGCAGCCTACACGAACTTGTTTGGTGCGACTGCGGTGGAAGTGAGTGAAACCGCGCTCAACTCGAAGTTTGCTCAGTACCACCAAAGCGATAGCTTTATCTCGGCTCAAGAGCTGAATGTACTGATGAACTCGGGTCAGGATGTGGTCGTCATCGGCGCCCTTAACCCAATGCGCCCAAATCAGCCAATCTCTGGCTCGTTCACCATGTGGCGCAACGATTACTCAGCAGCCTCAGATGCTTATCCTTTTGGTGGGATGCAGAACACCCAGCAAGAGATGGAAGCACTACTGAGTGATTTCGGCGCAACACCTGAGACAACGATTGTCGTGTATGCCGCGGATTCTCACCATGATGCGGCTCGCCTGTTCTGGCAAGTTGCTGCACTTGGGCATGAAGACGTTCGTTATCTTGATGGTGGCCTAAATGCTTGGATGGGTGCTGGGTTTGCGACGGGCAATGCCAATCCAACCGTTGAGCCAACTCAGTACGCAGCGCCAAACTACTCAGAGGTTGAGCTGGCGACATTAGATATGGTTCTCGAAGCGCAAACTAACGAAGATTGGGTGATCATTGATACCCGTACTCTGGCTGAATTTGACGGCTCAACCACAGTCAGCGGGGCAGCAGGCCCTGGCGCGATTCCGACTAGCGTGCACATCGAGTGGACAGAGACGGTTGAAGATGACAGTACCCTTAAGTCGATGCCAGAGCTTGAAGCGCTGTATGCCGATATTATTCAAGGTAAAAAAGTGATCACTTATTGTCAGTCTGGTGTTCGCTCAGCGCACTCACTGATCGTACTTAAAGAGATTTTGGGCGCTGAAGAAGTCTACAACTACGATGGCTCTTGGATTGAGTACAGCCACGAGCACTACGTCGAGAACAACCCAGCGGTTAAAGTTATCAACGGTAACGGCTAGGGCGGCAGCGAGTAATGAGTAACGTAATTTTCAGTCAAAAACTGTACGACACGGCGCAAGTGATTGTCGATGGTTGTATGGGGGATGCGGACCCGGCTTGTCAGACGGCCTGTCCGATGCACACCGATGTGAAACAGTATGTTCGCCTTGCCGGTGAAGGCAAATACCAAGAGTCTTTAGACGTGGTGCGTCGCCGCCTCTTTCTGCCGCAAACACTAGGTCGTATCTGTGCTCACCCATGTGAGGTGGCTTGTCGTCGCAATACTGAGTTCGGTCAGCCGATCAGTGTCGCTGGGATCAAGCGCTTTGTCGCCGAGCAAATGGACAAAGCAGAAAACTGGGACCTGACCATCGCCGCTGAAACCGGCAAGAAAGTCGCAATCGTTGGGGCTGGCCCTGCGGGCGCTCAAGCTGCAATCGAGCTGCGCCGTCAAGGTCACAGCATTACCGTGTTTGAAAAGCTCGATGTTTACGGCGGTATGATGCGAGTTGGTATTCCTGAATACCGACTGCCCCGCGATGTGATTGATTTCGAATACAGCTATCTTGAACTGCTGGGTATCGAAACGCGCTTTGGGGTTGAGATTGGCAAGGATATCCTGTTCGCTGATCTTCGCGCGCAATTTGATGCCGTCATTCTGGCTCATGGCGCACATGTGGGCTCTATCATTCCTTTGCCAGGTCATGAGGCTAATGGGGTATTTTCGGCGGTTGAGTACCTAAAAGAGATCGCGCAAACCCAAGCCTTCCCACGCGCAGGTAAGCGAGTGATGGTCATTGGTGGCGGTGACGTTGCGATGGATTGCGCTCGCTCTTCATGGCGCATTGGGGCCGATCAGGTTCACCAGTGCTCACTCGAGTCGCTAGATAGCCTGCCAGCGAGTCAGGTTGAGATTGATGAGTCGCTCGAAGAAGGCGTGAGCTTTAACGCTGGCTGGGGCCCGGTGTCTATCCAATCTGAGGATGGTCGAGTGACGGCCATTACCCTTAAGAAGGTGGCATCGATCTTTGATAGCGAGGGGAACTTTGCGCCTCAATATACTGAGGAAACGCGCACAATTGAGGTCGATACTGTTGTGTTTGCAACAGGACAGATTGTTGCCGATATCACTGGCGGCGCCCTAGAGCAAACGCGTGGTGGTCGATACGTCGTCGATAAAGACACGCTAGCGACATCGGTCGATGGTGTTTATGTTGCGGGTGATGCTTGTGGCGGTAACATCGTGGTGGAAGCCATGGCGCTTGGCCATAAAGCGGCATTGAGTGTTGAGCGTCAGTTTGCTCAGCGCGACCTGACGGAAGGCCGTGATTTTACCCTTGAATATAGCTACCCATCACGTTTAGATGTTCCACTGCCTAAAGGGACTCAGGACACGCCACGCCTGCATGGTCTATTGCGTGATGCTGAAGAGCGCAAGCGTGATTTCAATCAGGTCGACTTTGGCTTTAGTGAACAAGATGTTCAAACCGAAGCCGGTCGTTGCTTGCAGTGTACTTGCAAGCTGTGCATGAGTGAATGCGTGATGATGAATGATTTTGGTGACTGTCCAAAGACGCTATTTAAAGACTTCATCGACAATAAAGATATGGACCCGCTGCTGGCCTATTCCTGTAACGCTTGTGATCAGTGTACCTTGGTTTGTCCTAAAGCCTTCCCAATGAAGGATATCTTTATGGGCTCGCGTGCGGACTTTGTTAAGGCCAATGATGGCAATTCACCGATACCGGGGCACAAAGCAATCAACATGCATCAAATGCTCGGGTTCTCAAAATTCTTCACTATGGCTAAGCGCGGAGCAAAATAATGAGCAATAAGATTTTTATGCCAGGTTGTAGCTTGCCATCCTACTCGCCTGAAGGGGTTGCAGCGATTGCAAATTACCTAAAAGAAGTCTTCCCAGAAATGGGGGCAGTGCAAAAATGCTGTGGTAAGCCTACCGCGGCCCTGGGACAGACCGAGCAGTTCAAGCAGCGCTTTGGCATGCTTCAGTCTGATTTCGATAAAGTCGATGCCGAGGAAGTCATCGTCGCCTGTCAAAGCTGCTTTGGCATGATCAAAAAGTTCTCTGATAACCAAGTGCCGGTCTCCCTGTGGACGCTGCTGCCGCAAATTGGCTTGCCGAAAGAGTTGGTTGGTAAGGCAAAAGACAGCGATGTGGTGTTCACGATTCATGACTCTTGCTCCACGCGCCATGAGCGAGAGCTGCAAGAGGGCATCCGCTGGATCATGAATGAGCTGGGTTATAAGACCGTTGAGCCTGAGCACACCAAAGAAAACACCCGTTGTTGTGGCTTTGGTGGCATGGTGGTGCCGGCTAACCCGGATGTGGCCAATCGGGTGATCAAGCGTCGTGTTGATGAATTTGAAACCGACCATGTCGTGGTGTACTGCGCGGCTTGCCGAGCTTCCATGATGGGCGTCGATACCGCATCTTGGCACATCTTGGACCTGATGTTTGGTCCCGTGGTGATGAAAGACACGCCACCACCGGCAAATGTTCTGGCAAGCCCAGTTAAATCTTGGTTTAACCGCTACAAGTCGAAAGCGGGTCTGATTAAATGCATGGCAGTTTAAGGCATTAGAAAATGAAAATTGTAAAAATTTTGGCTGCGATACTGGCTATCGCAGCGGTGATCTTCGGCGCGAAACAAACTGGGTTACTCGAGATCATTACTGATATTAGTCGCCTGCAAGCCTGGATTGCTGGCTTTGGCTTATGGGGTTACCTAGTCTTTGTCCTGGCGTTTGTATTTGCCTGTGTCTTTATGCTGCCAGGGAGTGCATTCACCATCGTCGCGGGCATTGTCTTTGGCCCAGTGAAAGGGGCGTTGCTGGCGCTGTTTTCAGCGACACTTGGGGCAACTGTGGCGTTTCTCTGTGCACGGTTTATTTTCCGTGACCTGATCCTAAACAAGTTTGGTGATAACCCAATCTTTAAGAAGATCGATGATGGCGTGGCGCAAAATGGGTCGAGCTTTTTGATCCTCACTCGCTTGGTGCCAGTGTTCCCCTTTAGTCTACAGAACTACGCCTATGGCATTACTGGCCTTAATCTTGGCACCTATATTCTAGTTTCACTGGTGACCATGGCACCTGGCGCCTTCATCTTCGCCTATATGGCGGGTGATATCGCTACCAACGGTGTGTCTGCGATGCTGCTGGTTAAATTTGCTGCCGCTGGCTTGGTTCTATTTGGCATGTCATTGATTCCAAAATATATTGCCAAGAAAAAAGGCATTGATATGGAAGCGCTAGCGAAGTAACGACGTTTGGATTAGGGGGCACTGCTCTGCCAAACTAAGCAAAGTATTGACCGGGCTTTGCCCCTCAAAACCAAGTCACTTGTCCAGCCTTTCAACAAGATAGGGAGAGTTTGTGTACAAATTCTCCCTTCTGTTTTTGTTTTGCAAACTATTGATGAAATTTTGTTACACTCGGTTAACGCTTAAATGAGTTAGGCGGTGGTAATGAAATGGAATGTCAAACTTATGAATAATAAAATCAATCAGATATTGACTCTATTTGCAGTGCTGTCTTTTGGTACTTCAGCTGGAGAAATTGAATGGCAACAAGTCACTGAGAAAGCTCAAGGACAAACCGTCTATTTTCATGCTTGGGGTGGAAGCCAAGAGATCAATCGCTACATTCAATGGGCAGGAAAAGAGCTGAGCTCACGTTACGGGGTGAAATTGCATCATGTCAAAGTTACGGATATTGCCGAGACGACACCGCGCCTGATTGCAGAAAAGGCGGTCGGAAAAAATACCGGTGGCAGCGTTGATATGGTGTGGATCAACGGTGAAAACTTCAAATCAATGAAAGACAATCAGCTACTGTTTGGTCCTTTCACCGAGCAGTTGCCAAACTGGCAGTATGTGGACAAAACGCTACCGATTGATGTTGACTTCTCAGAGCCGACCGAAGGCCTTGAGGCCCCGTGGGGAGTTGGCCAGTTGGTGTTTATTCATGACCCATACGAGCTGAATAACCCACCCAAATCATTTAGCGACCTGCTAAGCTACGCCAAGGCATTTCCAAACCGCCTCAGCTACCCTAAGCCACCAGAGTTTCATGGCACAAGCTTTCTTAAGGCACTGCTGATTGAGCTGTCTAACCATCACCCCGCGCTGTACCAAGAAGTCAACGAGGCGAACTTTGACCAGGTGACAAGTCCAATGTGGCAGTATCTCGATGAGTTCCATCAGGTCGCCTGGCGCAGCGGCCGTCAGTTCCCGGCGGGCACCTCAGAGACGATCCGTTTGCTCGATGACGGCCAGCTAGACCTTGCGATCACCTTCAATCCAAACGCGGTATATTCAGCGCAGGCATCGGGCCAGTTGGCTGAAACCACTCAAGCGTACGCCTTTGAGTCGGGAGCCTTATCCAACATTCATTTTCTTGCCATTCCCTGGAATGCAACAGCAAGGGAGGGGGCGCTGGTGGCGATCAACTTCTTGCTAAGCCCTGAGGCGCAATCGCGCAAGGGGGATCTCAATATCTGGGGCGACCCATCTGTTCTGGAGGTGAAGCATCTTACAGGCAGTGCGGCCAATACTCAGCATTATCAATCCATCGCTGAGCCGCACCCAAGCTGGCAGGCTGCCATTGAGCAGGAGTGGTTCAAACGCTATGGGCGATAACCGAACACTATGTTAAGACTGTCGTATTTTGTTGTGGTAGCGATTTGCATGCTACCCACACTGCCTGGCTTATTGGGCGTGACGATCGCGTCATTAAGCTATATTCCACCGCTAGGTCTAGACACGTTCTCGCTAGCTGGCTTTGCTCAAGTATGGGCATGGCACGGGGTTGGTAAGTCGCTGCTACTCTCATTTGTGACCTCGCTATTTAGCACGATACTCACCTGTCTTGTGACCTTTTCTATCCTGCAGCGCCTGTGGGGGAGAAGGGGCTGGCGACGTGTTGAGTGGTGTTTATCCCCCTTGATGTCGATGCCTCATGTGGCGTACGCGATCGGTTTTGCCTTTCTGTTTGCACCTACTGGCCTGGGGGTAAGAGCCTTTTTCCAGCTGTTTGGTATTGACCTGACAGGAGCCGGTGTGCAGGGGTTTGCCACCCTTGTTCAAGACCCTTACGGTTTAGGCCTGATTGTCATGCTGACTCTCAAGGAAGTGCCTTTTTTGCTGCTAATGAGCATTCCAGTCTTAAAGCAGCTCAATACAGAAAAGTCGCACAAGGTGTGCCAATCGCTGGGTTATCAACGCTATCAGTTTTGGTGGAAGTGCATGTTTAGCCAGTGGCTGGTCAAAATGCGCTTTCCAATCTTGGCTGTCCTGGCATATGGGTTGTCGGTGGTTGATGTCGCACTGATATTAGGCCCTACCAATCCACCCACGTTTTCCGTTTTGGTATGGCAGTGGTTCAATGATCCCGATCTAACCTTACTGCCTCGAGCGTCCGCAGGGGCCTGTGTGTTGTTTTTGCTCGCGGGTATCATGATAGCTATGGTCCGTGCGATAGAATGGGTTATCACAAAAGGCCTGCGTCAATGGCAAACCTCAGGACGGTCAGGGCTGAAACTGCCCGGTGTTAGCTTGATTGTTACCATGGTGGCTATCAGTAGTCTGATCATTCCTGTTACTGCTATTTGGAGTGTTGCCCAGCGATGGCGCTTTCCTGATTTTTTTCCGACGCGATACAGCTTAAGGTTTTGGCAGTATGAGTGGTCAGGCATTGTCTCGACCGTTGAGCAAAGCCTGACGCTAGCGCTTATCTCTGCCAGTGTGGCACTGCTGTTTGCCATCATCGCTCACGAGTATCGAATTAAGTATCGCTGGCAAGTGCCGGGGTATTTGATCGCGGTGCCGATGCTGATCCCTCAGCTATCAATCTTATTTGGATTTCAGATGATGACCTTATTCGTCGGGGGACAGCATTATTGGTTATGGGTCTGCTGGGCGCATATGTTTTTTGCCTTTCCATTTATCTACCTTGCGCTTGACGGTCCATGGCGGGCCTATAACCCGGGCTTTACTCGGGTGGCATTGAGCTTGGGTAAAACCCCCTTGAGAGCATTCTTTGCTGTTAAGGTGCCGCAACTGTTTTCGGCGATTGCGTTTGCATGGGCGGTTGGGATCAGTGTGAGTTTGGCTCAATACCTGCCAACCTTGATGCTCGGTGCGGGACGCATCAGTACCTTGACCACCGAGGCAGTGGCTTTATCGAGTGGCTTTGACCGACGCGTCACGGCGATCTATGCGCTTTGGCAGGCTTTGTTGCCGCTGCTGTTTTTTGTTTTTGCCATCACCCTGAGTCGAGCAACTCGGTGGCGAAGTAAGTTTCAAATGTTCAAAGGTTCAATAATTAATGAGTCTGTGTCTAAAAAAACTCACCATTCTTAAAAAGGAAGGTGAGGCACTGTTTACCGGATTAGATTTGCAGGTTTTGCCTGGTGAAGTCCTATCTTTAATGGGCCCGAGTGGTTGTGGGAAATCGACGCTGCTTGATGTCATCGCTGGTCACCTTTCTGATGAGTTTGAGTATCAAGGTCAAGTACTGCTTGATGATGTGGTGTTAGATAAGCTCAGTGCTCATCAGCGCCGAGTTGGGATCTTATTTCAAGATGATCTGCTGTTCCCTCACCTCACTATCTGGGAGAACTTGGCATTTGCCATTCCTGATAATGTGAAAGGGGAAGAGCGTAAGCAGCGAGCCATGCAAGCTCTGGAAAATATTTCTTTACTCACACTGGCAGACTCCTTTCCCGAGCAAGTCTCCGGTGGACAGCGGGCGCGTATCAGTTTGACCCGGATGCTGTTGGCCAAACCTAAGGTGGTGCTGCTCGATGAGCCTTTCAGTAAGCTGGACAAAATGTTGCGTGAGCAGTTCCGAGACTGGGTATTCGAACAACTGGCACAGGCAAATATTCCAACCGTGATGGTGACACATGATGAACAGGACGTTCCTGCAGGAAGTCGTATGTTGAACTGGCCTTGGGTAGACAATCATGCTGGATAGCTTAAGTATCAAAGTTATACGCTGGCCTTTGGCTCAGCTTGCCACCTTGCTGGATAAAATGGGGATCAAGGCTAACCAAGTCACGATTACAGGCTTTGTTTTAGGCTGTATTGCGCTGCCTCTGCTTGCCTTCGAGTGGTACATCGCTGGGTTAGTGTTCATCGCCTTGAATCGGATATTCGATGGTTTGGACGGGGCATTAGCCAGAAGGCAGGGCATTTCTGATGCCGGCGGCTTCCTCGATATCAGCCTCGACTTCGTTTTTTACTCTATGGTTCCGTTCGGGTTTGTTCTGGCCAACCCGGAAGCGAACGCCGTAGCGGGCGCGCTGTTGATCTTTTCTTTTATGGGCACAGGCTCAAGTTTCCTCGCTTTTGCCGTAATGGCAGGCAAGCGCGGGATCAGCAATCCTGTATACAAACAGAAGTCGCTCTATTACATGGCGGGGTTGACGGAAGGAACGGAGACCATCGCTTGCTTTGTGTTGATGTGTTTACTGCCACAATATTTTGCTCATATTGCCTACGTGTTTGCGATGCTGTGTTTTTTCACCACATTCACTCGCATCTACTCGGGCTTTCACACGCTCACCGAGCCATCTGAACCGTGATGACAATAAAGGCCCTCGATGGAATGATAATGAGGGCCTTTACCTAGTTTGCGCTCAAAGCTGATCCAGTTCAGTGTCTTCCTGTAGCTCTAACAAGTTAATCGCGATAGCGACAAAGTCACTGTCGGTAATGATGCCGATTAACTGATTGTTCTCGACCACAGGAAGGCAGCCGACTTTATGTTTTTGCATGTATTTGGCACTTTCCTTCAGTCCAGCCTGTGGCGTAACTGTCATCAGCTTGGTGTGCATGATCTCGCGTAAAGGCGTCTCTGCGGTGTAAGAGAGTTGCGCAGAGCCATTGAGTAGACTGGATTCTTGCGCGGCAAGGACGTCGCGTTGGGTGACGATACCGAGCAGGCTGCGGTCGGTATCCACGATGGGAATATGGCGGATATCTAGGGCGCTCATCATATCGCGCGCATCAGACAAAGAGTGCGAACGCAGCAGGGTATGCGGACTTCGCGTCATCATATCTTCAACCTTTATCATACCGGTCTCCTTGTTTTTCTTTAAATATAGTCAGTTTAAATGCCAAGAACTGAGAGCTAGTTCGTTTTTTACAGCGTCGAAGATGATTTGTATCAACTTGCTGCTAGCTAGGTAAATTCACGCGTTCTAGGCGTTGAATTAATCCTCTCGACATGCCCTGACAGTGCGGTTTTTTTACTCGACTTAGCGCAAGCTAAGAGGGTGATATCCCCCATCGCTTGTTGTATACTGCGCTGCTGCGACAAACCCGCTTGACGATTAACCCAACGGTAGAAGATTTTCCCATGCAAGTATCTGACTTTCATTTTGAGCTCCCAGATGAGCTGATTGCTCGCTATCCTAACCCACAGCGCACGGCCAGTCGTTTGCTGCAGCTGAACGGGAATAGTGGTGAGTTGACCGATGGAACCTTTACCGATGTACTCGAGCAAGTGCGCGAGGGCGACTTGATTGTGTTCAATAACACCCGAGTGATCCCAGCGCGTATGTTTGGTCGCAAGGCCTCTGGTGGTAAGCTCGAGGTGCTGGTGGAGCGCATGCTGGATGACAAGCGTATCCTTGCTCATGTGCGCTGCTCAAAATCACCAAAACCTGGCTCAACGATTCTGCTCGGTGAAGGCGATGAGTATCAAGCACTGATGGTGGCGCGTCACGACGCCTTGTTTGAGCTTGAGTTTCAATCCGACAAAACCGTGCTTGAGATCCTAGAGCAAGTCGGTCATATGCCGCTGCCGCCGTACATCGACCGTCCTGATGAAGACTCGGATAAAGAGCGCTATCAAACGGTTTACAACGCCAAGCCAGGCGCAGTGGCTGCGCCAACCGCGGGTCTGCACTTTGATGAGGTGCTACTCGACAAGATTAAGGCCAAAGGCGCTGAGCTTGCCTACGTGACGCTGCACGTTGGCGCCGGTACCTTCCAGCCAGTGAAGGTCGATAATGTGCTTGAGCACCATATGCATGCTGAGTATGTTGAGGTGACGCAGGAGGTGGTGGATGCCATCAAGGCCACTAAAGCACGCGGCGGCCGCGTGATCGCAGTAGGCACCACCTCAGTGCGCTCACTTGAGAGTGCTGCTCAAGACGCAGTGAAAAATGGCACAGAGCTGGTGCCTTTCTTTGGCGATACCGAGATCTTTATCTACCCAGGCTATCAGTTCCAATTGATCGATTGCTTGATCACTAATTTCCACTTACCAGAGTCGACCTTGATCATGCTGGTGAGTGCCTTTGCCGGTTACGAGAACACCATGCGGGCGTATCAGCACGCGGTGGACAATCAGTACCGCTTCTTTAGTTATGGCGATTCTATGTTTATCGAGAAAAAGACCAACTAGAACTGTCATAATTAGCGCGTAATCTTGCGCACAGTTTACGAGTGCTAGCAGTAGGCTAGGGTAGAGGCTAGAGCCGGTTATCTCGCATGGAAAGCGACCACTCCTTAGCAGGCTTTGGCCTAATTTAACCGTCAGACTGTTTCTCTGACAATTGGAGGATTCGTGAAGTTAAAGTACGAACTTAAGAAAACCAACGGTCATGCTCGCCGTGGTCAATTGACCTTTGAGCGTGGCACAGTGCAAACCCCAGCCTTTATGCCAGTGGGTACCTACGGTACAGTAAAAGGCATGACGCCAGAGGAAGTGAAAGAGACCGGTGCAGAAATTCTGCTAGGTAACACTTTCCACCTATGGCTGCGCCCAGGTCAAGAGATCATGAAGATGCACGGTGACCTGCACGACTTTATGAACTGGCAAGGTCCTATCCTGACCGATTCAGGCGGTTTTCAGGTCTTCAGCCTAGGTGCGATGCGTAAGATCACCGAAGAGGGTGTGCACTTCCGTAACCCGGTAAACGGTGACAAGATTTTTATGGACGCTGAGAAGTCGATGGAGATCCAAAAAGACCTTGGCTCTGATATCGTGATGATCTTCGATGAGTGTACGCCATACCCAGCGACGCACGATGAAGCGAAGAAATCGATGGAGATGTCACTGCGCTGGGCACAGCGCTCACGCGACCACTTCGATAAGCTAGACAACCCGAACAACCTATTTGGTATTGTTCAGGGCAGTGTTTACGAAGACTTGCGTGATGTGTCGGTAAAAGGCCTAACTGAGATTGGTTTCGACGGTTATGCTGTTGGTGGTCTTGCTGTCGGTGAACCAAAAGAAGAGATGCACCGCGTGCTTGAGCACACCACACCTCAGCTTCCAGAGGATAAGCCACGCTACCTAATGGGTGTCGGCAAACCAGAAGACTTGGTTGAGGGTGTGCGCCGCGGCATCGATATGTTTGACTGCGTAATGCCAACGCGTAACGCGCGTAATGGTCACCTGTTTGTGACGGGCGGTGTGATTAAGATCCGTAACGCGAAGCACAAGACGGACACGACGCCACTCGATCCAGAGTGTGATTGCTACACCTGTAAGAACTACTCGAAGTCTTACTTGCATCACCTAGACCGTTGTAACGAGATCTTGGGTGCGCGCCTGAATACGATCCACAACCTGCGCCACTACCAGCGCCTGATGGAGAGCATTCGTCGCGCGATTGAAGAAGATCGTTTCGACCAGTTTGTTGAAGAGTTTTACGCTCGTCGCAACCAAGAGGTTCCTTCTCTTGGTAAGCTAGAAGCGGAAAATTCATAAGATTTTGTGACGCCACCTTGTTTTTAACCACGCTGTGACTTGAAAATAAGGTGGCGTTACCCAATGTGATTGGATTATCTACAAAAAATAACGAGGACAGTTTATGTTTATTTCTCAAGCTCACGCAGCAGCAGAAGGCGCACCAGCAGGCGGCGGTTTCGAAATGCTAATCATGCTAGGTATGTTTGCGGTTATCTTCTACTTCATGATCTACCGCCCACAGTCTAAGCGCGTGAAAGAGCACAAGAACCTTATGGCGTCGATGGGCAAAGGCGACGAGGTACTAACCAGCGGTGGCCTAGTGGGTAAAATTACTAAAATCGCTGAAGACAACGATTACATCGCGCTTGAGCTAAACGCTAATAACGAAGTTGTGATCAAGAAAGATTTCGTGACTGCTGTGCTACCTAAAGGCACCATCAAGTCTCTATAAAACAGCATAAGGATCCTCGCTGTGTTAAACCGTTATCCATTATGGAAGTACTTGATGGTGGTCTTCACCATCGCAATTGCGGCCTTGTACGCACTTCCTAATATTTACGGTGAAGATCCGGCTATTCAAGTTACAGGGGCACGTGGTGCCTCTGTAGATATGTCAACGCTGGATGCTGTCACTCGTGCTCTTGAAGAAGAGCAACTCTCTCATAAATCCATTGCCCTAGAAAATGGATCCATTCTGGTTCGATTCAATGATACCGATACCCAGCTCAGCGCGCGTGATGTCGTCGCACAGGCAATGGGTAGCGATAATATCGTTGCGTTAAACCTTGCACCAGCGACACCAAATTGGCTTGAAGCGATTGGTGCTGCACCGATGAAGCTGGGTCTCGACCTGCGCGGTGGTGTGCACTTCCTAATGGAAGTGGATATGGATGCAGCAATGGCTCGTCTTATCTCACAACAAGAAGAAGCGTTCCGCACTGAACTGCGTGATGAGCGTATTCGCTACCGCGCGATTCGCCCACAAGGCAAAGACACGGTTGAGGTCTTGCTGCGTGATGGTGAACAACTGGCTGATGCTAAGCGCGTTCTTGAGTCTAACCACCCAGACATGACCTTTATCGACTCTGATTCAAATGGTCGTTTTGCCTTGGTGGCTACCTTTAACGAGACGCGTCTGCAAGAGATCCGCAACTACGCGGTTGAGCAGAACATCACCATCTTGCGTAACCGTGTTAACGAACTGGGTGTGGCTGAGCCGCTAGTACAGCGTCAAGGTGCCAGCCGTATCGTGGTTGAGCTGCCGGGTGTTCAAGACACGGCGCGTGCTAAGGAAATCCTTGGTGCAACCGCAACGCTGGAGTTCCGTGAAGTCGATAATCAGGCTGATCTCGCCGCCGCTGCAGCAGGTCGCGTGCCTGCCGGTAGTGAGGTGAAGCAAGATCGCGATGGTCGTCCTGTTGTGGTCAAAAAACGCGTTATCCTTGGCGGCTCAAGCATCACCGATGCGAGCTCAAGCGTGGATGAGTACGGTCGTCCTCAAGTAAACATCTCGCTTGATAGTGAAGGTGGCAACAAGATGTCGGCGTTCTCGCGCCAGAATATCGGTAAGCTGATGGCAACGGTATTCGCTGAGTACAAAGACAGTGGTCGCAAGACACCAGAAGGCAAGGTCATCCTGACTAAGCACGAAGAGGTGATCAACCAAGCGACGATTCAGTCGGCTCTTGGTCGTAGCTTCCGTATCACTGGTATTGACTCTGCTGCTGAAGCGCACAACCTGGCGCTATTGCTGCGCGCGGGTGCTCTGATTGCACCAATCTCGATTGTTGAAGAGCGCACCATCGGCCCATCTATGGGTCAGCAGAACATCGATATGGGTGTTCAGGCGTGTATCTGGGGCATGGTCGCAGTAATGCTGTTTACCCTGTTCTACTACCGTAAGTTTGGTGTGATTGCTAACGCAGCGCTAGCCGTAAACCTGGTATTGATTATTGGTGTAATGTCGATGATCCCAGGGGCAACCATGACGCTGCCAGGTATCGCCGGTATCGTTCTGACTGTCGGTATGGCGGTCGATGCTAACGTGCTGATCTTTGAACGTATCCGTGAAGAGCTGCGTGATGGACGCAATCCTCAGCAAGCGATTCACCAAGGCTATGCCAACGCGTTCAGTACCATTGCCGATGCCAACATCACCACGCTTATCACTGCGATTATCCTATTCGCTGTGGGTACGGGTGCGATTAAAGGCTTCGCCGTGACACTGTCGATTGGTATCTTGACCTCAATGTTTACCGCTATTGTAGGCACACGTTGTGTGGTTAACCTACTGTACGGCGGCAAGCGTATCAGCAAACTGTCGATCTAAGGCTGGGAATTAGTATGTTTCAGATTCTAAAAGCAGATAAAACCATCGACTTTATGCGTTGGTCTAAGATGGCCTTCATCTTATCTGTGTTAATGATTGGTGCGGCATTTGCTACGCTATCTACCAAATGGCTTAACTGGGGCCTGGATTTCACCGGTGGTACTCTGATTGAGGTCGGCTTTGATCAGCCGGCTAATCTAGAGGAGATCCGTGAAGCGCTTGATGCACAAGGCTTTGGCGATGCAACTGTGCAGAACTTTGGTTCTGCGCGCGATGTGATGGTGCGTCTGCGTCCACGCGATGATATGTCGGGTGAGATGTTGGGCAACCAAATCCTGACCGCGATTGAAACCGGTACCGGTGAAGACGTTGAGATGCGTCGTATCGAGTTTGTTGGCCCGAACGTGGGTGATGAGCTGACTGAGGCTGGTGGCCTTGCAATCTTGGTGTCATTGATCTGTATCTTGATCTATGTGTCGATCCGCTTTGAGTGGCGTCTTGCTGCTGGCGCTGTATTAGCCCTGGCGCACGACGTGATCATAACCTTGGGCGTGTTCTCATTGCTTGAGGTTGAGGTTGACCTCACTATCGTAGCGGCACTTCTGACCGTGGTCGGTTACTCACTCAACGATACCATCGTTGTGTTTGACCGTATCCGTGAGAACTTCCGCAAAATGCGTAAGGGTGAGCCAGCTGAGGTTATTAACAGCTCAATTACTCAAACCTTGAGCCGTACCTTGATCACCTCGGGTACCACCATGTTTGTGGTGATCTCGCTGTTTACCCTTGGCGGGGCGATGATCCACGGCTTTGCTCTGGCATTGCTGCTAGGTATCACTGTGGGTACTTACTCATCTATCTACGTGGCATCGGCGCTATCGCTGAAACTGGGTATTCAAAAAGAACACCTTATGCCACCACAGATCGATAAAGAAGGCGAAGAGCTCGACGAACTGCCGTAAGCTCACTGTCTTTCGATACATAATTGAAAAACCGCTGCCAAACGCAGCGGTTTTTTTCTATCTGTTGTAGGCTAGAGGAAGGTTTTAGCATCAAGGAGCTCCCTTGCAATATACCGCTAGCGGCGATACCACCCTGCGTATCGCCACGCTGAACTTGCTCAATTACTTAGCGCCGCCGAACGCCTATTACCAGTTTGATAATATCTATGACCAGCAGCAGTGGCAGGCAAAGCAGCGTTGGCTGGATACGCATATCAGGCAGTTGAATGCCGATATTATTGGCTTTCAAGAGGTGTTTAGCCCAGCCGAGCTCAAGGCTCAGTGCGCTAGATTAGGTTACCCCTATTTTGCTTGTTTATCTCAGCCGGTCATCGAGTCTGATTACGTCTACTCGCATCCACCTGTGGCGCTTGCCTCACGTCTGCCTATCGTTGAGCGTCAATGTGTTATTGCTGGCCAGATTGGCTCTGGTCATATTGGGGTAATGCCGGCTGGCTTTCGTTTTAGTCGTGTCCCTTTGCACTGCACGATTGTGACGCCCAAGCTTGGCCTACTCGATGTTATCGTGGTTCATCTCAAATCCAAGCGAGCGATGCTAGAGGTCAATCAAGACCAGTCAGCGCAGTTGGCTGAGCAAGCGAGGGAGATGGGGCGCTGGATGTCTACCATGCAACGCGGAAGTGAAGCGCAAGTACTCACTCACTATGTAGAAAATATGCAAAGCCAATTTGCGCGAGCCTGTGTCGTGATGGGGGATTTCAATCAGGACTTGGCACAACCCGAGCTAGCCTGCTTAACCAAGAGTGGACTACTGTCCGATAGCTATCTTTTGCAGCGCACGCTAGATGGCAAGCGCCCGGCAACCCATTACTACGGTGAAACAGGTAATATCATCGACTATATCTTGGTCTCACAAGCGTGTGTTCCTGATAGTGCCCTACGTCAGGCTCAAGTCGAGATAGTGAGCGTTTATGACCAGCACCTAGTATCGCCGGATTTTAGTCACGACCAGTTTGCCTCCGATCACGCCTCAGTATGTATGACATTGTCGATTGATTAAGCCGATTGAGTTAGGTATAAGGTTAAGAAAGGTAAGGAAATTTGGTTGTATTATGGAAATTGTTATTCGCCCTAGCTTAACCTCAGATGCTGCGGCTCTGTGTGATATCTACTCTCAGCCTCAGGCTCAACGCCATACCCTGCAGTTGCCCCATCCATCCCCGGTGATGTGGCAGCAGCGCCTAGAATCGATGCCCGCGGGATTGTATTCCTTCGTGGCTGAGATTGATGGCCGAGTAGTAGGTAACATCGGCTTTGAGCACTCACAAAACCCACGCACTGCCCACTGCGCAACCTTTGGGATCGGTGTTCATGACCAGTTTCATCGCCTTGGCATCGCGAGCAAGCTTATTGAGACGGTACTCGATTTAGCGGATAACTGGCTGCAAATCAAACGCGTGCAAATTGAAGTTAACAGCGACAACCAAGCCGCCATCGCCTGCTATCAAAAGTTTGGCTTTGAAATCGAGGGTGAGGCGCAGTGCTCATGTTTTCGTGATGGTGAGTATGTAAGTACTTACTACATGGCGAGGGTTAAGCGTTAATTGTCGTCTTGATACGCTTCTAATTGCTGCAAAGCCCGCCGAGTAAGTTCCTCGGTATAAGGGTTTATCTTCCAATGCTCCGGGCTCCAGCCCTTGATAAAGCGCTGAAAGTCGGCCCACGCGATAGCAAAGAGTGGCCGCCAGGCTTGCTCAACGGCATCAGGGTAGAGGTCGGGTTGATAGTGGCGAATTGCATCGCGCAAATGAGCAAAGTAGCTATCGAGTAGCGGCTGCTCTTGCGATGCACATTGCTCGGGTGGCACAGCGCTGCTCATAAATAGAGCCACATCCTTCATTGCACATCCTTTGCCGACATACTGAAAGTCGATCGCTGCTGCGCGTGTGCCATCTGGCGTAAAACAAAAGTTAGCCAGCTTGGCATCGCCGTGCACAAGGGTTGGAAACGGAGCATGAGCGAGGCAAGAATCCAGTGCTGGTGCTGCTCGTTTGAGGGGTGAATCCGCCAGGCTGGCGAGTTCATCAGGGCGAGTAGCCAAATGCCAATAGGTCCCCGATGGCCAGAGTTGATTTGGATGATGATGGATATATTTAGCGTGAAAGTTAGCCAGCCAATACAAGCAAGCACTCTGCTGAGGCTCGGTTGACTGAGTGCTGCTCGTGACACTGAAGCCCTTAACAGCAAGGTCTTCCATGATCATTAGCCACTCACTTCTGGTGGAAAATGTGCGCAGTGAGCGCGGTGTAGGGCAACGAGGATCGATATCTTGGCAATAGTGCTGATACCAATTTGATTCAACCTGGTAAGAGCGCAGTTTTCGCTGATGTGAACGTGGGTTATTCCATCCGCGTGGGTGGACTCGCTCTTCGGGTAACTTTACGTGTTTGATCACAACGCTTGAACTTTCGCCTGCCACTCTTTGCCGCACTAACTCACCATAACCACTCCACAATGGTTGAATCAACTCAGCATCACTGATTGCTTGCAGGCCAATCGGGGTGAGGAAGTTTTGGTAGCAGGAGGTCATGACAGGCCTTTAATATATAGCGTAGTCGGATGATTATACGCTGATATGAGGATCACCCGCTAGAGACGATGCTTGCTTGCCAATAAAGATTTACGCTGATGGACTGCCCATGCGCTACCCCCATTAATAAGCAAAGCAGTCTATGTCGCAGTTATCTTCACCGCACTTAACGTCGTCAGCGACTATGATAAGGGAACATTACCGAATCGTCATAGGCCAAGGAGGGGACGATGGATAAGCGTGCTAGTGGATGGTTATTGGTTTTTTCTGCGTTTATGTCTTTGCTGTTCTTTGCTTCATATAGTAATGCCTCTCCTTGGGAGTTGGCTATCTCACCAACCAGCGACCCAGCGCAGTCTATCGGCACCTATGCGAACGGTTGTGTCATCGGCGCTAAGGCCTTGCCGGTGGATGGGGAAGGGTATCAGGTGCTGCGCAGTCAAATGCGGCGTAATTTTGCTCACCCTGAGGCGGTGGGCTTTGTTGAGTCTCTGGCCAAGCAGGTCTATGCGCAGACTCAGCTAAGTCTGCTGGTCGGGGATATGTCCTTGCCACGTGGCGGGCAGTTCTCTTCCGGCCATACCAGCCATCAAACCGGTCTCGATATTGATATTTGGTTGCAGATGAACGCCAAGCCTTGGCAGCAAGAGCAGCTTGCCTCGCCTCAGCCAGTCAGTTTAGTTGACCTGGATTACTACACGATTCAATCAGAGCACTGGCAGCCCTCGCACCTGACTTTGTTTCGCACGGCGGCCAATAGCAAGCAAGTGGCGCGTATCTTTGTTCACCCTGTGATAAAGAAGCAGTTGTGTCTAGAGGCTGGAGAGGACAAGGATTGGCTACGTAAGGTGCGTCCTTGGTGGGGGCACCATTATCACATGCATGTGCGCCTGCATTGCCCGGAGGGAAGTCATAACTGTCGCGCCCAGCGGCCACCGCCGCAGGGCAGTGGTTGTGGGGCTGAGCTTGACAGTTGGTTCCCCCAGTCAGTACCGGTAGTTCGCCCCAAGTCAACCGCGAAAAAAGATCCCAAGCGTGGTTATAAAAAGATCATGCCGCCCCAGTGCCAGGCATTGATCGCGGGCAACTGAGTAAAAAAATATTTCAAGGTGTTCAAATTAGAGACAATTTTGCCGTGGAGAAATTTTCGATCATTTCCTAATGTTAAAATGAAACGAGAAAATCAGCACCTTATTGTTTAACTCTGTTACCCCATACGGCGAGCCCATGGGTCGGTATTTTGACCCCGTGACTTGACCGCTATAAATATCTAACAATGGCCAGGTAGAGAAGCAGTTATCGATTAAGGTGAATTAGGTGAGGAGTTGATAGGCAGGCAAGGCTTACTTCCTATCGATTCATTAACTTGAGGACAATCCCATGACTATGGTTTGTGCAAAAGAATTTGCTGGGTGGTTGAAGGCGCGTTACGGAAACGAGACCAAGGCCATCACAATGTCGAGAAAGGATGTCAGCCATCTGACGGGACGGACCCGCTTTACCATGGGGTTTGTGCATGATGTTCACTTTGAGATGATGCAACACGGCTTTGCGTTCGTGACAGATATGTCTCGCGAGGACTTTTTTCTGCTGCCAGTGAGCAATGCGGTGAATTGGCGCGAGCAGCTTGAGCATCAGTATGAAAAAGAGCTCTACTGCAACATATTTCCGATTGCAAAGAGCGTCTCTGGTACATAAGTCGTTCATATCAATCTGTAAACTATGTCACCAGCCGACCTATCGATAACGATTAGCAGAAAATGACGCAGGGCAGGTACAAAAAAGGCTCATCCTTGATGAGCCTTTTTCTATTTGAGCGCCTGCAATTATTCAGCAAGACCTTGGATAATGACGAACTTCTCCAATAGCTGCTCTTCGGTCTCAACATGGTTGGGATCGGTAATAATGCACTTAGTGATTGGACACACCGACTGACAAGTTGGCTTGTCATAGTGCCCCTTACACTCGGTACACAACACCGGGTCGATCTCAAAGATCGAGTCGCCCATGGTGATAGCACCATTCGGGCACTCAGGGTCACACATATCGCAGTTGATGCATTTATCGGTGATCAGCAGAGCCATATTACTTACCCGTTGGGTTGCGAGTATCTTGACCTGAGTCTAGGTTGCGCATCAGCAGGGCAAAATCGAGATCCAAGTCCTCTGGCACAGGGATATAGACAAAGTGACCGTTGCCTTTAGCATCGTCAATCACTTCTGACTTGCGGTTTTCCATCGCTTCTAGGGTGAACACTACGTTGCCTTTTGGCGTCATAAGCTCAAGCGTATCGCCAACCACAAACTTGTTCTTCACCTCAACCTCAGCCATCGCGCCACGGCGCTTGCCAGTGAACTCACCCACAAACTGCTGTGTATCAGAGACAGAGTAGCCGTAGTCATAGTTTTGGTAGGCATCGTGAGTGTGACGACGCAGGAAGCCTTCAGTGTAACCGCGGTGGGCTAGGCTCTCTAGGGTGGTCATCAAAGACTCATCAAACGGGCGACCAGCCACGGCATCATCGATGGCTTTGCGATAAACCTGAGCGGTACGTGCACAGTAGTAGAACGACTTGGTGCGACCCTCAATCTTCAGCGAGTGGACACCCATTTTTGTCAGGCGCTCTACATGCTGGATAGCACGCAGGTCTTTAGAGTTCATGATGTAGGTGCCATGCTCGTCTTCAAACGCCGCCATCTTCTCTTCAGGACGATGGCTCTCAGACAATAGTACGACCTCGTCGCTTGGCTTACCGCGACCAATGGTGGTCTCAGGGCGCTCATCGGCAACTTCAATCGCTTGAGCTTCTGGCGTGTACTTTTCAACGATCTGGCCAGAGTCACTCTCGGTGCCTTGCTCAACCTTGTACTCCCAACGACACGCGTTGGTACAGGTACCTTGGTTTGGATCGCGCTTGTTGATGTAACCAGATAGTAGGCAGCGACCCGAGTAGGCCATACAGAGCGCGCCGTGGACAAAGACTTCGATCTCAGTCTCTGGACATTCTTTGCGGATCTCTTCGATCTCTTCTAATGACAACTCGCGCGAGACGATCACGCGCTCAACCCCTTGGGTTGCCCAAAACTTAACCGTTGCCCAGTTGACCGCGTTTGCTTGAACCGACAGGTGTATAGGCATCTCAGGGAACGCCTCACGCACCATCATGATAAGGCCAGGGTCAGACATAATCAGCGCGTCGGGGCCCATCTCTACCACAGGCTTAAGGTCGCGGATAAAGGTCTTTAGCTTTGAGTTATGTGGCTGGATATTACACACCACATATAGCTTTTTACCCAGCGCATGCGCCTCATCGATACCGATTTTCAGGTTCTCGTGGTTAAACTCGTTATTACGTACGCGTAGGCTGTAACGAGGTTGGCCTGCATAAACGGCATCCGCTCCATAGGCGAACGCGTAGCGCATGTTCTTAAGGCTACCGGCTGGAGACAAAAGCTCCGGTACAAAAGGGGTTTGAGTTGTCATTGCTTCAATTCTCTAGTTTCTGATCACAAGTCAGGCCGATCCCACCCAATGGGATCCGGGGCGCAAATTTTACGCGAGATAGCGCTAAAAGTATAGCAATTGAAGTGAGCGGAGAGGTGAAGGAACTCAGGGCTTGCGCAGCCCTTCCCTGAAAAAGGAACTCACCACAGCGTGCAAAGGCCCTTATCAAGCGCCATCCACGTAGTTGAAAGAGTGGCTGGATTGGTTCGATTTATATTCGGACTCTCATTGTTTGTCGGCGCCCTAAATTAGATCTTATCCGCACCAATAAATATGCGATACAGAACAAATTTGCTATATATCTCATGTACCTATATAACGCTCCGGTATATTCACAAATATGGAACTAACTATGACTTCACTCCTTATTTTTATCGGCATTGTTTTACTTATCGTTTTGCTTATCGCGATGTTTGTGGTCAGTATTTACAACAAACTAGTGACCCAACGTAATCGCTTCAAAAACAGCTTTGCTCAGATTGAGATCCAGCTAAAACGTCGTTACGACCTGATCCCAAACCTTGTTAGCACCGCGAAAGGCTACATGGCGCATGAAAAAGAAACCCTTGAGGGGGTCATCAAAGCGCGTAACCAAGCGATGTCAGGCTTGAAAGCAGCAAGTGATGCGCCAGACAGCAGTGCGGCTATCAGCCAACTGGCACAAGCTGAAGGAATGCTACAAAATGCACTCGGTAGGTTAAATGTTGTCGTTGAGGCTTACCCAGAGCTGAAAGCCCACGATACCATGACTCAGCTACAGGAAGAGCTGACCAGTACAGAGAATAAGGTTGCGTTTTCTCGCCAAGCCTTTAACGATACTGTGACTAGTTACAACACTTACAAGCAGAGTTTCCCAACGGTTTTGTTTGCCAATATGTTTGGCTTCCAAGACGGTGAGCTGCTGGAGTTTGCCGATAGTGAAGCAATCCAGGAAGCGCCTAAGGTTGAATTCTAATGAACTTTTTTGATCATCAAGATAGCGCGCGTAAGCGTACTGGGCTTTTGGTGTTCCTGTTTTCCTTAGCAGTATTCATTATCGCTAGTTCGGTCAGCGTTTTGTCGATTACTATCTATTACGTAGTCACTGGGGAACCGTATGATGAACTAACCGCTATCGGTTATACCTTGTTGTGTTTTACAGGCGTGGCACTGATTATCGCACTCTGTTCGAAGGTCCGCTTATCTGAGCTTACTTCCAATGGCGGTCGCGGCGTTGCTGAGAGTATTGGCGGGAAACTTATTTCCTCGAATACGACGGACACAAAACATCGTCAGTTGCTTAATGTAGTCGAGGAGATGGCAATTGCATCTGGCATTCCCGTCCCTCCTGTTTATGTTATGGAGGGAGAGCGTGGTATAAACGCTTTCGCAGCAGGCATGAGCATTGATGATGCCGTCATCGGTGTGACTCAAGGTGCGCTAGACAGCTTTTCTCGTGATGAGCTGCAAGGCGTCATTGCCCATGAGTTCAGCCACGTACTAAATGGCGATATGCGCTTGAACACCCGCTTGATTGGTGTTTTGTTCGGTATTACTTGTATTGCGGAATTGGGTCACCTAGTTCTCGACAGTATGCGCCATCCAAGCCGCCCATCCAAAAAATCAAAATCTTCTGATTCTGATTCTGATAATAAAGGCATCATAGTCGTTTTATTGATCGCGATGGTGTGTGTCGTGGTAGGTTGGGCCGGCACTCTATTTGGCTCAATGATCAGAGCCGCTATCTCACGACAACGCGAGTTTTTGGCGGATGCGAGTGCGGTGCAGTTTACGCGCAATGATCAAGGTATTTCAGGTGCTCTGAAGAAGATTGGCGCTCACGCATCTGGCTCTAGCCTGAATGCGCAAGAGAGCGGCGAAATGAGCCACATGATGTTTGGCCAAAGTAGTTTGTATGGTTTCAACGGCCTCTTCGCTACTCACCCACCCTTGAAAGAGCGAATCCGTCGTATCGAGCCTACTTGGGATGGCAGCTTCTTGAGCAAAAGTCACAGCAACGCTTCAGCGTTTGCAAGTGAACAAGTCAGTGGATTTGCGTCTAATGCCGACGTTGGTTCTCGCGGCCATGAAACACAAGGGGTCGCCCCAACGTCCGCAGAGCTATGTGAAACAGGTTTACAGCTTATTAGTCAATTACCTCAAGACTTGCTAGACATTGCACGTGAACCCTACAGTTCTCGTTTTATTGCATTCCTACTCATCTTTGACGGAAGTGACATACAACGTGAGATGATCAAAGGTCATATTTCAATAGCCTCGCATGCCAAACTATTGCCGTGGTTGGATTACGATTTACCAACGCACTTGAGGCTTCCTCTACTCGAGCTTTCTATCCCTGCGCTTAAATCAATGGGTGAGGGTCAGAAAGCCAGATTTTGCGAAGTTCTGCGAGAATTGTCTAAAACCAATAATTACTACTCACTGGGTGAATGGTGCATCATTAACTTGCTGGAAAAGCAGCTCATTGCATCATTGGCTTCCACTCGCCACAACAAGACCTTAAAACAACTCGAAGAAAGCGTTCACTGGCTGCTAAGAGAATTAGCTTGGGTCACTCATTCAGAACGAGAGGGCGCGCAACGAGCGTTTAACACCTCGCTCACCTCGCTTGGATTTGCAGAAACCACGCTAGTTGAACCAAATAACAACTGGCGCTTAAGTCGTGCTGCATTGGAGCTGTTGCTGCAACTTAAACCCCTTCAACGACGCGAGTTCGTCAAGGCGTGTCGTTTAGCCATCGAGTCTAACGGCAAAATCACCGTCGCAGAGGGAGAATTGTACCGAGTGATAGCGTGTTTCTTGGAAGTACCAGAGCCGCCACTCACTGTGACGCTCTAGCTTCACAAAGTAAAACGCCAGCGATCATCGCTGGCGTTTTTTATATTCGATTATGAATGATGCTGATTAGGGGCTGTTGAACTTTCACATTGGCTTGCTTGAAGTTAGCCGTTATTTGCGAGTCAACCCGTACCCCGCCTCTATCCCACTATGCGTTTGGCTGACTTAGACCACCAAGTGCCTCAAACAGGCTTGGCAAGAAGGCGCTGAATTCGCCACACAGCAAAGAGAAGTCAGCATCAAAGCGTGCTGCTTGATCTTCACGTGGAATATCGTCGTTCTGATCTTTCAGCTCGTCTGAGTATTTCAGGCGCTTGATGCTGCCATCT
Source organism: Vibrio glycogenivorans (assembly GCF_051660965.1). Lineage (NCBI taxonomy): Bacteria > Pseudomonadati > Pseudomonadota > Gammaproteobacteria > Vibrionales > Vibrionaceae > Vibrio > Vibrio glycogenivorans. The sequence continues at coordinate 191,606 of NZ_JBPVIS010000009.1, read as the reverse complement.
TCCGCTAACACAAACTCAAGGCGATCCTGCCAGTTAAGTGCCAGCTTAGTCACCATCTTGTCGGACTCGATGTGCGCGCGGATCTCATCTGTGGTCAGCTCTTGCTTCTTACAGCGGATAATACCGCCTTCTTCCAATACCGACTTCAGCTCGGCCTCATCAAGCATCTGCCAGCCAGCAGGGGTGTCACCATTTTTAACCCAGTCAGTGAGGGTATTTTCGATCGGTTTTTCTGGCAGTGCTGGAACAACTGGTAGGCTGCCCATGGTTTTACGCAGTAGGGCCAACACATCTTCTGCTTTTTTACTGCTGCCGGCATCGACCAGAACAAAGCCCTCTTTTGGCATGATCAGCACATAGGTCAGGGCACTGCGACTAAAGGCACGTGGCAGCAGGTCCATGATGATGTCTTCTTTTAGGTTGTCCTTCTCTTTTTTATTCAGAGGGCGACCTTCTTGGGCTTCTTGGGCATCTACTTTGGCGGCAAGCGAGTCTTTGATCACTGAGGCTGGCAGCATCTTTTCTTCTTTCTTGGCACAGATCAGGATGCGGTTCTCAGAAACGTGAGTCATCATGTCACCGTGTTTGCCCAGCGCGTGCACCCAGCCAAATTTCTGTTTGTCTTGGCTACCACAAGGGGTGAAGCGGAACTCTTGAAGTTGTTGTTCTAACTGTTCAGCGTTAAAGGTAATGTCACGGTTAAAACGATAAGCAAGGCAGTTTTTAAACCACATAATTGTTCTCAGTCTCTGAAATGGGGCTCCAATAATAGGGGTTTTATATCGCTTTGTCCTATCGGATTTGTGAAAAACGGGTCAGGTACACAATCTGCCCTGTAGCGAAAATCACGCAGCCTGATGGTGCAATTCGGGTCATTTCATGACATTGGTTCAAACACTTAGCTGAGACGATGGCATAGATGAACTTGCAGAGACAGTTATATTAAAATTTGTTTGCAAGGGTCACAAAAGTGTCATAATGAATGGTAATAATGCTCACAGTTGCAGGGTGTTTCACCCTAGAAATAATTCAGTTATAAGGTTATTCAAACATGTCTAGAAGGATCCTGGTGGTTGAGGATGAAGCTCCAATTCGCGAGATGTTGTGCTTCGTACTTGAACAGAAAGGCTATCAAGCTGTTGAAGCGGAAGATTACGACACCGCAGTGGACAAATTGGCTGAACCGTACCCTGATCTTGTCTTGTTAGATTGGATGCTCCCTGGTGGCAGCGGTATCAACTTTATCAAGCACATGAAGCGTGAAGAGTTGACGCGCAACATTCCGGTTGTGATGCTAACGGCACGTGGTGAAGAAGAAGATAAAGTGCGCGGCCTTGAAGTCGGCGCTGATGATTACATCACCAAACCATTCTCACCAAAAGAGTTGGTGGCACGCCTTAAAGCGGTGATCCGCCGCGTTACGCCAACGGCACTGGAAGAAGTGATTGACGTACAAGGTCTTAAGCTAGACCCAGTTTCTCACCGCGTTACCTCGGGCGAAGATCCTATCGATATGGGCCCAACTGAGTTTAAGATGCTGCACTTCTTTATGACGCACCAAGAGCGCGTATACAGCCGTGAACAGCTGCTGAACAACGTCTGGGGCACCAACGTTTACGTTGAAGACCGTACGGTGGATGTACACATCCGTCGCCTGCGTAAGGCGCTTGAGACTGCAGGTCACGATAAGCTGATCCAAACTGTTCGAGGCGCGGGCTACCGTTTCTCAACAAAAGCGTAAACACACTTGGAGACATAAGTGGTAGAACGTTTGACGTGGAAGAAGCTGGCATGGGTGCTGGCTTTTTTTTATAGCCCTTGGGTGATCCTTGGGGCAATCTTCGGTTATATGCCGTGGCTGCTGTTTTTGGCAACCGCGGTTTTGTTGCTTTGGAATCTAAACAATCTAGTGCGCTTTTCAGCGTGGCTTTATGATGATAAGCGCCTGACACCACCGGCGGGCTCAGGCCCTTGGGAAGGGGTGTTCAATGGTGTGTATCGCATGCAGCAGCGCACTCGTCGCAAGCGCAAAGAGCTGACAAATCTGATCCGCCGTTTTCGTAACGGTGCGGAATCGCTGCCCGATGCGGTGGTGGTATTTCGTGGTGAAGGGAATATTGTTTGGTGTAACAAGTTAGCTCAGCATCTGCTGGGTTTTCGCTGGCCTGATGATACCGGCCAACCGATCACTAATTTGATTCGTACCCCAGACTTTATCAAGTACCTCAATAAGGGTAACTTCTCAGAGCCTTTGGAGATGTGCTCACCGCTTAATGTTGAGCGGATCCTTGAGCTGCGTATCGTGCCTTACACTGAGGGCGAGCTATTGATGGTGGTGCGTGATGTCAGCCAGATCAAGCAGCTTGAAGGCATGCGCCGCAACTTCTTTGCCAACGTTTCGCATGAGCTGCGCACGCCAATGACGGTGCTCCAGGGTTACCTAGAGATGACGGCCGACCCTGATATGGTAGTCGGACCAATGTGGCCCAAGGCGCATGGTGTGATGACCGAGCAGCTTAGCCGTATGAATAGCCTGGTTGAGCAATTGCTGACACTGTCCAAGATTGAGGCCTCTAGCCATGTTGAGCTTGATGAGGTAGTTGATGTGCCTAGTATGCTTGAGGTGCTGGAGAAAGAGGCGATCAGTCTCAGTGGCAATCGCGAGCACAAGCTGCATTTCAATGTCGACACGGCACTCAAGGTGTTTGGCGACAATGATCAGCTACGCAGTGCGATCTCCAACCTAGTGTACAACGCGGTGAAATACACCCCAGATGGCAGTGAGATCCATGTCAGCTGGTATAAGGACAGTCAAGGTGCACACCTAAGCGTGCGTGATACCGGCGATGGCATTGAGCCGCAGCACCTGCATCGTTTGACGGAGCGTTTCTATCGTGTTGATAAGGCGCGTTCTCGAGATACCGGCGGTAGCGGCCTAGGATTGGCGATTGTTAAGCATGCGCTCAATCACCATGATTCACACCTTACCATCCAAAGTGAGGTCGGCGAGGGCAGTGAGTTTGCATTTACTCTTCCGGTGCGTCTCATTGCGTAGTCGAAGCGTTCTATCTATCCCAACTATTCTGGTGGCGCTTAGCGCCACCTTTTGCGCATCTGTAAGCTGGGCCAATCCCGAGTTGGTGGAGTACCAGAAAGAGCGGGTGATCTCCGGCAGTTTGATCTCTGTCGGCTCGGACACCCTAGCCGGAATGACGACCCTATGGGCCGAGGAGTTTGGCCGCTTGTACCCGGGCGCGAATATCCAGATCCAGGCCTCTGGCTCATCAACCGCGCCGCCGGCCCTGATTGAGGGCACAGCGCAAATTGGACCCATGAGCCGAGTGATGCGCACGCGCGAGGTCGAGTCATTTATTCGCGAGCATGGCTACCCGCCGACTAAGCTGCGTGTGGCGATTGATGCGATTGGTATCTTTGTCCATCAAGATAACCCCATTCAGGGTTTGAACTTTGCCGATCTCGACAGCATTTTCTCGGTGACTCTCCGCTGTGGCTCAGTCAGCCAAGTTCAGCGTTGGTCTGAGTTGGGACTTAATTATCGCTGGGCAGAGCGACATATGCAGCTGTTTGGCCGCAACTCTGTCTCCGGCACTTATGGTTACTTTAAAGCCAATGCCTTGTGCGGTGGCGACTTTAAGGCCAATGTTAACGAGCAGCCCAGCTCGTCATCGGTGGTGCAGTCGGTCAGCTCGTCAATCTCCAGCATCGGCTACTCAGGAATTGGCTATCAAGTCTCTGGCGCCCGTTTAGTGCCTGTTGCGGCGAAAGGGAATGACTATGTCGCCCCAACGCACGATAATATTCTCTCGGGCCAGTACCCGTTATCACGTTTCTTGTATATCTACGTCAACAAGCACCCCGAAAAACCCCTGCGCGCAATCGAGCAGGAGTTCCTGCGCTTTATCTTTTCACGCAACGGCCAAGCGCTGGTTGAAGAGGACGGTTACCTATCGGTCGGCGGGGAGATTGCTCAGCAGGAGTTGGAGAAGGTTGGCTTAAGCCTATAAGCCTATAAGGCTTACAGGGGCGGGGTGCGAGGACGGACTTCGTCCTGCGGGGAGCGAATGGTGACGCGCAGCATAATGGCTGCACCGAATCCTTGCCCCTCGAAGTTAAGCCTCCCACACCTTTACCCTGGCTTGCGCTTTGGAACAAGTGGCGTGCGCAGTAATTTCAACGTCCTCGAGACACCTCGCTCCTCGTAGCGAAGCGTCCCCGCCCCTCGAACCTGAGCTTAAGCTTAAGCTTAAGCGGTGAATTCCAATTGCCACTCCACCGACGCCCAATAACCTTGCTCGGTGAGCAAGTCGGCATGAAGCAGTTTGTTGGTTTCTAGCCAGTTGGGGTCGTCGCAGCTTAGCGTCCATTCATCGCCATCAGCTTTGAGGGTGAGCTCAGGTAGCGGGCCTTCGTTGCGTTGACCGTTGAGTACGGCGGCTAGGCGTAACAGGCGGATCAAAATGATGATGTGCTTGCGCTTAAATAGGGTGAACGACTCCATCTCATTGAGCTTGAGCGCCTTGCGCTGGAAACGGGCCAGGGTTGAGAGGACACGCTGCTGCTCTTGGTTAAAGCCGGGCATATTGGTGTGGCGCAGGATATAGGCCGAGTGGCGATGGAAGCCTTGGAGGCTAATACTCAGTCCAACCTCGTGCAGTAACGCAGCCCAGCGCAGCATATCCACCAGCTCGCCTTTTTTGCTGACTCCAGAGTCCCCATTAACCTGCTTGAGCAGTTGCATCGCGGTTTGGCTGACGGCTTCTGCGTGGTCAAAGTCCACCCGGTGTTTCTTGGCTAGGCTTTCGGTGGTGCGCATACGGATATCTGAGCGCTTAAATCGCTCCTCCATCTCGTACAGCAGCCCCTCACGTAGTGCCGCCTCAGAGAAGTGCAGGGTTTCGATATCTAGGTCTTTGACGATCGCATGCAAGATCGCCACGCCAGCAGCAAACACCGGCTTGCGCTCAGGATTGAGACCATCGAGGTCTATGTCCTCAACCTTATCCCATTGGCACAAGGTGTCGATGAGCTTGTCGAGGCGTTTGAGCGTGATGCGGCCATCTTCGTAGCCAAGCTCAATTAACACCTCTCTAACCGCTTTGATGGTTCCCGACGAGCCAAGAGCAATGTTCCAGCCGTGTTTGCGATACTTACGCGAGATAGGCTCGAGCCGCTGTTGCGCGGCGATTGACGCCTTGGCAAAGTTCTTTTTCGATAGCTTGCCATTGGCAAAGTAGGCATTGTTAAAGCTCACGCAACCCATCTGCGTGCTGTTAACCAACTGAGGCTCGAACTCAGTACCTATGATCAGCTCAGTACTTCCCCCACCAATATCAATCACCAGTTTGGTGTCTGATTCAATCTGGGTGTGGGCAACGCCCATATAGATTAGGCGTGCCTCTTCTTCACCAGGAATGATCTCGATCGGGTAGGGCAACACTTGGCGCGCTCGCTCAATAAAAATATGCGCGTTAGCGGCTTGGCGCAGGGTATGAGTGGCGGCAATCCGGACATTTTTCGCCTCAAAGCCCTCAAGGCGTTCCGCAAACATGGCAAGACACTCGAGACCACGCTCCATCGAGGCGTGGTCGAGGTTTTTGTGACTATCAAGGCCGTTAGCCAGACGCACCCGTTGTTTGTGGCGGCTGACAAGTTGCAGATCCTGGTCGACGACTTTCGCCACGACCATGTGGAAACTGTTGGAGCCCAAATCGATGGCCGCGATATCGCGGCCAGGGGGCGGAGTATTAGATTGGTTTTGACTCATGCGCTTGTGACAGACTCTGCTGCTTCTTTCTCGTTTGTTTCTCGACCTGTTTAAGGTAGTCGTATATCGCTAATTGTGAACGAACTTTCTTGCGATTACCACGAGCAACGTAACTGTTTGTCATTTCTTTATCGATAACACGCGCTTTCACGGTATCAGTAAAGTGGATGTCAATGATGTCAATAATACGTTGTTTTAGCTGAGGATCTTTAACCGGTGCCGCTACCTCAATCCGGTGATCGATATTACGCGTCATCCAGTCAGCCGACGAGATATACACTTGAGGGTCGCCGGCGTTTTCAGTGATGATCACGCGAGGGTGCTCAAGGAAGCGGTCAACGATGCTGATGATTTTGATGTTGTCACTGATGCCCTCAACCCCTGGCACCAAAGAGCACATTCCGCGAATGATCATCTTGATCTCAACACCAGCGTTGCTTGCGCCGTACAGCTTATTAACCAAACCTTTGTCTACTAAGTTGTTGACTTTAAGGGTAATGCCCGCTTTTTTACCGGCTTTGGCATTGGCAATCTCGCCATCAATCAAGCGATATAGCTGCTTACGAGAGTTGCGCGGTGAAACGATCAGCTGGTTGAATTTGACTGGGCGGTAAGGGTTTTGAATATAATCAAACACATTACGCACCTCATTGGTGATTTCGGCATCAGCAGTCAGGAGAGAAAAGTCAGTATAGATACGCGCGGTTTTCTCGTGGAAGTTACCGGTACCGATATGCGCGTAGCGGACAATCTCATTGTCTTCGCGACGGCTGATGAGCAGCAGCTTCGAGTGGATCTTCAGGCCCGGCGCACCAAACACAACCCGCACCCCAGCATCGGTCAGGACTTTTGCCCACTCGATGTTCGCCTCTTCATCGAAGCGTGCCTGAAGCTCAACCACCACCGTTACCTGTTTGCCATTGTGCACCGCATCAATCAGCGAGTGCATCAGGCGTGAGTCTTTGGCCACGCGGTAGATGTTGATTTTGATGCTCAGCACTTTAGGGTCGAACGAGGATTGGCGCACCAACTCTGTGATGTGATCAAAGGTGTGATACGGATAGTAGAGCAAGATATCCTTAGCGCGAATGGCGTCAAAGGCATTCTTGTGACCCTCGAAATCGGCGCAGGTCATCGGGGGTAGGGGTTTGTTCTCGAGATACTCACGGCCAACATTTGGGAAACCAATAAAGTCTTTAAAGTTGTGGTAACGACCACCAGCGATCAAGCTGTCATAGTTTGAGATTTGTAGCTTATCGCAGAGCATATCGAGCATATCCTGCGGCATGGTGCGCTCGTAAACAAAGCGCACCGGCATCGCGCTGAGGCGCTGATCGATGCCCTCTGACATCTGCTCGAGTAGGCTATGCTCGACCTCATTGCTCAGGTCATATTCAGCGTCACGGGTCATTTTCATCGAATGGCCCTGAAGCTCGTCATACTCGACAAAGCCATCAAACAGCTCATCGAGACAGTAGCGGATAATATTATCGAGCAGAATAATCGTCTTACGGCGTTTGCCCTTCTGCTCTGGCACCATCACAAAGCGCGGCAGCTGATCGGTTGGGATCTCAATCAAAGCATACTGACGCTCGTCACCTTTTTTCAGCTCGACCGAGATATAGGCATACTCATCTTTGAGAAACTGAATCAAGTCGGTGTCTTTGGTGATGAACTGCGGGCAGATATGTGGCTGAACCTCTTTTTTAAAGTACTTCTTAATCCACTTTTGCTGCGATTCAGTTAACTGGTTTTCATTAACCAAGAAGATCCGCCGACGGGCCATCTCAAGGATTAGCTCATTATACAGTTCGTCAAATTCTTGATTGAGCTTGAGTGCTTTCGATTGCATCTTGGACAACAGATGCTTGGAGTTATCGTCTTTGCCTTGCTCTTGAGCAATGATGATACGACGCTTTACATCAGAAAAGCGCACTTTATAAAATTCATCCAGGTTATTAGAGAAGATACCAAGAAAACGGATGCGTTCGATAAGGGGGACGGTTTTATCTTTCGCTTCTTGCAACACGCGCTCGTTAAACGATAACCAACTTAGCTCTTTTTCACTGTATAGTTTTTCTGCGCTCATGCTGCTCCTTCCCATTCTGATGGCGTTAAAACTGATAACGAAGACCAAGGCAATTTGTAGGATCTAATCTCCAAGAGAGACTTGGCTATAGATGGCGACTGTATGGTTTTTTTATGACAGTTATATTTCAAAGTGTGCGATAAATAGCATTTGAGTTAAAATATCGTATTAAATATAGATTAAATAGAGTTTTCTATAGCAGTGATTACTGTGATCTCGAGCTTAAATAACTAATTTTATTTAATTTTTTATTGGTTTTTTCTGTGTTTGGCGTGATTGTTGTAATTCGGTGTTTAGTGACCGATGTCATATTAGTGTCACTTAAATGACATAGTCTTACGGGTTGAGATTGGATTAGGTAGAAGAGATGGCAAAAGCAAACTTTTTTTTGCGTGAGCGCGATACTAAGCGAGTGATCAAAGATCGCTTGTTTCGTGCGGCTGTCTCGACCGGGGGTAATCTGGTGCTTGGGGCATTGGTCCTGATCTTTGTTTACCTTGGTATCGTGGTCTTTCCGCTCTTCTCCGATGCTGAGATCCGCACCGGATACAGTAAGCAAGCACTGGATCAGGTGACGCCCGTGTCGATGGGGATTGATGACCAGGGGCAGCAGGTTTATCTCGTCAGCGAGCAGGGCGAGCTGGAGTTTTGGCTGCTCAATCGCTCTGCCACGCAACCTGCCAAAAGCTTTACTGTGTTTGAAGCGCCTAGCATGCTCGCGACTCAGCAAGGTGGCGGCGACTGGCACGCTGTGGCCAACGATAAGGGCCAGATCTCTCTGTTTCAGCCCAAGTTTGCCACCGGTGTACCGGCGCGTAATCAAGCCCCCGAGGTCAGTGTCGAACGAATCTCGCCTGCTCGCGGCCTTGAGCTTGGCCAACTGTCACTAAGAGACTTTCACTTTGGCTACCATCGTGATCAACTTGCGCTGATCGGGCTTTTGTCTGATGGCAGCTTATTGCTTCGTTGGGGGGATGTCGATGAGATGGGCTACCAACAAGTGATTGCTGCGCAATTTCACAACGCCGAACAACTGTTGATCACCCCTGATGGCCTTCGTGCCTATGTGCGCAGCCGCTCTGAGCTGGTGGTGCTGAGTCGGGTAGGGAACCATTACTCGGTGACGGATGTGGTTGATCTCAGTCAGAGCAATCCGGCTCACGACGCTATTGATATCACCTTCTTGGCGGGCGCGCATTCATTGCTAGTATCACATCAAAATGGGGTCGTCTCGCAGTGGTTTGAAGTGGTGGAGAATCAACGCCGCAAGCTAGCACGGATCCGTGATTTCAAGCTGGCATCAGAGGTGGAGTTGCTGCTCCCAGACACCAATCGCAAAGGATTTTACAGTTTTTATCCCAATGGCACGCTGCAAAGCCACTATACGACCAGTGAGAAACTGGTCATGTTTGAGCGCGCCTACCCAGCCGCCCCTGAAATGGTGGCCATGTCGAACAATGAGCAGTTTGTTCTGGCGTATCGCAATCACTTTTTGGATATCGCCCGGGTGAAGAATCCACACCCGGAGATCTCATTTAGCTCGATGTGGAATAAGGTCTGGTACGAGAGTTACCCTGAGCCGGCTTATGTGTGGCAAACCACCGCTTCATCAGATACGTTTGAACCTAAATTCAGCCTCTCTCCGATTGTGTTCGGTACGATCAAAGCGGCGGCATTCGCGATGTTGTTCGCTGTGCCCATTGCGGTGCTGGGGGCTATTTACACCGCTTACTTTATGTCGCCTCAGATGCGTCAGGTCGTTAAGCCTTCAGTGGAGTTGATGGAAGCGTTTCCGACTGTAATTATTGGCTTCTTGGCGGGCTTGTGGTTTGCTCCCATCGTTGAGACCTACTTGCCATCGATCGTGATTTTGCTGTTGCTGTTGCCCTTTTCGACCATCTTTGTTGGTGGGCTGTGGCACTGCCTGCCTCACAGCTGGCGACAAAAAACGCCGCGCGGTTGGCATGCCATGATCTTAATGCCTGCCTTGGTACTGATTGTGCTGGGCTTGATGCAATTTAGTGGCGATATCGAGCGTTTACTGTTTGATGGTGATGTGCGTCGTACCTTGGCAGACCATGGGATCAGCTATGATCAGCGCAACGCCTTAGTCGTCGGTATTGCAATGGGGTTTGCCGTGATCCCAACCATATTTACCATCGCCGAGGACGCGATTTTTTCAGTGCCCAAGCACTTGTCTGATGGCTCGTTAGCGCTGGGGGCAACCCCTTGGCAAACCCTAATTTACACTGTGCTCTTGACCGCCAGCCCCGGCATTTTTTCAGCTGTGATGATGGGACTCGGCCGAGCGGTTGGTGAAACCATGATTGTGTTGATGGCGACAGGGAATACACCGGTGATGGATTGGAACCTTTTTGAGGGTATGAAAACCCTCTCCGCCACGATAGCGGTTGAGATGCCAGAGTCCGATGTAGGTAGCTCCCATTATCGTGTGCTGTTCTTTATCGCTTTATTACTGCTGGCATTTACTTTTGCCGTGAACTCGTTGGCTGAGTGGGTGCGCCTGCGCCTGCGAGAAAAATACCGCGCCCTGTGATCCGGTTGAGAATTGAGCATGAAACGAATATTAAATTGGATTAAATCAGGGGCGCCGTGGATTTGGCTAACCGGTGGCGCGGTGAGTGTCAGTCTGCTAGCCACCCTTGGCCTACTGCTGTTGATTGGCTGGAAGGGGCTGGCCTATTTTTGGCCAACCCAACTGCACATGTGGCAAACCCAAGATGGTCGTCAAATTGTCGGTCAGCTGTACGCCGATGAAAAAGTGCCGGTGAACTATCTGCAAGAGATGCTGCCAGAGATCCCTGATGCAATCAAAGAAACCGGCTTAGTGCGCCGCTTGAGCATCAAGGTGGCCAACCGTGACCTGTACGGCTCTGATTTTATCAGCTTTCTCGAGACCGAGCTGGTTGAAACCAGCCTACCTCAAAACTGGGCGGTGATTGAGCGCAGTCGTAATGGTGACTTCTTCGGTCGGCCCGTGGCCTATCGGCGCGCTGATGGCAGCTTGATCGATACCCCATTACAAGAGCTGTCCGATGGACTCGAGTACGCCACTGACCTGCGCGAGGAGATCGAGCGGATATTGGCCAGCGAGATCCGACCGATCAGCCGAGAAATGGAACGCTTGCAGCGTGAGCATCGCCGTCGAACCCTCAATCGAGAACTCACGCCGGATTACCGGCAGCAACACAGCAGTGAGTATCAACGGCTAAACCTGCGCCTGATTGAGGCCGAGGGGAAATTGGATGGCTTGCGTGAGGTGCTCGATAGAGAGGCCTTGATTGTTGAGGATATGTTTGCCACCGAGGTCGAGATCCCGCTCAGTCAGATCTACGCGGTTTGGTTTCCAAACCAAATGAGCAGCGGTGAGAAACTGGTGCATTGGTTTGGTGAGGTAGGGAAATTTGTCTCAAAAAATCCGCGCGAGTCGAACTCTGAGGGTGGGGTATTTCCAGCCATCTTTGGTACTGTGCTGCTGGTGATGATCATGGCGATTGTGGTGATGCCACTTGGTGTGATTGCCGCCATTTATCTGCATGAATATGCCGAGGACAACTGGCTTACCAGGGCAACTCGTGTAGCGGTGATAAACTTGGCCGGGGTGCCATCGATTGTCTACGGGGTGTTTGGCTTAGGCTTTTTTGTTTATACCCTGGGCGGCAGTATTGATAGCCTGCTGTTCTCCGATCGCTTGCCGTCCCCAACCTTTGGCACGCCAGGATTGTTATGGTCGTCATTGACCTTAGCGGTGTTGACGCTGCCGGTGGTGATTGTCGCCACCGAAGAGGGGCTTTCTAGAATTCCCAAGTCGGTGCGCGATGGCTCGTTTGCGCTCGGCGCAACCCAGTCAGAGACCTTGATGCGGATTGTGTTGCCGATGGCAAGCCCAGCGATGATCACCGGGCTTATCCTTGCTGTGGCCCGTGCGGCGGGTGAGGTGGCGCCGCTGATGTTGGTTGGGGTGGTCAAGCTGGCTTCGAGCCTACCCGTGGATGGTGATTTTCCATACCTACACCTAGATAGAAAGTTTATGCACCTTGGCTTTCACATCTATGATTTAGGTTTTCAAACCAGCAATATTGAGGCCGCAAGACCCTTGGTGTTTGCTACCTCATTCCTGTTGGTTTTAGTGATTGTGGTGCTAAACCTAACCGCTATTCGAATTCGCAATAATTTGCGAGAGTACTACCGAACTTTAGGGCAAGATTAACCATGTTTTCAGTCAGTCAAGCGCTCGGCTATGCGCCGCCACTCGATGTGCACAACCTCTCTGATGAGCAGACGGCCATTACGATTGAAGGTCTCAATCTTCACTATAAGAACTTTAAGGCGCTGGATGACATCTCAATGCGCATTCCTAAGGGCCAGGTGACGGCGTTTATTGGGCCGTCGGGCTGCGGAAAGTCGACTTTGCTACGTTGTATTAACCGGATGAATGATCTAGTTGATGGTTGTACGGTCGAGGGGCAAGTGCGCCTGCACGGCAAGAATGTCTATGAGGCGGATGTTGATGTGCCGACTCTGCGTCGTCGGGTAGGGATGGTGTTTCAAAGGCCAAACCCGTTCCCAAAATCGATCTACGAGAATGTGGTGTATGGCTTACGCCTGCAAGGGGTCCGCGACAGTCGCGTGCTGGATGATGCGGTCGAGCGCTCATTGCGTGCGGCGGCCTTATGGGATGAAGTTAAGCACCGCCTGGACGACAGCGCCTTTGGTCTGTCCGGTGGACAGCAGCAGCGTTTGGTGATTGCTCGTGCGATTGCGATCGAGCCAGAGGTGCTATTGCTCGATGAGCCAACTTCGGCTCTGGATCCGATCTCGACTCTGACAATTGAGGAGCTGATCAGCGACCTTAAGAATCAATATACTGTGGTGATTGTCACCCACAATATGCAGCAGGCGGCGCGTGTCAGCGACCACACTGCGTTTATCCATATGGGGAATTTGGTCGAGTACTCCGATACCGATTCTATATTTACTTCACCCGTCAAAAAACAGACCGAAGATTACATCACCGGTCGCTACGGCTAATTCACTAATTTAAGGAAGCGTTACCCAAGATGAACTTTGGTCGCCATATCTCTGGACAGTTTAATGTTGAGCTTGAGTCGATCCGTACCCATGTACTGGCGATGGGCGGCTTGGTAGAGCAGCAGCTGTCTTTTGCGCTGCAAGCCTTGAACAAAGAGGACATCGAGCTTGGACGCAAGGTGGTCAAAGATGACCACAAGGTCAATATGATGGAGATGTCGATAGATGAGGCATGTACGCGTATCATTGCCAAGCGTCAGCCGACGGCCAAGGACTTACGCTTGATCATGGCGATCATTAAGACTATCAGTGATCTAGAGCGGATCGGTGATGTCGCGACTAAGATCGCCTATGTTGCGATTGAAACTCCCTCTTCAAAAGGGCGTAAATTCCACGTTTCCCTCGAGCCTCTGTGCCGTTTGGCCATCGACATGCTTCACCAAGCTTTGGATGCGTTTGCCCGCATGGATGTTGAGTCAGCCGCTCAGGTGCACAAACTAGACGACCAAGTTGATGCAGAGTGCCGTGCTGTGTGCGACCAGCTGACGCAGATGATGATGCAGCATCCACAAGACATTCCAGCCTTACTGCAGATTATGGATTCAGCGCGAGCCATCGAGCGGGTGGGGGATCGTTGCCAGAACATCTGTGAATACATCGTCTACTTTGTGCTGGGTAAGGATGTGCGCCACCTAGCCGATGATGATCTAGGCCGAGCACTGAACGATATTGATAGTTGATAGCTTATGATTACGCTCGCTATCGACGCTCAAGTGCCGCTTTAACTGCATCAATTGCGCTTGAATTGGTCACCGGCAGCGAAAAGTCATCGACATCCTGTGCGCCCATTTTTGCTTGGTTAGCGATAAAACGCATCTGACTGGCACGCTGGGTTTTCCCCGATAGGTGCACTGCTTCAACGCCGCTATAGTTAACCAGTTCTGCCACATTGTCGCGATTAACTCCGGCGCCTGCCATCACCTGAATCCGCCCATTGGCCTGGCTCACCAAGTCCTTGAGCAGCTCTTTACCACTTAAGGCATTGCTCGCTTGGCCCGAGGTCAATACCCGCTCACAGCCGAGCTCGACGAGCTGCTCTAGCGCAAGCTTTGCATCACGGCACTGGTCAATCGCGCGATGAAATGTCACCTTAAGCCCAAGATGATGCGCTTTGCTAACTAGAGCTTTCATTGCGGGTAGGTTTATCGAACCATCGGCGAATAATACCCCAGTGACAATACCTCGTGCTCCCGCGCTCGCCGCTGCTTCAATATCCATCATCATCAGCGTAATATCCTCTTCTGTGTAGAGAAAGTCACCTTGGCGTGGGCGGATCATCACATAGATAGGCACTCTGCTGAGCCTGACCGCTTGGCGCATCAGACCAAAACTTGGCGTGAGGCCGCCCAGGGCAAGTGATGAGCACAGCTCAATACGCGAGGCTCCGCCAAGGATGGCGTACCTGAGAGATTCAATATGATCGATGCACACTTCAATCTCTATCGGAGTGCGGCTGGATGGACTGTTAGTGGGCTGTGACATAAAGACTTACCATCGTGGATAAAAAAAGAGCATGGCGGATGGCCATGCTCTCATAGTTGTGACGTCAAAAACGTGATAGCCGTATTAGGCTGCGTCTTCTGTTTTGGTCTCTTCTACCGCTTCAACGGCTTTGGCTTTCTTCGGTGCAGGCTTGCGCTTCGCACCCAGTGCGTAAAGCACCTCTTCTTTGTTCTGGGCTAGGAACATGGCAAGATCTTCTTGGGTATTTTCGTCTTGCATTAGTTCACTCTTACCAAGTAGCTCGAACAGCTCATCTGCCATATCAAGCATTTTGTCATAAGCGTCCGCTTCGGCTTTAGAGGCAAAAGTCATCTTTTCTTCTCCGTTGCGTTCCACCACGTACTTCACGATTACAGCCATGGTCAATCCTCAAATCTGATCTGTCAAAATAACTGGCTTTTTATACAGTTTTTAACCACGTAAGTCCAGTGTGCGGTGTAAAGAACCCGACATAGCACTATGTGTATTTGTGCAACAGATCGGTGCGAACATCAGCAAGTGGGTCGCGTTTTACGCTTAGGATCATGTGGATAGTGGGCAGTTATGCTAATCTGCAAGGCACCATGGATGCAATCGAATGAGTCGCCCTTGTTTACGGTATATCACTCAAATCAAATCGACGTGCTCAAGACCCTGTTGGTTGAGCTGATCAAACGAGACCCTTTACCCAACCCACTGCAGTCAGAGCAGATCTTAGTCCAAAGCCCGGGGATGTCCCAGTGGCTGAAAATGGCGCTTGCCGATGAGTTGGGGGTTGCGGCGAACATAGACTTCCCACTCCCAGCAACCTTTATCTGGAATATGTTTACCCAGGTATTGGCCGATGTACCCGAGCGCAGCGCCTTCAACAAAGAGGCGATGGTGTGGAAGCTGTTGACGATTCTCCCCCGCCAGTTAGAGCAGGAAGAGTTTGCCCCGCTCAAGCAGTACTTGAGCGATGATGAGCAGCAGCTCAAGCTCTATCAACTGGCGGAGAAAATTGCCGATATTTTTGATGGTTACTTGGTTTATCGCCCCGAGTGGATCGCGAGCTGGGAAGCAGGTCAGGAGGTGGCAGAGCTTAATGGCGAGCATGCCTGGCAGCCACTGTTGTGGCAGGCACTGTATGACTACACCGTATCACTCGATCAGTCGCCTTATCATCGTGCCAACCTGTATGAGCATTTTATTGATAGCCTTGAGTCTTACCATGGTCAGGTGGAAAACCTGCCGCAAAGGCTGTTTATCTTTGGCATCTCTTCGCTGCCACCACGCTATCTCGATGCCCTCAAGGCGCTGGGTGAGCATATTGATGTTCACCTGATGTTTACCAATCCATGCCAATATTATTGGGGCGAGGTTCGTGATAGAAAGTTTATCGCCAAGCTGGCCGCGAAACATCGTCAGCATTTGGTGCTTGAGCAGCAGCGCAGCCAATTAGAGGGTGAGACGCCGCAATTAAAGGGCACCATTGAGCAGAATACGCTCGATGAGCTGCATGTCGATGCCGTTGGCAATAGCCTGCTCGCCTCAATGGGTAAGCTTGGGCGCGATAACCTGTATCTGCTAGCACAGCTCGAGTCGAACGAGATTGAGGCCTTTGTCGACGTTGAGCGCGACTCACTGCTGCATCACTTGCAGGCGGATATCCTCAACCTTGAGGAGCATCAAGACGATGAGCGACTGGCATCGAGTGAGCACAAGCAGGTCGTGAGTCTTGCTGATGACTCGCTGTCGATTCATGTTTGTCATAGTGCGATGCGTGAGGTTGAAGTCCTGCACGATCAGCTATTGAAGATGTTCGAGCGTGACCCCGACCTCAAGCCCCGCGATGTGATTGTGATGGTGGCGGACATCAATGCCTACAGCCCCGCTATTCAAGCCGTGTTTGGTAATGCGGGGGCTGATCGCTTTATTCCTTTCTCTATCTCCGATCGCACTGCAGACAAAGAGAGCCCAATTCTCAACGCCTTTATGCAGCTACTGAGCTTACCCGAGGCGCGATGCACCGCATCAGAGCTGCTTGAGCTGCTTGAGACGCCCGCTATCATGCGCCGTTTTGGTCTCGACTACGATGATTTCCAGCAAGCCAAGCATTGGGTCGAGCAAGCAGGGATACGCTGGGGGCTTTCACCAAGCACCGCAACCGAATTTGACTTGCCCGCTACCGAGCAGAACACTTGGCAGTTTGGCATCGAGCGGATGCTGCTAGGGTATGCCATGATGGGCGAGGAGCAGCTATTCCGCTCGGACGCTGGCATCGTCTCGCCGTATAACGAGGTGCAAGGACTTTCGGCAGAGCTTGCCGGTAAGCTGGCCCACTATATCGAGAGTATTGCCCACTTTAGAGCGCAGCTTGGTCAGGCGCAGCCGCTGGCCAATTGGCAGCAAGGCGTGGGCGAGCTACTTGAAACCTTTTTTAGCCCGGAGCTGGAAGAAGAGGTGGCTCTGCACGGGATCCGTCATACCTTTGCTCAGCTTGCCCAGCAGCTTGATGATGCCGGTTATGATCAGTCGCTTGAGCCAATCATCATCCGCCAGTACCTCGATAGTAAGCTCTCAGGCAGTCGAGTCTCGCAGCGCTTTTTAGCCGGTCAGGTTAACTTCTGTACCCTGATGCCAATGCGCTCCATTCCCTTTAAAACCGTGTGCCTGCTCGGCATGAACGATGGTGCCTATCCACGCACGGTAGCCCCGGAAGGCTTTGATTTGATGCAGGGCCGGACACGAGCGGGTGATCGCTCGCGCCGTGATGATGACCGCTACCTATTTTTGGAAGCGCTACTCTCAGCACAGCAGAGCTTATACATCAGCTACATTGGTCGCTCAATTCAAGACAATACCGAGCGAGTCGCCTCGGTGTTGGTGACCGAGTTACTCGAGTACTGCCAGCAAAATTACTGTTTAGCGGGAGAGTCACACTTGGATGTCGACTCATCGGGCGAGCGGTTATTAAAGGCGCTAACTCACCACTACTCAATGGTGCCTTTCAGCCGTCAATCCTTTCTCCAAGGCAGTTATGCGCGCGAATGGTTGCCGGTGGTCAATGGTGAGCAGGCCAGTAAGCCTTGTGCTCACACCATGGGTGACTTTTGGCTTGAGGTTGCCTTTCCCTACCAATTGGACTTGGTAGAGCTGCAACGTTTTTGGCGCCTGCCGGTGCAGTATTTCTTCAATCGCCGCCTGCAGGTGGTGTTTGATCAGCTGGATAACCCGCTGCTCGATGATGAGCCATTTGCACTCGATGGACTGCAGAGTTTTCAAATCAAGTCTGAGCTGTTAGACACCTTGCTGGGCACTGCCCCACAAGAGGCAGCGCAGGCACTTGAGCTGTTTGTCACTCGCAAGCGCGCCGAGGGCACCTTGCCGGTCGGTGCCTTTGGTGAGATGGAGTTTGAGAGCAACCGGGTACAAATCGAGGCGTTGCAGCAAGCCCTGCAGGCGGTTTGCGCCGCGCCGCTTGATGATGTCGAGGTTCGCCTGAGTCTAACGCCAAACGGGGCCAGTCGACCGATTGAGCTGGTGGGCTGGTTGCATCAGCACTATCAGTCCGGTCTGGTGCGTTATCGCGTGGGCCGGATCCGCGCGCAAGATATTCTTGCCGCCTGGATTGACCACCTGTGTCTTGGGGGCATGGGTGAGTCTAAACCCACCCACCTAATAGGTTACGACCGCAAAGAAGGCGTGGTGCATTGGGTCATACCGGCGCTGGATAGCGAGAGCTGCGTCAATTACCTCACCGAGCTGGTGCGCCTGTTTACTCAAGGGGTTAATCAGCCACTGAGCTTTTTCCCTGCAACCGCCCTGGCGGCCATCGAAGCTGGATTTTCGCGTGGTAAATGGGTTGAGGACGAGGACAAATCGCACAAGAAGATGGCTGAGACCTTTGCTGGCGGTTATATGAAAGCGGGCGAGTGTGAGAACGAATACATTGCTCGTTTGTACCCTGAGTGGCATGAGGTATTGGCGAATGACGTTCTGACACTCAGTCGCTTGGTGATGCAAGCGCCACGTCTGACCATGCAGACAGCAAGTGATTACTATGCAGGGCAGGGGCAACCTGTGCAGGAGTAGTGATACAAGAGGTAGGGCGGCCGCCAGCCTATGATTATTTTATATAGGGTATGGGCTGGACGGCCATAGGTCAGAGGGACCTAAAACTGTTGGAATGGGTATTTTCCGATGCGCGCATAGTAGCGATTCAAACCGCGCGATACCGTGAGAGAGATCCCATCAAACCGCTTAAATTTAGCAATTTATTTTATGTACTCGGTTTTTCTAGCCTAGGTCACAGTTTGATCAACTAGGAAGACGGCTTACTAGGAACATTTTTATGACCGATTCCGCGCACAAAGTGACACCACTGAATGCCATGACGTTTCCGCTTCACGGTGCCAGGCTTATTGAGGCCTCGGCAGGGACAGGGAAAACCTTCACCATCGCGGGCCTTTACCTGCGCCTGATCTTAGGTCACGGCGAGGATGATACCCGCCATCAACAGCCGTTGACGGTCGATCAGATTTTGGTGGTAACCTTTACCGAGGCCGCCACCGCTGAGCTGCGCGATCGGATCCGCGCCCGGATCCATGATGCGCGTATCGCCTTTAGTCGCGGAGTCAGTGACGATCCCGTGATCCAGCCCCTGCTTGAGCAAGTTGCAGACCACCCGTCAGCGGTAGCGCTATTGCTGCAAGCCGAGCGCCAGATGGATGAGGCGGCGGTGTACACTATTCATGGCTTTTGCCAGCGCATGCTGACGCAAAATGCATTTGAGTCAGGCAGTCGGTTTAACAATGAGTTCGTCACCGATGAGGGGCAGCTCAAGGCGCAAGTGGTGGCAGACTACTGGCGCACCCAGTTCTATGGCTTACCAATTGTGCTTGCGCAGCAGGTGCGCGCTTTATGGTCACAGCCTAGTGCCTTGCTGGCTGACATTGGCCGCTACCTTAGTGGCGCGCCGCTGACGCTGACTGTTGAGCCGATGAGTGGTAGCCTGAGCGAGTGCCATGAACGCAATCTCGCCCAGATTGATGAGCTCAAAGCGCAGTGGCGTACCCATCAATCAGACTATCAAGGGCTGATCGAGGGCTCTGGGGTAAATAAGCGTAGCTACAGTAAGAAATCTCTGCCAACCTGGCTCGCCGCCGTCGATGCGTGGGCTGCGCAACCGTCGCAGGACTACAGCTACCCCGATCAGCTGGAGAAGTTTTCCCAAGCGATACTCAATGACAAAACTCCGAAAGGAGAGCCACCCTGCCATGCGACTTTTGCCGCGATTGAGGCGTTTATTGCGCAGCCAGTCAGCCTCAAAGCGCCACTGTTAGCCCATGCGATAGCTCACTGTCGTGAAAAACTTCAGCAGGCCAAGCAGCGCAAGCAGTGGTTGTCTTTTGATGATCTACTGACGCAGCTCTCCGCCTCATTGGATATCGATGAGCAGGGGCTACTTAGTGAGCGTATTCGCCAGCTTTATCCGATTGCGATGATCGATGAATTCCAAGATACCGATCCCTTGCAGTACAGCATTTTTAGTCGTATCTACCTCGGTCACCCTGAGTGTGGTCTATTTATGATTGGCGATCCCAAGCAGGCGATTTATGCCTTTCGTGGTGCCGACATCTTTACCTATATCAAGGCGCGTAATCAGGTCAGTGCTCACTACACGCTTGGCACCAATTGGCGCTCAAGCGCGGATATGGTCGCGGCAGTCAATCAAGTCTTTGACCTGCCAAGCAGTCCATTTATCTACGATGACGACATTCCATTTCTGCCCGTCTCAGCCAGCCCTAAGGCGCACTTGCGCCAGTGGCAAATCGCTGGTGAGCAACAGCCATCGCTGATCTACTGGTGTCAAGAGGCACAAGATAAGCCCGTCAGCAAAGGCGAGTACCTTGATGTCATGGCCAGTGCGACGGCGAGTGAGATCCAACGTATTTTGACCGCGGCCGATCAAGGACAGGCTGTGCTGATCAATGGCGAAAAGAGTCAAGCCATCCAAGCGGGGGATATTGCAGTGCTGGTGCGCACTGGCGCTGAGGGGCGCCGCATCCAGCAAAGCTTAGCTCAGCAGGGCATCGCCAGTGTCTATCTATCAAATCGCGATAGCGTGTTTGGCCGCGCTGTTGCCGTTGATATTCTGCGTTTGCTAACCGCGGTGCTGACTCCTGGCGATGAACGCAGCGTCAAAGCGGCCCTGTCTGCGCGGCTATTCAACCTGCCTCTCGAGGAGCTGGATCTTCTCAACGAGGATGAGAATAAGTGGGAGCAGGCGCTGCTGGAGTTTAAAGATTATCAACGCTTGTGGTTTAGTCGCGGCATTCTACCTATGCTGCGCGAGGTGTTGAATCGGCGTGGTCTAGCTCAAGCCTGGCTGGCGGCGGGCGAGGAGCGACTGCTGACCGACTACTTGCATCTTAGTGAGCTTTTGCAGGCGGCGTCCGCCGATCTTGAGAGCCATCAAGCACTAGTACGCTGGCTCAGTCAGGCGATCAGTGATGTTCAGCAGGGCGTCAGTGGCAGTGATGATGAGATCCAGCGCCTCGAATCTGAGCGTAACCTGGTGCAGATCGTCACCATCCATAAATCGAAAGGTCTGGAGTATGACCTGGTCTTCCTGCCGTTTGTCTTTGCCGCGCGTGAGGCGAGTGAGGCTAAGTACTACGACGCTGAGCTCGATGGCACGGTACTGGATATCTTGGCCCAGCCTAATTCGCTGGCGGCCGCCGATAAAGAGCGCTTGGCAGAAGACTTGCGCCTGATTTATGTTGCCCTGACTCGGGCCGTTTATGGGTGTTATCTGGGCGCGGCGCCCCTGCGCAATGGTCGCTCAACCAAAGAGCCTACCGGGGTGCACCAAAGTGCGATTGGCTATCTGCTTCAAGATGGTCAGCCGGGCGGTATTCAAGCGCTCACTGATGCCATTCAAGTGCAGGTAAAGGCGCTTGGTAGCGTCCAAGAGAGCACGCCGCCTGAGCTGACGGATGAAATATACACGCCAGTTGCGCCTGCAGAGCAGCCGATGAATGCCTTGGCGCTGACTAAGGCGATTGATCGCAGCTGGCGTATGACCAGTTACTCGGGACTGATTAAGCAAGGTGGTCACGGTCACAACGAGCTGATCATCGATGATGCGACCTTTGATGTCGACTCGGCTGATGAGTTGGATGAGGCCGAGCAAGAAGCGGCGCTGTCGATCTTCAACTTCCCGCGTGGCGCACAGCCAGGTACCTTCCTGCACTCTTTGTTCGAGGAGGTCGATTACGCCCAAGCGGCTAGCAGCGAGCACAATCGCCAAGTGATCAGCGAACTGATGCAGCAGTCCTCAATCGATGAGCAGTGGCTTGAGGTGTTGCAGTCGCTGGTGGATACCGTACTCAGCACGCCGCTGGATGGTGAGCAGATGCGCTTAGCTGAGACCAAGCCTGCGCAGCGCTTGGTCGAGATGGAGTTTATGTTACCGATCAGGCTTCTCTCTGCACCGGCGCTCAATCGCGTGATCCAGCAGCACGACAGCTTGTCGGAGCGAGCTGGAGAGCTCGGTTTTGCTAGCGTACAAGGCATGCTCAAGGGCTTTATCGACTTGGTGTTTGAGTATCAGGGTAAATACTATGTGCTGGACTGGAAATCGAACCACTTAGGCGATCGCGTCGAGGACTATCACCAGTCGGCACTCGAATACTCTATGGCGGACCATCGCTACGACCTGCAATATCAAATCTATTCGCTCGCCCTACATCGCCTGCTGAAAAGTCGTCTGGCAGATTACGATTATCAAACCCATTTTGGTGGCGTGTTCTATGTCTTTTTGCGCGGTGTGGATGGCCAGAGCGACAACGGTATTTTCCGTGCACGCCCGTCACAAGCGATGCTCGAAGAGCTGAGTGACCTGATTGACGATAAGCAAAATCATAACCCTGAAATCAGTACTAAACAGGAGAGCATCTAGGTGGAGCAACGTACTTTAACTCAACGTACTTTTACTCAATGGGGAGAGTGGCTATTAGCCAGTGGCTATCTTCGTCAGCTTGATACTCAACTCGCACGGATGTTAGCGCGTCATGGCGCCGATGAGAGCTTGGTGCTATTGGTCGCTATCGTCAGCAGTCAGGTAGGTAAGGGGCATATCTGCCTGTCACTATCACCCAATGGCAATGGTCCCGCTTGGGCACAAAGGTTGGGACTGTTTGGCGAGAATGCCATCTTATTTAGTCAGGCGATCGATGAGCATGATTGGCACAGTGTGCTGACTCACTCGCCTTTGGTGTCAAGTGGAGATAGTCGTGATTGTCCACTGGTATATGAGACAGGACGAGTCTACCTGCAGCGATATTGGTGGTATGAGCTTCAGCTGGCCAGTCATCTTGACCATCTCGCTTCCACCGTGGCCCTGGATCGCACCCAGCAACAGCGTTTGCGTCAATCGCTCGATCACCTGTTTCGTCGCCAGTATCAGTTCCTGTATACGGCACTGAACAAGGCTCGCGAGGAGGGGAGTGACAGTGCGGTGGTGCGCCAGATGCTCACTTGTGATCACTTAGACATCGTTGAGGAGCAAGGTTTGGACTGGGCCGCCATCGACCGATTGCTCACCGGGGCAAGAAGTATCGCTGATCTTAGTGGGCTCGATGCGCTTATTCCTGAGCGCCATTGTCTGAATTGGCAAAAGGTCGCGGCGGCGGCGGCATTGACTCGTCGTTTTACAGTAATATCGGGTGGGCCGGGTACCGGCAAGACCACCACGGTGGCCAAGCTGTTGGCGGCGCTGGTAGAGCAAGCTACCGCTGACGGAGAGAGCCCGAGTATTAAGCTTGTAGCCCCCACGGGTAAGGCAGCGGCCCGTCTTACCGAATCGATTGGCGGAGCGATCCAAAAGTTGCCGATTGCGCCTGAGATGAAGGCTCTAATCCCAACCGAGGCGAGTACCTTACATCGCTTGCTCGGCGCCATCCCCAATAGCGTCGAGTTTCGTCATCACAAACATAACCCGCTCCATCTGGATATTTTGGTGGTGGATGAGGCCTCGATGGTTGACTTACCGATGATGTATCGGCTTTGCTTGGCGTTGCCAAGCCATGCGCGCTTGATCCTGCTTGGTGACCGAGACCAATTATCATCGGTCGAAGCAGGGGCGGTGCTCGGCGATGTGTTTTCTTTTTATGAGCAGGGCTACAGTGATAGCCAATCTGAGACCTTGGCATCACTGACCGGCTATAGCGCACTGAAACAGAGCCGGCAAAAAGGCACCAGCTTGGCTGATTGCCTGTGCATGCTGCAAAAGAGCTATCGATTTGATGCACGCTCAGGGATAGGCCAATTGGCTAAGGCGATCAACTCAGGCGAGGTGAGTCGGGTCAACCAAGTGTGGCAAAAAGGGTTTGCCGATATTGAGCATTATCCACTCAGTGCCAGCCATTATACTCAGATGCTCGGGCAACTGACCGATGAGTATGCCCAATACCTCAAAGCGATTGATAGCGATGGCCTCGGTGATGATGCCCAGGTCCAAGCACAATCGATCCTAAATCTATTTGCTCAGTGCCGCTTGTTGTGCGCAGTGCGTGAGGGGGATTTTGGTGTGGTGGGACTCAATGAGCGTATTGAGCGCACGCTTAATCAACGCGGACTGATCAGCAAAGGCGAGGAGCTGTGGTACAGCGGCCGCCCAGTGATGGTGTCACGCAACGACCCAAGCTCTGGCTTATTCAATGGTGACATCGGCCTCTGCCTGCCCGTTATCGAGGATGGCCAGCGCAAGCTCAAGGTCTTCTTCGAGATGCCAGACGGCAGCGTCAAGGCGATCTTACCCAGCCGTGTCCCCGAGCACGAGACAGCATTCGCGATGACCATCCATAAATCCCAAGGCAGTGAGTTCGACTTCACCGCTATGATCCTGCCACCAGATTTCAGCCCAATCTTGACCCGCGAGCTTATCTACACAGGCATCACCCGAGCCAAATCCCGCCTAGCACTCTACGCTGACGCAGCGGTAGTCAACCGCGCCGTGCAAACTCGCACCGAACGCACCAGCGGCCTGATTGACAGACTCGCATAAGGTTCGAGGTGCGAGTACGGGCTTTGCCCTACGGGGAGCGAGGAGTTCACAGTGCGCTGTGAACCCCTCGCTTGTTAATAAGCTCCTCAACAAAACTACGCAGAGGCATGAAGCATGCTCGTTGTCCAAACATCCACCACACATACAGCGTGTGCCCCTCGAAGCGCAGCGTACTCGTTTCTCGTAGCGTAGCGTTCTCGAAACTGTTTTTGCAGCGTACCCGAACCTCGTAGCGAAGCGTCCCCGCCCCCTTCAACGTTTTAAACGTTGAGCGCGAGTATTTTCGAGCGCCGCTGGTAGTTGTAGAGGCTTTGTTTTTCGACCGGGAGTTCGCTGACGCTCATTTCGACAAAGCCTTGCTCACGGAACCAGTGCAGGCTGTGGGTGGTGAGGACAAAAATTTGCTCGATACTGGCCTGGCGTGCTTGTTGGCGCATGTGGTTGAGCAATACCAGCCCCCGATTGCCATCGCGGTACTCTGGGTGAATCGCCATGCAGGCCATCTCGGCCATTTGGTCGTTGAGATAGGGGTAAAGCGCAGCGCAACCTATGACTAGGCCATCTTTTTCGATAATCGTGAACTGGTGGATTTCACGCTCCAGCTGTTCGCGTGAGCGGCGCACCAACACCCCTTGCTCTTCGAGCGGCCTAATCAGGTCCAGTATCCCGCCGATATCATCAATCTGAGCATGACGCACTTGTTCGGCGCTCTCCATCACGATCTGAGTGCCTATGCCATCGAATGAAAACAGCTCTTGCAGCAGTGCACCGTCTTTCTTATAGCTGACTAGGTGAGAGCGAGGCACTCCGGCGCGGCAAGCTGTGATTGCGGCTTTAAGAAAGCGGGTAGAGCCGGTTGAGAGGAAAGGTTCACTACCAAGGTAGTGCTCAAGATACTGTTCAGCTTGGGTGGGGAATAGCTCGGCAATGGCGTTGCCCTTAGCATCAATGATGCCTTGCTCGGAGCAAAATCCGATCAGTTTGTCCGCCTTTAAGCGGGTGGCCACCTGTGTTGCGACGTCCTCAGAGAGCAGGTTAAAGCTCTCTCCGGTCACAGAGCTGGCTACAGGACCAAGTAGGACAATCGAGCCTTGATCAAGCATATTGTTGATGCCCTCGATATCGATTCTACGTACCTTGCCGCTGTGGCAGTAGTCGATACCATCTTCTACCCCAAGCGGCTGGGCGGTGACAAAGTTACCACTGACGACGTTGAGTCGGGTGCCGGCCATCGGGGTGTTATTCAGGCACAGCGACAGCTGAGCGGTTACCGAGAGTTGTAGCTGACCGGAGGCTTGCATCACCAGTCCAAGGGCGTGCTCATCCGTGACGCGAATGCCTTTGTGGTAAGGCGTAGCATAATTGTGATGCGCTAGAATGGTGTTGATCTGTGGGCGGCAGCCATGCACAAGAACGATCCGAACACCCAAACTATGCAGGAGCGCAAGATCACTGACGATATTGGTAAAATTTTTGTCGGCGATCGCCTCTCCACCGATCATAAACACCATGGTTTTGTCTCGGTGGGCATTGACGTAAGGGGTGGACTGACGAAACCCTTTAACAAGCGCCGTGTTGCGAATCTTCACTGTTGCTTTCCGTGTGAATAAATATGTTTTTATTTTGTATTTATATTCTTCGGTATGCAAGGTTTTATTGTCAAGCTGCGGGCAGAAAATGCGCTGGTTTCAAAAACAAGCAGCTTAAAACTTATACCCACAGGTAATGCTGACATTCTGAGCATCATTAGAGCCGAGATCAGTCATTGTCAGTTCAGAAGCCAAATAGAAATGCTCACCCATATAAGAGCGAAGCCCAACTCCATAATAGGGTGAGGTATTAGAGCTTGATTTACCGAGTATCTCTTCCTCATACAAGTTCAAACCGATTGCAAAATAGGGTTTTAGGGTGTTACTGCTACTATCAGAGTGAAAAGCGTAGCCAATATCAGTCCCAAAGCGAACCGAGCTCACATCGATGAGGCCAAAGAAAAAGTAGGTGTGCTTTTCATAGGATGCGGTTATCCCAACGATATCTCTTACGTCATAACCGTAATCTAGTTTGAGGCCTGAACTTGCTTTGTCGCCCTTAGTGGATAATTGGGAGTAACCGAGCCCAACTCTGTGACCCATTAGTTGCTCTGCCTGCTGGGCATAACTAGCACCAGAGACAGCTCCGGCAATTGCAAAAGCAAAGAATTTATTTTTCATCGATATACTTCTATGGTTACGGCATAAATCGACTGAGTGAGTTAAGATACTTACTCGCTCTTTGCATCCGGTAGATTAGTCGTTATAGCGTAGGTTTTAAAACGGTTGATGTGCGTGATTTAAGTGTATAGTTTACAGAGTGAATAATTATAAAAAACAAGGCTTAAGACAAAAAGATCATAGTATTGAGTAACAAAATATGAATAAGGAAGATACTGGAAATGAACGTTGGCGCTCACCAGTCATTTAGCTCAGTACCGTCTCGATATCACATTGACTTTGCGCTTAGTTGACTTCAATCGGTAAGAGTAATGATACAAACATGATAGATAACCATAAGGCATTTCGACGTAAATATATCGAACGTTCGCTGATTTTGTTAGCGACCCTCAGCACCTTGGTCGCTGTTGCTCTTTATACCGATCTCTACGGGCAAGTGCAGCAGAGTAAATACCCCAAAGAAAAGCTCTACGGGCGTTGGGTTGAGCTTGAGGTAGCTCGGCATGTGCGAGATAGCTTTACCTTGAGCGAGCTGGGTGTTTCGCGCAGTGGGCGAGTCGTTGCTACCGACTATCGCTTTAACGGTCGCTATGTTGAGTTTCAAGTGGCGGGGGAAACCGTACGCTTTCGCATCCTCAACCAAGAAGACACCGAGATGATAATGGAGTCGGATGCCTTATATAACCCGACCTATCGCAATATCGAGCAATACAACCAAGAGCTCAGATAAGGAAATAACATTGAACAAACCTATGGCTTTGGCCACCCTGGCATCGCTTTCCCTACTCAGCGGCTGTGCGCAGCAACCTGACACAGAACTTGCCCAGCAATACCGAGATGGTGAGTTTGGCACCATCCTCAATCGTGTAGACCTCGTCGAGTCTGAGAGCCCGCGTGATTTCACTAAGTTCTCTGCCCAGGCTGAGCAGGTAGTTGAGAATTCCCCCTCGATGGCGAAAACCTATCAGCAGCTTTATCAGCAGCTCAATGACTGGGTGCTACAGTCAGGTGAGCCAAGTGATCTGGCGGCCTACGGCGTACAAGTAGCGCAGCTCGGTGGTGCGGACTCTCAGGGTAATGTTTTGTTTACGGGCTATTTTTCTCCTGTGATGGAGCTTCGTCATGAGGCGAATGAGGAGTTTCGCTACCCGGTTTACGCCATGCCTGATTGCGACAGTGACTGTCCGACTCGCGCAGAGATTTATGCTGGCGCGCTAGATGGGCTAGAGTTGGAGCTGGGTTATGCCAATAATAGAATCGACCCGTTTATTATGGAGGTGCAAGGCAGCGGCTTTGTTCACTTTCAAGATGATGACTCGCTCGAGTATTTTGCTTATGGCGGCAAAAATAACCGTCCTTACGTCAGTATCGGTCGGATCCTGATTGAGCGCGGCGAGGTGGCCCGCGAAGACATGTCGCTTAAAGCAATCAAAGATTGGGTCATGGCTAATGAGCCAGGTGTAGTGCAAGAGCTGCTTGAGCAAAATCCTTCGTTTGTCTTCTTCTCTCCGAGCGCCTCTGCACCTGTGACAGGCACGGCGGGCATCCCTTTGTTACCGATGGCATCAGTCGCAGGCGATCGCGATATTCTGCCCATGGGTACGCCGATTTTGGCGGAAGTGCCGCTGCTCAATCCGGATGGTAGCTGGAGTGGGGTGCATCAATTGCGCCTACTAATCGTGCTCGATACCGGTGGTGCAGTGAAGCAAAACCACCTAGACCTCTACCATGGTATGGGCGCGCGCGCGGGCACTGAGGCGGGGCACTACAAGCACTTTGGTCGGGTATGGAAGTTGGGCTTGGAAAACTCACCCAGTCAGGCACCTTGGAGCCTGCCAACCGCAAAGCCGTAACGACGCTTAGCTCTAGACATTTGCAGTAAGAGTGCGTATAAATCGCACTCTTTCTTTTTCTGCTTGTGATAGGAACCTGTATGCGCACTCTTGATGCACCAGCCTCGGACAACTACAACCAACGTTTTGGCGGCACGCGCCGACTTTACGGCAACAGTGAAGTTGAAATCCTCAGGGCGGCGCACGTGTGTGTGATCGGTATCGGCGGCGTTGGCTCATGGGCAGCAGAGGCGCTTGCACGCACTGGGATTGGCGAGATCACCCTGATTGATATGGATGATGTTTGCGTGACCAACATCAACCGTCAGATCCATGCCATGTCCGGCACAGTTGGCCAGAGCAAGATTGAGGTGATGGAGCAGCGCATTAAGCTGATCAATCCTGAGTGTAAAGTGAACCTGATTGATGACTTTATTACGCCAGACAATCAGCATGAGTATCTGAGTAAAGAGTATGACTATGTGCTGGATGCGATCGATAGTGTTAAGGCGAAAGCCTCGCTGCTGGCGTATTGTCGCAGCAACAAGATCAAGGTGATCACCACAGGTGGTGCCGGTGGTCAGGTTGACCCAACCCAGATTAAGGTCGCGGATCTGACCAAAACGATTCAAGACCCTCTAGCGAAGAAGATCAAAGATACCCTGCGTCGTCACCATAACTTTCCAACTAATCCACAGCGTAAGTTTGGTATTGAGTGCGTGTTCTCAACCGAGCAGCTCAAATACCCGCAGCCTGATGGCAGCGTTTGTGGGGTGAAGTCGACTGCAGAAGGGCCAAAGCGCATGGATTGTGCCAGTGGTTTTGGCGCTGCAACGGTGGTGACCGCGACCTTCGGCTTTGTTGCTGTGGCAAGAATTGTCGAAAAACTGATCCAGAAGTATTCTTAATTCAATCGTAAGGCAGGTCTATTACTATGAGCACCTTTCCCGACACTCCATTTGGCACCGAGATCAACGCGGATGATATTGTTGCGACGATGCAGCAGTTTCATGGCTGGGAAGACCGTTATCGTCAGGTGATCCAATGGGGAAAAAAACTGCCCAAGATGCCGGATGAGCTCAAGTCAGAGCAGGTGACGGTTGCAGGCTGTGAGAGTCAGGTGTGGCTGCTTAGCCGCTTGGATGGTCAGCAGTGGCGCTTTTTTATCGACTCAGACGCGCGTATTGTGCGCGGTTTAATCGCGCTGGTGGTGGCGGCTTACGATGGCAAAACCAGTCAAGAGATCCAGGCGTTTGATATCGATACGTATTTTGCTGCTCTGGGCTTGATTGACCACCTTAGTCCTTCACGTGGTAATGGGCTTAAGGCGATTGTTGAGCAAATCCAGGGGCTTGCTCGCTCTTAAGCGAGAGAGGCGAGATCGCGTTGCTGCGAGGGGTGTTCGTTGGGCAACCGAGGATAACCCTTCAGTTGCCCGGGACTTGATTAGAATAGATCTTTAAGCGACGTATATAAGTTTTTATACGTTGCACGTTTTTCTGCTAGGGCTTGAGTGCGCTGTGGGTTTGGCTCGTGGATTGCGACTAGCTCTGGCTCTGGGCATACGTCTGCTAGTGTGGCGCCTTTGGCGACCGCTAACCTTGCCAGTCTGGCTGCGCCGAGTGCGGGGCCAACCTCTCCGCCTGAACGATAGACCAATCTATGGCCAAAAATATCCGCCAGCATCTGGCGCCAGTATGAGCTTCTTGCGCCGCCGCCAATCAAGGATATCTCCTCTGGTACCATGCCGGTTTGATGCACGGCATCAAGACCATCAGCAAGGGCAAAACCAACACCTTCCAATACTGCTTGGGCCATGTCTGCGCGTGAGGTTTCGTGGGTTAGGCCGAAAAAGACCCCCTTGGCTTTCGGGTCGTTATGCGGGGTGCGCTCACCGGAAAGATAGGGCAAAAATACCAGCTTCGAGCTTGGACTGGCATCGCTTTCGACCTCATCCAGCATAGTGCCAACATCAGGCTGGTTGGTGAGCTTAGCGACCCAGTCGAGACAGGAGGCCGCGCTTAAGATCACTGACATGGTGTGCCAGGTTTTGGGTAACGCATGACAAAAGCTATGCAGCGCCGATTCTGGGTTGGCAAGAAAGCCATCACTGACGGCAAAATAGACCCCAGAGGTGCCTAGTGAAAGCATGGCTTGGCCCGGCTGAGTGATCCCGACGCCAACCGCTCCCGCAGCATTATCGCCGCCACCGGCGATAAGAGGTACGCAATCCATGCCCCAACGCTCGGCAAGCTCAGGCAATAGAGTTCCTGTGATCTCGCTGCCCTCGTAAAGCTTAGGCATCTGTTCACGAGTTAAATCTGTGGCTTTGAGTAGCTCATCATTCCAGTCGCGTTTGGCGACATCCAGCCACATAGTGCCTGCGGCATCGGACATCTCAGAGGCAAAGTCCCCTGACAATTGGTATCTAAGGTAGTCTTTTGGCAGCAATACCTTCGCCACTTGGGCAAAGATCTCAGGCTCGTGTTTTTGTACCCACTTGAGCTTGGGCGCGGTAAAGCCGGGCATCATCAGGTTGCCAGTGATTTGTCGTGAGTTGGGCACGAGCTCCTCAAGCTCTAAACACTCCTCGAAGCAGCGCCCATCGTTCCAAAGGATGGCCGGTCTCAGCACGCGATTTTGCTCATCGAGCAGGGTCGCGCCGTGCATCTGCCCGGAGAGGCCAATGGCGGCCACATTGGATAAATCCATCTGTTGACTGAGTTTATCCATTGCTGCGCAAGTGGCGTGCCACCACTGCTCAGGCTCTTGCTCTGACCACAGCTCATAAGGGCGCTGCACCGTCAAAGACTCTGTCTCGCTCGCGAGGATATTATCGCCATCATCGAGAACAATCACCTTGACCCCCGATGTACCTAAATCAATACCGATATACATAACTTGCCTCACTTACTTAGCGTTTCTGTTTGGTTGCACTGTCCATCCATACTGCGAGCAGCAAGATGGAGCCCTTGACGATGTATTGCCAGAAGGTCGGTACGTCCATCATGCTCATGCCGTTATCCAGCGAGGCCATGATAAAGGCGCCGATCACAGCCCCAACAACGGTACCGACCCCACCGGCGAGACTCGCACCACCAATCACACAGGCCGCAATCGCATCAAGCTCAGCAATATTCCCCGCCGATGGCGAGCCTGCGCCAAGGCGCGAGCTTAGGATCAGCGCGGCCACAGCGACCAAAAAGCCATTCATCGCAAAGACAGACAGCTTGTTCTTTTCAACGTCTATGCCCGACAAACGTGAGGCCTCAATGTTGCCGCCAATGGCGTAGATTCGACGGCCAAAACGGGTCTTAAGACCAATAAACGCGCCGGCAACCAGGAAGATGGTGAGCAGCAGCACTGGGGTAGGTACGCCGCGATAATCGTTAAGCAGCAGGATGATGCTTAAGATCGCGATACCTAATACTGTATTTTTCAGCAAGGAGGCCTGAGTGCTAGGCACCGGAAGGTCATACTTTTTACGTTGAATGTTGCGTTTTTTCTGCCAACCAAAGTACATTGCCAAGCAGCCCACACCAAGCACAAGACTTATCATGTTAGGCAGATAGCTCTGGCCAATGATTGACATCGCCTCTGAGGTGGGTGCCACCGTGGTGCCATCAGTAATACCGATCAGGATGCCGCGAAACGCCAGCATGCCCGCGAGCGTGACGATAAACGATGGTACTTTACGATAGGCCACCCACCAGCCGTTCCAGGTACCAAGCAGCAGACCGGCTGTCAGGGTGAACATAATCGTGACGATTAAGGGCATTCCAAGCCACACGTCGAGGATAGCAGCGACACCGCCGAGCAGCCCCATCATCGAGCCCACTGAGAGGTCAATCTCGCCACTGATAATGACAAACACCATACCTATCGCCAAAATCCCCGTGATGGCGGTTTGGCGGAAAAGGTTAGAGATGTTACGTGGAGTGAGGTAGGCCCAGTCGGTCATCACACTGAAAAACAGCATGATAACCAAGATAGCGGCTGCCATGACCAGCAGCTGTACGTTCATCTGCTTCAGCTGAGAAACCAGCCCGCCCTCAGACTTTTTATTGAGTAATGTTGATTGTTCCATCATGCGGTCTCTCCTTCAGATAACGCACAGTCTAAAATGATTTCTTGCGTCAGGTTTTGGTTGATCAAATCGCCCTTGATCTCGCCCTCGTGCATCACCAGCACGCGGTCGCTGATGCCGAGCACTTCAGGTAGCTCGGAGGAGACCATAATGATGCTGATCCCTTGTTTAACCAGGCTAAACATTAACTTGTAGATCTCGTATTTCGCGCCGACATCAATGCCTCGAGTCGGCTCATCCAAGATCAGCACACTCGGCTTAACCATCAGAAAGCGGGCAAGGATGGCTTTTTGCTGGTTACCCCCAGAGAGGTTTCTGATCGCCAGCTCAGTATTGGGGGTTTTGACCGTTAGGCGCGTAATTGAATCGGCAATCGCATTGGCCTCGCGAGTGTCATCCACCACGCCGTGATGGGTAAACTGATCGATAGCAGACAGGGAAATATTGGCTCCGACTCCCATGATCGGCACGATGCCATTGCGCTTGCGATCTTCTGGCACCATGGCAATGCCGTAACTCAGCGCTTCTTTACTGCTGTTGATGACAAGTTGCTGTCCCTCAAGGAAGTACTCGCCCTGATGCTTGCCTTGGTAGCAGCCGTAGAGGCACTCCATGAGCTCAGTTCGTCCTGCACCGACCAGACCGGAGACGCCTAAAATCTCCCCTCGGCGCAGCTGAAAACTGGCATTGCGCACTTTAGGGATTGAGGCGTTGGCTTTATCCCACGCGTTAACCTGTTTGACCTCGAGAACCACCTCGCCAATATCGTGCTCTTCTCTTGGAAACAGCTGTTTCATCTCACGACCGACCATCATGGTAATGATGTCGTCCGTGCTCATCTCATCGGCGGGGCGCGTGCCAATATGCTGACCATCGCGGATCACGCAGATATGATCGGAAATCTCTTTGACCTCGCCGAGCTTGTGCGAGATATAGATACACGCCACGCCGCTAGAGCGCAGCTCTTTGACCAGTGACAGCAGGATATCAGTCTCTGACTCGGTCAGTGGTGCGGTCGGCTCGTCAAGCACCAGCAGCTTGGCGTCTTTTGATAGCGCCTTGGCGATTTCGACTAATTGCTGCTGGCCGACCCCTAAGTCTCCAACGATGGTCTGCGGAGAGACATCCAAGCGAACTTTTTGCAATAGCTTGGCCGCTTCAAGGTGCATGCGCTCGTAATCCATGATGCCATGGCTACACAGCTCTGCACCCAAGAATAGGTTTTCTAAAATACTTAACTCTTTGACTAGGGTCAGCTCTTGGTGAATGATGGCGATGCCAAGGGCCTCGGTGTCAGAGATTTTTTTGGGCTGAATAGGCGTATTTTTATAGATGATCTCGCCCTCATAATCGCCATATGGGTAGATGCCGCACAACACCTTCATCAGGGTGGATTTTCCCGAGCCATTTTCGCCACATAAAGACAGCACTTCCCCTTCTTGCAGGTGGATGCTGACGCCATCCAAGGCTTTGACGGCACCAAACTTTTTCACGATGCCGCGCATTTCCAATAGTAAGGCCATAGACACTCCTCAATAAGTACTAGCAAAGCCGCGCTAAGCGCCTTTGCTAGCGTCAGGTCGAATTATCGGTAAACGTCTTTTTCTGAATGGAAGTTGTCCGCAATCACGGTGGTTTTTAGGTTGGTGCGATTGACAGCAATAGGCTCAAGTAGCCAAGAAGGGACATCTTTGGTGCCATTGTTGAGGGTTGCATTACTCGCGGGCGCTTTGTTGTTGCCAAGCTCAACGGCGATTTCAGCGGCGCGGGTTGCCAAGGCCGGGATTGGCTTGTAGACGGTCATGGTTTGAGTGCCATCGACGATACGACGAATTGCCGCCAAATCAGCATCTTGTCCCGAAATCAGAACTTTACCTGCCAGGCCTTGAGCCTCTAGGGCTTGCACTGCACCACCAGCGGTCGCGTCGTTTGAGGCAACCACCACATCGATGTCGTTATGATTCGCGGTCAGCGCGTTTTCCATGATTTTGAGTGCGTTTTCCGCGAGCCAGTAGTCAACCCATTGGTTACCCACGATCTCAACCTCGCCGGCATCGATCTTAGGTTGCAACACGTTCATTTGACCTTGACGGAATAGCTTAGCGTTGTTGTCGGTTGGTGCGCCGCCCATCAGGAAGTACTTACCGCTCGGCTTGCCTTCAATCAAGGATTTGGCCTGCAGCTCGCCGACTTTTTCGTTATCGAAGGATAGGTAGAAGTCAATATCGGCATTGCTGATCATACGGTCATAAGCGAGAACGTTAATACCATCACGCTTGGCTTCTCGAATAACATTAGAGAGAACTTCACCATTAGTTGGAATAATAACTAAGACATCAACACCGCGTGAGATCATATTTTCGACCTGCGATATTTGGGTCTGTTCATTACCATTGGCGGACTGAACATATACTTTTGCGCCGAGAGATTCTGCAGTATCGACAAATATATCTCGGTCTTTTTGCCATCGCTCAAGTCGCAAGTCATCGATCACCATACCAATCTTAAGACTCTTAGCTAAAACTGGGGTGCTAATGATCATCAGTGTAGTACATAGAAGTGCTATTAATCTTTTCATTTCACTATCCTTTGTATCACGTTCATGTAGGGTACGCGTTGCTTTTATTGCAAGCTGACTAAAACTCTACAACATGGATTTAGCACTTTCTTTTAATAGATTTAATTAGTGTTTTATGTTTTTTTGCTAACTTTCTATTTTGTGATTTGGTTAAAGAGTTGTAAATAATCGACATGAACAACACTAATTTTTATTTATTTAAATACAGTGACTTACGGATATATATTGGCGAGTGGTAAATGACTATTGCGATCTAAAGCACAGAAGTAAAATAGATAAAATCCAAAATAAAATATCGTAATTGCAGACGCACAGATAAAGGTCAAAGATGAACTGGACAGCTAAATAAATCCAAATGGGAGTTATCTTTATGACACAGTACTTCAGCGGTATAGATAAGATTAAATATGAGGGAAGCACTTCTGATAACCCTCTTGCTTTTCAATATTACGATGCCGACAAAGTGGTGTTGGGTAAATCGATGAAAGAGCATCTGCGTTTTGCCGCTTGTTATTGGCATAACTTCTGTTGGCCAGGCTCGGATGTATTTGGCGCGGGTACTTATGATCGTCAGTGGATGAAGGGTGGCGACGCCATGGAGATGGCGAAGATGAAGGCCGATGCCGCGTTTGAGTTTTTCACCAAGCTTGGCGTGCCGTACTACTGTTTCCATGATATCGATGTCGCACCTGAAGGCCGCAATATCAAAGAGTACGTGAATAACTTCGCGCAGATGGTCGACTACCTTGAGCAGAAGCAGCAAGAGTCGGGCGTCAAACTGCTTTGGAGTACGGCCAATGCCTTCTCAAACCCAAGATACATGTGTGGCGCAGCCACCAACCCCGATCCGAAAGTGTTTGCTTATGCTGCCACGCAAATCTTTAATGCCATGGGCGCGGCGAAGCGCCTAGGTGCGGAAAACTATGTACTGTGGGGCGGTCGTGAGGGTTATGAGACCCTGCTCAATACGGACCTTCGTCAAGAGCGCGAGCAGCTTGGCCGCATGATGCAGATGGTAGTGGAGCATAAGCACAAGCTCGGCTTTAAAGGCACCATCTTGATTGAGCCTAAGCCACAAGAGCCGACCAAGCACCAGTACGACTACGACACAGCAACCGTGTATGGCTTCCTCAAGCAGTTTGGCCTTGAGAAAGAGGTCAAGGTGAATATCGAGGCTAACCACGCCACTCTGGCCGGTCACAGCTTCCAACACGAGGTGGCGACGGCCACATCGCTCGGTCTGTTTGGCTCTATCGATGCCAACCGAGGCGACCCGCAGCTTGGCTGGGATACCGACCAGTTCCCAACCAGTGTTGAGGAAAACACCCTGATCATGTACGAAATCCTCAAGGCTGGTGGCTTTACCACCGGTGGCTTTAACTTTGACGCCAAACTGCGCCGTCCTTCGGTTGACCCTGCGGACCTGTTCCATGGCCATATTGGTGGTATGGACACCATGGCACTGTCTTTAGAGCGTGCGGCGAAGATGATTGAGAACGATCAGTTATCGCAGAACATTGCTCAGCGCTATGCAGGCTGGAATGATGGTTTGGGCAGAAAGATCTTGGCAGGCGACATGAGTCTCGAATCGGTGATGCAGTATGCGCTCGATAATGACATCGCACCAGGGATTGAGTCTGGTCGTCAGGAGTACCTAGAGAATATCGTTAATCGGATTATTTTTGAGTAACTCGATTCCACCCCTCACAGAGCTCGCCCTAGCGAGCTCTTTTTTTGTGCGCTCCATCGCGAGTGGATGTGCTTAATTGAGTTTTGAGTCAAACATCGTTCGCAGCCAGGTTGATACAATCGCTTAAATTTCATTCAGCTTTGTTTTTGTATGGATAAACGTTTTCGTATCACACTGCTGTTTAATGCCAATAAAGTCTATGACCGTCAGGTAATAGAGGGCATCGGTGAGTATCTGCAAGCCTCCCAGTGTGAGTGGGATATCTTCCTTGAGGAGGATTTTGTCACTCATCTCGAACATCTCGATGAGTGGGAGGGGGATGGCATCATTGCCGATTTTGATAACCCGGAGGTGGCCGCCAAACTCTCGGCCCTTGAGGTGCCTGTGATTGCGGTTGGCGGCTCCTATCATGATCCGGCTCAGTACCCGAACGTGCCCTATATCGCTACTGACAATTATGCGGTGGTCCAGCTTGCCTTTGAGCACCTTAAGGATAAGGGTATTGAGAACTTTGCCTTTTACGGTGTCCCGTCGGACTCTTCACGCTGCTGGGCAAAAGAGCGCGAGCTGGCGTTTAATCAGATAGTCGAGAAAGCGGGTTACCACGGTGCGGTGTTTCTTGGCGCTGAGACCTGCTCAAAGACCTGGCAGTACGATATGAATCGACTCGCCGACTGGATTGAGATGCTTCCGACCCCTGTAGGGATCATCGCGGTCACCGATTCAAGGGCAAGGCATTTGCTGCAAGTGTGTGAGCGCTTGGGCGTGATGGTGCCGGATAAGGTCTCGGTGATTGGGATTGATAACGAAGAGTTGGCGCAATATCTGACTCGCGTTTCGCTTAGCTCGGTGGGCCAAGGGTGCAAAGAGATGGGCTATCGCGCGGCGAAAATGCTGCATAACATGCTTGAGGGCAAGGGAGGGCGGACATCGATGCCACGGGTATTGGTGCCACCGACTGAGGTCTTTGCTCGGCAAAGCTCCGATTTTAAGGCCCTTAAAGACCCCTATGTGATCCAGGCGATGCACTATATCCGCCACAATGCCTGTAAGGGGATCAAGGTGGAGCAAGTGTTGAGTTATGTTGGGATCTCGCGCTCGAATATGGAAGGGCGGTTTAAGCATGAGCGGGGGCATTCGATTCATCAGGAAATCCACAACGCCAAGCTCAATCGTGCCTGCAATCTGCTCAGCACCACATCGCTGCCGATTGCCGAGATTTCCGATCTGTGTGGTTACCCTTCTCTGCAGTACATGTATTCGGTATTTAAGAAAAACCTCGATCAAACCCCTAAGGACTATCGGGCCGAGTAACCGGCATTAACTCCCTACAAGAAGAAATCGATGAGCACTCAGCACGTGAGTGCTCATTTTTCCATGGCAGAGGTTGGTTAGAGCATATCCATGGCTTTCTCAATCGCTGCGATTAGACGCTCGACATCCTCTAAGCTGTTGTAGATTGCAAAGGAGATCCTGACCGTGCCTTTGACCTTGAGCGCGTCCATCAGTGGGTGAGCACAGTGGTGCCCAGCACGCACCGCAATACCTTGCTGATCGAGTAGGGTGGCAATATCTTGATGATGCACACCGTCGACAACAAAAGTCAGTACAGAAGCCTCAGGTTGATAGCCGAGCACCTCAATATCTTCTATCGCTTGCAGCGCTTGATAAGTGCGCAGGTGAAGCTGATGAATATGCGCTTCAACCTGGGCTAGATCAAAGCCTTGATACCACTTTATTGCCGTCGCAAGCGCCAGTGCCCCTGCAACATTGGGGGTTCCAGCCTCAAATTTGCCCGGCAGTTGTGAGAAGGTAGTGCGCTCAAACGAAACGCGCTCGACCATCTTACCGCCGCCATGCCAGGGCGGCATGGCCTCAAGCAACTCAAGCTTGCCATAAAGCACGCCAATGCCCGCTGGGGCAAACAGCTTATGGCCAGAGAAGACATAAAAGTCGGCATCGAGCTCAGACATAGAGAGCGGCTCATGGACAATGCCTTGCGCGCCATCTACCACCACCTTTGCTCCAACTGCATGAGCCTGTGCGATCACTTGTTCAACGGGCTGGCGGGTGCCGGTCACATTAGTAATGTGTGCCACTGCGACGATCTTGGTTTTAGCCGACAGCAGGGCTTGGTAAGCCTGCATATTCAGTTGGCACTCGGTGGTCATCGGTATCTTGACCAGCGTGGCGCCTGTCTGCTCGGCGACAATCTGCCATGGGACAATATTGGCGTGATGCTCCATCTCGCCGACTAAGATCTCGTCACCTGGCTCAAGGACACTGCGGGCATAGGTCTGGGCAATTAGATTGAGCGCCTCGGTCGCGCCGCGTGTCCAGATGATCTCTTTACTCTCAGCACCAAGAAACTCGGCGACGGTCGCTCTGGCTGCCTCAAACTGGCTGGTGGCATGCGCGGTAAGGCTGTGACTGCCACGATGCACATTGGCATTCTGGCGCGAGTAATAGTGACTGATAGTATCAATCACGCACTGCGGCTTTTGCGTGGTCGCCGCGCTGTCGAGATACACCAGCGGCGTATCATTGACGCTCTGACTCAGCGCGGGAAACTGCTGGCGAACGGCATGAATATCAAGCATCGGCTTGCTCACCCAGTTTGTTGTAATGCAGGTTGGGTACCGTGATCATCGGCTCGGCAACGCTCCATGCGTGGGCTTTGCCAGATAGGTGGATAATGATCTCCATGGCAAACTCCAGCGCCGTGCCCGGCCCTTGGCTGGTGAGCAGGTTATGATTCACATCATAGGTGACGCGCTTCACGCGCCAATTTGACTCTGGGATGTGCGCTTGAAAGCTTGGGTGGCAGGTCATCAGCGCCTCTGAGTAGAGCTTGTGGTGCTGCAGAACCAGCGCAGGCGCAGCGCAGATTGCCGCGACCAATTTGCCCTCGTACATCTGCTGGCGCACAATCTCAACCAGCACGGTGCTGTCACGAAACACCTCTGAGCCGCCCACACCACCAGGCAAGATAACGGCATCAAACTCGTCATCGGCGATATCAACCAAGGTGCAGTCAGCCGTGAGGGTGATGTTACGCGAGCCTTTCATCACCAAGGCGCCGTCAAACTCGGCGCTGGCGGTGATCACGTCATAACCCGCACGCACCATCATATCGATGATGGTGATTGCCTCCATCTCTTCAGTGCCTGGGGCGATTGGGACAAGGACTTTTTTACTCATGGGATAGATTCTCTTTTTCCATTTGCTGGATGTGCTCATATAGAGCCTGATTATACGGTAACTCTAGTTGATGTGCGCTCGCTCGGCGCAGCAGATAGCCGGTAATGTAGTCGATCTCACTGCGCCGGCCATGCTCAATATCTTGCTGCATAGAGGAGTAGTTTTTGCAGGTCAAGCGCACCACATCATCAACCTTAGCCTGAAGCTCGGTAAGCTCGATAGGAATACCCTCAGCGATCATTACCCGGTGCACCTCGCGCACCACCTCGACCAACTCTCGATAGTACTCTGGCTTGGCCAGTTCGCCATTGGTGATGGCGTATTTTGCAGTGATCGGATTGATAGCACAGTTTATTGCGAGCTTATTCCACAGTGCGGCCTGGATATCGTCACACCAAGCAACGCGGGGTAAGCTATGCGCTAGGACCTCTTTGAGAAAATGACACTGCTTGCCAGCGTGGTTAATACCGCCGAGATGGGTGATGCCTTGCCCGGTATGGCGAATCTCGCGCTCGGAGACGCGCAAGGCTCCGTGAGTGGTCGTTGCGAGTAGAAGTGGGTTGTTACTCAGCTTATTCGCAAGCCAGCTAGCCGTGCCCATGCCGTTATGCATCAGAACAATCATAGTGTCTGGGTGTAGGTGATCGACAAGTGGCTCAAGCGCCGTTTCGACCTGCCAGGCCTTGACCGTAATCAAGACTAAGTCGGCCTGTGCCAGTGCCTCTAATTGGTTGCAGGCTAGGGTGATCTCAGGCTGGTGATCAAGATGATAAGTACAGCTGCCAGAGTCGCCGCGTCCCCACAGGGTGACTTGATGACCATTTTGGCTTAGATGATATGCCCATAGGCTGCCAATCGCGCCTGGGCCGAGAAGGGTAATGTTCACAGCAACCTAGAATAGAAAATAG
Organism: Vibrio glycogenivorans; assembly: GCF_051660965.1. Lineage (NCBI taxonomy): Bacteria > Pseudomonadati > Pseudomonadota > Gammaproteobacteria > Vibrionales > Vibrionaceae > Vibrio > Vibrio glycogenivorans. The sequence goes on along the minus strand of NZ_JBPVIS010000009.1, from coordinate 150,581 downwards.
TGCTGCTAAGGATAATCAAGCGCTGGGCTGATGCCAATAAAAATGGCGCTCTAAGAGCGCCATTTTTGCAATTTCGGATTCAACTTGGATTAGAAGTTGTATTTAGCCGTGAAGATTGCACCGTGGTTACCGTCTTGTGCGTACGTACCAAGCTTGTGGATACCGTAGCGGTACTGTAGACCTAGGTCGAAGTTTTCAACTGGTGTGTGGTACCAAGCTGCGATTGCACCGTTGTGTGAGTATGACTCACCGTCGAACTTCTCGTCTTTCGCGAACTGAGTCTCGTGCCAGTTAGTGATAGTGAAGTGCTCGTTGATTGGTGCAACAAGTAGGTGACCGTACATACCACCGTTGAAGTCGCCGTCAGTACCGTTGTTGTTTGAGTAAACCGCACCTAGGAATGGCTTGAACATAACTTTGCCAAAGTCAAAGCCGTTGTACTGCATACCAAGAACCCAATCAGTTGAGTAGAAATCACGACGGTCTTCAAGAGACTCTGCGTGGAATACTTGACCGAATGCAGCGAAGTCACTCTCACCTAGGTTGTAAGCGAAGTTTTGCTTAACAGATAGAGAGTTGTCACCGTCGTGGTTGCGCTCTAGGTCGATAAAGCCGTAGTGTGAACCCCAAGTGTAACCTGCGCCGTACTCTACTTCTACGAAAGTTAGTTGCTCGTGGTGTGGGTTCGCATCAAACCACTCGATGTGGTTTAGAGATACAGAACCGAAGTCGTACAGTTTTTCTGCGTGAGCTGGAGCTGCAGCTGCTGCTGCGATCATAGCTAGAGATAGAAGTGATTTGCGCATACTGGAAATTCTCTAAAAGGTGTTAAGGACTTTAAAAGTGAACAATCTTCGCTCACCAATTTACGGGGCAGAATGATAACGATATAAATCTCAAATAAAAGGGGTATCTGACATATTTTGCAAAATAAAGTGTGATCCATATCACAAAAGCAAGCGATTGCGCGGAACTTTATGCGATGTTGAGCAAGCGTTTGCGCAAATGTTTGCATTCCACATACAGCTTAATGTGATCTTGATCACGCTATTTGCCAGCCCATTGTCTTGGCATCGATGATCTGTTGTGAAAAGTGTCACGTAGCAGATCGGTGACCAATGAGAGAGGTTCTAGTTCATGGCAAACATTATGCTTTTCCCTTTGCGATCAGTGGTTTTTCCGCAAGGTCGTCTGAAGCTCAGAATATTCGAGCCGCGCTACATGCGTCTGGTTACCGAGTGCCTGCGCAATAACGAAGGGTTTGGCATGTGCTTGATCAATGATGAGGGCGCGCCGCCTCCTCGCAATGTGTCGAATCACGGAACATACGTCAACATTGTTGACTTCGAAGAGCTTGACGATGGCATGCTCGGAATAACGGTGATGGGCAGCAAAACATTCGCGACACAGACAGTAACCACCGACCCCGATGGTTTACGAAGAGCGGATGTGAGCTGGCTACCACCCTGGCCTAAAGCACGGATAAATGAAGAATTTGCTTACGTGAGCGCTCATTTGCGCTCGGTGTTTGAGCAGTTTCCACAGATTGCTGAGCTTTATGACGAGTGTTATTTCGAAGACGCCGTATGGGTCTCGCAGCGCTGGTTGGAATTGTTACCGCTTAAGGTTAGTCACTTTGACTTTCTCTCGGTGCAGGCCGACAGCGATGAGGCCCTGGTGTTTCTTGCCCAAGCCATCGAACCTCCGAAGTCTCACTAGAGGAAAGGCAACATGAACAAACTAGCTATCGTCGCTCTCGTGGCAGCTTCAGCGACGCTAATTGGTTGTCATCATGATGATGACGACGATCGTCCACGCTCTTCACTTCAGGCTGTGCATGCATCCGCAGACGCACCGAGAGCAAACGTTTTGCTCAACAACAGGGAAATTCTCACTGGTGTCGAATACGCCACATCGTCAGGTTTCTTGGGCGTCAATGCAGGCACCAACACTGTGCAAGTTGATGTGCAGCTTCCCGGTGACGCTGTTACAACGGTCATACCTGCGACCGAGCTTCGTCTGGCACGCGACATGCGATACACAGTCATGGTGATCGGTGACGCTGGTGGTGAAAATAACGAGGTAGCTCCTCTAGTTGTCGAGCGGCCTAGAGCTGGACAAGCTGATTCAGAGTCGTTAGATGTACAGATTGTCCACGCGGCTTCGGGTGTACCCGATGTCAACGTTTTCGTGACTGCGCCAGACGCAAGCCTCAATGCGTCTTCTCCTTTAGACACATTACAGTACTCTGGCTTTACTGGGGTAGAGAATGTACCGGCAGGGCAGTATAGAGTGCGCCTCCAGCCTGTAGGCTCAGACGCTGTGGCATTTGATTCGGGCGCAATTGATCTTCCTGCTGGGGTCGAGTTAACCATTGCTGCTGTCCTCAATCCAGACTCTGACGGAGCATCACCCGTCAAGCTCATGGTGATGGACGGCACTGATACCAGCATCATTTATGATGCGGGCGAGACGGCAGATGTACGTGTTGGCCACTTGGTTGATGGTGCGCCAGCGGTTGACGTTCTTGCCAACGGCGCGCCAGTTGCAGGCTTGCAAGGAGTGGAATTTAAAACGGTATCCGATTATCTAGACCTGCCGGCAGGGGCGTACGACCTTGATGTGGTCGTCGCTGGGACAGAAGACGGGCTGATTTCTGTAGAGGGCTTTGAAGTCGCTGCAGGGGATGATACGAGTATCTATGCAGTGTTAACTACAGCAGAACCGTTGGCGATTGAACCACTTGTTGTCGGCGATATCCGACGCCCAGTCGCAACAAGCGCTATCCTTAATGTAGTGCATGCCGCTGCGAACCCAATTGCGGAGTTTGTCGATGTGTACTTGACGGCTAACGCGTCAATAGAAGGAAGTGATCCAGCTCTAAGCAACTTCGCGTATAAGGAAAGTGTGGGTGGTGTTTATGTCGAGGCCGGTACTTACTTCTTGACTATCACCGTGGCGGGTGACGCAGAGACCGTTGCAATCGGTCCTCTAGAGGTCACAGTGGCAGACGGTGTGGTTTATCAAGCGATTGCTATCGACGATAGTGCGGGTACGGGATTTGATGTTCTTCTTCAAGACATCACTGACTAAAGTTGTTGGGGTAGGGTCAAACCTACCCCATAAGGATAAAGGATTGGGCATGACAGGTATCAACAGCCAGAATTTGACGCGACAGGAGTGGACTGAGCTCATGCACCGCGTCCAGGCGAGAGACAAAGAGGCGTTTGCAGTTGTATTTAATCATTTTGCACCGCGTTTGAAGCAGTTTACCTACAAGCATATGGGACAAGAGCAAGTCGCCCTAGAAATGGTTCAGGAGACCTTGACCATAGTGTGGCAAAAAGCCAATTTGTTTGACGGTACCAAGAGCTCCCTCTCCACTTGGATTTACACGGTTGCTCGCAACCTGTGTTTTGATGCGTTAAGGAAATATAAAGGCCGTGCCTCACACATCAGTACCGAGGACATTTGGCCATCAGACTACTGCCCACCCGATCTCGTCGAGCACTATGCTCCCGAGCATGAAATGCTCAAGGAGCAAGTGGTCAAGTATTTGGATCGGCTTCCGGAGGCTCAGCGTACTGTGGTTAAAGCAGTGTATTTAGAAGAACTTCCTCAGCAGCAGGTTGCAGACATGCTAGATATTCCACTTGGAACAGTGAAGTCGCGCTTGCGCTTGGCAGTGGAGAAATTACGAACTTCAATTGAGGCAGATCAGTTATGAGCATTCATCCCACTCAACAGCAGCTAAAGCTGTACAGCGAAGGGGCTTTAAGTGATGTCGACGGTTTTGCAATTGCGCTGCATTTAGAACAGTGCAGTGAATGCAAAGCGCAGGTCGCTGAGCTAGAAGCAGCCAGTGCCACCGCAATCTTCGACCAGGAAGCAACTGTCCAGGAAGACACGGAAGTCGGGCAGGGAATCGAAGACTCTCAATCAGAGACATTGCAAGCAATGCTGGCGGATATCACTTCTCTGGAAATAGAGGTTGTGGCTGAGCCAGCCGAACAGCGCCGAGACCCTATTAAAACCGTGACGACACCCAATGGTAAGGAGTTCACCCTGCCAAAAGGACTAGGCCGACACGTTGACCGTATTGGAGCCTGGCGTAACTATGGTGGCAAGATCTACAGTGCCACTGTCGAGCTTGATACTTATGCGAGAATTAACTTGCTCTACATCAACGAGGACGCCCAGGTGCCTCAGCACACACACAAGGGGCAAGAGACGACAGTGATCCTGCACGGAGGATTTAGTGATGAGGACGGCCACTATCATGCGGGTGACTATCTAGCCAGAGACGCATCACACAAGCATTCACCTTACACCAAGGTTGGCGAAGACTGTTTATGCCTCACGGTATTGACTGAGCCTATGGTGTTTACTCAGGGTGTGGCGCGCGTATTTAATCTGTTTGGCAAGGGAATGTTCCCTTAGAGCAGGGCGCGGGCTTTATCATAAAAAAAGGGAGCAATTCGCTCCCTTTTCAATTCGATTTTCCCACTATTTCTTTTTAACCCACTATGTAGGATCGTTATGCGCTTTTTCAAGCAGTTGTTTGAAATAGCCGCGCAATGAGTACAGCATGATCAAGCTCGGTATCACCATCACCGCGGTGATAATGAAGAACAGTGACCAATCATTGAGGTAATCAGCCAGTTGACCACTAAACGAGGCAAGGGTCGTGCGCCCCAAGTTGCCGAGTGAGGCCAACAAGGCGTACTGAGTGGCAGAGAAAGCCTGACCAGTCAATATGGTCAGGAACGACACAAAGGCGACTGTCGAGAAGGCGGTAGTAAAGTTATCGACAAAAATAGTGGCCAAGAACAAGGTTTCGCTCGGCCCCACTTTGGCTATCCAGGCAAACATCAAGTTACTGGCTGACATCGCAATACCACCGATCATCAAACCACGCACGATACCAAAGCGAACGTTGAACATGCTGCCGACCAGAGTAAAAATCATGGTGGCACCCCAGCCGATCAATTTCGAATAGTAACCAATCTGTTCATTACTAAAGCCGACTTCTTTATAGAAGGTGATCGACATTCTCCCCAAGAAGGCCTCACCTATCTTGAACAAGAACACGAACAGCAGTAGCGTCAAGGCAACACGCACCCCATTACGCTTGAAGAAATCAATAAACGGCTCAATCAAGGTCACGCTAAGCCAAGTAATGAGCTTAGATTGCACCACTTGATTATGGCGCTGCTCAGCCGCGGCTTGCAGTGCTTCGCGCTCGGTGCGAGGCTCGCCAACCAGCAGGGTGAACAGCATCAGCACTAAGACTACGACGGCCATACCATAGTACACCCCGTTCCAACCGATAGAGTCAGCGTTGATAAACGCCAAATAACCGGGCAGTGAGTAGCCAGTCCACCAACCAATCACCGCCATTGCAGAGGCTTGGGGCAGCTTTGAGTTCTCGGTTTTAGGGAAGGTATCAATCCGAAACGCATCGATGGCGATATCTTGGGTGGCTGAGGCGATAGCAATCGCCAGTGCCAGCATCGAGGTGAACATCAAGTTCTCGGCGGGGTTCACCCCAGCGATAAACAGGGTTGCAATCAGCACCAATGATTGGCAGAGAAATATCCAACTGCGGCGTTGCCCAAGCCTAGTGTAAAGCACAGGGATTTTGACCCTATCGACCAGTGGCGCCCAGAGGAAGTTGATTGCATAGACAACGAACACGCTGCCAAAGTAGCCAATCGCCGAGCGTGTAAGACCGGCATCGGTTAGCCAGCCTGACATGTTTGAGCCAATCAAAACCCAGGGAAAGCCGCTGGAGCAGCCCAGCATAAAGACCCACAGCAGGCGTTTATCAAGATAGCTCTGAATGGTTTCAGACCAAGAAGGAGTGGGGGTGGTACTCGACATGGTGTTCCTTGCGCCAAGCTTTTCCAGACATGCAGCGTACGAAAAGCTTGGCAATTCTAGCTAAAAATTAGTCAAGAAGAGTGACTTTGGTGATCACGACGGTCTCGGTCGGCACATCTTGCATGCGACCAGAGCGCGAGGTTGGGATCTGGCCAATCTTGATGATGGTGTCAAAGCCCTCAACGACCTCACCGAATACCGCATAGCCATCTGAGCGAGTGCTGGCATTGAGGAAGTCATTATCCGCGTAGTTGATAAAGAACTGACGAGTCGCTGAGTGTGGCGCATTGGTGCGTGCCATAGCAATCGTTGCCGTATCGTTCTTTAGGCCGTTGCTGGCTTCATTTTTGATTGCGCTATAAGTTGGCACCTGTTGCATCTCTTGGTTAAAGCCGCCACCTTGCGCCATAAACCCCGGGATTACGCGGTGAAAGATCGTGCCCTCGTAGCTGCCATCCTCGACGTAGCGCAAAAAGTTTTCAACCGTGATCGGCGCTTTCTCTTGGTTGAGCTCGAGGACAAAGCTGCCTTGGTTGGTTTCAAACTCAACCTTAGGGCCCGCGAAAACCGCGCCACTGATTAGTGCGGTGCAAAGAAGTAGTAGTTGTTTCATTAGAAGCGTTCCTTCATATAGTTTTGTAGCTCTTGGTCTTTAGAGATCTCAATCAGTACGTTATCCGTGACGTCATTGAGGACGTCTTGGATATCTTGTCTTGATGCACCGAATGAGTTTTTCTTTTGCGCAGAGCCGGTGTAGGTTTTGACCATTTTCCCCGTTGGCGTTTCCAGCGTGAGTGCCAGGCTGACGTGCGCAACCATCTCGTGGCTCATGGTCGATTGAGTTACGTTGACTAGCGCTTCTTGGATATCGATATCGATGACATTATCGCTCTGTACGGCATTGCGAAAGCCTTGTGAGGCGAACTGCTCGGCCATCACTTTCTCGATGGTCACGCGCAGGTTTTGTCTCGCATGGATCGGCTCGATATTCGAGCGACCACTATCGAGTAGGGCAACGTATTGTGCTGAGCGCGAGTCACGGCTGGTCAGGTTGTAGCTCTTACCAGAGACAATATCACTGTTGCTCAGTACTGAGTTTGGCATGAAATCAATCTGCTCTTGCTGCGGCGTGGCACAGGCCGTAAGTAGGGCCACGGAGGCGGCGAGAATCAGTTTTTTCATGGTAAGTTCCTTTTTGTGATTATTTCGTTGCTTCAAGAATGACAAACTTGCTGTCACTGGCGATGGTTTTTACTTGGGCTTTAGTAAACAGTCGAGACAGCTTGCTATGGTAGCCGAGATGACGGTTACCGATGACTAACAATTTACCGCCTTTGCTTAGAACATGCTTTGCGTCACAAAACATCTGCCAGGCGATATGATCGGTAACGGCTTGCTGTTGATGAAAAGGAGGGTTGCAGACAACAAAGTCGGCACAACTTGCCTCAAAGCCATCCAAGCAGTTGTTAGCGACGCCTGTAACCGTTTGGGTCATGCCATTCTCGGCGAGGTTAATCTGCGCAGATTTGACTGCCATAAAGCTTTCATCGACACAAGTTAATGAAATGTCGGGGTTTAGCTTAGCAAGTCGGACAGACAATACACCATTTCCACAGCCCAAATCTATCACTCTTGCCTGGCCTAAATTGTCAGGTAAATGTTTGAGGATCAGTCTGGCGCCAAGATCTAGGCTCTCACCCGAGTAGACGTTGGCAAGGTTGCGCAGCGTTATCCCGTACTCTTCTACTTGCCAGTCACAACTGTTTGCTACCTGCTGCTGGATGGATTTGTCGACCGATGAAAAGACTAGGCGATGCTTCTTCCATGCCAGTGAGGTTTTGGTTTCTCCAAGATAGCGCTCAAACAGCTTGAGGGTCGAGGTATGGATCTCTTTGGCTTTATTCACCGCAATCACAGGCGTTCCCTGTGGCAGATGACGCTGAAGCTGATGCAGTTGCCAGGTCAGCATTCGGTTACTTTTTGGCAGTTGCATCAGCACCAAATCCACGTCTTGTGGCAGGGAGTCCACACTGGTCAGCATCTGGATAGACGTGCATTGGTTTTGCGCTAGATTGGCCTCAATCGCCTTGGTAGCAATATGCGAGTCAGTCTGGGTTATGACCTGACATTTATCACTCAGATAGCATGACAGAGCACCAAAATTATCATTCAAGATCAATACTTTTTTATCAGTAACCGCTTCGGTTTCCTCAATGTGATTGATCAAGTACTCATCCCCAGCATCCCATGCTTGTAGGGTTTCATTTGAGCGGATAGGGTATCTGTTCAGGGTAAGGGTTTGTTCGTGGAGAGTAAGCTCGGTTTTCATTATCGATTAAGTGCCTTTTATAGTTGTTTCTATTGTCGCAAAAGTTGTTTGACCAAGAAACCAAAACCTTATGTACTAAACTTAAAGTTCGCCACTCAACCTTTGGTGATGTCGAACACCAACAATCAAACGCTAAGTAAAGTTATCAGTATAGCAACGGGGTCGTGTCGTTATGATTCAAGAAACAATAGAAACCAAGCTCCACAGTACTTTTGATCCAAGCCACCTGCAGGTCATTGATGAGAGCTACATGCACAGTGTGCCCGTTGGCTCAGAGAGTCACTTTAAGGTGATTATTGTCGCCAAGGAATTTGAGGGACAGAGACTCATTGCTCGTCACCGAATGGTCAATCAAGCGCTGGCGGATGAGTTAGCTAATGATATCCACGCACTCGCTATGCATACCTACACCGAAGAAGAGTGGCGATTAGAGCAAGGTTTTGCGCCCAACAGCCCCCAGTGCATGGGAGGCGGGAAATAGAGTTCGCACACAGTAGTACGACAAGCAGGGATGGTTAAAAAAACACCGATCAAAGTCAAAAAATAACCAGTCAGTGTTGATAAAATGTTAACTAAATCACGTTATCAAAATGAGTGAGTTATTGGTGTGGTCGTTCGGCTATTTTTAGGTGCTGTATAGATATTGCGCAAACGCGCAAAAAGTTGACCTGTGTTGCCATTTTCTGTGAAATCCTGCGATTTTTATCGCCCCCTGGGGGCGTTTGGTCATGGAATAAATTCACCAATGGATGCTACAATAGCCCACCTGAAAGGTCTCAGTGCAAATGTAATGAGAGTTTAAATGGAATGTTGCAGTTTCGGTTGCAGGAGACGACCGGGACGGGACACTGATGTCGTGTCTATTAGTGCGCAATAATAAGAATCTTTTTCCCGATAAAATAGTGCAAGTGCGTATGATTACAATAAAGAAGGGACTGGATCTTCCTATCGCGGGAGCTCCATCTCAGGTGATTAGTGATGGCAAAGCCATCAACAAAGTCGCCTTGCTTGGCGAAGAGTACGTGGGTATGCGTCCAACAATGCATGTTCGCGTCGATGATGAAGTAAAAAAAGGCCAAGTTCTTTTTGAAGACAAGAAGAACCCAGGCGTGAAATTTACCTCACCAGCAAGCGGCAAAGTGATTGAAGTTAACCGTGGCGCGAAGCGTGTCCTCCAATCGGTAGTGATTGAGGTGGCAGGCGACGAGCAGGTGGTTTTCGACAAGTTTGAAGCCGATCAATTAAGTGGCTTGGATCGTGAAACGATCACAAACCAACTGGTTGAATCAGGTCTTTGGACCGCTTTGCGTACTCGACCGTTTAGTAAGGTTCCAGCCGTAAGTTCAACAACTCAAGCCATCTTCGTCACAGCTATGGATACCAATCCACTCGCTGCCGAGCCTGAGCTGATCATCAACGAGCAACAGCAAGCGTTTGTTGCTGGACTTGATATCCTCTCAGCGCTGACAGAGGGCAAAGTATACGTGTGTAAAAAAGGCACCAGTTTACCGCGCTCTGCTCAGTCCAATGTCGAAGAACATGTGTTCTCTGGTCCTCACCCTGCGGGACTGGTTGGGACTCACATGCATTTCCTCTACCCCGTCAACGCGGAAAACGTTGCTTGGAGCATCGGCTACCAAGACGTGATTGCCTTTGGCAAGCTATTCCTCACCGGTGAACTCTACACCGACCGCGTTATCTCGATTGGCGGCCCGGTTGTGAACAATCCTCGTCTAATTCGTACAACTCTAGGAGCATGCCTAGATGATGTTACTGATAGCGAGTTGATGCCGGGTGAAGTCCGTGTCATTTCAGGTTCCGTTTTAACCGGTACCCACGCCGTTGGTCCACACGCCTACCTCGGTCGCTATCATAATCAAATCTCTGTCTTGCGCGAAGGTCGCGAGAAGGAGCTCTTTGGTTGGGCGATGCCAGGTAAGAACAGGTTCTCTGTAACCCGCTCTTTCCTAGGTCACTTATTCAAGGGTCAGTTGTTCAATATGACAACCACGACCAACGGAAGTGACCGTGCGATGGTTCCTATTGGCAACTACGAGCGCGTAGTGCCTCTCGACATGGAACCGACACTGCTGCTTCGCGATCTGTGTGCCGGTGATATCGATAGTGCGCAAGCACTCGGTGCGCTGGAACTGGATGAAGAAGACCTTGCATTGTGTACCTTTGTATGTCCGGGTAAATACGAATACGGTCAACTGCTTCGTGAATGCCTAGACACGATTGAAAAGGAAGGGTAATTCTCATGGCTCTTAAGAAGTTTCTTGAAGACATCGAGCATCATTTTGAACCAGGTGGTAAACACGAAAAGTGGTTTGCTTTATACGAAGCAGCGGCAACGCTGTTCTACACCCCTGGTACTGTCACTAAGAAGAGCTCACACGTCCGTGATAGCGTTGACTTGAAACGCATCATGATCATGGTTTGGTTTGCGGTTTTCCCAGCGATGTTCTGGGGGATGTACAACGCCGGTGGACAAGCGATTGCAGCGCTTAACCACTTGTATGTTGGCGAGCAGCTTGACCAAGTTATCGCTGGTAATTGGCATTACTGGCTCACGCAAATGCTCGGCGGGTCGCTCGCCGCAGATGCGGGGTGGATCAGCAAGATGTTGCTGGGTGCCACCTACTTCCTACCGATTTATGCCACGGTGTTTGTTGTCGGCGGTTTCTGGGAAGTCTTGTTCTGTATGGTGCGCAAGCACGAGGTTAATGAAGGCTTCTTCGTCACCTCGATCCTGTTTGCGCTTATCGTTCCGCCAACGCTGCCACTGTGGCAAGCGGCTCTAGGTATCACCTTTGGTGTGGTGGTTGCGAAAGAGATCTTTGGTGGTACAGGACGTAACTTCCTTAACCCTGCCTTGGCCGGTCGTGCCTTCTTGTTCTTTGCCTACCCTGCGCAAATTTCAGGTGACACGGTTTGGACTGCAGCCGATGGCTACTCGGGTGCAACCGCACTGAGCCAATGGGCACAAGGCGGCAACGGTCAGCTGATGAACAACGTCACGGGTGCGCCGATCACTTGGATGGATGCCTTTATTGGTAATATCCCAGGCTCGATTGGTGAGGTCTCAACGCTTGCGCTAATGATTGGCGCGGCGATGATCGTCTACATGCGCATTGCCTCATGGCGAATTATCGCTGGTGTGATGATCGGTATGATTGCGACAGCGACACTGTTCAACGTGATTGGTTCTGATACCAATGCAATGTTCAGCATGCCTTGGCACTGGCACCTTGTTCTTGGTGGGTTTGCCTTCGGTATGTTCTTTATGGCAACCGACCCAGTATCAGCCTCGTTTACCAACAAGGGTAAATGGTGGTACGGCATCTTGATTGGTGGCATGTGTGTCATGATTCGTGTGGCAAACCCTGCATACCCTGAGGGTATGATGCTGGCGATCCTATTTGCCAATTTGTTTGCCCCTCTATTCGACCATGTCGTTATTGAGAAGAACATCAAACGGAGACTAGCGCGCTATGGCAAGTAATAACGATAGCATTAAAAAGACGCTGGGCGTGGTCGTCGGACTGAGTTTAGTCTGTTCAATCGTCGTATCAGCGGCAGCAGTGGGCTTGCGTAGCCAACAACAGGCGAATGCTGTGCTGGATAAGCAGAGCAAGATCGTCGAAGTCGCTGGCATTACGGCTCAGGGCAGTGTCCCTGAGCTGTTTGCTGAGTACATCGAACCGCGCTTGCTGGATTTCGAGACCGGTCAATACATCGATGGTGATGCTGCAGATTATGATCAGCGCAGAGCAGCCAAAGACCCGGACACCTCGATTCGCCTCACGGCGGAGCAAGATGACGCTAAGATCCAGCGCCGTGCCAATACAGGCGTGGTTTACCTGGTCAGAGATGGCGAAGGCTTCTCTAAAGTGATTCTGCCGGTTCATGGTAACGGTCTGTGGTCGATGATGTACGCTTTTGTGGCTGTTGAAGGCGACGGCAACACAGTTGCAGGCATTACTTATTACGAGCAAGGTGAAACCCCAGGACTTGGCGGTGAGGTGGAAAACCCATCTTGGCGCGCACAGTTCGAGGGCAAAAAGCTGTTTGATGCCAACAACCAACCTGCGCTTGAGGTGGTGAAAGGCGGTGCGCCAGCTGGCTCTGAGCACGGTGTTGACGGTCTATCGGGTGCAACCCTGACCGGTAACGGCGTGCAGGGCACTTTTGACTTCTGGTTAGGTGACTTGGGCTTTGGTCCGTACCTTACTCAAGTTCGTGATGGAGGCTTGAACTGATGTCAGCAACTAAAGACATGAAAAAGAATCTCGTCGCGCCGGTATTGGATAACAACCCAATCGCGCTGCAGGTTCTCGGTGTGTGTTCTGCCCTGGCGGTGACCACCAAGCTTGAAACAGCATTTGTTATGACACTCGCGGTTATCTTTGTAACAGCACTGTCTAATTTTTTCGTTTCTCTGATCCGTAACCACATCCCTAATAGTGTACGTATCATCGTGCAGATGGCGATCATCGCCTCGTTAGTTATTGTGGTTGACCAAGTGCTAAAAGCCTACCTCTACGACATCTCTAAGCAGCTGTCGGTATTCGTTGGCTTGATCATCACTAACTGTATCGTTATGGGCCGTGCTGAGGCCTATGCGATGAAATCAGCCCCGCTGCCATCACTGATTGATGGTATCGGTAACGGTCTCGGTTACGGCTTTGTGTTGATCACGGTTGCGTTCTTCCGTGAGCTGTTTGGCTCGGGCAAGCTGTTTGGTCTAGAGGTACTGCCTCTAGTAAGTAACGGTGGTTGGTATCAGCCAAACGGTCTGATGCTACTGGCACCATCCGCGTTCTTCTTAATCGGTTTCATGATTTGGGCAATCCGTACTGTGAAACCTGAACAAGTCGAAGCGAAGGAGTAAGGTCGTCATGGAACATTATATTAGCTTATTAGTTAAATCGATCTTTATCGAAAACCTGGCGCTGTCTTTCTTCCTCGGGATGTGTACCTTCCTCGCGGTATCAAAGAAGGTTAAGACGTCATTTGGCCTGGGTGTTGCGGTTGTTGTGGTACTGACTATCGCGGTACCAGTGAATAACCTGCTGTACAACCTGGTTCTGCGTGAAAACGCGCTGGTGGCTGGGGTTGACTTGAGTTTCCTTAACTTCATCACCTTTATCGGCGTTATCGCGGCGCTGGTTCAGATCCTTGAGATGGTTCTCGACCGTTTCTTCCCGCCGCTGTACAACGCGCTGGGGATCTTCTTGCCGCTTATCACAGTAAACTGTGCGATCTTTGGTGGCGTATCCTTCATGGTTCAGCGTGACTACAACTTTGTCGAGTCGGTGGTTTACGGCTTTGGCTCTGGTGTGGGCTGGCTGCTAGCGATCGTCGCGCTTGCGGGTATCCGTGAGAAGATGAAGTACTCAGATGTGCCACCGGGACTGCGTGGTCTGGGTATCACGTTTATCTCGGTCGGTCTTATGGCGTTAGGCTTTATGTCTTTCTCCGGTGTTTCACTCTAGTTCGGGTAAACCGTAGCGATAAGGAATAGTCAATGAATACTATTATTCTTGGTGTAGTGATGTTTACCCTGATCGTACTGGCGCTGGTATTGGTGATTCTGTTTGCCAAGTCCAAGCTGGTACCGAGCGGTGATATCACCATCTCTGTAAATGGCGATCCTGAGAAGGCGATCGTCTCTCAACCGGGTGGCAAACTGCTTAGCTCTCTTGCGGGCGCTGGCGTGTTTGTTTCCTCGGCTTGTGGTGGCGGTGGCTCTTGTGGCCAGTGTCGCGTTAAGGTCAAATCAGGCGGTGGTGATATCCTACCGACCGAGCTTGACCATATCACTAAAGGTGAGGCGCGCGAGGGCGAGCGCCTAGCGTGTCAGGTGGCGGTGAAAACCGACATGGACATTGAGCTACCTGAAGAGATCTTTGGTGTTAAGAAGTGGGAATGTACGGTTATCTCTAACGATAACAAGGCGACCTTCATTAAAGAGCTTAAGCTGCAGATCCCAGATGGCGAATCGGTGCCATTCCGCGCTGGTGGTTACATCCAGATTGAAGCGCCTGCTCACCATGTGAAATACTCAGATTTCGATGTACCGGAAGAGTACCGTGAAGACTGGGACAAGTTTAACCTGTTCCGCTATGAGTCAAAGGTCGATGAAGAGACCATTCGCGCCTACTCAATGGCTAACTACCCAGAGGAAGAAGGCATTATTATGCTCAACGTGCGTATTGCTACGCCGCCGCCTAATAATCCAGAAGCGCCTCCTGGTATCATGTCGTCGTTTATCTGGTCGCTTAAAGAGGGTGACAAGTGTACGATCTCAGGTCCATTTGGTGAGTTCTTCGCTAAAGAGACGGAAGCAGAGATGGTGTTTGTTGGTGGTGGTGCTGGTATGGCGCCAATGCGATCGCACATCTTTGACCAGCTCAAGCGCTTGAAGTCAGACCGTAAGATGTCGTTCTGGTATGGTGCCCGCTCGAAGCGTGAGATGTTCTATGCCGAAGACTTTGACGGCCTGCAGGCAGAAAACGACAACTTCATCTGGCACTGTGCCCTGTCTGACCCAATGCCGGAAGACAACTGGGAAGGCTACACGGGCTTTATCCATAATGTGCTGTATGAAAACTACCTGCGTGATCATGAAGCGCCGGAAGATTGTGAGTACTACATGTGTGGTCCACCGATGATGAACGCAGCGGTGATCGGCATGCTCAAAGACTTGGGCGTTGAGGATGAAAACATCCTGCTTGATGACTTTGGTGGCTAAACCTATAACAAAAGTGACAGGCAAGCCGTTGGTTTGCTAGTAACTGAGCGTAATGGATTATCGAAGATGGCTGGCTCTTGTAGTCAGCCATCGTTTTATTTAGCCTTTAGGCTGAGTGTGTATCGCTAAGAGCTTCACTCTTTTAGCCATATACACTCAATAGATGGAATAGGAGTAAACAAGTGAGAATTTGGCTTGTTGCCTTGGCTTCAATGCTGGTCTTAGTCGGTTGTGAGCAGCCGCGAGAGCAGGTGCACTTAAATGGCCCAACCATGGGCACCAGTTACAACATCAAATACATACCTCAGCCTGAGATGCCAAGCTCAGCGGCAGTGCATGCTGAGGTGGAGCGCTTATTAGAAGAGGTCAATCAGCAGATGTCGACCTATCGGCCGGATTCAGAGTTAAGCCGCTTTAATCAGCATCAGCAAGACACGCCGTTTGTTGTGTCGGAGCAGACCGCGCTGGTGGTGAAAGAAGCGCTGCGTCTTAACGGTCTTACTCAAGGAGCGCTGGATGTCACGGTTGGGCCGCTGGTCAATCTTTGGGGTTTTGGCCCTGAAGCGCGCCGCGACAAGGTGCCAAGTGCAGAGCAGTTGGCAGAACGCAAGGCCATCACAGGTATTGAGCATTTGAGCGTTGAGGGTAATCAGCTAAGCAAAGCGATCCCTGAGCTGTACGTCGATTTGTCAACCATTGCCAAAGGCTGGGGCGTTGATGTGATTGCCGACTACCTTGACCAGCTTGAGGTGGCGGATTATATGGTTGAAGTCGGGGGCGAGATCCGCCTTAAAGGACTCAATCGTGAGGGCGTTAAGTGGCGCATCGCGATTGAAAAGCCGACCAGTGATGAGCGAGCGATTCAGGAGATCATTGAACCTGGCGATATGGCGGTGGCAACGTCTGGCGATTACCGCAACTACTTTGAGCGTGATGGGGTGCGTTACTCGCATATCATTGACCCAGAGACGGGCGCACCAATCAGCAACCGCGTGGTATCGGTCACGGTATTACATCCATCTTCGATGACTGCGGATGGCCTAGCGACCGGTATTATGGTGATGGGTGAAGAAGACGGCATGGCGCTCGCTGAGGTTGAAAATATTCCCACCATGATGATAATTAAAACCGAAGACGGCTACCGTGAGCGAGTTTCAAGCGCGTATCGAGCACTGCAGAACTAGGGGTAATCATGACAACATTTCTTATAACATTCGCCGTATTTTTGGCGGTGATCGCGGCAATGGCGATTGGCTATATTGTTCAGCGTAAAGTGGTCAAGGGCAGTTGTGGTGGTCTTGGCGCAATGGGCATTGATAAAGTATGTAACTGCCCAGAGCCGTGCGATGCGCGCAAAAAACGCGAGGCGCGCGAAGCGGCGCGCGCTGAAAAGCTCGCCGAGTGGAAAAAAGACCAGATCGTTTAGTGAGATCTAAGACAGAGGGTGGGTGGCCACCTCTGTCTTACCAGCATTCGCTTGGTAGGCGCTCTCCTCGCTGATTAAGCGATAGATGATCATAACGCTCTCCCTCACAGTTATCCTTGCCTTGAGCATGTCGTGGCAAGGCCAAAATACGATAGCCAGCCTCATCAACCTCAATCGTAAACAGATAGTGCGGATTATCGCCGCCACAAACCAAACACGCCCCCTCAGAGATAACCCCTTGCGGCTGATAGCCATCAAAAAAGCCCTGTTCGAGGGCTAACTGGATCTTAAGCAGGTCAGTTTGTGCTTGTTGTCGATGGGCTTTTAAAACTTGGTGGGTGTATATTGGGTACGCCGTGCTGGCCAAAATGCCAATCATTGCCATCACCACCAATAACTCGATCAAGGTCATACCTTTCGCGCCTGCCGCGCCATCTTTACATCCCATTACGTGAATCTCCTTCCTTAGCATCTTTCCTTTGCCAAGTAGCAGTGTTGTTTGAGACTAGGCTACTAGCAAGGCTGGGATTTGACCTCGCCTGGTTTGCATAGGAAGCTTCGAGATGAATCACGGCTTTAGCTTATTAGAGCTACTAGTTAGCCTCACGTTACTGGTGACCTTACTCGCGTTCACACTGCCCAATATGCACACTAGCCTAGAGCGTAAAAAGATCGTTTTACTGGCTGATGAGCTGCACAACCTGCTTGTCTATGCCAAGGCTGAATCGATCTATCGTAATAGTGACTTGTGGGTGCATATTGCGATAGATAACGCTGACCGCCGGTCATGGCAAGTGCATCTGACTGACAGCGATACCCTCGAGAGTGGCACGACTTTACGTATCTTAACCGGCAGTGACTTTGAGGGACTGGAGCTGCGTTCTAACTATACCGCTAATCAGATAAAGTTGATGGGCGCGACGGGCAAGATCAAATCAGGCAGCTTGGAAATTTTTAGTCAAGGTACGCCACAGCGCCGGTTAAAGCTGAAATCCTCTTACGCGGCGAGTCGCATCGTGGTGTGTGGCGTCGAAGGGGCATGGTATGGCTTTACGGCATGCTAGAGGGGGCTCATTAATCGAGCTGCTGCTGGTTTCCACTCTTGGCTGCACGATCATCGGGGCGGTGACAACGCTCTATTTGAGTTTGCTTGGGAATAGCACAGCGCGCACCAAGCAGGTGATGTTGGCCGATAACGGGCGATTTGTGATGCAGCAGCTCGGCGAAGATGTCGCGCGCGCAGGTTTTCGCCAAGATGGTCAGCAATCACTGACGTTTGCTGATGTCGAGTCGGTCATTTTTACTCAAGCCTCTCCACCAATGCTGGGTTACACCTATCAAATCTCGACCTCTGACGCCGAGGACATTCGTCATGTTGTGTATAAATTTGAGTCGCCCCGCAGCCTTAAGATCTGTGAAAAATACGCTACTACTGCTTTAAGTATCGAATTAGCGGCGCAATCTGGTCCTCTTGGCTACTGCTACTCCCTGTTTCATCCCAAGCAGATTGGCGTTGAGCGTTTTACTTTGCAGTCGATAAGCTTGAACAGTTCTACTGCTCAAAGTGCCCAGATTGTGATGACACTAGAGATCTACTTAGTTAAAGACCCAAGTGTACGCTACGAGCTAACAAAGCAGGTTACGCAGAGGAACTGGCAATGAAGCACCGATATATGCGCGGCATTTCGGTGCTGTTGGTGACTGGGACCATTATGCTACTGGCGAGCTTAGGCACGTTCGCCTTAACGCAGGGCGCGCTGTATCAAATTAAACGCATCAATATGACCCTAACCAGTGCCCAAAGCTATTGGCGTGCAGAGGGGGGACTTGAGTGCGGCTATGCCTATTTACGCGCGGCGAAACAAATCAAAATTAACTCATTGCTTGGGGAGTCTTGCTCGGCACTCGCCGCTGATGCCCTGGCACTGGATGAACTGCATAGTGATCAAACCGCCCCGGATACCTTGATCGCTAGGCATGACTATATGACGGTAAAAAGAACGCTCGACTTTGGTCGCTACAAGGCACAGTCAGGGCTGCGCAGTAACGCGGATATTATTGTCGCTGGAAGTTTGACATTCTCGACGGTGGATCTGGGTCTTCCCGGCGCCTTGAAGCCTTTCTATCAGTGTACTGTGGCAGTGGTTGAGCAGCGCTTGGTTAGTGGTGGTATTACCAGCCAGGGCCAGGGTGTGAACAGTCATGGCGTTCAATGGTGTGATGATGCTTATCACACCGATGCTTTGAGCGAGAGTGGTGTGTGGTTAGAAGCCGGGACTGAAACCATTATTCGCCGAGCAAAACTCGACGTTAAACTTGAGCAAAACCTGAGTCCGTTTGAGGACCTGTTTGGTATCGCGCGTGAGGCGTCAGACAAGGTTAAGCAAAGCTCAGAGCAAGGATTTATTCAGGTTGCGGGCTTGCCCAATATAAATGATTGCTACCAGAGTTTTGCCGATGAGTTACAGTTAGGTGCAATCAACAAGGTCTGGATTGAGGGGGGCTGCCGCCTGAGTGCCAGCGATGTTGAGCGATTACATCAAATCCAGCGTCTTGAGCCTGACACCCTGCTGCTGATCCTGGTTCAAGATGGTGTGTTTATGCTTGACCTGGTGAGCGATCTTACCGTGGTGATTGTCCATCTCAATCAGACCTATCGGACTGAGTCGACACAATGGGCGCAAGTTGGTGATATTGAGGCGATGATAAGTGAGTCGCTTGAGCAACGCTTTGAGCGAGTGTTTGGCGATTTAAGTCCAGCAACACCGCTGCATGCCGTCTATATCCAGACTGGAAATGGCGCGATTCACGGCGGGGTGTTCTTAGACACTCAGCAGCAGATCGCCTTATTCACCGGCTCACCGACGATAAACTTCGATCGCGATGTGCTCAACCAAATGCAATTGCGCGGCGCCGCACAATGGTTGCCGGCCAGTTGGTATGTTGAATAAGCGTGGTGTCTTTGGCGCAAGCTTGCTTGAGTTGCTGGTCAGCCTGCTCCTGGTATCGCTGACTTTTATCGGGGCTGTTAGTCTGCATATCGAGGTTGAGCGGCGCACCTCGCTATCACTCAAGCGTCTACAAGCCCTTGAGCTGATAGAGACTCGCTTAGAGTTGTTGCGAGGGCGAGGCCTTGGGGCTGCAAGCGAGGCGCAATACCATAATTTAACTTCTCATCGTGAGCAGAACGAGCATGAAATTGAACTGGAATGGCAAGTCAGTGAGCATTTTTCAGGGGCAGTGAAAATAGTCACCATTCACGCCCACTGGCAAGATAGCTTTGGCAATCCGCAAACGTTTGCCCTGGTCACGGCGATTGCTCGCGACAGTGAACACAGCCAAAAGTGGTGAAAATAAAAACAAAAGGTAGAGGGTAGGTTTTTATTTTGCTCTGATTTTGTTCTATTCTTGTTGCACGTGGTTTGTGTTTTTGCAAAATATCTCACTATTATTACAAAATGCTACAGATACTTGTGCTTTCTTTGTGCTAATTGGCTAGAATACTCGTCGGTAAAATGACTCGCACCGAAGTCGACCTAAGCAACACAAAAAAACAAATTGGATTAATCATGAGTAACCAAGCTATTAATAAAGCGCCTGAGCCGAAGCCGAGCGGCATGGATCGCTTTCTAAACTTCATTGAGCGCGCAGGTAACAAAATTCCTGATCCAGCAATCTTGTTCTTCTGGGCACTGGTAATCGTATGGGTTGCGTCTGCAGCACTCTCAAACGTCTCTTTTGACCTGATCAACCCACGCACGAATGAAGCACTAGAAGTACAAAACTTGCTAACAGGTGAAGCGCTAGCGAGCTTCCTAGCAAACATGGTAACGACATTCACTAGCTTCGCACCACTAGGTATCGTACTGGTTGCTATGTTGGGTGTTGGTGTTGCTGACTCGTCAGGCTTTATCACCACTGGCCTTAAGAAGATGCTGAACTTCACGCCAGCAAAACTAATCACGCCAATGTTAATCCTAGTTGCTATCGTGTCGCACACAGCAGCGGATGCGGGTTACGTACTGGTTATTCCTCTTGGTGGTATCATCTTCCACGCAGCGGGTCGTCACCCTCTAGCGGGTATCGCAGCCGCATTTGCCGGTGTATCGGGTGGTTTTGCAGCGAACTTCGTTCCATCGGGTATCGACCCACTTCTAGCAGGCTTTACGCAAACAGCAGCAAACGTACTTGACCCTGAGTACGTTGTTAACCCACTTGCTAATATCTACTTTACTGGTGCATCTTCACTATTGATCGTGTGTATTGGTTGGTTTGTGACAGAGAAAGTGATTGAACCACGTCTTGCGAACACGTCGATTGATGATGATGCAGAGGAAGCACCGGATCTAGGTACCTTCACTGAAACAGAATCAAAAGCCTTCCGCGTAGCTGGTTACTCTATGCTGGCAGGTATCGCAGTGCTCATCGCGGCACTGATCCCTGAGACATCAGCTCTGCGTTCACCAGACGGTGAAATCACAGCGTTCGATGCACCAGTGATGCAGTCAATTGTTCCTTTGATCTTCATCCTATTTATTATTCCTGGTTACGTTTATGGCCGTGTATCAGGTACGTTTAAGAACAGCAACGATGTGATCAAAGCGATGGGCGACACGATGTCGACCATGGGCGCATACATCGTAATGTCATTCTTCTGTGCACAATTCCTAGCGGCATTTGCTCAGTCAAACATCGGTACTATGCTAGCGCTATACGGCGCAGAAGGCCTTAAAGCAGCTAACCTTGCCGGTGAAGCCACTATCGTTGGTATGATCCTGCTTACTGCATTTGTCAACCTTCTGGTTGGCTCTGCGTCAGCGAAGTGGGCACTGATTGGTCCTATCCTAGTTCCGATGCTTATGGCTGTTGGTATCTCTCCAGAGCTATCTCAGGCAGCGTACCGTGTAGGTGACTCTGTATCGAACATCATCTCTCCTCTGATGGTCTTCTTCCCACTAGTGGTTGTTTACTGTCAGCGCTACGTGAAGAACACAGGTATCGGTACTCTAGCATCACTAATGATGCCGTACTCGATTGCGATGCTGATCGGTTGGACTATCTTCCTGCTGGCTTACTGGGCACTAGGTATCCCACTAGGTATCCAAGCTCCATACACTTACACGATGTAATTTATCGTCAAGTTAAGATAAACAAAGCCCGTCCTAGTGACGGGCTTTTTGCATTCTGGGCGGGGCGTCCGGCGAAGGGCGACCGGCGACTGGCTAGTCATCACTGATAGTAAACAGGTGGGTAGCATGAAAGGTTAAGTGATCGTCAATAAAGGTCTGGATAAAAAAGTAGCTATGGTCGTAGCCGGGCTGCATTCTGAGCTCAAAAACATGGCCCGTCTGCTCGGCAACAGCGAGTAATTTATTTGGTTGTAACTGTTGCTCGAGAAATGGGTCTTCCTCACCTTGGTCGATTAGTATCGGATTGATACTCTGCTGCGTTTGGAGTAGTTCAACGCTATCGTACTGTTTCCACTGCGCTTGATCCGTGCCTAAGTAGTGCTGAAAAGCCTTTTGCCCCCAAGGGCAAGTCGAGGGATTGACGATGGGGCTAAATGCGGAGATGGAGCAGAACTTATCTGGATTACGAAGACCTATGGTTAGGGCACCATGCCCACCCATACTGTGGCCCGAGATAGCACGATCCGTGGTCACTGGGAAGTGGGCTTCGATTAGAGCAGGCAACTCATCAACGATATAGCTGTACATCTGATAGTGAGCCGACCACGGTGCTTGGGTGGCATTAAGATAAAACCCAGCGCCATGACCAAAATCGTACTCACCATTAGGATCGTCCGGGACATCGTCACCGCGTGGACTGGTGTCTGGGGCGACGATCGCCAGCCCGAGCTCAGCAGCGCGGCGAAAGGCGCCGGCTTTGTGCATAAAATTTTCATCGGTGCAGGTGAGGCCAGAGAGCCAGTAGACGACAGGGACAGGCGTTGCCTTACTCGCTTGAGGTGGCAAGAAGATCGCAAAGCGCATCTCGCAGTTTACTACGTTTGATGTATGGCTATATTGCTGATGCCAGCCGTCAAATACCTTGGCCTGGCTTAATCTAGTCAGTGGCATGTTGTGATCCTGATCATTATAGGTCGAGTCATTCCTCTCTTCTTTATAGGGCGTGCCCCCCTCATAAGCAAACCAAGTTCAAGTTTTTACACATGAATTGATAAAACTAACACTGCAATTGAAACGTTTCGATTTTGGTCACGGTAATTTGATGCTGCATGGCAAATAATCCGTGTCAGTTAATTTGCTCGCGGTGTTCACAGGTCAGCAATCGGTTCGTTTTATGGGAGTGGTGGGTGTGTTAAAAAGGTGGTCTTTAGTAGTAATCATGGGATTAGGGATGTTAGGTTGTAATTCCTCAAACTCAGTCAGTCAGCCGGATACTGACTACCCAGGGATTGAAACCCCAATTGATGGACCAATAACAGAGATTGAGTTTCGTCAAGACAGATACCCTTACGGTTTTGAAAAGCAACTCCACGTGAATCTGCAGTATTTTCAAGATGGTGTGGGGGTCGATACCGATGCGCTATTGCCTTTTGACTTCATCCGAGTTGAGAACGATGAGGTGATCTTCCAGCGCCGTGTGGTCAACAGTACCACGCTTGGATTGTACCTCAATGTGTTGACCGAAATGGAACGAGCCGGCTCTATTCAAGCGCGCTTGCGCCTATTGGATGTGATGAGCAAAATCGAGCAAGCGCCTAAATGGAAGGGGCTGTTCTACTGGATGTACCCAATTGATGCCGATGGTAACCTCTCGATTAACCAAGACAAGGCTATCGCATCTGCTGTTGATGGTGCGAATTTGACTTCATCGCTTGCGGCGGTTGCTGGCGCGTACTGGCAACACCCTGACCCGCGACTAGCGGATCTCGCTAAGCGTGCTGACAAGTTGGTCAGAGACACCGCAGAGGCTTGGGTTGCGCTGTATGACCAACCAAACAATACCCGTAACTTACTCAAGGCGGCATGGCGACACGAAACCGACAGCGGCGAGCCAGGGTTAGCCAGCTACTGGGTTGACCGCAAGGCTAACGAGAGTCGATTGGCACCGCTATGGGCGCATATTTTGACCATCAAGTCCGAGACGCCAATCCCGATGGAGGTGTTTACCACTATGTCGGCGTTTAGCGCCGAATATCAAACTAAGCAGGGTGAAACGATTCATCCAATGCTGACCTGGAATGGTACCTATTTCCAAGGGATGTTGCCCCAGGTGTGGTTTGATGAAATGCGTCTAGTCGCCGAGCCTGAGCTGTTTCATGCGATGGCCACGGTACAGATTGAGTTTACTGAGCCGCACACGATTCCTTTCTTGTCTTCATCGTCAACGATAGATAGTCGCTATGATGAATATGGCGTTGAGGCGATGAGTGAAAACTATTTCCGTAATGAGAACAGTGACCAGGAGATGGTCGGTACTCCGCACGCGAGCGCACTCTACGCGATGATTAATGAGCGGGATGCCGTGCAACGCTTGAAAGAGATCGAGCAAGCTCACCCTGACATTGTCAGCTTCGCTGGCTGGTTTGATGCCGTCGATAGCGAGGGGAATATCGCCAATAAGATCATCGGCCTCGACCAGGGCATGTTTGCTGCGGCTTTTATTGCCGACACGATTCGCGCTGACGTTGAACACTACATTCAATCATCCCTGGGCGGGAGCGCTTGGAATCAGGTAGTTGAAATGTACACTCACTTCAAGTCGGACGGCCTGTGCGTCGAGGGGGAGGGCTGCCCACCGCCGGTCGATCGCGACTAAAGAGAGGAAGTAGAGCCAAGCAAGTCAGTCCTTGCTTGGCTTTTCTAAGTAGCGGACCCATTACCAGTAACGGACCCATTACCAGTAACGGACCCATTACCAGTAACGGAAGAGTTAGTAGTGGATCACGCTGCGAATACTTTCCCCTTTGTGCATCAAGGCAAAGGCTTGGTTGATCTCTTCAAGCGGCATGGTGTGGGTAATAAACTCTTGCAGGCCAAATTCCCCGGCCATGTAGCGCTCGACAATCTCTGGCAATTCACTGCGACCCTTGACCCCACCAAAGGCACTGCCACGCCACACGCGTCCTGTGACTAACTGGAAGGGGCGGGTAGAGATCTCTTGTCCCGCGCCAGCAACCCCGATGATCACCGACTCACCCCAGCCCTTATGGCAGCACTCTAGCGCTTGGCGCATGACATTGACGTTACCAATGCACTCAAAGGAGTAGTCGACGCCGCCATCGGTCATCTCGATGATCACCTCTTGGATCGGCTTGTCGAATTTTTGTGGATTGATGGTATCGGTAGCGCCGAGCTGCTTGGCAAGCTCAAACTTACTCTCATTGATATCCACGCCAATAATCCGGCTTGCCCCGGCCATTCGCGCGCCGATAATCGCCGATAAGCCAATACCACCAAGACCAAAGATTGCCACCGTATCGCCACTTTCGACCTTGGCAGTGTTAAGCACCGCGCCCATACCTGTGGTCACGCCACACCCAAGTAGACACACCTCTTCTAGCGGGGCTTGCTCGTTGACCTTAGCCAGAGAAATCTCTGGCAGAACAGTGTATTCCGAGAAGGTCGAGCAGCCCATGTAGTGATAGATTGGCTCGCCGTTGATATAGAAACGAGTCGTACCATCGGGCATCAGCCCCTTACCTTGAGTCTCGCGCACGGCCTGACACAAATTGGTTTTACCCGAGGTGCAGAATTTGCATTTGCCGCACTCGGCGGTGTAAAGCGGGATCACATGATCGCCAACCGCCACGCTGGTAACCCCCTCACCAATCTGCTCTACGATCCCACCGCCTTCATGGCCGAGAATAGAGGGGAAAATACCTTCAGGGTCTTCACCAGACAGGGTAAACGCATCGGTATGACAGACGCCAGTCGCGACGATGCGAACCAACACCTCGCCAGCTTTCGGTAACATCACATCGACCTCTTCCATCTTAAGTGGCTGCTTGGGACCCCAAGCAACGGCGGCGCGAGATTTGATAAACTGTTCAGTCATTTTCTATCCTTGCTGTCGTGGGCTCATCTGATCGCAAGTATAGTTCAGGGGCTGTGATTCGCTGGCAAGCTGACCAACAGAGTGTGAGAGCCTATGTTAACGCTATGGATATGAACAAGAGGGCGGTATGATGTCGCGATTGTATTATCAGGGTAAAGGTCAACAATGGAGCCGATAGATAACGTGTTTAGTGAGCAAGACGAACACTTTATGCGCCATGCCATGATGCTTGCAGCTCGCGCTGAGGAGCAGGGCGAGGTGCCCGTGGGTGCTGTACTGGTCAAAGATGGTGAGATTGTCGCTCAAGGTTATAACCGCTCGATTATCGACCATGATGCGACGGCGCATGCGGAGATCCAGACTCTGCGTCAAGCGGGGAAGGTGCTCGAGAACTACCGGTTATTGGATACCACCTTATACGTCACATTAGAGCCATGCCCAATGTGTGCTGGGGCGCTTTTGCACAGTCGCGTCAAGCGAGTGGTATTTGGTGCCAGCGATCTCAAAGCCGGTGCGGCGGGAACCGTACTTAACTTGTTCAGTAGTGATGCGGCTTTTCATTACGCCGAAGTCCAAGGTGGGTTACTTGCTGATGAATGTCGTGCGCAGCTACAGGCATTTTTCAAGCGTCGCCGCAAAGAGATTAAAGCCTTGAAACAGGCAAAAAGGGATCAAGAGGAATAAAGGGGAGGATGGTTGCCCGAGTGTGATTTTTATCCCGAGCAACGTCTTTTGGCTACCTAGCGCGATGCTATCTGGCGCAAAACCTTAGCGTGACAAGACTTGCACGAAGGTGTTATTGCGTCTGATCAGTTTCTTTTTGTTGGCAGCAAGCACACGCTTGCGACGGTTGGCGGAAACTGTTTTATTGAGGCGCTGAGATAGTCGTCTTCTTCTAAGCATACTAACCTCCAAACTCAATAGTCGTAAAATAACGACAAACCCCTATATTAGGGCTTTAGTGTAATAACTCAAGGAAAATCGCTAGTGGATTGCTAGCGATTTTTAAGGCATTACTAGTTTTGAGCAGTTGATCGTGCTGAATTGAGCTCGTCCGTTGTTACAACCTCTGAATCCTGATTTTCTAGGTTCCGGCTTTCTAGGCTATCAATCGGCTCAGAGACTTCGCGATGAATGGCTGAGATCACAGGCTCAATCACGACAAACTCTTGGTTGCCATCACCCTCAAGCTCCGGGTGTTTCTCCACATGACCGATGATGCTCTGGTAGTAGCGGCGAATGTTTTCCACGTATTGCTGCGCTTCGTCGCCACGAGCATAGCCATAGCGAGTTTGGCTATAGTATTTCTTCTGTCTCAGCAGTGGCAGTCGCTCTTTGACATCCGCCCAAGCGTTTTGGTTGCCCCCTTGAGCGCGAGTTAGGCGTCTAGCGTCCATCATATGCCCGTAGCCGACATTGTAGGAGGCTAGGGCAAACCAAATCTTCTCATGCTCAGCAATCGAGTCTGGAATACGGTTGACCATGCGGCGCAGGTACTCAGCACCACCACGAATGGATTGCTCAGGGTCGAGTCGATTGGTCACCCCAACGCTCTTAGCGGTCGGCAAGGTCAGCATCATCATGCCGCGTACACCGGTCGGTGACTTAGCGTGAGGTTTCCAGTGTGACTCCTGATAAGCCAGTGCCGCGAGCAGGCGCCAATCAAATTCGTTAGCGTATTGCTGAAACAGTGGCGCGTATTTGGGCAAGGTATTATCCAAAGCACGGATAAACGCGCGAGTATCGACATAATCGAAGCTGCCAATATGGCCAATGTACTTCTCTTCGAGTTTATCAAGATAACCACTTTGTTTGCTGTAGCCAAAGAACTCAATCAATAGCGCGTACAGACTCTCATCATCCGAGCGTCTCAGCAGCCATGACACGGGTTGATCCTCGGTCAACTCAAACGCAATCGCTAGCTCTGGATAAATGCGCTGCGATAGAGAAAGCTCAACTGAATCTGCGACGGTAAATTGCAGTTTACCCGCCGATACCCCCTGCAACAGTTGGCTGACATCAGTATCTTCTGCCATCGCGTATTGAAAACTGGGATTAAGCTGTTTGATGCTGCTAAAGGTACGGGCGAAGTCACTGTTATCGGCGATGCTTAGGGTGTTTTCGATATCGCTATCAGCAAGCAGCTGAGGTAATCGCTCCACCAACTGATCAAGATTACGCGGACGCCAGGTGCCCGTTTTGTACACCAACTGTTGGCTGACATAGTAGTAGGCAGGACCGGCTCGAAAGGGGGTATGTTGGCTGCTTGATTGGGTCAGTCCCCCGGCGATGATATCAATCTCACCCTTTTGCAGGGCTGGGTAGAGGTTCGACATTCGATACGCCGGGCGCATTTCAAGGCGTACACCAAGCTCCTTGGCAAACTGGCGCGCTAGCTCATAATCGAGTCCTGCCGGTCCCTCTGGGCCAATGTAATAGGAGAGTTGGTTGTTGACCGTGCCCACCCTTAGCACGCCGCGATCTTTGATCTCTTGCAGCTCACTGCGTGGAGTGGAGTCATACTGACAACCAGTGATAACCAATAAGCTCGACAGCAGAGTGGCGAGAAAAACTTGAGTTTTATTAAGCATACAACCAACGTCAAACAGGATTTATATACCCAAGCAAACTTGGAGGTCTGCACCTTGAGCTCACTTAGGGACAGTGTTTAGCAAGAGTGTATAACAGCTATTACAGGGGGAGCAAAGCCTTTGCAGCGGGGAGCAAATAAACGCCCAAAAATGACCAAGCGCAGCGAAATGAAAAAAAATGACGCAAACGGTTGCTTTGGGTGTTACATCACAAATCTAAATCCTTTATAATGCGCCCGCAAAAGGGAGATGACATTGACATAAGTTCAAAGCTTGCGATGGTAAGTTATTGAATTTAGGCTAATTTTATCTTAATACATTGCATAAGAGACCTAAGCACATGAGAATTTTGCGTGGTTCCCCAGCTCTTTCTGAGTTTCGAGTAAACAAACTTTTGGAACTTTGTCGTGAACAAGGCCTACCTGTAACAGGTATTTACGCCGAGTTTATGCACTTTGCAGACCTAACAGCGGATCTTGACGCTCAAGAGATTGAGAAGCTTGAGAAGCTGCTGACTTACGGTCCGACGATCGAAGAGCACGCGCCAGAAGGTCTTCTACTTCTAGTGACGCCTCGTCCAGGCACTATCTCGCCTTGGTCATCAAAATCGACTGATATCGCTAACAACTGTGGCCTAGACAAAGTAAAACGTCTAGAGCGCGGCACGGCTTACTACGTTGAGACATCAGCAGCACTATCTGACGAGCAAGTTCAGGCAGTGAAAGCTTTGATCCACGATCGCATGATGGAAGCGGTATTCACGGAATTTGAGCAAGCAGCAGCGCTATTTACTGTTGCAGAGCCTGCACCTGTCGCTCACGTAGATATCCTAACTGGCGGTCGCGCGGCGCTAGAAGAAGCAAACGTTTCTCTTGGTCTTGCCCTTGCTGAAGATGAGATCGACTACCTAGTTGAGAACTTCACTAAGCTGGGTCGCAACCCGAACGACATCGAGCTAATGATGTTTGCTCAGGCAAACTCAGAGCACTGTCGCCACAAAATTTTCAACGCTGACTGGACCATCGATGGTGTAGAGCAAGACAAGTCTCTGTTCAAGATGATCAAGAACACCTTCGAAACCACGCCAGACCACGTGCTATCAGCTTACAAAGATAACGCGGCGGTGATGACGGGTTCTAAAGTGGGTCGCTTCTTCCCAGATCCAGAGACTCGCCAGTACAACTACCACAACGAAGATGCGCACATCCTGATGAAGGTTGAGACGCACAACCACCCAACTGCTATCTCTCCATGGCCGGGTGCTTCGACAGGTTCTGGTGGTGAAATCCGTGATGAAGGCGCAACCGGTATTGGTGGTAAGCCAAAAGCGGGTCTTGTTGGCTTCACTACGTCAAACCTGCGTATCCCAGGTTTTGAGCAGCCTTGGGAAACAGATTTCGGTAAGCCAGGTCGTATCGTTAACGCCCTAGACATCATGCTAGAAGGCCCACTGGGCGGCGCGGCGTTCAACAACGAATTTGGTCGTCCAAACCTACTTGGTTACTTCCGTACCTACGAAGAGAAGGTGACTTCTCACGCGGGTGAAGAAGTGCGCGGCTACCACAAGCCAATCATGATTGCCGGCGGTATGGGTAACATCCGTGACGAGCACGTACAGAAGAAAGAGATCCCAGTTGGCGCGAAACTTATCGTGCTAGGTGGCCCTGCGATGAACATCGGTCTGGGCGGCGGCGCTGCGTCTTCAATGGCGTCTGGTCAGTCGGCAGAAGACCTAGATTTTGCTTCAGTACAGCGTGAAAACCCAGAGATGGAGCGTCGCTGTCAGGAAGTGATCGACCGTTGTTGGCAGCTAGGTGATGCAAACCCAATTGCCTTTATCCATGATGTGGGCGCGGGCGGTATCTCGAACGCACTTCCAGAGCTGTGTGATGACGGCGAGCGTGGCGGTTTGTTCCAGCTACGTGACGTACCAAACGACGAGCTGAGCATGAGCCCGCTTGAGATCTGGTGTAACGAATCGCAAGAGCGTTACGTAATGGCTGTTGCGCCTGAGAATATGGACGTATTCGATGCGATCTGTAAGCGTGAGCGCGCACCATACGCAGTCGTTGGTGTCGCAACTGAAGAGCGTCACCTAACGCTAGAAGATTCTCACTTCGACAACACGCCAATCGATATGCCAATGGATATCCTGCTTGGTAAAACGCCGAAGATGCACCGTGATGCTAAGACGCTAAAAGTAGATAGCCCAGCTATCACACGTGACGGCATTGAAGTCAACGAAGCCGCTGACCGCGTTCTTCGTCTACCGACAGTGGCTGAGAAGACCTTCCTAATCACTATCGGTGACCGTACAGTAACGGGTCTAGTGGCACGTGACCAAATGGTTGGCCCATGGCAGGTACCAGTAGCGAACTGCGCAGTAACGGCAGCAAGCTACGACTCTTACCACGGCGAAGCGATGTCGATGGGTGAGCGTACTCCGGTTGCTCTTCTAGACTTCGGCGCATCAGCGCGTCTAGCGGTTGGTGAGTCTCTAACTAACATCGCAGCGACGGATATCGGCGATATCAAGCGCATCAAGCTGTCGGCTAACTGGATGTCTCCAGCCGGTCACCCAGGTGAAGACGCAGGTCTTTACGAAGCGGTTAAAGCGGTGGGTGAAGAGCTATGTCCAGCACTAGGCCTGACTATCCCAGTTGGTAAAGACTCAATGTCGATGAAGACCAAGTGGGAAGACAACGGTGAAAGCAAAGAAGTAACTTCTCCACTGTCACTGGTTATCACAGCATTTGGCCGTGTTGAAGATGTACGTAAGACGGTAACGCCTCAATTGCGTACCGACAAAGGCGACTCTTCGCTAGTACTTGTTGACCTAGGTAACGGTAAGAACCGTCTGGGCGCAACGGCGCTTGCACAGGTTTACAAGCAGCTTGGTGACAAGCCAGCAGACGTTGATAACGCTGAGCAGCTAAAAGGCTTCTTCGATGCGATGCAGACACTGGTACGCGATGACAAACTAGTGGCTTACCACGATAAGGGTGATGGCGGTCTATTCGTTACTCTTGCTGAGATGGCATTTGCTGGTCACTGTGGCGTTAAAGCGGACATCGCACAGCTTGGCGACGATACACTAGCAGCGCTATTCAACGAAGAGCTAGGTGCGGTAGTTCAGGTTAAGAACGATGACCTAGACGCAGTGAAAGCCGTGCTTGCAGCAAATGGTCTAGCAGCATGTTCACACGTTATCGGTAGTGTTGAAGCGTCAGACGACTTCGTAATCACCTCAGGTGATGCAGTGCTACTAGAGCGCTCTCGCACTGAGCTACGTACTATCTGGGCTGAGACTACGCACAAGATGCAAGGTCTGCGTGACAACCCAGCGTGTGCTGACCAAGAATTCGAAGCGAAGAAAGACAATACAGACCCAGGTCTGAACGTAAACCTAAGCTTTGATATCAACGAAGACGTAGCGGCTCCTTACATCGCTAAGGGTGCTAAGCCGAAGATGGCTATCTTGCGTGAGCAAGGCGTTAACTCGCACGTTGAAATGGCAGCGGCGTTTGACCGTGCTGGCTTTGAAGCCACTGATATCCACATGAGTGATATCCTAACTGGTCAAGCTGTACTGGATGAGTACCAAGGCCTAGTGGCTTGTGGCGGCTTCTCTTACGGTGACGTTCTTGGTGCGGGTGAAGGTTGGGCGAAGTCTATCCTGTTCAACGCACAAGCACGCGACCAGTTCCAAGGCTTCTTCAACCGCGACAACACCTTCTCTCTAGGTGTGTGTAACGGCTGTCAGATGTTATCGAACCTGAAAGAGCTGATCCCAGGCGCTGACCTGTGGCCACGCTTTGTTCGCAACGAATCTGAGCGTTTTGAAGCGCGCTTTAGCCTAGTTGAAGTACAGAAGTCGGATTCGGTATTCTTCGACGGCATGGCAGGCTCACGTATGCCAATCGCGGTATCACACGGTGAAGGCCGTGTTGAAGTTCGCGATGCTGACCACCTAGCAGCGATCGAAGCATCAGGCACGGTAGCGGTACGTTACGTGGATAACCACGGTAACCCAACGCAGCAGTACCCGAACAACCCGAATGGCTCGCCAAACGCAATCACAGGTCTAACGACTCAAGATGGCCGCGTAACCATCATGATGCCACACCCAGAGCGTGTCTTCCGCACGGTAGCAAACTCTTGGGCACCGGATTCATGGGGCGAGAACGGCGCGTGGATGCGCATGTTCCAGAATGCTCGTAAGAACATCGGTTAATTTTAAAAACGCCAGTCTAAAAGACTGGCGTTTTTTTAGGGGCGAGGAGCGGGTTACACTTCGTTCCGAGGAGCGAGGAGTTTCACTGGCTCTGTATCGCCTCTAGATATTGGCTGCGGTCTTTGTCCATTGTTTTGAATATTTATTTTTGACTTTGAAACCATCTCAGTTTCCAATCAACCTCGAACCTCGAACCTCGAACCTCGAACCTCGAACCTCGAACCTCGAACCTCGAACCTCGAACCTCGAACCTCGAACCTTGAACCTCGAACCCCGTAGGGCTGTGCCCGTCCTCGCGCCTCGCCCCCCTATATTGACAGAAAGCTAACAGTCCCCACCCCAGACTTGATTATGATCGCGCCGATTTTTATCAAGGGAGAATCTAAAGTGAACACCAAACTCACCAAGTTAGCGGTATTGGCAAGTTGTGGGCTTGCGTTGTCGGGTTGTGTTGGTAGCAATGCGATTACTGGCATGGTTATGGAGCTGAATGTTAAGGCGGTGGATAACCGTTATGCTCGCGGTGGCCTAAATATGCTGCTGGCACCTGTGTATGGTGTGGCGCTTGCGGCGGACTACATCGTGGTTAACTCGCTTGAGTTCTGGACCGGGAAAAACCCGATCAATGGCTCTCCGCACATCTTTGATACCAAGACAGACACCTATATCGAAGTAAACGATCAAATTGACCCTTCACTGCACAGCGCACCGCTCCCACCAGTGACCAATACCCGCACGATTGAGCAAGGCGAGATGATCAAAGTGGATGAAAACACGGTGCAAATGGACATCAGCTATAGTGACGGAGGCAGCGCAACACTCACTGGTATCAAAGATGGTGAGCGTGTCAGCTACTATCTTGACGGCGAACTGATTTCACAGACCACGCTCAGTGAGTTGGAAACCTTCGCCGCTTCGCGCTCATAATTCTCTCGCGTAATAATACCTACGATTGGGGCACTAATCCGTTAACAGACCCTCTTTGACGTTGCCCCTTTATCTTTTTGCTGCGCCTGATCGAGCTTACAGAAGCCACCAAGTCTTTTTTATACAAAATACCCCCAGCAATCTCTGCCTGCTTCATTGGCCTTGTACTCAATAGAGATAAAATTTTCGTTATTTCAATTGATTAAGAAGTAAACGTCTTTGTGTCCTCACCTAGTATCAAGCATAATACACAATGTGATTAAAGATTAATCACCACTGGATGTTTGACGTATATGGAAATAGTAATGAAGTCTTTATTTCTTGTTTGTCTGATTTTAATCAGCACTATCGGGGGAGCGATCGCCACCCCGGTTTCGATTGAGCCAAGGATTGTCGGTGGTATACCCAGTCTGGCGGGTGAACTGCCATGGCAGTTGTTCCTCACTGTAGAGAAAATGGACGGTGGGGTGTATCAGTGCGGTGCCGTGTATATTGGTAATCGCTATGCCTTGACGGCAGCTCACTGTGTTGATGGGGTGAAATCCGATTACAGCAGCCAAGGGCAGGCGATCAGCGTCTTTGCTGGCAGTAACGACTTGCGCGATTTTCTTCCTATCGATAGCGCTATTGAGCCCTCTATCGCGCCGATTTATGTGTCTAAAGCTAATGTCGCTATTCATCCAGACTACGACTACTGGACATTAGAGCATGATATCGCCGTGTTGGAGCTTAACCAGGAGCCGGCTGCGCTAGCGATAAAGTTGGCCTCGGCCAAGGAGCGCCGCGCCGCATTAAACGAGTTTGACTTAGCCTATGTGCCCGGAGGAAAAAGTGAAGAGAATCTTATCGTCTCAGGCTGGGGGCTGACTCGCGGCCAAGACTTTTACTCGGGTTCTATCCACCTCTTGCAAACGGCGCTGACCGGCGTGCCTTTAGATATTTGCCAGAATCAATGGCAGTCCGAATTACCCAAGGTTATTTGCGCGACTATGCCGGATCCCTCCCTGATTCGTGATAGCTGTAATGGTGACTCCGGTGGTCCCTTGATATGGAAAAATCACCAAGACGCTAACGATGGCTTTGGCCTGCGCTTGCTTGGGTTGGTGAGTTTCGGGGTCCAGGCCTGCAATGCAACGCCTCCTGGGGGCTATACCGATATCTCGATGTATTCGAGCTTTATCGAGCAGCATACTACTCGTGGCTTACCCTCTAGCAACCCAAACTATTCGATCGATCCCTTTACGCGATCCTATACAGGGGTCGGAGTTTCGATGCCAAGTAACTCAGCCAACTCAGGGGGCTCATTAAGCACAATAGCTTTGTTATTGATGTTGCTTATGACTACTCGGCGCTATCGTGGTCTAGTTCAAAAGAAAAAGCCGACTAATCATAGGTAGGCACGGTTTTACTTAGGTGAGCGCGCTAATTAATAGCAAGGGTTGCTCTACGGTCACCGGGTAGACATCGGGCATCGAAAGTTAGGCTTAATGCGAGACTGGTACACCAGAATATGAATGGTAAGTGTCAGTTTTTATTGATCTAAATGAATATTATGCGAACAGTTCATGACTGTCATATTCTCGCCAACTGCAAAAAATAAGGTTATCCAATCTGGTATATATCAGAATGAATAACCGTTATTTTTTGGAGAGAAAATGCAAGCTTTTAACCTAAAGAGACTCGCGGTCGGTGTGACCCTGGCGCTGGCTTTGACAGGATGTAATTCAAGCTCTGATGACAAGTCGAGTGGTATTCCATTCAACCCGGCTGATTACCTGCTGATCAATGATCCTTACCTGATGTCAGCGCAGGACGACAGTATCGTCGTGAGTTGGCGTACCGACGTCGGCAGTGAATCAAAAGTGTTACTGGGTAGCGAGCCAGGCCACTACACGGATGAGGTCTTCGGCGAGTCACAGCGTCTGGGCTACCAGTATCATTACCATATGGCCACGCTTGGCGGTTTAAAAGCCGGCAAAAAATACTACTACCGCGTGATCACCGATAACACGGCATCGGAAGAGTTCAGCTTTGTTGCCGCCCCTGATGAGCATAAACAAGGCAATTTCCGTTTTGTCGTCATTGGTGACCACCAATATGCTGAAGATGACCGTATCGATCGCTTGGTTAAGGGTGCGCGCCACGTACTTGAAACCCAATACCCACAAGAGGGCGTGCATGCGGCTA
Source organism: Vibrio glycogenivorans (assembly GCF_051660965.1). Taxonomy (NCBI): domain Bacteria; kingdom Pseudomonadati; phylum Pseudomonadota; class Gammaproteobacteria; order Vibrionales; family Vibrionaceae; genus Vibrio; species Vibrio glycogenivorans. The sequence goes on along the minus strand of NZ_JBPVIS010000009.1, from coordinate 115,223 downwards.
GCATGGTGCTAAACAATGGCGACCAGGTTGACCGCAGCACCCTGCAAGACTATCAAGATACCCACTTTGGTAAGATGAAGTACTTATCGGGTGAATTGCCTTTTTACACAGCTCTCGGCAACCATGAGTATTACCAAGACCCGAACGCATCGCTGTACTTTGCCCATTTCAAGTATGACCACCTTGATTACCAAGGTATTCAGCCGCTACCGCAGCACCTTGAAGAATACTATGCATTTAAGAAAGGGCGAGTGTTGTTTGTGATGCTCAATACCGAGGTGAAGCTGAGCAACATGACCGGTGATGAGATGGTGCGCCAAGGTCAATGGGTTAAGGAGTTAGTCGAGACAGCCGATCAGGATGACTCTATCGACTGGATCTTTGCCGTTGGTCACCACCCACTGCGCTCAGAGCTCGGTCAAGGTGATGAGGAAGAGTTGGTTGAGCGCGTCTATACGGCGGAGCTGAATAAGTCGGATAAGTTTGCCATGTACATTGGTGCTCATACCCACAACTATGCTCGCGGCACGTTCCGTGACCACAGTGGTTATCACTTGATCAGTGGTGGTGCGTCGTTTGATGAGTACTGGACTAAGCGTGCAGATGATCCATCCGACTACGAGGCTTTGGTTAATCACAGTGCCGTGAATGACTATCCAGATGTATCGCGTACTCAACAAGTGCATAACTTCCAATTGGTCGATATTGACTTGGCGACCGATGAGGTGATCATCCAAACATGGTCAACTGGTAACGTAGTGAACCCATCGGATGAGCCATTCCTACTGGATGAGTTTAGATTGAACAAAGAGGGTATTGGGCCAGATACGCCATCGATCAATCTATCATCAACGTCACTGGATATGAGTAGCGATACACTTGAGATTTCTTTGTCGGATTACCATAGCATGGTGGGCGCTGAGATGTTTAGTACCGAGTTTGTCATCGGTAAACTTAACCCTTATACCACCCAGTGTGAGGTTCATACCGCTGAACTCAACGTCAAGCACGATATTGAGAATATCTTTGGCGCAGAAGCGGATGAAGACTGGTTTGGTATTGACCGAAATAAAGACCACGACATCAGCAAACTCTTTATTGGTATAGACCACGACTTCTACATCGACTATGAACTGCCAAACGGAGAGTTCTGTGTGATGGGTCGCTATCGTGATGAGATGCAGCGCTGGTCTGGCTGGTCAGCACCTGAGACTATCGAGGTACACAACAGTGAAATGGTTGCGCAGGACTTTGGACCAACCATTAGTATCTCTCTTGATGACGAGTTATTGGCAGCACAGTCTAGTGTCGTCGAGGCGGAGCCTGTGATTAGCGGTGAGTTTGAGATTGTAGATGATCAAGAGCGTGGACGCGTTTTGCATACCGGCTTTGATGGCGAAACTAAGATCACCTACTTCCCAACAGATGAGGAATCAGAGTCACCAAATGATTGGTTAGGCAATGACCAGATCACCTTCTCGTTGTGGTTAAAACCAAACACAATCGGTGACTGGGGCTGTTACATGGGTAACGGTCAGCGCACTAAGAGTGGCTTCTGCTTGGGTACACGTCAGCGAACCATGTGGGCGACCGGTATCGCCGCTGAGCGTGCTGAAACAGGCGAACACGAAGGCTTTACCTACCTACGTGCCACCGAAGACTTCGCTGAAACTGGCGTTTGGTCTCACCTAGTTACGACGTACGACAACCGTATGGTACGTCTATACCTTAACGGCGAGCTTATTGCCGAGGATGAGAAGGGTGCCGAGCTAAAGTGGGATGTGACGACCAATGGCAATGTGTTCAATCTTGCTTCTGCTTGGTCTGACAGTGATGGCAATATCGAACGCTACTTCCAAGGCTACATGAGTGATGCTCAGGTCTGGGATCGAGCCCTTAGCCCTGACGAGATTGAAGCTATCTATCAGCAGCAAAAGTAAGTGAAAAGTACCAAAGTAGTGGAGATGGCTGCCTAGTCGTTAGGCAGCCAAATTAAGATGAAGTTATTAGCCCTGTTTATTCTGCTGGTCTCAAGCCCAGCACACGCGCATATCCGAGTGATGGATGCGGGTTTTTTTGATGGCATTATGCACCCTGTGATAGGCGTCGACCACTTTATGGCGATGCTCTCAGTTGGGATCATCAGTGCCCGCCTTGGCGGTAAGTATATCTGGAGTTTACCTGGCTGTTTTATGCTGGCGATGGTATGTGGCGCGGCATTTGCGATGGGGGGCGTTAGGTTAATTCTGATTGATTTTGCGATTGCAATGTCGGTACTGATCTTAGGTATCGCAATTTTCACCAGTTATAAACCTGCGGTGATCATTGGCGCACTGGGAACGTGTTTTTTTGGCGTCTTCCACGGTTACGCACATGGATCTGAAATACCAAGACTGGGAAATCCCGAGGCGTTTATCTCTGGCTTTTTAGTCGGAACCGCTCTGATCCATCTAGGGGGCGTGCTGCTGGGTAAATTAGCAGAGAGCAAGCAAGGCTTTAGAGAGTATCTTAACTATGCTGGCGCCGCTTTTGCGGGTATCGGTGGCTATCTGGTCACGGAATATATTCCGTTGTTAATGATGATGTATCGATAAACAAAAAAGGTGGCGAGGAGCGAGGACACTTCGTTTCGAGGAGCAAGAAATGTGCAAAGAGCACGAAACTCCTCGAATCCCGTAGGGCAACGCCCGTCCTCGCGCCTCGCCCCTTTATTTATCTAAATTGGCCCGCGTCAGGCAAAAACTCAAACCCAGCTTTTGCTAGCTTGGCTTCCAGTGCCGCCTTATCTATCTCGAAGAACGCCACGAGCTTATCTAGATCACCGCCAAAGTCATCGCGCAGTTTCATGTTAGCGATACTCATGAGCATAATGGGATCCATGCTCTCGAAGTTAGCCAGGTTCATTACTTATCCTCGAAGTCCGAGATCAGTAGGTTGGCTGCGGCAAAGGCGGCTTTTTCGCGCGCTTCTTTGGGTAGAGACTCATCGGCCGCAATCTCATTCAGCGCTTTTACTGCACAGGTTATCGCCTGTGGGATGTAGGCTTGATCGCCACTGCCAATCTGAGCGTAAAGCTCGCGAACTAATTCACAACAACCGTAAACTTGCATGATGTTTCCTTCTTGAAGGTCTAATCGACCGTATTTTTAACTGCCGACCAATATACACATCGGGGTTTGCAAATACAAAAAAGGGCTGACACTGATGGTCAACCCTTTGATATCAAGCAAGCTTTGATAATTAGCTTAGTTGTGCTTTCACATGCTCAACGATGTCTGCCATCGCCACTGCTGTTTTCTCACCCGAGCGGCGGTTCTTGTACTCGAAGTTGCCTTCTTTCATACTGCGATCGCCAATCACGATAGTGTGAGGCACGCCAACCAGCTCCATATCAGAGAACATCACGCCTGGGCGCTCTTTACGGTCATCAAACAGAACCTCGATGCCCATCGCGGTCAGTTCAGCGTACAGCTTTTCAGCAGCCGCTTTCACTTCTTCAGACTTATGCATGTTCATTGGCACGATCGCAACCTGGAATGGCGCGATTGCGTCTGGCCAGATGATGCCGTGCTTGTCGTTGTTTTGCTCGATAGCCGCGGCGACGACGCGCGATACACCGATACCGTAACAGCCCATCTCTAGGATCACGTTCTTGCCATCAGGGCCAAGTACGCCACAGTTCATCTTCTCTGAGTAGTTAGTACCCAGCTGGAAGATATGGCCAACTTCGATACCACGCTTAAGTGAGATAGTGCCTTGACCACATGGGCTTGGGTCACCTTCAACCACGTTACGTAGGTCTTCGATTTGACCAAGCTCTGCGTCACGACCCCAGTTAATGCCAAAATAGTGCTTGTCATCAACGTTAGCGCCGGCGCCAAAGTCGCTCATTACTGCCACGGTGCGGTCTACGATAAATGGTAGCTCTAGGCCGACTGGGCCAAGTGAGCCTGGACCTGCGCCGATCAGTGCGCGGATCTCTTCTTCTGTCGCCATCTCAAGAGGAGAAGCGACCTGTGCGAGGTTTTCTGCTTTAACTTCATTAAGTTCGTGGTCGCCACGGATGATCAGGGCGATGATGTCGGCATCAACTTCTTCAGACGCTTTAACAAACAGTGTCTTAACCGTCTTTTCGATTGGCAGGTCAAACTGCTCAACCAGTTCAGCGATGGTCTTGGCATTTGGCGTATCAACCAGAGTCATCTCTTGTGTTGGCGCTGACGCTTCTGCCGCTGGTGCCAGTGCTTCTGCTTTTTCGATGTTCGCCGCGTAGTCTGACTCAGAAGAGAAGGCAATCAAGTCTTCGCCGCTTTCAGCCAGTACGTGGAACTCGTGCGAGCCGCTGCCGCCGATCGCGCCAGTGTCTGCCAATACCGGGCGGTAGTCGAGACCCATGCGATCAAAGGCTTTACAGTAAGCGGTGTGCATCGCTTCGTAAGAGGCTTTTAGACCCTCTTTATCGATATCGAAGCTGTACGCATCCATCATCGAGAATTCACGTGCGCGCATCACGCCAAAACGCGGACGACGCTCATCACGGAACTTGGTCTGGATCTGGTAAAGGTTTAGCGGCAACTGCTTGTAAGAGCTCACTTCATTGCGCACAAGGCTAGTGATCACTTCTTCTGCCGTTGGGCTAAGAACAAACGGACGCTCATGGCGGTCAGTAAAACGCAGTAGCTCGGCGCCCATTTTCTCGCTGCGGCCAGTCTCTTCCCATAGCTCAAACGGCTGCACTACGGGCATCAAAGTCTCAACTGCACCTGCATTATCGATCTCTTGGCGAACGATGTTTTCGACTTTACGCAGCACACGTAGACCGGTAGGTAGCCAGGTATAAAGACCTGAAGCTAGCTTACGGATCATACCTGCACGAAGCATCAGCTGGTGGCTGATCACTTCTGCGTCGTTTGGAGTCTCCTTCAGAGTAGAAAGAAGATAGTTACTGGTACGCATTCTATGGTATCCGTTTCATCATATTATATGGACCCCTCACAAGGAGGGAATAAAGTTAAGCCGTGTATGATATCAGTCTATTGGTCTGGTCTAAAGTCTTCTATGGCGCTAACCGTGACTAAGTTGCCCGCCACCTGGAATTTGACGTTCATATCGTACAAATTGACCGCATATTCTTTACTGTCTGGCTTACTCTTTTTATAGGCGGGTCTTGGGTCTTGTGCCAATACCTGGCCGATAACCAGCTTTTCTTGCTCGCCATCAAGGCGCTGCTCAAGAAACTGGCTCGCGATAGGGCTAAACTCAACCGCTTTAGTTTGTGGCTCCGCATCTGCATAGCCTCCCTGGGCGCCTTCGATAGCGTCACTGTAGGGGATATAAGGCTTGATATCGACGATAGGTGTGCCATCGACCAGGTCGACGCTGCCGAGCTCAAGGTAAATCTGATCGCCTTGCTGAGTAATGCCATTGACCTCGACGGCAGACATGCCAATGCCATTGGGGCGAAAGGTTGAGCGCGAGGCAAACACACCGATACGCTCATTGCCGCCAAGGCGAGGGGGTCTGACGGTGGGTTTCCAGCCAGCTGCTAGGTTTTGGTCAAACAGAAACAGTAGCCAGGCATGAGAGAAGGCATCAAGGCCACGCACCGCCTCTAGGCAGTTAGCCTCACCTTGCAGTTTTACCCGTGCGCTTGCGGCAGGAACCAGTCTTGGCTGGCGAGGAACGGCAAATTTTTCCTTATAGGGGCTCTCAATAACCCCGATGGGAGTGATGGTAAACATTGATCAAGTTCACAAAAATGGCATTAGGTGTGATCATTATATCGAAATTTTAACCCTTAGATAAAACAGCACAGACGATTCGTCTTTTTATTGAGCAAATTATTAGTGTTTTCGTGCGTTACAGAAACATCGACTTGGTAATTTTTCTGTATTTATTATGTTGCCATTTTATTCTTTTTTAGCTTTTTTGTGTAATTTATTCGGTTTTTCCGGATATTTATTGCGGATTTATTCCTTTTTACCCTTCATTTTCTTGGCGCAGTGCAGTAATCTGCGCCTGCTTCGTGTTTCGTTCGCACGCAGCCACAACAGAATATTAAGGAGGGAACAGGTGAGTTCATCTGCTTCAATTAAAGATACAAACACACAAAAGAAGTCGCCATTTACGCGCTTTCTTGACGCGGTAGAATATTTAGGGAACCTACTGCCACACCCAATCACACTATTTGCTATCTTCTGTTTAGCAATCGTAGTCACTTCAGGTATTGCAGGCTACTTCGGCGTCTCAGTCGTTGACCCTCGCCCAGAAGGCGCTGCCGGTCGTGCTGCTGACGGCATGATTCATGTAGTGAGCCTACTCAATGCTGATGGCCTTGAGCGTATCGTTACTAATCTGGTCTCAAACTTTGTTGGTTTTGCTCCTTTAGGTACCGTATTGGTTGCGTTGCTTGGTGTTGCTATCGCTGAGCACTCAGGTCTACTATCTGCGGCAATGCGTGGCCTTGTAATGGGCGCATCAACACGCATGGTTACCGTGACGGTTGTTTTTGCCGGTATCATCTCGAACACGGCTTCAGAGCTGGGTTATGTCGTTCTAATCCCTCTGGCAGCGATGCTATTCCACTCTATGGGGCGTCACCCTCTAGCGGGTCTAGCAGCAGCGTTTGCTGGTGTCTCTGGTGGTTACTCTGCAAACCTTCTAATTGGTACGGTTGACCCACTGCTTTCTGGTATCACCGAGACAGCAGCTCAAATGATTGACCCGACTTACGGTGTTGGTCCAGAGGTTAACTGGTACTTTATGTTCGTATCGACCTTCTTCATCTCATTTGCGGGTGCATTCGTAACGGAGAAGCTGGTTGAGCCAAAACTTGGCAAATACAACCAAGAAGAAGCAGCAGAAGACCTATCGGGTGACACCATGGGTAAACTGACCGATACCGAGAAGAAAGGCCTGAAAATGGCAGGTATCGCCCTGTTGGTTGTGAGTGCACTTATCGCTTGGACTGTAGTCCCTGAAAACGGCATTTTGCGTACGGCTGATGGTCAAATTGCTGGCTCACCATTCCTAAGAAGTATTGTTGCCTTTATCTTCGTCTTCTTCGCTGTTCCTGGTTATGTTTACGGCCGTACAACGGGCGTCATGAAGACTGACCGTGATGTGATTAACGCAATGTCAAAATCGATGTCTTCAATGGGCATGTACATTGTATTGGTCTTCTTTGCAGCACAATTTGTGGCGTTCTTTAGCTGGACTAACTTTGGTCAAGTTATCGCGGTAACTGGCGCTGAGTTCCTACAGAATATCGGTCTGACAGGTCCAACTCTGTTCTTCGCCTTTATCCTAATGTGTGGCTTTATCAACCTAATGATTGGTTCTGCGTCTGCGCAGTGGGCGGTAACAGCACCTATCTTTGTTCCTATGCTGATGCTCGTTGGCTATGCACCAGAAACCATTCAGGCGGCATACCGTATCGGTGACTCAACCACTAACATCATCACACCAATGATGAGCTACTTTGGTCTGATCCTTGCTGTTGCAACACGCTACATGAAGAACCTAGGTATCGGTACCCTGATCGCAACCATGCTGCCATACTCAATGGTCTTCCTTGTAGGTTGGTCACTACTATTCTACATCTGGGTATTCGTTCTAGGTCTACCAGTAGGCCCAGGCGCAGCAACCTACTACACGCCTTAATTTTCTCTGGCGCTGTAAAAACACTAAAAAAACCTGCCATTTGGCAGGTTTTTTTTAGGTTCGAGGAGCGGGGTTCACTTCGTTCCGAGGAGCGAGTAATTTTTCACGTGTTATTATTTCCCCGTGCCTTATTTTGCTTCGAGTAGCTTATCGCGTGGTATAAACTCCTCGCCCCCCGAAGGGCAAAGCCCGTACTCGAACCTCGCAGGGCGAAGCCCGAACCTATTTTTTTCTTTTCGCGAGCCAACGATCAAGCTGGTTGGCAAACTCACGTCGCTCGGTTTGGCTTAGCGCCGCTGGTCCGCCAGTTTGAATGCCGCTTGAGCGCATCGTGTCCATAAAGTCTCGGATATTCAGTCGCGCTTTGATGGTCTCTTTGGTGTAAAGCTCGCCGCGAGCGCTAAGTGCAAGGGCGCCTTTGCTAATCACTTCATCCGCGAGGGGAATATCGGAGGTGATCACCAGATCGCCGCTCTCGCAGCGCTTAACGATCTCGTTATCCGCAATATCAAACCCTGCAGAGACTTGCAGTGAGCGAATATTGTCGCGCTTGGGCAGTGGGATCGCGTGGTTAGCAATAAACGTGCACATCACCCCTGTGCGCTCCGCAGCGCGAACGAGGGTTTCTCGGATCACCTTTGGGCAGGCATCGGCATCGACCCAGATACTCATGCTTTACCCTCAAGCTTGGCTTCGAGCTGCTCGATACGCAGAGTCAGTGCTGCCACCTTTGCTTCAAGCGCACTGAGTTTGTCAGTACTCTCACTCGGTGCCGCGACCTCAACTTTCGGCACTCGGCTGGCATTTTTCCAAGACTTGATAGCGGCAATCAATGCCGGCATTGGTACATTAGTGGATAGTCGGGCTTTAACTAAAGCCACGCTAGGCTCTTTGCCCAAGGCGTGGACTTGCTCAATCGCTCGCTCAATCTCTTGAGTCACATCTTTGGTAAGCATAGGTGCTCCCTTAGAATCATTAGTGGGTGAAATCAAATTGACGTATGGGCGTCATAATAGCGATTCTAGTGTCAATAGTGGAGCGATTTTGATGACCCGTGATTGATAGCGCAATGGGCGTTGACGTGTAAGAGATCTCTCACACACAGTGTAAGAGTTTATTGTTTATATCAGCGAAATTGTCTGTCACTCTTTCATAACTAAATGATCTAGCGGGCTTTTATCGTTGTAGTTCGTTTTCTCGAGTAAAAGAATACGTGCCAGAGCATTGAGCAACTACCCCTAAAGGCGTAGATTAAAGGTGTCGACAGGGAGTCGGCACAAAAGGAAAAATCACTTCATGGAGCGAAGTGAATAAACAAGGTAGTTGGTTAGGAAAGCCCAAGGATTCGGTTTACAGGACGTAACCAAGGAAGACAGGAAGACGCCTTAGGATGGGGCAGGAAACGCATTTAGGATGAATGCCAGGGACACCACTCAGGGATAGGGTGACGTAACCTTTCGAGGATGAAAGGTGTAAGGATACTCAAGGACACCGCTAGGCAAGGCGATGAATGGATAGCTGAAGGAATCGGCACTATTACGGAAGATGCATGGAGCCTATTTTGTAGCCGGATTGCTGCGAGTAAGACCCTAGCCCCGATGCGCAAGTATCGGGGCTTTCTATTTGTTGTGGACATCTACTAATCGCATCCTGCGCGGCATTGTCTAACTGCCCAATGTTTCGACTCAGTTTATTTATCGCTCCACGTTTGCTTTGCCTAACTATTTGTATCGAGAGGCTATCGTGACGCAGGTAACTCAACGGACTTTGTTGCTTCCGTATCACAACAATGAATTTAGAAATGAATTCGTCATGCTCAATTGCAAGGCGAACAACCACGACGAGGCCAGGCCAAAAACCACGGTCGCGCGGGCAAAGCAGCAGTTTGATGCTATGTGTCAGGACGACAACGGTTGCTCGATCGCCGTGGTGCTCAGTCGCACCAATGAGTACATTGGTCATATCAGTATTGCCGATCTCAACACCCAGCCCCGACTCAGTTTTATTTTTGATCGCGATGTATGGGGACAGGGGCTCGCCAGTGAGGCGCTCAAAGCGTTCTTGCCTAGGGCGGTGGTTCGACTTGGCTTGCAAAGCGTAACTGCGAGCGTGCGACAAGGGCAAAATAGTGCTAGTCACTTATTGACCAAGCTAGGCTTTGCACACACTGGGCTAGGTCATGATGAGCAAGGCACTTTCCAAGAATACCAGTACAGCTTGGCGTAACGTGGTTTAGTTGCCTGCCAAGCTGCGTTACTGCATCCGATGCGGTGGCAGGGCAAAGTTCATCGGCCTGAAACCTATCATAGTTAGCTCGCCGGTATAACAATCATCACCTAAAGCAGAAAACTCAAACTGATAGACTGTATGCCAACGCCAGCGTCCCGCTGGCGTTTTAAAGCGGTGGGCTCCAAGGGCAATGCTGACCAGTTGAAGGTCCAGTTGGTCACATTTGCGCTGGATGGCGGTTTTAGCTAACTCCGCTTGGCGGCGCTGTTGCCAAAACGCAAAACACAGCAAACTCAGGCCTAATATCGCCAGCAGATCTCCTATCATCTAATTTCCTTTTGTTAGTGTTTGCAGCTGCGTCAGTGCATGTGCAAGCTCGGCTGAGGGGTTGCTGTGCAGCAGTGGCAAGAAAACAATGCGTAGTTCAGGGAGCATAACCAAGTCAGCAAAGATTTGGTTAAACAAGGCTTGATTGCCAGTTTGTGCCAGGCGTAGAAGGTATTTCTCAGCAGTGCTCGGCGTTGCCAACCAGTGCCAACAGCGCCCGGCAATGGCAATCAGCACCTCTGGGTGGCTCAAGCGTGGGCTATTGAGAATGGCTTGATACTGTGGCTCAACCTCACTGGCAGTCGCGCCCGATAGTGAGCGCACTAGCGCCGAGAGAAGAAACAGGTCAGGCTCGTGACTGTCAATCTGCGCTTGGGTTAGTTGGCATAGCTGGGCGGTTAGTGCCTTAGGCAGCGATACATGCTCAAGCGCCCCCAGTAGGGCGTAGAGTGGTTCATTAGGCAGGTGAGTGAGCGACTGGCTGATTTCGGTACGATTTGGCTTAAGGTTTAGACGCGCCGCCATGTCAGTAATGCCTTGCAGGCCAACTGTTTGCCAATTAGCCCAGCCCATATCACCGGTGAAGTAATGCTGTGCATGCTCGTAGTATTGACTGGTAGCAAGCTCAAGCTTTGCCCGCACTAGACTGTGGAATACGGCCATTTTGTCTTCAGAGGGCTTAAAGGTGAAGGGATTATTGGCCAGTTTTTGCTGTTGCTCTTCACTCATTTCGGTGCTGAGACGCGCTCCCATCGCCTCAAGCACATACTTAATAAACTGACCAACGCTGGCCTGTTTGAGCAATCCACGCTCATCGAGTTCAAATTTGATAAACCAGATCCACGGTTGCTTGTTATGGTTCCAGTAAGCAATGCCCAGTTGAGCGTGACGCTGAACCGGATATGGATATGGCTGCAATCCCTGCTCAACCTTGGCAAAAGTCTCGTTATCGATCGCCTGGATACGACGGCCAAGGTCAAAGATTTGATAGTGACAGCCGCTATTGTTCAGCAGCTCGGTAAGGGTATGCAGGGTTTCCATGTTCGCTCGGCAATAAAAGAGAATATTACCTTGTTAAATGGTATCCTTAGCGCCATTTTCAAGGTCTAGACTCAATTTACTTGGTGAATCATGTCACGTAGTCAACGCGTTTCCGAGCTCTTGCTTGAGCTTGAGCAAGCTATGCGCAAAGGCGGTCTCTTGCAAAGCTCAGCCCCCAGTGCTGAAAAGCTTGCTAGCCGTCAGCCGTTTGCAATCGATACTCTCACTCCAGAAGAGTGGTTACAGTGGATATTCATTCCTCGTATGCGCGAGATGATCAACTCGCAGCAGCCATTGCCAGTTGGTTTTGAGATAAGCCCTTACTTTGAACAGGCTTGGCAACCGTCTGAGCGCCGCGCATTGTTGGCATTGATCAGTGAGTTAGATAAGGCCTTTGCAGCATGCTAGAAATCATCTATCAAGACGACTATTTAGTCGCGGTTAACAAACCTGCGGGTATGCTGGTCCACCGCTCTTGGCTTGATAAGCATGAGACACAATTTGTGATGCAAACCCTACGCGATCAGATAGGCCAGCACGTGTTTCCTCTTCATCGGCTTGACCGTCCAACATCGGGCGTGCTGGTCTTTGCTCTGTCGAGTGAGGTCGCCGCACAGGTGATGCCGATGTTTGCTAACCACGAGATGGAAAAAACCTATCACGCGGTGGTGCGTGGATGGATAGAGCAGGGGGATGTGCTGGATTATCCCCTCAAGGTTGAGCTCGACAAGATTGCCGACAAGTTTGCCGACCAAGATAAAGAGGCTCAAGAAGCGATTACTGCTTACCAGCCACTGGCCAAGGTCGAGGTGCCGCACTCTACCGGGCGCTTTCCAACCAGCCGCTACTCGCTGATTGAGATGAAGCCAAAAACCGGTCGTAAGCACCAGTTGCGTCGTCATATGCATCATCTCAGTCATCCGATTGTTGGCGATACCACGCACGGTGATGGTCGACACAATCGCTTGTACCGTGAGCACTACGATTGTCATCGCTTGCTCTTGCATGCCTCAACGCTGGAGTTTGTGCACCCATTTAACGGTAAAAAGCTCAAGTTAGCAGCGAGTTTTGACTCGACCTGGCAACAGCTGTTTACTGAGTTTGGGTGGGAACAACCTTAAAAGCGCAGGGGCGAGGTTCGGGTACGCTTCGCTTCGGGGTGCGAGGGGTTTTGTGCACGCTAGAGATTAGTTAGCTATCGGGACTATGAGTAACTCGTTACTAGACCCTAAAAAAAGCAGACTTCTGAAAGTCTGCTTTTTTTGTTAGGGATTATTTGGCTAGGTAGTCTTCGATGGAGCGTTGGATGCCTTGGGCGTTTAGGCCGAGTTCGGTGTAGAGCTCTTGTTGGGAGCCCTGGGCAACGAAGCGGTCGGGTAGGCCAAGGTTGAGCACCGGCTTTAGGAGCTTGCGGCTCATCATAAACTCAAGCACGCCAGCGCCAGCGCCGCCAGCAGTCGTATTCTCTTCAAGCGTCACGAGAACATCATGGCTATTAGCTAGCTCGGTGATCAAATCTTCATCTAGTGGTTTAACGAAGCGCATATCCGCCACTGTGGCATTGAGCTGCTCTGCGGCTGCGATTGCCTCTGGCAGGAAGGTACCAAAGCTTAGGATCGCGACTTTCTCGCCTTGACGCACAATACGCCCTTTACCAATCTCAAGCGCAGTAAATTCTGCTTCAACCTCAGCACCACAGCCACTGCCACGTGGATAGCGCACGGCACTTGGGCCTTGGTGTTTATGACCGGTGTAGAGCATTTGGCGGCACTCGTTTTCATCACTTGGCGCCATGATCACCATATTCGGAATACAGCGCATAAAGCTAAGATCGAACGCACCTTGGTGGGTTTGCCCGTCTGCGCCAACCAGACCGGCACGGTCGATGGCAAACATCACCGGTAAATCCATGATGGCGACATCGTGGATCAACTGGTCATAGCCGCGCTGTAAGAAGGTCGAGTAAATCGCAACGATCGGCTGGTTACCACCAATTGCCAAGCCAGTCGCCAAGGTTACGGCGTGCTGCTCGGCGATGGCAACATCGAAGTACTGATCTGGGTACTGTTTAGAAAAGCGCACCATGCCAGAACCCTCGCGCATTGCTGGCGTGATCGCCATCAATGTCGGGTCTTGTGCGGCCATATCACACAAGAAATCACCAAAGATATTCGAGAAGGTTGGCTTCGCGCCATTATTCTTTGGTAGGCGACTCTGGGCCGGGTCAAATTTGGGCACCCCATGATAGCCAATTGGATCTTTCTCCGCTGGCTCATAGCCCTTGCCTTTCTTGGTCATGATATGCAGGAACTGCGGACCTTTAAGATCGCGCATGTTCTTGAGTGTTTTGACCAAATCCAAAACATCGTGACCATCGACAGGGCCAATATAGTTGAACCCGAGCTCCTCAAATAGGGTCCCTGGGATCACCATGCCTTTCAGGTGTTCTTCGGTGCGGCGAACCAACTCTTTGATTGGTGGTACGCCAGAGAGGACTTTTTTGCCTCCCTCTCGAATCGAGGTGTAGAAGTTACCAGACAGCATTCGCGCGAGTTGATTGTTAAGCGCGCCAACGTTTTCCGAGATCGACATCTCGTTGTCATTAAGCACCACCAGCATATCAGCATCGACATCACCCGCATGGTTCATGGCCTCAAACGCCATGCCTGCGGTGATCGCACCATCGCCAATCACGCTCACGACCTTGCGGTTTTTGCCTTCTTTCGCCGCTGAAATCGCCATGCCTAAGCCGGCACTGATTGAGGTCGACGAGTGGCCAACGGATAGGGTGTCGTACTCGCTCTCTTCTCGCCATGGGAAAGGGTGCAGACCATCCTTTTGACGAATCGTCGACATCTGATCGCGCCGCCCGGTGAGAATTTTGTGCGGATAAGCTTGGTGGCCCACATCCCACACCAGCTGGTCAAACGGGGTGTGATAGACGTAGTGGATTGCCACCGTAAGTTCGACGGTGCCAAGACCAGAGGCCAAGTGTCCGCTTGATTGACTAACTGAGTTGAGTAAATAGGTGCGGAGTTCTTCACATAACTGCGGCAGAACTTCTTTCGGCAGACTGCGAAGTTCTTCTGGGGTATTTGCCAAAGCCAAAGTTGGATATGTTGCAATATCAAGAGTCATTCTTATGTGCGCACTTTTTATTAGTTCTTTCGCTCAATGACATATTGAGCAAATGATTGTAATAGGGTCGTATCATAGGGCACTTCATTTAACGCCTGAAGTGCTTCTTCTAGGAGCAAGCTCGCCTTTTGTTGTGCGCCGTCTAAGCCTAAGAGTGCAGGGTACGTGCTCTTTTGCAGCGCGATGTCTGAGCCTTGCGGCTTGCCCAATGTTTCAGTATCGCTGGTTAAGTCCAGTATGTCGTCTTGAACCTGGAATGCCAAGCCAATAGCCGCAGCAAAGCGGTCCAGTGTTGGCATAACGCCAAGGCCCTTTTCACCCGCGGCAAGCGCTCCTAAGCGGACGGCACAGCGGATCAGCGCTCCTGTTTTATTACGATGGATCTCTTCAAGCTGTTCAAGCGCAACCGCTCGATTTTCTGCTTTTAGGTCGAGGCTTTGCCCGACACACATTCCTTGTGCCCCTGATGCCCTAGCGAGCTCAGAGATGAGTCTAACGCGCATTGGCTCAGCCTCTGGTGACAAAGCACCATCAGCCAAGATGGTGAAGGCGAGTGTTTGCAGCGCATCACCAGTTAGTATAGCGGTCGCTTCGTCAAATTTAACGTGACAGGTTGGCTGGCCCCGACGAAGTTCATCGTCATCCATCGCAGGCAAGTCATCGTGGATCAATGAGTAAGCGTGGATACATTCGATGGCACTGGCGGGTGTGTCAAGGTGTTCAAGTGCTTGGCCAAGCATGCTGCCAACCGCGTAGACCAAAAAAGGTCTCGCTCGTTTGCCACCCAGTAGCAGGCCATGCTTCATCGCTTGGATCAGGGCATCATCTTGATGCGGTAAAGTGGCTAGCCAGCGGTTGAGCTGCTGGTTATTGCGTAATTGATATTCGCTTAAGGCCTCGATCATGATTCGTCTTTATGATTCTGGTTCAGATTGAAAGTCATCGAGCGGTGCATTTTGGCCCTGCTCGAGCAAGATGCTGACGCGCTGCTCGGCTTGTTCGAGTTTCGATTGGCTTGCTCGTGCCAGCGCGATGCCACGCTCGAATTTCTTCAATGCATCTTCAAGGGCAAGGTCGCCATTTTCGAGCTGTTCAACAAGCGTATCGAGCTCTTCAATACTGGCCTCAAAGCTCATATTTTCTGGTTTCTTAGTAGCCATTCAATATCCCTTCTCTAACGAATGTTGGCAAGTTACATGAGGGCAGGGTAATGGTCAAACTTATCAGGCCTTTTTATCACAAAAGTCATTAATTTGTCCGTGATGAGTGTCATGCATGATCAAGCAATAAATTGGCTGGAACTAAGGTATCGTTTTGCATGGTTGAGAGAACGTCAAGGGGAGATAATGGGTAGAAAAATCCACTTTTAACTAAATGTTATCGTCAAGGTGCCGATAATGCAGATATCTGCGTTGATCATACCGGGCAATTTGTTGACCTGAAGTGCAGCATCAATGACATGAACTGAGTTAGAATGGCGGCGATTTTGGCGTTAGAAGTAAACACGAGGAGCATCGAGTGGATTTAGCAACCCTGATAGGGCTAATTGGTGGCTTTTTCTTTGTCACCATGGCAATGGTGATTAGCGGTGGCTTATCAATGTATTTTGAAGTGGTCTCTATCTTGATTGTGGTTGGTGGATCGACTTTTGTCGTTCTGATGAAGTTCACCTTCAGCCAGTTTTTAGGTGCAGCCAGGATCGCGGCCAAAGCGTTTATGTACAAGACTGACTCGCCTGAAGATTTGATTGCCAAGATTGTTGAGATGGCTGATGCAGCGCGTAAAGGTGGCTTTTTGGCGCTCGAGGAGATGGAAATTTCCAACAGTTTTATGCAAAAGGCAATCGATTTGTTGGTTGATGGTCATGATGCCGATGTGGTGCGCACCGCCCTGCAAAAAGACATCGGTCTGACTGATACACGTCATACTTCGGGTGGGGCGGTGTTCCGCTCGTACGGGGATGTGGCTCCGGCGATGGGCATGATTGGTACCTTGGTGGGGCTGGTGGCGATGCTGTCTAATATGGACGACCCGAAGGCGATTGGCCCGGCAATGGCGGTTGCGCTCTTGACGACCTTATATGGCGCAATCCTGGCCAATATGCTGTTTTTCCCTATTGCTGACAAGTTGGCCTTGCGCCGCGAGCAAGAGACGCTCAATCGTCGCCTGATCATGGATGGGGTACTAGCTATCCAAGATGGCCAGAACCCGCGTGTGATAGATAGCTATCTCAAAAACTACCTGAATGAAGGCAAACGCTCTTTGGGCGTTGACGGCGAATAGGGCGGCACCATGGAGCAAGAGAAGTGTAAATGTCCCCCTCCTGGAGCACCCGCTTGGATGTCGACGTTTGCCGACTTGATGTCATTGTTGATGTGCTTTTTTGTCCTGTTGTTGTCTTTTTCTGAGATGGACGTGCTTAAGTTCAAGCAAATTGCAGGCTCAATGAAGTTTGCCTTCGGGGTCCAAAATCGACTCGAGATCCAAGATATTCCCAAAGGGACCAGTATTATTGCGCAAGAGTTTCGTCCTGGTCGTCCTGAGCCGACGCCAATTGATGTGATTATGCAGCAAACCATGGACATCACTCAGCAGACGCTGGTATTTCATGAGGGGGAGTCGGATCGCGCCGGGGGCACCCAGCGCAATGCCGGGCGCATGACGGGTGGACAGTCACCGGATGTTTCTACCCAGCAAAACCAAGACGCTGAGCCTGAGATGGACCAGCAGCAGGCACAAGCCATGTCGCAGGCAATGTCTCAAGAAATGGAGCTACTGGAAGAGTCGCTCAATACGGCTCTCTATCGTGAGATTGAGAGTGGTGCGATTGAGCTTGAAAACCTTGGTCAGCAGATCGTGATCCGCTTACGCGAGCGAGGCGCCTTTCCTGAGGGCTCTGCGTTTCTTCAGCCCAAGTTCCGGCCTCTTGTGCGTCAGATTGCTGATTTGGTCAAAGAGGTGCCGGGCATGATCAGTATTTCGGGCCACACGGATAATTTGCCTCTGCAATCGGAGTTGTACCGCTCAAACTGGGACCTGTCATCACAGCGCGCGGTCTCGGTGGCACAAGAGATGGAAAAAGTCGACGATTTCCCCTATCAGCGAATGCACGTACAGGGCTTTGCTGATACTCAACCGCTCGAGCCCAACGACAATGATGCGGCGCGCTCGCGCAATCGTCGCGTCGAGATAAACATCATGCAGGGCGAGCCACTAGTGGCAGAAGAAGTGCCTCTCAATCCATAAGGTTCAGAATCTTATGCCCTAATTTTCAGCGAGTTACCATGTTATTTATCGCAATGTAAAGGTGGCTCGCCGATTCCCTTTATTTACGTCAGTTGTTAGACATCTGGACGTCATGTATACTCACCGACCTTTAATATACCAACCCAGACAAGGATTTGTTCGATAGGCTTGGTGCCACGCGGCAGCCTCAGGTTGCTATGCTTATAGAGCCTAGTTAGGTCTACCACTCAGTGCTCTTGTATCCGATTACGAACAAATGGCGAAAAAGTTATGAAATTCATTGTAAAGCCCCATCCAGAAATTTTTGTTAAAAGTGAATCGGTGCGCAAGCGCTTCACTAAAATTCTAGAATGCAACATTCGTAACATTATTCAGCGTCGTTCAGAGTCGGTAGCGGTGTTCAACCGCCGTGATCACATCGAGGTGACCTCGGAAAGCGACCAATACTTCAACGAGGTATTGGAAGTGCTGACAATGACGCCGGGTATCCATCACGTGCTTGAGGTGAAGCAGTCAGAGTTTACTGATATGCACAACATCTTTGAGCAAGTGCTGGAGCTTAACGGGCCTAAAATTGAGAACAAGACCTTTGTCGTACGCGCTAAGCGTCGCGGTAAGCATGACTTTACCTCCATTGAGCTTGAGCGCTACGTAGGTGGCGGTCTTAACCAGGCGGTAGAATCGGCGTCAGTTAAGCTACACAAGCCAGAGGTGACCGTAAAAATCGAGATTGCGGGCGACAAACTCAATCAGGTTATCGCGCGTCATAAGGGTCTCGGTGGCTTCCCTCTAGGTACCCAAGAGGATGTATTGAGCCTGATCTCGGGTGGTTTTGACTCTGGCGTCTCAAGCTACCTACACATCAAGCGTGGCTCAAAGACCCATTACTGCTTCTTCAACCTCGGTGGTCCAGCGCATGAGATTGGCGTGAAGCAGGTTGCACACTTCCTATGGAACAAATACGGCTCATCGGCGAAGGTTAAGTTCATTGCGGTGGACTTTGAGCCGGTCGTGGCTGAGATCCTTGAGAAGGTGGATGATGGTCAAATGGGTGTGGTGCTTAAGCGTATGTTTATGCGTGCAGGCGGCATGATTGCGGACAAGTTTGGTATCCAAGCACTGGTTACTGGCGAAGCATTAGGCCAAGTATCTAGCCAAACACTGACTAACCTGCGCCATATTGACGGTGTAACAGACAGCTTGATCCTGCGTCCACTGATTAACTGGGATAAAGAAGACATCATCGACCTTGCGCGTGAGATTGGCACCGAAGATTTTGCCAAGACAATGCCAGAGTACTGTGGCGTGATCTCACGTAAGCCAACGGTTAAGGCGGTGAAAGCCAAGCTGGAAGCCGAAGAAGAGAAGTTTGACTACGCAGTGCTAGACAAAGTGGTCGCGGAAGCGCGCGTGATGGATATCCGCGAGATCGAGGCTGAGAGCCAAGAAGCTGCGCCGGAAGTCGAGCAAGTACAAGATGTCGAGACAGATGCAATTGTCCTAGATATTCGTAGCCCAGAAGAAGAGGACGAGAGCCCACTAGAGATCGATGGTGTAGATGTCAAACACCTACCGTTCTACAAGCTAGGGACTCAATTTGGCGACCTAGACCAACAAAAGACCTACCTTCTGTACTGTGACCGTGGCGTAATGAGTCGCCTCCAGGCGCTGTACCTGCAAGAGCAGGGCTTCAACAACGTGAAGGTTTATCGCCCATAGTTTCGCAGGGGTGATGAAAATTTTAGAGAAAGGCGCAAATCTTTATAGGTTTGCGTCTTTTTTTTTGATTTTTTAGACGAGATGCGAAGAGTCGAGAGGCGAGATCGCGTTGCTGCGAGAGGCGAGAGGGTTCTCACGCGCGCTGAAGCACTCGCTACTCGGAACGCAGTGTAACCCGCACCTCGTCCCTATGTTTTGCCCCTGTGTTTTACGCGCATAAAAAAACACCGCCATGCTAGGCGGTGTAGAAAAAATCTTTTTGACAGACAGGCCAAAATGAATCCAGGAAGTATGGTTTAGTCGCCAAGGAGGTGGCGACCAAACGACTGGTAGAAATCTACCTAAACTCGAAATTCGAGTTTTGCAAACACAACATCATAGCAACCAGCCAATTAATTCTAGAGAGAATTAAGCCGTTCAGGCTCGTTGCTACGGGGAGAAATATAGAATTTCTCTGGCTGTTGAGCAATCGACAAATTATAATGTTTCGGATTAAAAAAACTAATGGAAACTTATCCGATGTCACGCCGACTCCCTCCGCTCAACTCACTCAAGGTGTTTGAGGCTGCTGCCCGCCATCTAAGCTTTACCCGCGCCGCTGAAGAGCTGTTTGTCACTCAGGCTGCAGTCAGTCATCAGGTCAAAGCACTGGAAGAATTTCTCGGCCTTAAGCTGTTTAAGCGGCGCAATCGTTCGTTGCTGCTTACCGAGGAAGGCCAAAGCTATTTTACCGATATTAAAGACATTTTTACCTCGATTGCAGAAGCCACTGATAAGGTGCTTGAGCGCAGTGAAAAGGGCGCTTTGACCATTGCTATGCCGCCGAGCTTTGCCATCGAATGGCTGGTGCCCCGCTTAGCTGATTTTAATCAACAAGAGCCGGACATCGACGTACGTATCAAAGCGGTGGATCTGGATGAAGGCTCACTGACGGACGATGTCGATGTCGCGATTTATTATGGGAGAGGGAACTGGGGTGGATTGCGTGCGGACAAGCTGTATCAAGAATACCTTATGCCACTGTGCGCACCAGCATTATTGCTGGGACAAAAGCCGCTTGAGGCATTAGCAGATCTATCCAAACATACTCTGCTACACAATACCTCACGCAAGGCTTGGAAACAGTTTGTGAAGCAAAATGATCTGACCTCAGTCAATGTCAATCAAGGCCCCATCTTCAGTCATACCTCAATGGTGCTGCAGGCAGCCATCCATGGTCAGGGTATCGCATTAGGTAACAACGTACTGGCACAGTCTGAGCTGGACGCCGGGCGCTTGATTGCCCCGTTTGAACAGGTGCTATTAACCCCGAATGCGTTTTATGTGGTGTGTCATGAGAAGCAAGCGGATATGGGGCGCATCGCCACTTTTCGCGATTGGATGATCGCCAAGGCAAACAGCGAGCAACCGGAGGTGCTCAATGGATAATCGATTAATTGATGGCGGCGGGCAACAGCCGCTGTTTATTTTTGCTCATGGCGCAGGCGCCGATATGACGCATGATTTTATGCAGTCTGTGGCCAGCCAGTTAGCTGAACATGGGGTGCAGGTTATGCGGTTCAATTTTCCTTATATGGTGAAGCGAGCCGAAGACGGTAAACGTCGGCCACCCGATAGAGCACCAAAGCTACTCGAGGCGTTTACGCAAGTGATTGAGAGCGTCGCACCACGCAAGGTTGTGATTGGCGGTAAATCGATGGGAGGGAGAATGGCCAGCTTGCTCATCGACCATCCCAACGTTTTGGCGGTGGCCTGCCTTGGCTTTCCTTTCCATCCCCCGGGAAAGCCAGAAAACTACAAGGGCGAGCACTTGGCGACACTTGATAAGCCTTGTCTCATTTTACAAGGTGAACGAGATGCTTTTGGCAAGCGCGAAGAGTTGGCTGAGTTTGCTTTATCAGACTCGGTGAGAGTGCATTTTATTGCCGATGGTGACCATAGCTTCAAGCCACGTAAACGCTCAGGATTCACTGAGGCGGATAATTTGAGTGCTGCCGCGCAGCACTTGACCGCTTTTGTTAAGGAGCACTCACACAATGCGTAGCCACCATCTACTCGTTTGTGGCGCTGGGCTTAATGGGTTAGCCGTGATGCTGGGGGCGTTTGCTGCACATGGGCTAAAAGGCATGCTTAGCCCGTATCTGCTCGAGGTGTTCCAGACAGGGGTGCAGTACCAGTTTATCCATGCCCTAGCAATTATCGCCTGTGCTATCGTTATCAAACAGCCCGGGACGAGCGAAAAGGCGAAAAAAAATTTCTGCCGCGCCGCAATTTGCTTTATCATCGGCACCCTTTGTTTTAGTGGCAGTCTGTATGCACTGGCGCTGACAGGCATCAAGTGGTTTGGGCCAATAACCCCGCTTGGTGGCATGACATTTATTTTTGGTTGGGGACTGTTTGTTCTCGCCGCACTTCAATCGAATACTAAGCAGAATAACGAGGGTAACTTGTGAAACACTTAATGCTTTACTGCCGCTCAGGCTTTGAAAAAGAGTGTGCTGGTGAAATCCAGGACAAAGCAACTCAGCTGGAGGTGTTTGGCTTTCCTCGCGTTAAAAACCACTCTGGCTTTGTGCTGTTTGAGTGTTATCAAGACGGTGATGCAGAGAAGCTGGTCAAACAGCTGGACTTTAAATCACTGATCTTTGCCCGCCAGATTTTTGCCGTTGCGGCGGAGCTGAAAGATCTGCCGAGTAGCGATCGTATCTCACCGATCCTAAGCGAGTTGGCTGACGTCGAGCATTTCCCACGCTGCGGCGATCTACGCATCGAGACCCCAGATACCAACGAAGCCAAAGAGCTACTCAAGTTCTGTCGTAAGTTTACCGTACCAATGCGTCAAGCTTTGCGTGGTAAAGGCCTATTGCTGGCGAAAGACAACCCGAAAAAGCCGGTGTTGCACTTGTGCTTTGTTGCTCCGGGCCACTGCTTTGTGGGCTACTCATTGACCGAGAATAACTCACAGTTCTTTATGGGCATCCCACGCTTGAAGTTCCCCGCGGATGCGCCAAGTCGTTCTACGCTTAAACTCGAAGAGGCGTTTCACGTGTTTATTCCACGTGATGAGTGGGATGAGCGTCTTGCTTCAGGCATGTGGGGTGTTGACCTTGGTGCCTGTCCAGGTGGTTGGACGTATCAATTGGTCAAGCGCTCGATGTTCGTCCATTCGGTGGATAATGGCATGATGGCCGACAGCTTGATGGAAACGGGCCAGGTTAAGCACCATCAAGAAGATGGGTTTAAGTTTGAGCCAGCGCGTAAGAACGTCACATGGCTGGTGTGTGACATGATCGAGAAGCCATCGCGTGTCGCTCAACTGATGGGTGAGTGGATCATCCGAGGCTGGGCAAAAGAAGCGATCTTTAACCTCAAGCTGCCAATGAAGGGGCGTTATGATGAGGTGCTTGATGATATCGAGAATTTAAAGCTGTTTCTGATTGAGAATGGAGTCAAGTTTAAGCTTCAAGCTAAGCACCTTTATCACGATCGTGAAGAGATCACGGTTCACGTGCAGTGCTTATCAAATATCTCTCCTCACTAATCAGTGAGAGTGTGAGACAGTAAAAGGGAGCCAATCGGCTCCCTTAGTTTATTCTGATGGTGCGTAACGAATATCTTGCAGGTTAAAACCGAGTTCAATATCGGTTTTAAGGGCTGATACTTGCTTAGATAGACGCGCAGACTCGATGTGTTGGTCAAACTTCTTGCGATATTTGGCCGCTAGTTCGTCTGAGGCATGAGCCGCTTCGATATCTGGGTATTGAGTGAGGATGTCTTTGGCGGCTTTGGGGCCGATACCGGGGATCCCAGGTACCTGGCTTGAGCTTACCCCGGTCAACCCCCAATAATCGGCGAGTTGATTGGGTGTCACGCCAAACTCTTTCTCGATAAACGGCGCGTCGAGCCAGCGGTGCTGGAAATAGTCACGGATTTGCAGCGTGGGTGAGAGCAACTGACAATAACCTTTATCGGTTGAGATAATGGTGACTTTTTCGCCATGACTGGCCACCTTGACCGCGAGGGTAGCGACCAGATCGTCGGCCTCATCCCCCTCAGACAACAGCGAATCAATACCAAGCTCCCACCACGCTTGTTGAATGCGGTCTAATCCGTTGAGAAGGGGCTCCGGCATTGGTTTACGGTTGGCCTTGTAATCTGGCAGCAGCTCTGCGCGCCAGCCGCGCTCTTGCAGATGATGATCAAACACCGCAATGATATGCGTGGGTTCACTCTCGTTGATTATTCGCTTCAGGGTGCGCTCAGTGGTGGTAATCGTGCGCGTGATATCGCTTGGATCAGGCTGAGCAGAGTGCACGCGGCGAATGAGGTTCAAGGCGTCAATAATAACCAGGTGAAGAGACATAACGATCCAAAAAAATAAGGGCTTAATCGCCCTTATTGTAAACAATGTGCTGTGGAATGTCAGCGACGGATCAGTTGGCGATGATCTTGTAACACGGCACATAAGCACTGCCTCCGGGCAGCTTCATCCGTCCTTGGTCGACAAAGTCTTGCAGCAGCTTATCCATTTTTTTCATCAGTGTGCGGTCGCCATGCAACTCAAATGGGCCATGTCGCTCAATTTCGCGGATCCCCTCAGCTTTGACATTCCCAGCCACTATCCCCGAGAAAGCTTGGCGCAAGGCGGCGGCCAAATTTTCCGGTCGCTGATTGAGGTGCAGATCCAGCGCCGCCATATTGTCGTGATTGGGGTCAAATGGCAGCTGAAACTCTGGCGCAATCTTGAGTGACCAGTTAAAACTATACGCATCCTCATTCTCGCGCCGATGGCTGCGCACTGCTGTCATCGCTTGTTTCATCGCACGCGCGGCCTGAGCAGGGTCGTCAATCACTATGCTGTAGAGCTGTTGTGCTTGCTCACCTAAGGTATCACCGATAAAGCGGTCGATAGAGCGGAAGTACTCCTCGCTCTCTTTCGGCCCAGTAAGGACGATGGGTAGCGGCTGATCGGCATTTTCTGGGTGCATCATGATGCCTAAGATATACAGCAGCTCTTCCGCGGTGCCTGGGCCTCCCGGGAAAATGATGATGCCGTGAGCAACGCGGACGAAGGCCTCAAGACGCTTTTCGATATCCGGCATGATCACCAGCTCATTGACGATTGGGTTTGGCGGCTCAGCCGCGATAATGGAGGGCTCTGTCAGCCCAATATAGCGCTGATTGGTGTAGCGCTGCTTAGCGTGGCCGATAGTCGCGCCCTTCATTGGCCCCTCCATCGCACCAGGGCCGCAGCCGGTACAGATATTCAGTTCACGCAGGCCAAGCTCAGCACCGACCTCTCGGGTGTATTGATATTCGGTGGGATTGATGGAATGGCCCCCCCAGCAGACGATAAGGTTTGGGTCCGTACCGGGGATCAGGGTGCTGGCGTTACGCAGAATACTAAATACGAGGTTGGTGATGTGCACCGCATTGGTGAGGTTATAGCGTTGATTATCTGCCAGGTGCATATTGACATAGACAATGTCGCGCAGCACGGCGAAGAGATGCTCTTGGATCCCTTTGATGATTTCGCCATCGACAAATGCTTGGTCGGGCGCATTGGTTAACTCAAGTTTGATGCCGCGCTCACGGCGCATGACGGCAACGTCGAATGATTTATGTTGGTCCAACAGCTCCTTGGAGTTATCGGTGTGGCTGCCAGAATTGAGCACCGCTAAGGTGCAGTTACGATACAATTGGTAGAGCTCGCTAGATGCGGTTTTTTTTAATCGTTCCACCTCAAGCTGAGAAAGCAAGTCCATGCTACCCGCGGGACTAATATGGGTGATCATAAAAACCTCCTTTGAGGTTACCTAGAATAGGTAGATTTAAGTTATTGTTCTAATGAGGGTAATTACCACCTCTGTCTGTATCCGGGTCACCGCCACTTCACTGACTGAGCGGTGCCGAATAAGTTTTACTTGAAATGTGAGCTTAGCGCACTTTTGCCCTAAGCATTAGCACCAGGTGATCTGCTGCTCGCCGTTCTTTTTCGCTTTATTGAGCGTCAACTGAGTGCGCTCCATCACCAGTGAAGGTGAATCTGGATCTTTAAACTCAGTTCCTGCAACAGACAAACTGATCGATATCTGTTGCTGTTTGAACTTAAACGGCAGCTTAGCGACCGCTGATTGGATGCGCTTGACCAACTCCCGACAGTCATTATCAACGCGATTGGGCAGCAGCAGGGCAAACTCCTCTCCGCCAAAGCGGGCTAGGGTATCAGTATCCTCGAGCTCTGCGCTAATGGTGCGGGCAATGATCTTGAGTGCCTTATCTCCGGCGGTGTAACCAAAGCGCTCATTGATGGTTTTAAACTTGTCGATATCGATCAAAACCAGGTGCAGCGGTGCTTGGTCACGAACCCAGCGGCGGTACTCAAGCTCTAGGCGATCCCAAAACGCACTGCGGTTGTATACCTTAGTGAGGGGGTCTAGCAGCAGGCGTTTGGCTTGATCTTCAAGGCGGCGCTGCTGACCAAGCGTATGTTGATAAAGCGTTTCCAGCTGTCCCTTACTGTAGGTCATTTGCTCGAGTAGGATCTGCTCGCGTTGCTCTGCTAGGGTCAGTCGCTCGGAGAGTGAGCTCAGCTGTGAAACCAAACTCGTCATGTCAGTCTTTAGCTTGGCAAGATTGTCAGCCTGGTCGATATACTGCTGAGATCTATCCGTCAGGCGGTTGATCTCACGCCCCATCTCCTTGCGCTGCTCGAGATAGTTGGTATGGGTGTCGATACTGTGGGTGCTGCGCTTGAGTGAGGAGGCCAGTGCGGCATTGACGCGTTCAAGAAATTTCTCTGAGGTATCACGTTCGCGGTGGGTGCCCTCGATAACTAGCTTAAGCACCTGGAGAGTCAGCTCAAGCAATCCCTCTGCGGTCGTGCCAATCAATAGCTGGGCACGAATGTCGTAGAGTTGCTCACCCGATTGCCCCTCAAAGTCCAGCTCTGTGATCAGGTGCTGAAGTTGAGTCGACAAGGTACTGAGCAGCTCGTTATTTTGTACCTCGGTCGCTTCGCTATCTGCACTGCTCGAACTGCCGGCTAAGGCGCGAATGGCGCGTTGATAAAGATTGAGTATCGATGTTGTTAGCTCAAGCGTGGTGTGATTGGGCTGAGCCATTTGATCGAGCAAGCTGCGCAGGTCACGCTTTAATTTGAGTGGTAAATCTGGGTTGTGCAGCAATACCTCGCTGCAGCGTTGGAAATCTTGGCTACTATGCTGGCGGTGTTTTTGCGTTGAGGTGATGTGCTGTTGAAGTTGACGCTCGACCACCGCAAGTTGTGGCACGAGTTTGCTGATATCTTGACGCTGCTCCATTGCGTGGCGTAAGTCATCGAGTCGCCCACGCAGTGATTCAGAGTCGGTTGGGCAAGCCTGGATCAAAGAAGAGACGATACGCCGTAGGATCATCAACTCTCGCTCGCTCTTAAAACCTTTTTCACGCTGGGTAAGCAACGACTGCTCCAACTGAAGCTTGAGTTTATGAACCTCAGATTGGGTATTTTTGTCCAAAACGTCCATTTATAAACAACTGTTTGCTCAGGGCCTAGTAGCCTAATTTATTAATTTGTCGATAATAGCATGTCTATGTCATCAGTCACGATCAGATTGAAGCTTTGTGGGCTAAATCATTGGTTGTTGAGTGTTTTTTTGAGGCTATCCTCATTCTGACAAGATGAGTGCACCTTGATTAGGCCTTGGTTGATCGCGGTCAAACAGGCGTTACGCACATTACCACGGCCCATACTGGCTGCTGGCGCATTCTCAATCGCTTTAAAATACACCCATTGACTCGATTGCTCTTGAATACTGATATTGCGCGCCAAGCTGGCGGACATAAGCAAAATATCGAGTAACTCTTTGTCATCCACTGCCGTATAGGCGCGTGGTAAGAAAGGATAGTCCGCAATCCCCATCCGCACGGTTCGGTTAAGGTCTAGATTGGGCTCGAAGTCATCTATCCACGACTGAACCTTATTAAACAGATCCTCAGGAGATTGTTCGGGATGACCCTTGGGCTCGATATAGAGCAGGTTCGCGTCTGAGTAGTGATAGATGCGCGCTGGGTTTTTTACCTTAGTACTCAGGTAGGCGCCAAACGCTTGCTCGAGTTTAAGACCCGCCTCATAGCCATGTTGTAGATATAAGTTGCGCAGCAGTGGGACATCAATCAGCACGAAGTGGAGGCGATCACTGAGAGGCTCATGAATAAGCTCTCCCACGTGCCATTCAGTCAGGCCTTTGTGGCTGGGCGGCAAGCGCTTGTTCAGCATGCGCAGGTTGCCAAGACCCGAACGAGTATGGCGAAACAACTCGCGATTGAGCACACTGAGCTGCTGTTTTTGGCGTTGCAGCACGACGCCGCGGCGTGAGAACCAGATCAGGATCAACATCAAGGTGATCATTAGGCCAATCGTGACTCGGCGGTAAGTGGTCAGGTCCAGTTGGGTGTCCTGCAGCTCTTCTTGTTGACCCTCAAGGTGCAGTGTCTTTTCAACAAACTCTTTTTGCTGGCGAAATGCCTCTTCATTGATGAGGTTAAGTGACTCTTGGAGAATCGCATTTATGCGGTTGTAACGCTTGAGGTGCAGCAAGGCATAGTCGTAGCTCATCAGGCGCTCATAGCCCATGTGCAACAGCATGTGCGCATCAGCTTCCAACTCAAGATTATCATGTTGCTCACCGATATCGAGTGCCTGCTCAGCATAGGTGATCACGGCGCTGTTATCATTTTGGTGGTAGGCCAATCCAGCGTTGAGCAGCAAAGCCCGTCCCTGCATATCCGGTAGGTCGGTATATTTGAGTAGTTCCTGGGCACGATTGAGGTACTGCTCGCTCAGGGAGTAGTTGTATAAGTGCAGATACGCCTCAGAGAGGGCGAGACGAATCTCGATGACGTTCTCAACATTACTGCCGTTACGCTCTTGGTCGAGGACGTTGAAATAGTGGACCAAGGCGAGGTTATAGCGGCCTTGTTGATAGTAGACATCACCCATCATTTTAAGCAGTTTAATTAACTGGGGTGAGGCCTGGTAATTGTCGTAGAAGTCAGCCGCTTGAGAGAGGTGATTGAGCGCCTTATCCAAGACTTTACGCTCATAGAATAGCTCAGCCAAGTGATTGTTAACGATTGCTAGTTGGGCGCTAGAGTTTTCTTCGATGGCTTTCCAGTAGGCCATTAACAGTGAAGACAGTGAGCGGTTGTACAGTCGGTGCTCGAGATAATGCTGGCCAACCGTGGTATGGAACTCGATAAACATACGCGGGTTATTTGAGCGGTCGACAAAGGGTTTGATCGCATCATACAGCGCCTGTGCTTTCTCAAGGTCGTTTTCTGCTGAGGCGAGTTCCGCCTCAAACATGGTGAGGCGGTAGTTGATGCCCTTGGCAAACTGCTCTGAGTTACGGATAACCTGATAGTCTTCGCGTAGCTTGTCTAAAGAGGCGGATGCTTTGAGCGCATCACCATCCTTAAGCCAAATTAAGTGGGTCAGCAACACGCGGGTGTCGATGTTAAGCAGAGGAAGATTGTGGGCTTCGGTTAGCGCGATTGCCTCTTCGAGCCTTAGATTAGCGTCGGTATAATTGGCGAGATTAAACTCGGCTTTGGCGAGGATCTTTAGTGCCTCGACCGAGGTGGTCGGAGAGCGAGTATCAGCATTACCATCGCGATTGGTCATATTGGTGTTGGTTTCGACCTTGAGGCGACGATTAGCCAGATAGTTGGAGGTGATCTCTTTCGACTGTTGCGGAATGATATCCACCAACCCCTCAGCCTCTCGCAGTAAAGGGGTAGAGTAGATCTCTGCGGCGACAGGGTACGCCGTGATGGCGAGCAAAAGCGCCATCAGGCCCAACAGTGAGCGAATAGAATGCCCGATACCGACCATGGTTTATTATCCTAAAGACTACTGGCGCGCCATACGCGCGTTGTTGTTTGGTTGCAGGTGTACGTTCGAGCGATATGGGTTGATGTCTAGGCCACCACGACGAGTGTAGCGCGCGTAAACCGTCAACTTACTCGGAGCGCAGTAGCGCATGATGTCAGTAAAGATGCGCTCGACACATTGCTCATGGAACTCATTATGCTCACGAAACGAGACGATGTAACGCAGTAGTGCTTCACGGTCAATTTTCTTGCCCGTGTACTGGATTTCAACGCTGCCCCAGTCTGGTTGATTGGTGATCAGGCAGTTAGACTTGAGCAGGTGGCTGTGTAGATTTTCACTCACCTCGGCCTCACCAGTTGCGCCCTCGAGCAGAGTAGGGTCGAAATCGTAGCTTGAGATACGAATCGGTTGCTCGTCGATACACTCGCCGGCCATCGTGACGATAGGTTGGTTAGTAAACGCCGTCACTGGTAACACCTCGACTTGAACGGTTTCCCCTGCACAGGCAGATAAGTCTTGGCGTAGTTGGTCTACAACCGCATCCCAAGAGGAAAAGCGGGTTTGGTTGTAACTGTTGAGATACAGCTTAAATGACTTTGACTCAATCAGGTTAGGGCTGGTGGCAGGGATAGCCACATTGCCAACGGCGACTTGTGGCAAGCCATTTTCGTTAAGCCAGGAAAGTTCGTAAAGTGTCCAAATATCACAGCCTTGGAAAGGGAGTGTCTCACCAAGTTCCAGATCATCGCGGTTAAGGCTGCGCGGAACTGGCTGTAATAGGCTAGGGTCATACTGGTTAGCGTATTCGGTCTTCTGTCCAAGGGTGAGACCGGCCAATTCTTTCGCGTCGGAATATTTACTCATACTTTACGTCAAATTCAATTAGAATAGCTGGATTTTACGAGATACCACCGTCGCTGTCATCCTATGATCGAGATTGGGTATCGAATGTAACACTATTATCCCACAGCACAATGATTCGGAGTC
The DNA here is from genome assembly GCF_051660965.1 of Vibrio glycogenivorans. Classification (NCBI taxonomy): domain Bacteria; kingdom Pseudomonadati; phylum Pseudomonadota; class Gammaproteobacteria; order Vibrionales; family Vibrionaceae; genus Vibrio; species Vibrio glycogenivorans. Next base: position 84,979 of record NZ_JBPVIS010000009.1, on the reverse strand, counting down.
GCAATGGCACAGACGGTTTTGCAGGCTTTACAAGCCCTCAATCAGCGCTATCAACAAGCGTATCAACACAAGTACAACTCACTGCCCGTCAATGAGGAGTTGATGGACCTGGTCTCGCCGTGTGTGGTAGACAAACGCAGCGACGGTGTAGTGTGGCAGGCCGTCACTCGTGACCAGCAAGCGGACTTTAGCAATGTTGAGCACGCCATTGAGCTGACGTTGGACGAGGACATCAAGGCGTTTTATGGCAGCCAGTACAGCGCGGATATGGAGATGACCTTTGAGGGCAACCCATTGACTCTGCTACAAGTTTGGAGTGATGAGGACTTTACCCGCTTGCAGGAAAATATCTTGGGCCATCTGGTGATGCAGCGCCGTTTAAAACTCAAGCCAACCCTGTTTATCGCTGCGACTGATGATGAGATGAAGATCATCTCGATTTGTAATCTCAGTGGTGAGGTGATCCTTGAGCGTATCGGCACCGATAAGCGCACCACCCTGGCCGCAAACGTGGTTGACTTTCTATCCCAACTAGAGCCAAAGGTGTAAGCTGTGTACGTCGTTGAATTACAGTTTGAGTGTTTTGATAATACTACTATCAGCGCGGTGGATAAGGCGATCAACGGGCTGATGGATGCGTTTCGCTACAATGGCCAGGTGCTGGGGCGAGAGTTTCCCGTCACCATGGGGGACGGCGAGTTCTATGTGCGCGTGGTGTGCCCTGAGCAAGAGAGTTTGCACCCAAGTAACCACTCAGACTTTGTTAAAGTGTGTCTGCAGCGCCTCTCGGATGCCTGCTTGCTGACGCCAAAAATGCGTTTGCTTGGACGTGATTTAAACTCAGAACAAAGTGCCGAGGACACCACGCCAAGCTGGCAGGTGCTTTACACCACTTATGTTCATACCTGCTCGCCCCTGCGCAGCGGTGAAGATCTGATGCCGATTCCCCTTTATCGCAATCCGCCGACACTCAATGGTGACCATAAAGCGGTGATCAAGTGGCAGACAGAGTGGCAAGCGTGTGACGAGATCCAAATGGCCGGTGGCTGCCGCGCTGAACACGCTGCTCTGCATGAGATCTGTGACGCCGACAGTGTGCTGTTTCGCCGCGGCTGGGACTTACGCGGCCGCATCGAATACATCACCAAGGTACCCACCTACTACTACCAATACCGCGTCGGCGGAAAATCACTGGCCGAAGAAAAAGCCCGCAAGTGTCCAAAATGCGGCGGCGATTGGCTACTCGACGAGCCAATACACGACATCTTCCACTTCAAGTGCGACGACTGCCGGATTGTGTCGAATCTTTCTTGGGACCACTTTAAATAGCTTAACAGCAGGAGCGGGGCGCGAGGACACTTCGTTTCGAGGTGCGAGGAGACATCACTCGCTGTCGCTTTTCCTCGCTCCTGTAGGGCGCGAGCCCGTCCCCGAACCCCGCCCCTAAAAACGAAAAAGCCAATGGCATCAACCATTGGCTCAACATCTAAATCAGTAAAAGGGTTTACCAACCTTTAACCGCTCCACCTTGGAAGATTTCCGATGCCGCTTGGTACACTTCTTCAGTCTGGTAAGCCTTAACGAAGTTCTGTACGTTCTCTGCGTCTACGTTGTCTTCACGAGCAACGATTAGGTTGACGTATGGTGACTCCTTGCCTTCAACGAATACGCCGTCACGCTCAGGGGTTAGGTCGATTGAGCTTGCGTAAGTGGTGTTGATGATTGATAGGGTCACGTCGTCGAGCGAGCGTGGTAGCTGGGCTGCGTCTAGTTCAACGATAGTTAGGTTTTTCGGGTTAGCCTTGATGTCACGCACGGTTGCCAGAAGACCAACGCCTTCAGTCAGTTCAAGCAGGCCTTGTTGCTCAAGCAGTAGCAGAGAGCGACCTAGGTTAGTTGGGTCATTAGGTACCGCGATACGCGCGCCATCGGCAATCTCTTCAACCGATTCAACTTGCTTTGAGTAGCCTGCAATTGGATAAACGAACGAGTTACCGGCAACCGTCAGCTTGTAGCCGCGGTCAGCCACTTGCTGGTCTAGGTATGGCTTGTGCTGGAATGCGTTCAGATCAATTGAACCATCATCTAGCGCTGCGTTTGGTGTTACGTAGTCAGTAAAGGTAACCAGTTGTACGTCTAGGTCGTAGTTTTCTTTTGCAATCTTTGCTGCAACTTCAGCTACTTGCGCTTCTGCGCCAGCCATAACACCTACTTTGATTGTGTTGCTGTCGGCTTCTTTGTTACCACAGCCTGATAGTACTAGCGCAGATGCTGCGATGGTTAGAAGGCCTTTTAGATTAAGTTTCATGACTCTCTCCTTGTAAGTGTTGTTAGAATTTAGCGGTGATCAACGCGACGAACAATCGCATCACCAATAGATTGAATAATTTGCACCAGCACGATCAGCATGACCACGGTCACGGCCATAATCACCACGTCATAACGGTGGAAGCCGTAACGAATCGCGACATCGCCCAAGCCACCACCACCCACGGTCCCGGCCATAGCAGAGTAGCTCACTAGGGTAACCAGTGTGATGGTCACTGAGTTGACGATGGTTGGCAGTGCTTCTGGTAGCAATACCTTAGTAATAATTTGCGTCGGTGTGGCGCCCATCGATTGGGCCGCTTCAACCAGACCGCTCGGCACCTCAAGCAACGCACCCTCAATCAGGCGTGCGACGAATGGGATGGCACCAATGGTCAGTGGGACAATCGCTGCTGTGGTACCAATAAAGGTGCCAACCAACAGCTTTGTTACAGGAATAATAGCCACCATCAGCACCAAAAATGGCACTGAGCGGCCGATGTTAACGATCGCGCCAAGGGTTGCATTAAGTTTGGTGTTCTCAAGTAGGCCACCTTTTTTGGTGGTGTGAAGTATAACCCCCAGTGGAATACCGATAGCAAAGCCAACGATGCCCGCAACACCGACCATGTAGATGGTTTCCCAAGTAGCGCCAAGTAGGAGGTCGCCATTGAGGCTCAGCCAGTCAGTAATACTCTTAAAGGACATAACCTAACACCTCAACTTTTACTTTGTGTTCTCTTAGATAATCAATGGCTGCATTGTCATCAGCCTCGTTGCCAAATAGCTCGGCAACCATCATGCCGAACTTCACGCCGCCTGCGTAGTCAAGGTCAGAGCTCAGAATGCTGACATCGATATTAAATTTACGCGCAATCTGGCTCATGACAGGCGCGTCCACGGTTTCTCCGGTGAACTCTAGACGCACTAGTGGGTAGCTGCCATTAACACGTGTCGCTTGCAGGCGCTGCTGGTAGTCTTCAGGGATCGATAGGTCGAGCGTTGAGCGAATAAACTCGTGCGCCAACTCCGTCTTCGGGTGGGCAAAAATGTCACCGACGCTGCCTTTTTCAACCAGCTCGCCGCCACCGATGATCGCGACCTCGTGACAGATGCTCTTGACTACATCCATCTCGTGCGTGATCAAAAGCATAGTGATGTTCAGCTTGCGGTTGATCTCTTTAAGTAGCTCAAGAATTGATTGGGTGGTTGCAGGGTCAAGCGCACTGGTGGCTTCATCACACAACAGCACCTTAGGGTCACTGGCAAGTGCACGCGCAATCGCGACACGCTGCTTTTGACCACCACTGAGGTTGGCTGGATAAGACTCATGCTTATCGGCCAAACCCACCAAGGCCAATAACTCAGTGACTTTTTGCTTGATCTGCTCGCTACTCTTGCCTGCCAACTCTAGTGGCAGGGCAACGTTGTCGAATACGGTGCGTGATGACAGCAGGTTAAAGTGCTGGAAGATCATGCCAATATTGCGACGGGTTTCACTTAGTTGCTTCTTAGATAGGGTTGTGAGGTCAACGCCATCGACAATGATAGAGCCGCTGGTTGGCGCCTCAAGCATGTTGACGCAACGAATCAAGGTACTTTTCCCTGCACCCGATGAGCCAATCACCCCAAAGATGGTTCCTTGAGGAATATGAAGATTGATGTCTTTGAGGGCATTGATTTGCTTCGCCCCTTGGTAGAACACCTTATTTACTTGATTAATTTCTATCATCGATAAACCTGTAAACTTGCTCAGGCAACAGTGAAAAATACTGTTCAGTAGCACATTGAATAGCTGATGCTATGGGTTTCATCGTTTTAAGTCAATAGATATTTTTACGTCTAGACGTCTAAATGGTTAACCGTCCATGTTTTAAACGAAAATGCGGGTGCTCTCTTTTTCAAAGCGTGCGATAATTGAGGTAATTAACCCATATATAGAGAGCCCTGTTTTGGCAAAACCTGCTGTATTTCTCGATCGCGATGGCGTGATCAACGTAGACCACGGATATGTGCACGATGAGCACGAATTTGAGTATATCGATGGGGTTTTTGAGGCCGCTAAACAACTCAAGCAAATGGGCTATATGTTGGTATTGGTCACCAACCAGTCGGGGATCGCGCGCGGCAAGTTCTCAGAGGATCGCTTCCTTTCACTGACTCAGTGGATGGACTGGAACTTTGTTGATAACGGGGTGGAGTTCGATGGCATCTATTATTGCCCTCACCATCCAGAACACGGTCAAGGCGACTACCTACAAGACTGTGAGTGCCGCAAGCCAAAACCTGGGATGTTCAATTCAGCAAAAGACTTCCTCAAGATCGATATGGCCAACTCAGTAATGGTCGGTGACAAAGCCGAAGATATGATGGCAGCTAGCGCAGCAGGTGTAGGCACTAAGATCTTAGTTCGCACAGGCAAGCCAATCACCCAGCAGGGCGAAGCGCTTGCGGACAGCGTACTGGATAGCATCGCGGATGTGCCAGCGTATTTGAAAAAATAGCTTAGAAAGGCGAGAAGCGAGAAAATTTTCCAACCTTGATCACTGCTGTCAAGTGTCACTGCACCTCGAGCGCAGCGTACTCGCAGGGCAAAGCCCGATCTCGCCTCTCGCCTCTGTTTTTCAGAAACAAAAAAAGCCAACTCCGAAGAGTTGGCTTTTTTTAAATATGGTGGGGGGGGACGGATTCGAACCATCGAAGGCAGTGCCGGCAGATTTACAGTCTGCTCCCTTTGGCCACTCGGGAACCCCCCCAGGGGTTTTATGCTCTCACAAGCAAAACTCAGAATGTTTTCCCAACACGTTTTCCAAGTTGTTCTCACGCTTTTCAACAGCGAAGAGAAATATATGGTGGGGGGGGACGGATTCGAACCATCGAAGGCAGTGCCGGCAGATTTACAGTCTGCTCCCTTTGGCCACTCGGGAACCCCCCCAGGGGTTTTATGCTCTCACAAGCAAAACTTAGAATGTTTTCCCAACACGTTTTCCAAGTTGTTCTCACAGCTTGTTCACAGCTAAGAGAAGTATATGGTGGGGGGGGACGGATTCGAACCATCGAAGGCAGTGCCGGCAGATTTACAGTCTGCTCCCTTTGGCCACTCGGGAACCCCCCCAGGGGTTTTATGCTTTCACAAGCAAAACTCGGAACGTTTTCCCAACACGATTTCCAAGTTGTTCTCACGCTTTTCAACAGCGAAGAGAAGAATATGGTGGGGGGGGACGGATTCGAACCATCGAAGGCAGTGCCGGCAGATTTACAGTCTGCTCCCTTTGGCCACTCGGGAACCCCCCCAGGGTTTTCTACTTTCTAACAACCTTAGTGGCTGTGAAGTAAACTCAGCAAGTTTTCCCAACGCTTTGCTTGAGTGCGGGGCGCATCATAGCAAACTCTTGCAGGCTGTAAACCCTTTTTTTAGTATTTTGAATTGAACGGTGCCTTTTTATGCAAAGTGGCGCAATTTTTACCGAAAGCATCGTGTTTGCAGCTGGCATTGACGCTTTTCACCTAGAAGATCGTTTCGCTATAGTGCACGTAAATGCTTATAAGTGTCACGCCCTAAACTGCATTTTGGCTAAGAGGGACTCAGCCTCTCTTCAAGGACGTGATTTAAAAGCTTAGTGGAGCAATATAGCCCCTTGTTGGTACAGGCCGTATGTTCATAAGTGGGCCCAATAAGAGCAGTAAATACTCAGTCGATTCGTGTTGAAGTCAAACGTTTAAGTGATTGAGCCGTCTGGGTCAGACTATTTTCTTGATGTAGGTCTTTATCTTGCTCTTGATGCCTGCACTTTGAGGTCGCTTTAGTATATATAAGCCTAACTTATCTTACATTTACATTCCTTGACGTTAAATGTCATCGAAAACGGTTACACTACCGAGCGAAGTTCGATGTCGAAACTGGTAAACCCATGAACAAAACCCTGTTAGTAAGTTTATTTTCTCTTGGTCTTATGCTGTCAGTGCCGAGCGTCCAGGCTCGTGGGCCCGGCGGCTCGCCGGCGATCACGGTCGTGACCGAGTATGTCGATGCCCATGCGGTATCACAATCCCTATCTCTGGTTGGTAAGCTGCAATCAGAGTATTCCGTTGATCTTGCGCCGGAGGTGCAAGGCCGTGTTGACGTAATCCATGTCCGTGCCAACCAGAAGGTGAAGAAAAATCAGCTTCTGCTGACACTAAATGCAGACCGCGCGCAGGCGACACTGGCCGAAGCGCAGGCGTATCTTAAAGATGAGCAGCGTAAACTGGCAGAATTTGAGCGCTTGGTGGCACGCAATGCGATAACCCAAACCGAGATTGATGCGCAGAAAGCCAGCGTGTCGATTGCGCAGGCACGATTGGATGTTGCTCAGGCAGGCCTAAATGACCACTATCTACGCGCTCCGTTTGCTGGCACGATTGGCTTTATTGATTTCAGTCGTGGCCAACTAGTTAATCCTGGTGATAGCCTGCTATCTTTGGATGACCTGTCAATGATGGAGCTTGACCTTCAGGTGCCAGAGCGTTACCTCTCACAGATTGAGCCGGGTCTCAAGGTGAGCGCTACCACTGCTGCGTGGGGCAACACCATTTTTGAGGGTGAAGTCATCGCAATTGATTCACGTATCAACCAAGAAACACTCAACCTGCGGGTAAGAATTCAGTTTGAGAATCGCTCTGGTCAGTTAAAACCAGGTATGTTGGTTTCATCATTTATGGCCTTTCCTCCTATTGAGGCACCAATTATTCCAGTACAGGCGCTCGAGTACTCAGGCACTAAGCGTTACGTTTATGTGATCAACGATGACAACACCGCCTCTCGCCGCGAAGTGTTACTTGGCGCGCGGATTGAGAATGAGGTTGTGATCGAAGAGGGGCTCGAGATCGGTGAGCAGATCGTGGTTCAGGGCATTGTTAATATGCGTGATGGCGTTGCCGTTTCGGTATTAGGTGAGCAAGCCCAGACGCAAAGCAAGCCAGAAAGTGCAGGTAAGTAGTTATGTTGTTGTCTGATGTATCGGTCAAACGCCCAGTCGCCGCAATCGTACTTAGCTTGCTGCTGTGTGTGTTTGGCTTTGTATCGTTTACCAAGCTTGCCGTTCGTGAGATGCCTGATATCGAGAGCCCGGTTGTGTCGATATCAACTCGTTATTCAGGAGCATCGGCGACCATTATCGAGAGTCAGATCACCTCGGTACTTGAGGACCAGCTCTCCGGAATAAGCGGTATTGATGAGATATCGTCTACGACACGCAACGACTTCTCACGCATTATGATCACCTTCGATTTGGGCTATGACCTGAATACTGGTGTCAGTGATGTACGCGATGCGGTGGCGCGAGCTCAGCGATCACTGCCCGACGAGGCGGATGACCCGATTGTTTTCAAGAACAATGGCTCGGGTGAGGCCTCGTTGTATATCAATCTTAGCTCGTCGGAAATGGACCGAACCCAGCTGACTGACTATATCGAGCGTGTGCTTCTCGACCGCTTTAGTTTGATTTCTGGTGTCAGCTCGGTGAACGTCTCTGGTGGTCTATACAAGGTGATGTACGTCAAGCTCAAACCAGAGTTAATGGCAGGGCGGGGGGTCACCACGTCAGACATCACCCAGGCACTGCGTTCAGAAAACCTAGAAAGCCCAGGCGGTGAGGTTCGTAATGACGCCATCACCATGTCGGTGCGTACTGCGCGAGCTTACAATACGCCAGAGGATTTTGACTACCTGGTCGTCAAGCGCGCAAGCGATAACACCCCGATTTACCTGCAAGATGTTGCCGATGTGTTTATCGGAGCGGAAAATGAGAACTCGACGTTTAAGAGTGACGGTGTCGTCAACGTCAGCATGGGTATTGTGCCGCAATCGGATGCTAACCCGTTGGATGTAGCAAAACTAGTGCGCGAGCAGGTGGACAATGTCCAGCAGTTCTTGCCAGCGGGCACCCGCCTTGCGATAGATTACGACTCAACTATCTTTATCGAACGCTCGATCAGTGAGGTGTATAACACCTTGTTTATCACCGGCGGTTTGGTGATATTGGTACTTTACATCTTTATTGGTCAAGCGCGTGCAACCTTGATCCCAGCGGTGACTGTGCCAGTGTCACTGATTTCGTCGTTTATCGCGGCATACTATTTTGGCTTCTCTATCAACCTGATCACCTTGATGGCACTGATCCTATCGATTGGTTTGGTAGTCGATGATGCGATTGTGGTGGTGGAGAATATTTATCACCACATCGAGCGAGGTGAAAAACCACTGCTGGCTGCTTTTAAAGGGGCGCGTGAGGTCGGTTTTGCCGTTGTTGCCACGACACTCGTACTGGTGATGGTATTTCTACCGATCTCCTTTATGGAAGGCATGGTTGGCTTGCTGTTCACCGAGTTCTCGGTATTGCTTTCGATGTCGGTCATTTTCTCGTCACTGATCGCACTGACATTGACCCCAGTGCTTGGCAGTAAGATCCTGCTAGCAAACGTCAAACCTAATCGCTTCAATCGATTCGTTGACCGCGTGTTCAAACGCTTTGAGTCAGGGTACCGTTGGCTGCTTCGCCGTGCACTGCGCTTTAAGTGGGCTGCACCAGTGGTTATTTTAGCGTGTATCGGCGGTAGTTATGGCCTGATGCAGCAAGTGCCTGCTCAGCTAACCCCGTCTGAAGACCGTGGTGTGGTGTTTGCCTTTGTCCGCGGTGCGGACGCAACCAGTTATAACCGCATGTCGGCCAATATGGATTTGGTCGAGTCGCGCCTGATGCCACTGCTTGGCCAAGGCTTTTTACAGTCGTTTAGTATCCAATCACCAGCCTTTGGTGGTAATGCAGGCGACCAGACCGGTTTTGTGATCATGATCCTTGATGATTGGGATCAGCGTGAGATCACCGCTCAGCAGTCATTAGGAGAGATCCGTAAGGCACTAGCAGGCATCCCTGACGTACGCGTGTTCCCGTTTATGCCTGGTTTCCGTGGTGGTTCAAGCGAGCCAGTACAGTTTGTATTAGGTGGCTCGGATTATACGGAACTTAAAGAGTGGGCCGAGCTACTCAAGCAGCAGGCAGAAGATTCTCCACTCATGGAAGGGGCTGAGATTGATTACTCAGAGAAAACGCCTGAGCTGCTGGTGAGTGTTGATCGTCAACGTGCGGCGGAACTTGGGATCAAGGTATCCGATATCTCTAATACGCTTGAGATTATGCTCGGAGGTAAATCAGAGACGACCTACGTTGATCGCGGCGAGGAGTACGATGTCTATCTGCGTGGCGATGAGAACAGCTTTAACAATGCCTCTGACTTGTCACAGATTTATATGCGCTCTGCATCGGGTGAGCTCGTCACGCTGGATGCGGTGACCTTTATCGAAGAGGTGGCCTCATCAACTCGACTATCACACTACAACAAGCAGAAGTCGGTAACGGTTAAGGCTAACCTGTCAGATGGGGCAACCTTGGGAGCGGCTTTGGATTTCTTGGATCAGCGTGCGATTGAGCAGCTTCCAAGCGATATCAGTGTCAGCTACTCGGGCGAGTCGAAAGACTTCAAAGAGAACCAATCGAGTGTGGCGTTTGTTTTTGCATTAGCGCTTTTGGTTGCTTACCTGGTGTTGGCGGCGCAGTTTGAGAGCTTCCTTAACCCGCTCGTGGTGATGTTCACCGTGCCTATGGGCGTATTTGGCGGCTTCTTGGGACTGTTTGTGATGAGCCAAGGGATGAATATCTACAGCCAGATCGGCATGATCATGCTTATCGGTATGGTGACCAAAAACGGTATCTTGATCGTTGAGTTCGCGAACCAACTGCGCGATAAGGGCGTCGAGTTTGAACAGGCGATCATTGATGCGTCGGCGCGACGTCTGCGTCCAATCATGATGACGGCATTCACGACTCTTGCTGGTGCTATCCCATTGATCATTTCAACTGGCGCAGGCTATGAGAGCCGCGTGGCGGTGGGTACGGTCATTTTCTTTGGTATGGGTTTTGCCACTCTAGTGACCTTGTTTGTTATTCCGGCGATGTATCGCTTGATCTCGATTAACACACGCTCACCAGGCCATGTGGAAGCCGAGCTGAACATCGAGCTTGATCATGATGTCAAAGGGCGAAGTATGCACTAACTTCTGGCCCATTGTTCGCTTTAAATGGATCGCGCCACTCCGAGATTTGGAGTGGCGCTTTTTTTTACCTTCGGTAAAGAGGCGAGAGGGGGACTCCTTGAGTCTGAGTTGAGAGTTTAGTTATCGGGAATGTCAATAAAATCAATTGAAAACATGGAGTAGTGTCGCGTATTTAATAAAAGTGTCACTTTTGGGGCCTACCATCCTGACTGGAAAAATTCGGTTAACTGACTGACACCTCAATGGAATTGCTATGGCGGCCTTAAAGAGAAAGAAACCAACCTCTTCTTTATCACTTATTCGTACTCTGAGTGCGATTTTTGCTCTGATAATCGCATTTTTTATCGGTTTGAGTTTGCTCAGTGCCAATGGCTTAAATCAGGTCAAGCAGCAGTTTGATGTGTTGTCGGAACGAGCGATGCCCCTGGCGATGAATAATGCGGCTTTAACCCAAGATGTGCTGGAGCAGCTCAAGCTGCTCAATTACGGCACACAACTGAACTCATCTCTTGAGCTTGAGAATACACGCCAACGTATCAATGTGCTTAGCCAGCGCAGTGACATGCGAGTGCGGAACTTGTTTGAGATTGCCGAATTACAGGAGGGCATCCTCAGTGAGCAGCAACGTAATGAGTTGGCAGATAAAATCACTGCGCTCCAGTCGATAACTCAGGATATCCTTGCCACTCAGTCGCAAGCGATTTTAATGAAGACACAGATTGATAAAGACGTGATAGGTTTTCACTATGGCTTATCATCTATCGGGCCTGAGATGAATCGTATAAGCCTATCTTTAGCCTCAGACAATCCGCTAGTTTCAGATGCTGCCAGCCGGTTTATTGCCAACGCAAGCTCTATGGAAAGCACCTTCCTGACCCTGATGATGCAAGATGAGCTGGAGAGTGCCCAGAATGAGTATCGTGAGATGCGCAACCGAATTGCTGGTATCTCTCTGGCGTATGATGATTTTGCCCAGTGGCGCCCAGAGATTAAAGAGTTCGCCAGCATGACCACTTCATACGATATGATGCAACAGGGCTTTGAGTCAGGTGGCGTACTCAGTAAAATTCTTGATCGTCTTGAGCTAATGGAAGGTCGTGATGAAGAGCTAGCTCAAGCCGCTATCCTTGCTAACCAGACCACCCAGCTCTTGATTGATATCTCTGAGACGGCGGAGCGCTTGATTGACTCTGGTCAGCAGGTCGTCAACTCCACCATTCAGCGCAATATCCTAATCTTGATCGCCTCTTCGCTTGCGCTGGTCGTGATTGTAATGACGTTGTTTTTCATCCTTCGTCGCTGGACTAACCGTTCATTGACAACGATTACCAAGCAGCTCAATAAGTTAACTGAACATGACCTGAGCACCCAAATCGCTGTTGAGGGACCAACGGAGATGCGTGACATTGCAAATAAATTGAATCAAGTTGTCAGTACTACCCAATCCTCGATTGAGATGGTGACGCGCAATTGTGAAAGTCTCTATCAAACAGCCGAGATCAGCCACGGTGCGGCTGAGCAGACGCGTGGGAGCCTGTCAGCGCAGAGCAGCGCGCTTGAGAGTATGGTCACCACAGTCACAGAGCTTGAGGCCTCAATCAGAGAGATTGCCACCATGACCACGGAGTCGTTTAATAACGCCCGTGAGGCCGAAGAGTTTGCCGTGGTGGGTCTTACAGCGATGGACGACAACCGAACTCGTTTGCATCAGCTTGAGCAGACCCTGAGCCGCAATGAACACTCAATGAATCAGCTAGACTCCAAGGTTGGGCAGATCAGCGAGATGGTCGATATGATCAGTGGTATTGCTGATAATACTAACTTGCTGGCGCTTAATGCCGCGATTGAGGCGGCACGCGCTGGTGAGATGGGGCGGGGCTTTGCAGTTGTTGCAGACGAGGTGCGTAAGCTCGCAAGTGACACCACGGCGCAAACGGGCAATATCCGCCTGATGATGTCAGAGCTCATGGAGGCGGCCCACAGCTCTCGCGCTTCTGTGGCTGAATCACGCGAGGAGATGAATTTTGCCCTTGAGTCGAGCCAGCGAGTGAAGAGTTCCTTTGAGGACATTGAAGCCTCGATTAACCAAATTCGCCTGCGGGTTGAGCATGTGTCGGCCGCCACGGAAGAGCAGCAGCGCGCGACGGCTGATGTCAGTCGCTCAATCGTTCATGTCAATGATCAAAGCGACAACTCCACGCTACAACTGGCGTCGCTGGTGGAGAGTGCCGAGCAAGTCGCGGAGATTGCTGGTCATCAGCAAGCTATGCTGCACAAATACGAGCTGTAATCGGCTCTCAATTGGGATGAAGGAAAAAACGAGCAGTCATTGCTCGTTTTTTTTTCTTATCAGTCACTAGTGGACTGTTCACAGTCTTGCCCATCAATACAGCACTCATCGCGCAAAAAACCGATCACCGCATCAAGGCGCTGATACTCCGCTAGGCAATAGAGGGTTCTGCCCTCGCGTCGCTGGGTTAGAAGACCGGCAGAGCTAAGGGTAGAAATATGGTGTGACAGGGTGGAGCCAGGAATAGCGAGTTTTTGCTGCAGCCCACCAACTGAAACACCCTGATGACCTGCGCGCACTACCAGCTTATAGATGCTCAAGCGTGTCGGATGGCCGAGCTCTTTGAGCGCCTTTGCTACGGATTCTAACTCCATTGTCTTGCCTAACTATTAAAATTCGATACTTGTCGAATTATAACCAATATTTCGCCAACACGTCGCCGTTAATTGTCACTAGATATGATGTTGTTAGGTGGAGTTTGCCGATATCTTCATTCACTGACGCTTGACTCAAGCCTCTAGTCGACAGGCTTGAGCTAGCATATAGCGGGTTTATGAGTAGCTTACCGTATAGCGAGTTGGCTTGTGATTCATCGCCAAAACCACGTTAAGCATCACTGCGCCAAGCACTGAAAGCAGGATAACCGAAGGCGCGACAAACCAACTTGAGGCAATCAAAATCGTTGTGTCAATCGCCATTTGAGTTTTACCAACGGAGATACCGAAACGGTCTTGAACGTAGAGACAGAAGACATTGAATCCACCTAGGCTTGAACGGTGACGAAACAGAATAAGCATGCCCAGCCCCATCAGCAGGCCACCTGCGATGGCACAGTAGACTTGATTAATTTGGTCAATGGCGATCACAAGGTGCAAATGGTCAGCGAAAATCGAGACGAGGCCGCCAGAGATCGCGCTATTGATTGCAAAGCGACGGCCAAAACGCTGCCAGGCCATCAGGTAAAAAGGTACGTTACAGCTAAAGTACAGCACACCAAAAGACAGCGGCATCAATTGAGAAAGCAACAGCGCCAAACCGGTTGTGCCTCCGGTGAGCAATTGAGCATTTTGTAGGAAGAAGACTCCTTGGGCGACCAAAAACGTCCCAGTAACCATTGCAATCCAATCTTCTTTGTTTGTGTGCTTTTCCATTGTTGACTCAGCAAACCTGTGTTTTATGAATATTTTGAGCGCGAATGGTAGTGAAATACGCTAGATAAACCTAGCAAACAGAACAAATTGTTGAACCGAGATGTATGGCTGGCTGTACAAAGTGTAAACCTGTATTGTTGACGGCAATCAAATGCGGTTTGCAACCTGCCAAGTGGTGAGAAAGTTACAAATCATCGTCGATTTTATAAGTGCAAATCCGTACTATAGAGCCAGAGCCTAACAGCAGTAACAAGTGACCAAGTTTTGGTCTGAGATTGGACCAGATAAACCGAGCCATATTTGGTGCAGTTTAGCCTTTATGATCCAGATCAAGTTATGTAATATGGGCGCCAACTTGATGACGAAAACGTTTGCGTAAGGTCGTTAAGCAGTTTTTTTGCAACTTTCAGTTTAAATCTGAGTCAGGAGATACAGATGTTAAAGCGTGATATGAATATCGCAGATTACGATGCGGAGCTATTCGCAGCTATCCAGGAAGAAACTCTTCGTCAAGAAGAGCACATCGAGCTAATCGCTTCTGAGAACTACACCAGCCCACGTGTAATGGAAGCACAAGGTTCTCAGCTAACTAACAAATACGCTGAAGGTTACCCAGGCAAGCGCTACTACGGCGGTTGTGAGTACGTGGATAAAGCGGAAGCTCTAGCGATTGATCGTGCCTGTCAGCTATTTGGCTGTGAGTACGCCAACGTTCAGCCACACTCTGGCTCTCAAGCCAACAGCGCAGTGTACATGGCGCTACTGAATCCAGGTGATACTGTACTGGGTATGAGCCTAGCGCACGGTGGCCACCTAACTCACGGCTCACCAGTTAACTTCTCGGGCAAGCACTACAACGTTATCCCTTACGGTATCGACGAAGCGGGTCAAATCAACTACGATGAGATGGAGCAATTGGCGCTAGAGCACAAGCCAAAAATGATCATCGGTGGCTTTTCTGCTTACTCACAGATCGTTGACTGGGCGCGCATGCGTGAGATTGCCGACAAAGTTGACGCTTACCTGTTCGTAGATATGGCGCACGTTGCGGGCCTAATTGCCGCGGGTGAATACCCAACGCCAGTACCACACGCCCACGTTGTCACCACGACCACGCACAAAACGCTAGCCGGTCCTCGTGGTGGTCTGATCCTGTCAAATGCAGGCGAAGACATGTACAAAAAACTTAACTCTGCTGTTTTCCCTGGCGGCCAGGGTGGTCCATTGATGCACGTTATCGCGGGTAAAGCGGTTGCATTTAAAGAAGCGATGGAGCCAGAGTTCAAAGCTTACCAAGCTCGCGTGGTGAAAAATGCCAAGGCAATGGTGGCGCAGTTCCAAGAGCGTGGCTACAAGATTGTCTCTAACGGCACTGAAAACCACCTGTTCTTGGTTGACCTGATCGACAAAGACATCACAGGTAAAGAAGCTGACGCAGCGCTGGGTGCAGCGAACATCACGGTGAACAAGAACTCTGTACCAAACGACCCACGCAGCCCGTTTGTAACTTCTGGTATCCGTATTGGCTCTCCTGCGATTACCCGTCGTGGCTTTACTGAAGCGGATGCGACAGAGCTTGCGAACTGGATGTGTGACGTGCTTGATGACGTTAACAACCAAGACGTGATTGAAACCACCAAAGCAAAAGTGCTTGAGATCTGTAAGCGTCTGCCTGTTTACGCTTAATCAATCAAGGTGCTGAACAAGACAAAAAGGAGCTCTCTGAGCTCCTTTTTCTATTTGGGAATACTCAACAGAGTGCCTGATTTGCAGCGAAAAGAGTAATAGATCCGGCTCTCACTAAACTGCCCCAATCCCTCACCATGGCAATAATCGATATTGATATCACGCATCGTCTCTAAGGTGTCTTCATTGTTGAGGGCAAACTTGGAGCTATCTGAGCAAATAATACGTACCCGGCCGTCATCGCTGACCGAGTAGAGGTCCACCTCGGTGTTGCATAGCTCAAACGAGGCTTCTCGATAGTTATCTTGTTTGGTGTTGGTGGTGCATCCTTGACTCAAAAGTGCAAAGGCGCAGGCCGCGAAGTAGAGCTTATATCCCGTCATCTCAGTCCCTTAGATGTGATTTCCCTATCATCAGCGTAGATAGTGCTGACCTATGACACAAGTTGAATTCAGAGTTAAGGGCTAAGTGTATTGCTTATGAGCGGGTTTGCTGTTTAACAAACT
The DNA here is from genome assembly GCF_051660965.1 of Vibrio glycogenivorans. Lineage (NCBI taxonomy): Bacteria > Pseudomonadati > Pseudomonadota > Gammaproteobacteria > Vibrionales > Vibrionaceae > Vibrio > Vibrio glycogenivorans. The sequence continues at coordinate 68,947 of NZ_JBPVIS010000009.1, read as the reverse complement.
CGACAAAGGTGCGGTGAGCAATCGACAGGTAGCCCTGCTCACGCCAGGCGAGGGCGAGATTGAGTTCAACTTTTTCGTCAAACGGGATCGCGACGATATCCTTCTCACAATCGGTGACCATTTCGAGCAGCGCAGTGATAGCAAACTCATTTTTGACAATGCTTAAAATCATGGTGAGCAGGTTAGTCTCAAAAGAGAACTGCATTGGCCTGTTATATTGGCGCGCTTTGGCCTCGATAAAATCACGGTGAAAATAACCAGACTCAAATAAGACCAATTCGTGCTCAAAGAACTCAGCAAAGGAAATCGAGCTGCGTGTCGCGAGAGGGTGATTCTTTCCCACCGCAGCCACCATATTTGAGGTTAGGAGGTGGTCAGTTTGTAGGTTTTTGGCCTGAGTTGAGTGATTGATCACGCCTATGTCCAGCACGCCATCGTGCAGCATTTGGGCAATAGAGCGGGTTCCGGCATTGACTACAGTGAGCTTGAGCTTGGGGTAGCGCGTCTTGAAGGCCATGAGTATCTCAGGAAAGTAATAAGATCCTAGCATGCTGGGCACCCCAATCCTGACTTCGCCTTTTTCGAGCCCTTTGAGCTCATCCATTGCCAAGTTGGCATCTTGCAGTTTTTGCTCAACCTGTTTGGCATGTTGATAAAGAACCTCACCCTCTAGGGTCAAACTGACTCGCTTGCCCTGGCGAAGGAATAGGCTCAAGCCCAGTTGGTGCTCTAGTTTTTTGATCGACATGCTCAGTGGCGGCTGGGCAATATTGAGTGCCTGTGCGGCATGAGTGAAGTTGCCGTGCTCGGCAACCGCAATAAACTGGCTCAGCTGTTTCGAGTGCATATCGATATCAAAAATATATAGTTGGGATAGATTTAATATATTTAATTTCTGATGCAACGATTGCTATCTTGATCACAAATCAAGCAGTAACGGCAGCCAAAGGAGTGGCCATGATTGAGTACCAATCGCGTCAGTATTACCAGGTGACACTCAGTGTTGCGCTGGGGGCGTTTCTCATTTTTTGTAATTTGTATTTATTTCAACCTATGTTGCCCAAGTTGGCGATGCAGTTTTCTGCGACGGCATTTGAGATCAACTGGGTGTTTGCCATTACCTCGTTAGTCTTGTCGCTGAGCCTGATCCCTTGGGCGGTCTATTCTGAGCGCAATGGGCGCCGTCGAGTGCTGCTGGTTGGGCTGTTTTCCTTGCCGTTAATCGGTGTTGGAATGTGGCTATCCGATTCACTGTGGCAGCTGATCATGATGCGCGGGGCACTAGGGGTATTTCTTGCGGCTTACTTAGCTGTCGGGGTGGCCTATCTGGTCGAAGAGTTGTCTGAGCAGGCTTTTTTACATGCGATCGGCATCTATGTGGCGGCGAACTCAATTGGTGGGATTGCTGGCCGTTTGTTTGGTGGTGCCTTACTTGAGTGGGGGGGCTGGGAGAGAGCGGTGCTGGTGATGGCGCTAATCAGCCTGATAGGCGCTTTTATGGTCTGGTATGGCTTGCCAAAGCAGCGCCATTTTATCGCCCAAACTGGGCTGCTCCGGCATCATAACCGGGCTGTGCTCAATCACTTTAGAAACCCAAGCCTCTGGACAGCAATGCTGATTGGTGGGGTGAACTTTGCCCTGTTTGTCAATCTGTATACCGTTATGGGTTTCCGCTTGGTCGCCGAGCCCCACAGCTTGCCCGTGGGTATTGCCAGTATGATCTTCCTTTGCTATTTGGCTGGCACATTAAGCTCAGGGCTATCAGCCAAATGGCGCAAGGTGGGTAGCACCACCACAGGGATTGCTCTAGGCTCGGCTATCATGTTTTTGGGTGTGCTGGTGGCGTACTTTGAGCAGTTAAGCCTAATGGTCGTGGGGCTTTTGCTGATAAGCTTTGGCGCGTTTTTTACCCATACGCTGGCGTACGCTTGGGTGAGTCAACAAGCCCAAACGGGCAAAGCTACCGCGGTTGCGCTGTATCTGGTTCACTATTATGTGGGGGGCAGTCTGGGTGGTTTTTGGCTGCTGTATTGCTGGCAGCATGGTGCCTGGCTTGGCGTGATCCTCGGCAGTTTGCCACTGCTGATCAGCCTGTTTGTGTTGAGCTATTCACTTGAGCGTAGTCATTCGCGCCTGGTGGCCTCGAACTAGATTTGTCCCTAGAACTAGAAAAGGTTGGCGAGTGCCAACCTTTTTTAGTTACGCCGGTCGTTACTTAACCTCAATGCCTTGTGCTTGCATATCGGCATGGTACGACGAGCGAACAAACGGACCACACGCGGCATGAGTAAAGCCAAGATCTAGCGCGATCTGTTTGAGTTCATCAAACTCCTCAGGTGGCACATAGCGTTCGACAGGCAAGTGGTGGCGACTTGGGGCGAGATATTGACCTAGTGTCAGCATAGTGACGCCATGAGCGCGCAAGTCTTTGAGCACTTCGATGATCTCTTCTTTGGTTTCACCGAGACCCATCATCAACCCTGACTTGGTCGGTATCGTGGGGTGTTGCTGCTTAAATTTCTCGAGTAGCTGCAGCGACCATTTATAGTTTGCCCCCGGGCGAGCTTTACGATACAGCCTCGGCGCCGTTTCTAGGTTATGGTTGAACACATCGGGCGGATTGTCCTTGAGCAAATCAAGAGCCACGTCCATTCGGCCACGGAAGTCAGGCACTAAGGTTTCAATCTTAATCGTTGGGTTGAGCGTCCGGATCTCTCGGTTACAGTCCGCAAAGTGCTGAGCGCCACCATCGCGCAGGTCGTCTCGGTCAACCGAGGTGATGACCACATACTTGAGCTTCATGTCGGCGATGGTTTTTGCCAGTTGTTTTGGCTCATCAGCTTCTGGTGCTAGGGGGCGACCATGGGCCACATCACAAAATGGGCAGCGACGGGTACAGATTGCACCTAGGATCATAAAGGTCGCCGTGCCGTGATTAAAGCATTCTGCAAGGTTAGGGCAGGATGCTTCTTCACAGACGGAGTGGAGATTATTCTTGCGCATCGCTGACTTGATGTCTTGGATGCGTTGGCTGTCTGAAGGCAGCTTGATCTTCATCCAGTCTGGCTTGCGCAGAACCTCTTTCTGCTCTGTTGGCATGTTTTTTACTGGAATGAGAGCCATTTTATCGGCGTCACGATACTTGACGCCTTTTTCCATTTGTATAGGTTTACTCATTTTCTACCGCTTCCGTTGCAAACTCGACCTGCTGATACTCCAGCAGAGAAACGAGTTCTTCGATTAAAGGTGACTGGGCTTGTTGTAATTGTGTAATTGGGGTTAGATCGCTGAGTTGAACCATCTCCATTCCGGCATAGCCACAAGGGTTAATGCGTAGGAAGGGGCTCAGGTCCATATTGATGTTGAGGGCAAGTCCATGGAAAGAGCATCCTCGGCGAATACGCAGGCCAAGGGAGCATATCTTGCGTTGATCGACATAGACGCCAGGCGCATCCGGGCGCGCATTGGACTCGACACCAAAGCGTTTAAGGGTATTGATCACGGTATTTTCGATATGGGTGACCAGGTCGCGCACACCGATTTTTTTGCGCCGTAGATTGATCAGTACGTACGCAACCAACTGGCCTGGTCCGTGGTAGGTCACTTGACCACCGCGGTCACTTTGCACCACGGGGATATCACCCGTGTCCAGCAGATGCTCTTGCTTCCCAGCTTGACCTTGGGTGAAGACAGGGTTGTGCTCAACCAACCAGACCTCATCCACAGTGTTATCATCCCGTGTGTCAGTAAAGTCGTGCATTGCTTGCCATACCGGTTGGTAGTCTTGGCGGCCTAAGTATCTGACTATCAGTCGGTTTTCCATTTATATTCCATGATCCCTAGCGAACTTCGCTTTCGATTATAAACAGGAAAGTGCGACTAAACTACATTTTGATGACAGGTTTTTAACCTTACTATTGGCGGGTGATTTTTATATTATTGATAAATAATAAAAAAGCAGCCATAGGCTGCTTTCAAAAAAAATTTAAGAATTCAAATTTTTACAGAACCATGCGGACGATGTCGATCTCGCCCAGTTCTTTGTACAGTGTCTCAACCTGCTCGATTGAGGTCGCAGTGATGTTGACTGACACTGAGTGGTAGTTACCCTTAGCACTTGGTTTAACCACTGGGCTGTAATCACCCGGTGCGTGGCGTTGGATCACTTCCAACACGCGTTCTGGCAGTTCTGGCTTGGCATAACCCATGACTTTGTAGGTGAATGAGCATGGGAACTCAAGCAAGTCTTTCAATTTAGCGTCTGAGTTAATCGTCAGCATAATAAACTCCAAATTCTCTGGTACAGGAATGGCGAAGAATAGTACTGCCATTCTGGGATAATCTCAAGATGCACTCAGTTTAAAACCAGTTGCCCGATTTAAAACCAGTTGCGTAGGCTAAAACCAGCTGCTTAACAGCAATGCCAGGTAATCCCACATTCGACGAAAGAATCCCCCGCGCTCAACCGACTCCATGGCAACCAGCGGGTATTCGGCAACATTCTCACCGTCCAGTACATAGTATAGCGTACCAAGTTGGTCGCCTTGCTGGATTGGCGCGCGCAGTTGTTGCTCAACCACTATATTGGCCTCAAGCTTGCCACTGCTGCCGCGCGGCAGGGTCAGATAAGCCTCTTCGGTGATGCCCATATCAACACTGGGCTTTTTCGCCATCCAGACCTTTTCCGTCGCCAGCACCTGCTCGGCTTGATGCGGTGCGACGGTTTCAAAAAAGCGAAAGCCATAACTTAACAATTTTTTACTCTCAGCTTTGCGCGCATCGGGATTTTTGGCCCCCATGACGACCGCGATTAAACGCATGTCGCCTTGGGTCGCAGAGCTGACGAGATTGTAACCGGCTTTGCGTGTGTAGCCGGTCTTGATGCCATCAACATTCATGCTCTCATCCCACAGCAAACCGTTGCGGTTATGCTGGGTGATGCCGTTATAGGTATATGACTTCTCGGAATACACTCGGTACTCCTCAGGCACGTCACGGATCAGCGCTTTGCCCAGCAGGGCAAGATCAAACGGTGTTGAATACAAATCAGGGTTATCGAGACCGTGCGGATTGGCAAAGTTCGAATTGGTCATGCCAATATTTTGCGCCCAGCTATTCATTAACGTCACGAATGCGGCTTCAGAGCCAGCGATATGCTCGGCCGCGGCGACACAGGCATCGTTACCCGATTGCACGATAATGCCATGTAGCACTTCCTCAAGCTTGGCGCTTTTGCCCACCTCAAGGAACATTTTGGATGAGCCAGGGAAGTTACGTGCCCAAGCATTACGGCTGATTGCGACGTCATCATCTAGAGAAACACTGCCGCGATTAATCTCTTGACCTATCACGTAACTGGTCATCATCTTGGTCAGGCTTGCTGGGGAAAGCTGAGTATGCTCGTTCTCTGCCGCGATGATCTCCCCTGAATGGTAGTCCATCAGGATGTAACCTTTTGCGGCAACGGGAGGCAAGCCCGGAATAATTCTGGTATGAGCAAGTGTGCTGGCCAGAAGAGAGGTGACGCCGACAAGAAGTGCGCGCCCTAGCTTTGACGGTTGGGTGTGGTTGATCATATTGTCTAGATTATGGTTTTATTTTTGTGTTTGATACTTGCGAACAAATGCTGAATCGTAGCCAGCAGATTGGATCTTGTTCAGTGTCTCTTGGGTGACATCGTAATCATCAAAGGGACCGAGAATGATGCGGTGTACGCTGTCAGCACTTTGCACAAAGGCACTGACACTGAGTTGTTCTTGTAACGCTTGAGCCAATTGTTCAGCACGGCCGCGATCGGAGGAACTTGCCACCTGAATAATGTAATTTGGCTGTGCATTGAGCCCTGATGGGTTGTCTGGTTTTTCTACCGTAATGACCTCAATCTCAACATTGGCCACACCCGCATCGACGATGCCAAGCTTGTAAGCGGCGGCATAGCTAAGGTCGATGATCCGACCCTCGTGGAAGGGGCCGCGGTCGTTGACTCGAACTATGGTCTGTTTGCCATTGTCGAGGTTGGTGACCTTTACATAACTCGGCAGTGGTAGGGTTTTATGTGCCGCTGTCATCGAGTACATGTCGTAGATCTCACCGTTGGAGGTAAGGTGTCCATGAAACTTCTTGCCGTACCAGGAGGCTTGGCCGCGCTGTTTAAACCCTTCGGCATCATCGACGATTTGGTAACTGACACCGCGCAGTGTGTAGTTTCTGTTACCCCCAAGGCTATAGGGCTCGTATCGTGGGGTAATCCCCTCGATATGTTCGACTGAGATGGGGGCCTGTGGTGGCACGTCCTGCTCGAGTTCATAGCGCTCACTATCTGGGCTTGCACAGCCAAACAGCACAATGGAAAGTAGTCCAACAGTGAGCAACTTGTGGTTTATTTTCATACTAAGATGCCTTAGAGAACGCTTTGCGGTGAGTATGAATCGACATTAATATGCCAAAGCCTGCCATCAGGGTCACCATCGAGGTGCCGCCGTAGCTGATCAGCGGTAAAGGTACACCGACAACCGGTAGAATGCCACTAACCATACCAATATTTACAAACACATAGACAAAGAAGCTTAGCACGATACTACCTGCCATCATGCGACCGAAGGCGGTTTGTGCATGACTTGAGAGATAAAGGCCTCGACCAATGATATACAGATAGAGGGCAAAGAGAGCCAAGATGCCGATCATTCCCCACTCTTCTGCAATGACTGCAAAGATAAAGTCGGTGTGACGCTCGGGAAGGAACTCGAGCTGAGATTGGGTACCTTGTAGCCAGCCCTTGCCTGAAACCCCACCCGAGCCGATCGCGATCTTGCTTTGGATAATGTGATAACCCGCGCCAAGAGGGTCGGATTCTGGGTTAAACAGCGTGCGTACACGCACCTTCTGGTACTCGCGCATCAAGAAGAACCACAGGATAGGCACGAAGGCACCGACAGCTACGATCGCCGCGGTAATAATTCGCCAACTGATCCCGGCAAGGAAAATCACAAAAATGCCCGATGCGGCGATCAAAATAGACGTGCCTAGGTCGGGCTGCTTGGCGATCAAAATGGTCGGTACAAACACCATCACCAAGGACAAAATAATGGTTTTAAAGCTCGGGGGTAGCGCGCCCTTGCCCACATAGCGGGCGACCATCAGCGGTACCGCGAGCTTCATCAGCTCAGAAGGCTGAAAGCGGACAAAACCGAGGTTAAGCCAGCGCTGGGCACCTTTTGATGACTCACCAAAAAACAGTACCCCGAGCAGTAGGATCAGGCCGCAAAAAAACAGCAGCGGGGCCGCAGCTTCATAGGTTCGCGGCGGGATCTGGGCGAGCACGACCATCACCATCAGAGACAGCCCCATGCGCATCGCCTGACGATCCATCATCGCCTCATTTTGACCACTGGCACTGTACATAACCACTAGGCCAAAGCCCATCAGTGCCAACAGCCCCAGCAGTAAGGGTAAGTCGATGTGCAGGCGCTGAAAAAAGGCGCGATTCTGTCCAGTTGAAGGGTCTAATTTCATTCTTGCCCGTCCTGTTGTCGTGCTTGTTCTTGTGGGTCATCTTCTTCGTCTGCTGGGCGTAATACCTTGTCAAAGATCTCACGCACCACAGGGCCGCCGTTGCTCGAGCCACCACCGGCATTTTCTAGCACCACGGTCACAATAATCTCGGGATCGTCAAGGGGAGCGAAGCCAGTGAACAAGGCATGGTCACGCAAGTGCTCAGCAATCTCATCGGCATCATATTCCTCGTCTTCGGCAAGACCAAATACTTGCGCCGTTCCCGATTTACCGGCCGTTTTATAATCCATATCGGCGAAGGCGCGCCGCGCCGTGCCTCGTCCGCCGTGGTTCGCTAGGTACATACCCCTAAAGGCAATATCCCAATAGCGGTCGGGAACCGTGTCTATCGGTGGGAAGGTTTCATAATCAGAGAGCTGCTGGCGCTCAAAGCGCTCACCGTTTTTGATTGTGGCACGCAGCAAGTGAGGGGCAATGACCTCTCCGCGATGAACCAGCACCGATGTCGCCTTGGCAATCTGCATAGGCGTGGCCGTCCAGTAGCCCTGACCAATACCGACCGGAATAGTATCACCTTGATACCAAGGGGTTTTATGCCTGGCCATCTTCCACTCACGGGTTGGCATATTGGCGCGACTCTCTTCGTTGATGTCGATACCAGTGAAGTCACCAAAGCCAAACTTGTTCATCCAGCGAGAGATACGATCGATACCCATATCGTACGCAATCTGGTAGTAGAAGGTATCCACCGACTCTTCGATAGATTTGACCACATCGACCTTACCGTGTCCCCATCGCAGCCAGTCACGAAAGGGTCGGGTGTTGGAGTTTGGAATGCGCCAATAGCCGGGATCATTGCGGGTTGTCTTGGTCGTGATCACCCCTTCTTGTAGGGCTGCCACCGCCAAGAAAGGCTTAATGGTCGAAGCCGGAGGGTAGATCCCGAGTGTCGCTCGATTCACCAACGGGCGGTTTTTATCATTGAGCAGCGCGCGATAATCTTTGCCAGAGATACCGTGGACGAATGCATTAGGGTCGTAACTTGGGCTTGAGACCATACCCAACACGCCATTATCTTCAGGGTCGAGGATCACCGCCGAGCCACGACGGCCATCTAGCAGGTTGTATAGATAGGTTTGCAAGCGGACATCAAGGTTGAGGACAATATCCTTACCCGGTGTCGGTGGCACGTATTTTAGAGTGCGGATCACACGGCCGCGGCTGTTAACCTCGACCTCTTGATAGCCCGCAGTACCATGCAGGACGTCCTCATAGTAGCGTTCGATACCCAGCTTACCGATATCTCGCGTTGCTTGGTAATTACTGTCTTTTTCCTCACGGATCAGGCGATCCATATCACGATCGTTGATCCGGGATACGTAGCCAATCACATGGGTTAATATCTCACCATATGGGTAGTAGCGTTTAAGTGTGGCGTTGACCGTGACACCGGGAAATCGATGTTGATGGACGGAGAATACAGCGACCTGGTCCTCGTTGAGCTGAGTGAGCAGCGGGACCGCATTGAAGCGTCGGGTGCGACGACGCTCCTTCTCAAACGCCTCGATGCGCTCATCACTGATGGTCAGAAATTCACGTAGCCCCTCAATAGTGGCATCCATGTCTTTGACCTGCTCCGGGGTGATCTCGAGGTTAAATACCGGTCGGTTGTCGGCGAGAAGCTCACCATGACGATCGTAGATCAGCCCTCGGTTGGGCGCTATAGGCACCACTTTAATCCTGTTATCGTTAGAGCGGGTCTCGTAATCTTGATACTGGTTGACCTGAATGTGGTAGAGATTGCCGAGCAGCACCCCCATTAAGGCAATAATGATAGTAAAAGCTGTAATCGCGCGTACTTTAAACAGGCGCGATTCTTCTTGGTAATCTCTTATTTTGCTACGCTTACGCAACATCTACACACATCTCAACTACGGGTTTATTCGCGATAGTATTATTCGCGGTGGTAAGGGTGGTTAGCGGTCACACTCCAAGCACGATATAGGGCTTCGGCCATGATCACACGGACCATTGGATGAGGGAGGGTGAGTGGCGACAACGACCAGCTTTGATCGGCTGCGGCTTTACAGGCTGGCGCCAGACCCTCAGGTCCACCAATCAAAATCGAGACATCGCGACCATCGAGCTTCCACGCATCCATTTGCCCAGCCAATTGGTCAGTGTCCCAACGCTTTCCAGGGATATCTAGAGTAACGATACGGCTGCCTTTTGGCACGGCTGCCAGCATCGCTTCGCCCTCTTTTTGCAGAATCCTTGCAATATCGGCGTTTTTGCCACGCTTTCCTGCTGGGATTTCTACCAACTCGAGGGGCATATCGTGGGGGAAGCGGCGCTTATACTCTTGAAAACCCTCTTCGACCCACTTAGGCATCTTGGTGCCAACGGCAATAAGCTGTAACTTCATTCAATCAGTTCCAAAGCTTTTCCAGTTGATACAGTTCACGGTGTTGCTCTTGCATCACGTGCAGCATGGCATCACCCATGTCGAGTACAACCCACTCGCCCTCAGCTTCGCCATCAATCCCGAGTGGCTCCATGCCAAGCTTCTTGATCTCACTCGCGACGTGATCGGCAATCGAGGAGACATGGCGCTTTGAGGTACCCGTACAGATCACCATAAAGTCAGTCACGCTCGATTTGCCAGTTACATCCAACAGGATAATATCTTGGGCTTTCATATCATCCGCTTTATCAGCTAGGAAATCTCTTAATTCTTCACGTTGCAAGGTGGCATCCTCAATAGACAGTGTTCAATAGGGCGCGGAGTATAGCATGCTTTTGCCCTGGCGCACTTAGCTAACCGCACTTAGCCAGCCGCAGGGAAACGCAGTTGTGGCGAGCACAAGCTTACGCCAAGCTGTTGAATTAATGGCCAAGCGGATTGTTCATACTGAGTTTTGAGCATGATCTCGACCTTGGCAAGGACAGACCATGCTTGCTGCAATGCAGCAAAGTCGAGACGCTGCAGTGCCGCAGTATAAAGCGGGCGCTTTGACTGCCAAATTCGGTGGCGCTCAAACACCGATCCTATCGCTTGTTGCTGGCTTTCTGCTTTGAGTTGCATCAGCAGCTTTAGTTCCTTTTGCAATGAGCGAGCGATGATCACCCCCTCAACACCTTCTGCCTCGAGTTGGCGCAGAATGCGCTGGGCACGATTGGCTTTTCCTGCCAACAGGGCATCAATCCAGTGGAACACGGTAAAATGGTTGTGTCGACTCAGAGACTGCTCAATCCGTACCAGGCTTAGCTCGCCATCTGGGTATTGCAGAGCGAGCTTTTCCAGGCTTTGACTCAGTGCCAGCAGATTGCCCTCATGCCATTGTGCGAGCATTTGCAGCGACTCTTGGTCCGGTTTAAGTCCCAGTTTTTGACAGCGCTGGCGAACAAATTGGGGTAGGCGAGTGATATCAGGCGTTAAGCAGTTTACCCACGTCCCTTGGGATGAGAGGGCTTTGAACCATTTGCTGTTTTCCTGCGCCTTAGTCAACTTGCTACCCACCAGGACCAACAGGGTTTCAGGGTTGAGTAGCTTAGCAAGCTCAAGCAGTTCTTTGCCTTGAGCGGCATTCACGCCCGATTCTCCGACTTCAAGTTCGACAATCTGCAGGCTTGAGAACAGGCTCATGGCCTGGAAGCAGTCATAGATCGCATTCCAGTCAGTTTGGTTATCGAGTGTGAATCGATGACGCTCATTAAACCCACGTTGCTCGGCGTGTTGGGCGATAGCCAGTCGAGACTCATGCAAGAGCAGCGGCTCATTACCAAACACTAAATAAACAGGGCTGAGGCCTTTTTCAAGGTGCTCATGCAGGCGGTCAGCAAACAGGCGCATTAGTGAGCACGCTCTTGCTTGTCAGAGCTAATTTTTACCCCACGCATCGCGGTTGGTGTCTCATTGCGTGCTTCGAGAATATCAGCGCGAACACGCGCCATCTGACGGATAATTTGTGTCGCGGCAATCTTACGCATTTCGTCTTCGATCATCTCGCGTTCGACCGATTTTGCCAGTGCAGTTAATGGGTTATCCAGATAGCTGCGAGTGATGGTTGCCGTAAAGGAATGGCTGCCAACCTCAGGTACGGTGACACGATAGCTTGCGGTATAGGTGAGCTCTTTTTCTGCGGCACGCGCGTTTTGGTAGAGCGAAAGGGTGCGCTCTTCGATATCTTCCGAGCGCAGATGCACATTGGAGACCTCTGAGCTGGGCGGGACTAAGACAATGTTATTGATGTCCAACTCAGCTTGAACGTAGCGGGTAAGCGTGCCGTACTTATCGAAGCTGGTCAGTGACAACTGGTGTAGCTCTTCGGGTACTGTGTACTCGCCGCGCAGCTGAAAGCCACACGCAGTCAGCATGGAGGTCAGTAACACCACCAGCATAAGACGAAGAGAAGATAGGGACTTAGTTTGCATAGAGATCGCTCTGCTATCTTGTTGAGTGATTTATCCAAACAGACTGATCGCGCGCCATTTGGGTGGGGCGGTGGCTCATCGGGTTGATGAGATTAAATCTGCTTGGATAAATAATCAGGGTGACAAGTCACCCTGATTCAATTTTAGCCTGCTTTGGTGAGACAGACGATTAATTTGCTACGATATTCAACAGTTTGCCAGGTACGTAGATCACCTTACGAACCGTTTTGCCTTCAGTAAATTTCGTCACGTTTTCATCGTTTAGACCAAGTTCTTCCACTTGCTCTTTCGAGGCGTCAGCCGCCACAGTTAGCTTAGCGCGTAGCTTGCCGTTAACCTGAACAACGATCAGTTTCTCGTCTTCAACCAGCGCTTTCTCATCGTGCTGAGGCCACTGTGTGTTGTCGACATCTGATACGCCAAGTGCTGCGCCCATCTCAAATGAGATGTGTGGAGTGATAGGGTAAAGCATCACAACCACGGCTTTCAGTGCTTCATCAAGGATCGCACGGTCTTGCGCCGATTCTTGAGGTGCTTTGGCCAGCTTGTTCATCAGCTCCATGATGGCTGCAATCGCAGTGTTGAACGTTTGACGACGAGCGATATCGTCAGTCACTTTAGCGATGGTTTTGTGCACGTCACGGCGCAGGGCCTTTTGGTCGCTAGACAGGGCTGTTGTATCAACCGCTTCCGCTGCACCTTTCGCTGCGTGCTCATTAACCAGTTTCCATACACGCTTCAGGAAGCGGTTAGCGCCTTCAACGCCAGACTCTTGCCACTCAAGCGTCATATCTGCAGGTGATGCAAACATCATAAACAGACGCACCGTATCGGCGCCGTATTTATCCACCATCTCTTGAGGGTCGATACCGTTATTCTTCGACTTAGACATCTTGATCATGCCTGAGTGCGTCACGTCGCGGCCCTCGTTGTCTTTCGCTGAGGTGATGCGACCTTTGCCGTCACGCTCTACTGCAACGTCAGTAGGTGCAACCCACTCTTTACCGCCTTTGTCGTTCTCGTGGTAGAACGCATCAGCCAGTACCATACCTTGACATAGTAGCTGCTTGAACGGTTCATCAGAGGTTACGTAACCCGCGTCACGCAGCAGTTTGTGGAAGAAGCGTGAGTATAGAAGGTGCATACACGCGTGCTCGATACCACCGATGTACTGATCAACCGGAAGCCAGTAGTTGGCTTTCTCAGGGTCTAGAATATCATCCGCTTGTGGTGAGCAGTAACGTGCGTAGTACCAAGACGACTCCATAAAGGTATCGAAGGTGTCCGTTTCGCGCAGTGCTGGCTCGCCGTTGAAGGTGGTTTTTGCCCACTCTTTATCGGCTTTAATTGGGCTAGTTACCCCATCCATTACCACGTCTTCTGGCAGGATCACCGGCAGTTGGTCTGCAGGTACTGGGTGCACTTCACCGTCTTCAGTGGTCACCATTGGGATTGGTGCGCCCCAGTAACGCTGACGAGATACACCCCAGTCACGTAGACGGAAGTTAACCGTCTTAGTGCCTTTACCTTCTGCTTCAAGCTTCGCTGCGATCGCATCGAATGCCGCTTGGAAGTCTAGGCCATCAAACTCACCAGAATCGAATAGCACACCCTTCTCAGTGTACGCTTCTGCAGAGATATCTAGCTCGCTGTCGTCAGCTGGCTTGATCACAGGAACGATGTCTAGGCCGTATTTCGTGGCAAACTCGTAGTCGCGTTGGTCGTGCGCAGGCACAGCCATCACAGCGCCCGTACCGTAGTCCATTAGGACGAAGTTAGCCACGTAAACTGGCACTTCACGACCGTTCAATGGGTGAATCGCGGTAAGGCCAGTTGCCATACCCTTCTTCTCCATTGTCGCTAGCTCAGCTTCAGCTACTTTATTGTTCTTACACTCTTCAACGAAAGCCGCCAGCTCAGGGTTGTTCTCAGCGGCAATGGTCGCAAGAGGGTGGCCTGCAGCGATACCCACGTAAGTCACACCCATTAGCGTGTCTGGACGTGTAGTATACACCTCAAGGTCTTGTTGGCCTTTCACTTCAAACTTCAGCTCAACACCTTCAGAGCGGCCAATCCAGTTACGCTGCATGGTCTTAACCATCTCAGGCCAGCCGTCAAGGTTATCTAGGTCGTCCAATAGCTCTTGCGCGTATTCGGTGATCTTGATGAACCACTGTGGGATCTCTTTTTGCTCAACCGGAGTGTCACAGCGCCAGCAGCAGCCGTCTTCGACTTGCTCGTTAGCCAGAACGGTTTGGTCGTTTGGACACCAGTTAACTGAAGAGGTCTTCTTGTAAACTAGGCCCTTGTTGTACAGCTTAGTGAAGAACTCTTGTTCCCAGCGGTAGTACTCTGGCGTACAGGTAGCGAATTCGCGGTTCCAGTCGTAACCAAAGCCCAGCAGCTTAAGCTGGTTTTTCATGTACTCGATGTTCTCGTAGGTCCATGGTGCTGGTGCGGTGTTGTTTTTTACTGCCGCGTTCTCTGCAGGCAGACCGAATGCATCCCAACCGATTGGTTGCATAACGTTTTTACCTTGCAGGCGCTGGAAACGAGAAACCACATCACCGATGGTGTAGTTGCGCACGTGACCCATGTGCAGTCGACCACTTGGGTACGGGAACATAGATAGACAGTAGAATTTTTCTTTATTTGGGTCTTCACTTACAACAAAGGTCTTGTTGTCATCCCAGTGCTTTTGAACTTTTTGTTCAATATCTTGAGGATTGTATTGTTCTTGCATCGATGGCATCCGGTTAACTTGGAATTTGTGAGTTCGGTTAGAACAGACATTAATAGATCGTCATAGAATACCTAAAGGCAGAAGGTACAACAACCATTGTGTTGAGGGAGGTTCTCATGCCCAAACGAAAAGCAGGTTATGAAGAGATCATTGAGGACGTGATTGAGACCATCAAACACAGTCCCGAAGAGCTAAATCATGTTGTAGAGCAGTCAGGTAAAGTGGTTGATGCGGCGAATGATATGACCAAAGATGAACTTGCCCTCATCTCCGCCTACGTAAAATCCGACCTTAAAGAGTTTGCTGATAACTACGAAGAGAGTAAAGGCAGCCCTTTCTCATTGATGATTGCCAACTCGATATGGCAAGGGTTGCTTGAGATAACCGATAGAACCAAGGTTGAGTGGGTCGAGCTTGCCGCCGATCTGGACCGTCAAGGGCTGTATCAAGCCGGTGAAATGATAGGCCTTGGGGTGTTGATG
Source organism: Vibrio glycogenivorans (assembly GCF_051660965.1). NCBI lineage: Bacteria > Pseudomonadati > Pseudomonadota > Gammaproteobacteria > Vibrionales > Vibrionaceae > Vibrio > Vibrio glycogenivorans. Next base: position 53,776 of record NZ_JBPVIS010000009.1, on the reverse strand, counting down.
TGTGAAAACTGCGGTCACAAGGTTCCGTACAACCACCCAACGGTGATCACGCCGTGTCCCAACTGTGGCAAAGGGGCTTTCAGTCGCCAACCGCTTAAACCCTAATCAATACCAACGCCCCAGCAGGGGCGTTGTTTTGTCGCGTTTACGACACCATTGATGTTAGCTGACTTGCTGCTTGCGGCGATTTAATCGCCAAGCCGCTGCGAGGCTCAATCCTGCCCAAAGATACAGAGGCCAACTACCAAAGCGATGGTAAGGGGTGCGTCCTTGAGTTGATACCACCTCGGCATCAAGGATGGCGGTCTCAAATTGGGGTACCTCAGCGACTATCGTGCCGCGGTAGTCGGTGATAGCCGTCACGCCATTATTGGTTGAGCGGATCACAGGCTTTCCGAGCTCAAGCGCACGCATGCGGGCAATCTCCATATGCTGCTGAGGTCCAATCGAGTCACCAAACCAAGCATCGTTAGATAGGGTGAGAATAAAGTCGGTCTCCTCGGTGACATTGCGTCGGATCAGTTCATTAAAGATGATCTCATAACACAGTGCGGCAGCGAGCAGGCGTCGATTCGCCAGCACATTCGGCTGAATATAATCCCCACGACTGAATGACGACATAGGCAGATTAAAGAATGGCGCCAGTGGGCGCAGGATATCCTCAAAAGGCACAAACTCACCAAATGGCAACAGGTGGTGCTTGTGATAGCGCTGCTCAGGGTTGTAGGTGTAATCGCCGCCATCGGTGTGGCCAATAGCGAGCACGCTGTTGTAGTAAAGACCAGAATCACTGCGGTTGATGATCCCGGTGATTAGCGAGCTTTCATATTCTTTGACTAGCGTGTCCAGATTTGCCAAGTAGGAGGCAATCTCATACTCAAACGCGGGGATTGCTGCCTCTGGCCAGATAATAATATCCGCATCCCAACTTTTTTTGGTTAGGTCGGTGTATTTGATGATGGTTGGCCAGCGCTCACTCGGCAGCCACTTTGACGCTTGGTCAATATTGCCTTGGATCAGGGCAAAACGAGTTTTGCTCTCAGGGTCTGGGGTCACCCAGTGAGCGGCGTTGAGACCAAAGCCAGTAGCAATAATCACCGCCGGGATCAGGCTGAGCATCGCACGGCGGCTAAGCAAGGCATAGGCGAGCAGCGAAGCGCTGATGACAACTGCAAAGGTCACCAACTCAACACCTCCAAGGGGCGCATAGTTGCCCAGCGGCGAGTCGATCTGGCTGTAGCCGAGCCATAGCCAAGGAAAGCCCGTCATGACCCAGCCTCGCAGCCAGTCAAACACCAGCCAGAGTGCGGGGATGACGATAGCATAGCGGCGCAGTTGCGAGTCTGGAAAAAAGCGATTGAGCGCAGCGGCAAAGAGTGCTGGGTAGATAGCCAGATAGCCAATCAGTAGCGCCATCAAAAACAGGCTTGCCACCTTGGGCATACCGCCGAAGGTGTCGATACTGACGTGTACCCAACTGATCCCCGTTGCAAAGCTCCCTAGCCCCCAAAGCCAGCCAAGCCAGGCTGACCATTTTACCGACCGCTTAGTGATCAGCAGTAGGAACACCAATACACTGATCAGCGCCGCTGGCCAGAGACCAAAGGGTGCAAATGCGAGAGTGGAAATAGCGCCGGCCAAAAGGGCAAGCATGCTGAGTAACAGGGGGTTATGTATCGCCACGGCCATGTATCTATCTTTGATTAGTCCATAAAACGATGGGCAAGCCGGGTCTCGGCTTGCCCATGATAGTGTTGCTTTACTTGGGTTTCGTCCACTGACGGCCCAAGTGTAGTTGCCAATGTTTGCAAGTTATTGAAGCGCCGGAGCGTTAGCTGTCAGACTCTTCAATTTGTGCCTCAGAGACCGGAATGGTCACCTGAAGTTGCATGATGCGGCGGTTGTCGGCGGCCATGACTTTAAACAGATAGCCCTCGATATCGACAATCTCTCCTCGAGAGGGAAGATGGCCAAATGCCGTCATTACTAAGCCACCAATGGTATCGACCTCTTCGGTACTAAAGCTGGCTGAAAACTCTTCGTTGAAGTCATCGATGGTGGTCAATGCCTTAACCGAGTAGGTGTGTTTACTTAACTTGCGAATGTCCAACTCATCCTCATCATCGAACTCATCTTCAATTTCGCCAACAATCTCTTCAAGAATGTCCTCAATCGTCACAAGACCCGACACACCGCCAAACTCATCAACGACAATCGCCATATGATAGCGCTCTTCACGGAACTCCTTGAGCAGTCGGTCAACCCGCTTGCTCTCAGGCACCACAACCGCGGGTCTCATTACCTGCTCCATGTCAAATGGGTCACTGTCTGAGCCAAGGTAGCGCAGCAGGTCTTTGGCAAGCAGTATGCCCTCAACGTGGTCTTTGTCTTCGCTGATCACCGGGTAGCGAGAGTGCTGAGCGTCGGTCATGAGGGTGACGATATCATCGAAGTTCTCATTACGCTCAATGGTGACGATTTGTGAGCGCGGGATCATGATATCACGCACACGTTGCTCTGAAATCTCCATCACGCCTTCGAGCATGTCGCGGGTGTCGTGATCGATCAAGTCGTTCTCTTCAGAGTCGCGGATCACATCAACGAGTTCTTGTCGGTCTTTGGGCTCACCTTGGAAAAGCTGCCCGATGCGTTCAAGCAGAGTCTTTCGACTCGGACCTTCAGATTTTTCTTTCTTGCTACTTTCGTTAGAAGAAGGAGGGTTATCTTCGTTCATTGTTTCTCAGTTAAGTAACGCTATCAAAGTGTGATAGCACACATCAGAGCTAGGCTGAGCCTAGCTCTGTTTCTCTGCAAGGTAAGGGTCTGTAAAGCCTAACTTTTGCATGATTTCGGTTTCGAGGGACTCCATCTCTTCGGCTTCGTCATCCTCGATATGATCATAACCTAGCAGATGCAAGCTGCCATGTACAACCATATGCGCCCAGTGTGCTTTCAAGGGCTTGTTTTGCTCAACCGCTTCACGCTCGACCACTTGTTTACAGATGATCAAGTCGCCAAGTAGGTCGAGCTCAATTCCCGGCGGCGCCTCGAAAGGGAAGGATAGTACATTGGTTGGTTTATCCTTGCCGCGATAGTCGAGGTTAAGCTGGTGACTCTCTGCTTCGTCTACCAAACGCACAGTGACTTCAGCCTGAGGCTGAAACGGCGTTATCGCCGAGTTGAGCCACAGTTGAATATCCTGCTCGCTTGGCAGGTGGATGCTATCTTCTACTGCGATTTGCAGGTCTAGTTCGATGCTCATGGCGTCTCTTAGGGCTTACTTCAAGGTTTAGTCACGTCAGCTTGTGTTGCCAGTTCTGCTTTCGCAGTTTCGAGCAGTTTCGCTTCGCGCTCCTCGCGGCGACGCTTCTCAAACTCTTTACGCTCTTTCTGATCCTGCGCTTCCCACTTCTCATACGCGTTGACGATACGTGCGACAACCGGGTGGCGAACCACGTCATCAGACTGGAAGAAGTTGAAGCTGATTTCATCGACCTCGTTGAGTACTTCAATTGCATGACGCAGGCCCGATTTCGCGCCGCGTGGCAGGTCAATCTGAGTCACGTCCCCGGTGATCACCGCACGCGAGTTAAAGCCGATACGGGTCAGGAACATCTTCATCTGTTCGACCGTGGTATTCTGGCTCTCATCTAGAATAATGAAGGCATCATTCAGGGTACGACCACGCATGTAAGCCAGTGGAGCGACTTCAATCACGTTACGCTCGATCAATTTCTCAACCCGTTCAAAGCCAAGCATCTCAAACAAGGCATCGTAAAGTGGGCGCAGGTATGGATCGACCTTTTGGCTCAAGTCACCAGGCAAAAAGCCGAGCTTCTCGCCAGCTTCAACCGCAGGGCGAGTGAGGAGAATACGGCGGATCTCTTGACGCTCTAATGCATCCACCGCAGCCGCGACAGCAAGGTAGGTCTTGCCGGTACCCGCAGGGCCAATACCAAAGCTGATATCATGCGTCACCATGTTGACCAAGTACTGAGCCTGGTTAGGCGTACGAGGTTTGATCACGCCCTTCTTGGTCTTGATAAAGACCTCTTTGCCATGCTCAATATTTGATTCGGTGTTCTGCTCTAAGATACCGGTCTCTTTGATCGCCAGATGGATCTCTTCAGGCTCGATATCAGGAATATTGCCGCGCACTGGGGCAGTATTAACGTAAAGCGTTTTGAGGATCTCAAGGGCTGCCGCAGAAGTGTGGGGCTTACCAACAATGGTAAAGAAGTTGCCACGGTAGCTAATTTCGACGCCGAGACGGCGTTCTAAGTGCTTGATATTATCATCAAAGGGACCGCAAAGGCTCGCAAGACGGCGGTTATCGGAAGGTTCTAGATCGATCTCTAGAGTCACAATTTTATTGCTCAAAGTTGCCTCTCATTTGTGGCGGTCCGATTTAGACCGGACCGCCTAAGATGTGTTTACCCTTCTAAGATGGTTACTCAGTCGGGTAATTTCAAGCTTAAGGCGTAAATGTCGCTACACCCAGCTCGTCTTCGCGCTTGGTTTTCGCCATCATTTGAGTTGGAGAGATCAGGCTGCGAAGGTCCATGTCTTGTTCAGTACGTACGATCTCACCACGCAGAGAGTTTGCAAATACGTCGGTAATTTTTACATCAACAAACTGGCCAATCAGGTCAGCACTGCCTTCAAAGTTCACCACGCGGTTGTTCTCGGTACGAGCACGCAGCTCCATCAGGTTCTTCTTCGATGGGCCTTCAACCAACACGCGCTGCTCGGTATCAAGCATTTGGCGCGAGTAGCGCATCGCTTGCGAGTTCACCACTTGTTGCAGCTCGTACAGGCGCTCTTTCTTGGTTTGCTCTGGCGTATCACACGGATAATCAGCAGCCGGAGTACCTGGGCGTGGTGAGAAGATAAAGCTAAAGCTCATATCAAAATCGACGTCTTTGATCAGTTTCATGGTGTCTTGGAAGTCTTTGTCCGTCTCACCTGGGAAACCAACGATAAAGTCAGAGCTGATGTGGATATCAGGACGCGCTTTACGCAGCTTACGGATGATTGACTTGTACTCAATCGCCGTGTGTGGGCGCTTCATTGCGGTCAGGATGCGATCGCTACCGCTTTGTACTGGCAGGTGCAGGAAGCTCACAAGCTCCGGCGTGTCTTCGTACACGGCGATGATGTCATCACCAAACTCCAGCGGGTGGCTGGTAGTGAAACGAATGCGGTCGATACCGTCGATAGACGCTACGAGACGTAGCAGCTCAGCGAAGCTGCAGATGTCGCCATCGTGCATTGGACCACGGTACGCGTTTACGTTTTGGCCCAGTAGGTTAACTTCACGTACGCCTTGCTCAGCTAGCTGGGCAATCTCAAACAGAACATCGTCCATAGGGCGGCTGACTTCCTCACCACGCGTGTATGGCACTACGCAGTAGGTACAGTATTTTGAGCAGCCTTCCATGATCGAGACAAACGCGGTTGCACCCTCAGCGCGTGGCTCAGGTAGGCGGTCAAACTTCTCAATCTCAGGGAAAGAGATGTCCATCACTGGCGCGTCATCATTTTGCGACTGCTTGATCATCTCTGGTAGGCGGTGCAGGGTTTGCGGGCCAAAAATCACGTCAACATACGGCGCGCGCTCACGAATGTGATCGCCTTCTTGAGTCGCTACACAGCCACCCACGCCAATCACAACGCCGGGTTTTTTCTCTTTGAGTGTTTTCCAGCGACCTAGCTGGTGAAATACCTTTTCTTGGGCCTTTTCACGGATAGAACAGGTGTTCAATAGCAGTACGTCTGCCTCTTCTGGGTCTTCGGTTAGCTCAAAGCCATTCGCCGCGTTAAGCAGGTCAGCCATTTTTGATGAATCGTATTCGTTCATCTGGCAGCCCCAGGTTTTGATTAGCAGTTTCTTACTCATCTTTGTTCGCTCGATCGTTAGTTTAAAATAAGGGAGCAAATCGCCCAGTGTCTATCCGCGCCCCCAGAGGGTAATCCTGTGGAAATTACAGGGGGTGTCGCGGCAAGCGGCGTATTGTACTGCTTTAGATAGCGCCATGCCAGTATTGATTTATGGTCGGTTTTAGCAAGGTTTGCCGGTCTTTTTTGCTTACTTTGCATGCGCGAAATCGTACAATTAAAAACGGATGTTAAATCAGCAAGATGAAGAACAGAAAATGAACAAATACGATATTGCCATTGTCGGTGGAGGCATGGTCGGCGCAGCCCTTGCTGTCGGCTTTGCCAAGCAAGGACGGCGCACCGCGCTGATTGAGGAGCATCGACCCAGTGCTTTTTCGTGCGAGCAGGCGATGGATATTCGCGTTTCTGCTATCTCGCAGGCATCGGTTGACCTGCTTGATTCTCTTGGTGCTTGGCAAAGCATCCAAGCGATGCGCGTCTGCCCTTATCGTCGTCTTGAAACCTGGGAGCACCCTCAGTGTCGGACCAAATTTTCAGCCGCCGAGTTGGGTCTTGAGCAGCTGGGTTATATCGTTGAGAATCGAGTGATCCAACTTGGCCTGTGGCAGCAGTTTGACCACTGGGAGTTTCTTGATCTGCTCTGTCCTGACAGCTTGGCTCGGCTTGAGTTTGGCGAGCAAGATAACACCTTGCACCTTAGCTCGGGCGAGCAGATTAGGGCCAGCTGGGTGATCGGTGCCGATGGCGCTCATTCTCGAGTGCGTGAGCAGGCAAAGATAGGCCTGACGGCCTGGGATTATCGCCATCACTGTATGCTGATCCATGTCGAAACAGAGCACGCGCAGCAAGACATCACCTGGCAGCAGTTTACTCCGCTGGGGCCGCGCTCGTTTCTCCCTCTGCCAGGCCAGCAAGGCTCACTGGTTTGGTATGACAGCCCTAAAAGGATCAGACAGTTGATGGCGATGAGTGCCGAGCAACTCGAGCAGCAGATTCACTTGGCGTTTCCCGCTGAGCTTGGCAAGGTCAAGGTAGTGCAAAAGGGCGCATTTCCTCTCACTCGCCGCCACGCTCAGCAGTACGTTGCCAACCGCTGTATCTTAGTCGGTGATGCTGCCCACACCATTAACCCGCTCGCAGGTCAAGGGGTTAACCTTGGCTTCAAAGACGCCGCTTGCCTGCTTGAAATCACCGACCAAGCCGAGCTGAGTGAGGCAACTCTTAAGCAATATATGTTGCGGCGTTATCCCGATAACCTGCTTATGCAGACTGGTATGGATGTGTTCTACAAGGGCTTTAGCAATAGCATTACCCCGCTGCAGTTGGCGCGAAATGCAGCGCTTAAGTTGGCGCAGCATTCCGGCCCGATTAAGCGCCAAGTACTCAAGTACGCTTTGGGTCTATGATCCCTCGGCCTGAAGCTCTGGCTTGGTGGCTACGCGAGTGCGTGGCTTACCACGAGTGAGGGTAAACAGCGCAGGGACCACATAGAAAGAGATCAGGGTGGTGAGCAAGGTACCACCCGCAATGGCCACCGCAAATGGAGGCCAGAAGCCGCCCCCGGCCAAGATCAGCGGCAGGAAGCCACCGATGGTCGTGATCGTCGTCGAGGTGATGTGGCGCGTACAGCTCATCACCCCAGCGATGATCGCCGATTTATTGCCCTGCATTGCTTGTGAGTCGGATTTAAGCTCAGCCAGAATCACGATCGCGGCATTGATCGCCAGACCAATCACCCCAAGCAGGCCGACAATCACGGTAAAGCCAAATGGGTAAGAGAACACCCATACCGATAGCAGACCCAGTCCTGCCGCCAGTCCCGCGACCAAGAAGATGATGCCACTGAGGCGAAAGGAGTTGAATGACAGCACAATCACCAACACCATCAAGGTAACGACCAGTGATAGGCTGCTCATTAGATTAGCAACCGACTCATCACGCTCTGCTGACTCGCCACCAAACTCAACCCAATAGCCACTTGGCAACTGAGCGATATAGTCATCGACGCTGGCCTTAAATTCATTCAGCGCGGTTTGTGGCAGGACGCCGGCCTTGACGAAGCCCTCTATGGTGTTGACGCGCTGGCCATCACGGCGAGTAATCGCGCCGCGGCTTGGGCGAAAACTGAACTCGGTCAGGGCGGACAGCGGCATCAGTTGGTTACTGCTATTGGTCATTGGTAAATTGGCCAGTTGAGACAAGCGCTCGCGCTCAGTATCCGCGACTTTCACTCTCACCGGAACCGATTCGGTGCCTTCGATGATACTTCCCTGGACCTGACCCATGAGTGTGCTGTCCAAGTTGCTGGCTAACTGAGAGAGGGTCATACCACTGAGTAGTGAGGACTGCTCATTCACATCGAGCCAGATTTTTGGCACCCCGGGTTGTAAGGTGGCGCGCGTCTGGGTGACATTGGTGGTTTGCGCCATGATCAGGCGGATCTCTTCACCAATTTGTTTGAGACGGTCAAGATTATGCCCGTAGAGGCGGATCTCAAGCGGTGCGTTAAACGGAGGACCTTGTTCAAGCTTGCGCACCAATACCTGCGCATTAGGCACCGCTCGATCAAGTGTCTGTTGTAACTCGGGTACATAGGCGTTAGCAGCGGTGAAGTCGCTCATCTTAACCATGGCTTGAGCAAAGTAGGGTGTGCCGCGTTGATTACTCAGCAGGTTGTAATAAAAAGAGGGAAAGTTAGTACCCACTAGCCAACTAACCGACTCAACATTGGGGTTTTGGCGAATCGTCTCTTCGACCAGTTCAGCGGTTTGCTCGGTTGCGTAGATACTCGCTTGGGGAGGCAGAAAAACCTGCACCTCAAACATGTCCCGATCTGAAGGTGGGAAGAACTGCTCAGTCAGTTGCCCTGCCGACCAAAAGCCAAACAAGGGTATTAGCCCAACCAATAGCGCGGCTTTGATTGGATGATGTACCGCTAATTGGACAGTCAAACGAAACAGCTTAGCCAAGCGCGGGGTTTGAATACCGTGCTGATACCAGTGTTGCGAGGAGCTGGTTTTGGGTAGTAAGCGCGCAGCAAAGCCCGCAACTAAGGTATGGGCAATCAGGTACGAGCCGACCAATGAGAAGCACACCGTGATGGCAATCGCCCCAACAAACTCGCCCGCGGGTCCCGGCATTAGGAAAATAGGAGCGAAAGATAGTACCGTCGTTAGGGTCGAGCCTAGCAGTGGGACCCATAAGTGCTTAATGGCTGCCACTGCAGAGGCGATGCGCTGGTGGCCTTTTGCACGGTAATTTTGGATGGTATCGACCATGACGATGGCATTGTCGACCATGATCCCAAGCGCTACGATCAACCCCGTTACAGACATCTGATTAATGGGAATACCGGTCGCCTTCATCAGGCTGAGCGTCAGCATCGCCGTCAGAGGCAGCGACAGAGCGACAATCCAAGCCGAACGCAGCCCGAGTGTGAGCAGCAGCACCGCGAGGATCAAGCTAAAGCCGATCACAAGGCTAGTGACTAGTTCAGATAACCGCGTTTGAGTATAGCTGTCTTGCTCGAACAGGAGCTCAACGTTTAGATGGCGCGGAAGCTGGGCTTGGAAACGTTCGACAAGCTCCTCGGCGCGTGGCGTCCAGCGGTCAACTCGAACCGAGGGCTGCATGCGCGCGGCGACAATAATGGCCGGCTGGCCATCAACGAGAGCGATTTGGGCAGGGGGAGTATTGTAGGTACGCTCAACGTTAGCCACATCCTCGAGCAGAACCACATAGCCTTGTTCATCCAGTGCAATCGGCACCTGCTTGATACGCTCCAGACTATCGAGAGACTGACTCATCTCAAGCGCGAAGCGGTTTTGTTGATTTACTAGCTCGCCTGCAGAGTTTTTGGCATCCGCCCCACCGATGGCCTGTGACAAAGACATCGCACTCGCGCCGAGTGAGGCAACAGCGCCTCGGTCAATCGAGACTAAAATCTCTTCACTGATGGTGCCGTACTCATCGACAAACTCAGTACCACTCATGGCTCGAAATTGCTGGGCCAGCTCTTTGGCATAGCGATTCATAACCGGCAAGTTGGGTGCCTCACGGCCCTGCCAAGTGATCGCAGTAATATAGGTAAAGGCGTAGGAGTGATCGCTGTCAAGATTTGGCTCTGAGCTTCCCGCAGGCAGCTTTGGGGTCACATCGCTAAGCTTGTCACGCACGCGTGACCAAACTGGCTCAGAGTCTGTGATCGAATCGAGTAGCTCAATACTGACCACGGAAATGCCGGCGCGTGAGCTCGAGGTGATAAGCTGGATCTCATCGAGCGTGCGCAGCTCTGTCTCGATTTTCTCGCTGATCAACGCCTCGACGCGCTCAGGTGTGGCACCGGGAAAATGGGTGGTGATCGCCGCATTTCGATTGGTGATCAACGGGTCCTCGGCGCGAGGCAAAGATTGCAACGCAGACAACCCGGACACGACCAAGAGCGCGGTAAGGAGAATAAGTAAGCGACTGTTACGTAAGATGGCTTGCATAAGGTTACTCTCCATCCATCGAGACAGTCTCGCTGTCGTTGCTGCTATCGACTAGCAGGGTTTCTACCCTCTGGCCCGGGATGATTCTATGCAGTCCAGAGGCCACAATGCGATCGTCGGGACTCAGCTCAGCGCGGATATACGCGGCGTCGTTATTGGCATAGATGAGCTCAACGTGTGCCCGCTGAACCTGATCATCGCGATCGACAACAAACACGTTCCAGGTGCCGCGTAATCCATCGGTCAGGGCTGAGAGTGGCAACCAGTATCCACTAGACTGACGCTGGTCATGGTATTGTAAGTAGCCAAGCTGGCCATCGAGCAGCTTGGCGGTTGGCGGTAGGGTAAAGCGCAGCTCAACGGTGCGAGACTGGGTATTGACCTGAGGACCCGGGTTTACCAGCATTGCAGGGAAGAGTTGATCATCGATGCGTATCTGCCACTGTGCTTGATCAACGATACGCTTGGCGTACTGCGCTGGGACGCCGATATGCACCTCAAGGCTCTCATCCGCGAGAAGGGTAAGGGTGGTGGCTCCCATTGTCACCACATCGCCTTGGCTAACTAGGCGCTGACTGATAATGCCGGAAAAGGGGGCCAATACTTGCGACTTTTCTTGTTGCAGGCGATTAGCCTCGATACTCGCCACCAGTTGCTGTCGATTGGCGAGCAGGACGTTTTTTTGGCTGGTGAGAGAGTCGATCTCGGCCTCGGCACTGAAGCCCTTGTTTTTCAGTGATAGTTGACGCTTGAGGTTGGTCTCAATCAAGCGAAGTTGGGCGCTGACCTCGGATTGTTGGGCTTTCAGTTGGCGCGCCTCGGTGATCAGCAGGCGTTTGTCGAGCGCGATCAATGGCTGACCTTGTTGGACATGGTCACCCACCTCAACCAGGATCTGCTCGACCTGACCGCTGAGCTCGAAGCCGAGCCTTGCTTGATCCTTTGCTCTGACAAACCCAACGTACTCTCTCTCTACATGGTAGCTTGATTCAAGGACGGGTTCGATGACCTCAGCGATAGGTTTGACAGTGTTTTCACTGATCGCTTCATCAGAATTCTGCAGCTGACAGCCAGCCATCAAAGCAAGCCCCAGCACCAAGCAGACCGCATTGCGGCCGTTGCCAAATTTGTTATCCATATCAAATTCCGTTCATTTGTTTAAATCAAACTAGACTGTCTAGTTTGATTTAAGTCCAGTTTGGCGCAATAATCAACACAGTATCGATGATAATTTGATGACGATCGCTATAACTAGACTGATCAGTCTAGTTATGTTTTTCGTCTAGGAGAGATTATGGTGTTATCACCACGAAGCGCAAAAAAGCGCGAGCAAATCCTGCAAGCCGCGGGCAAGCTATTTATCGAGGTCGGCTACGCCGTGAGTATGGATCAGATCGCTGAAGCGGCGCAGGTGTCGAAACAAACGGTTTACGCGCATTTTAAGACCAAGGATGATCTGTTTGAGACCTGTGTGAAATCGCGCTGTGAGTCTAATCGCCAGCATGGCCACTTAATCGATGACCCGCGCCCAATCCGCCAAGCATTGTTGGACTTTGCCCTAAAGTTTCATAGCATGATGCTCAGCCCTGGGGTTATGAGTACTTATCGCACCGCAGTGAGTCAGGTTGATAGCCATCCGGACCTCGGGCGTACCTACGTCAAGGCGGGGCCAGAGCCGACGACAAAGATGGTTCAAGAATATCTAGAGTTTAAGCAAAGCCAAGGGTTGTTTCCAAGCGATAAGAATATGCAGCATGCGGCGGTGCAGTTTATGCTGATGATCCATGGTCAGGCCGTCTATTGGCGCATGCTTGGGGTGGATCTCGGTCAGAGTGAAGAGGATTTGAACGCGTACATGGTCAGCGCCATCGAGGTGATGCTGCAAGGCTATTCGCATAAAGAGCGTTAAGCGAATAAAAAAACGCAGCCAGATGGCTGCGTTTTACTAAACGTTGTTGTATCGCAGGGTTTACTTAGTCACGCGTAGAACTGGCGTTTGACCTACTTCAACAGAGCCAGACAGCTTGCTTAGCTCTTTGATCTCGTCCATGTTCGAGATAACGACAGGCGTTAGGGTAGATTTTGCTTTTTCTTCTAGTACCGCTAGATCGAATTCGATGATAGTGTCGCCTGCTTTCACAGCTTGGCCTTCCTCAGCGATGCGAGTGAAGCCTTCGCCTTTCAGCTCAACAGTATCGATACCGAAGTGAACGAAAAGCTCAACACCGTCATCAGACTCGATAGAGAATGCATGGTTAGTTTCAAAGATCTTACCGATCGTACCGTTTACTGGAGCAACCATTTTGTTGCCAGCAGGTTTGATCGCGATGCCATCACCAACGATTTTTTCAGCGAAAACGACATCTGGCACATCTTCGATGTTCACGATCTCGCCAGATAGTGGTGCGATGATCTCGATTGCACCAGCGTCTGCACTGTCATCAGATACTAGCTTTTTAAGTTTATCAAACAGACCCATTGTGTCATGCTCCTAGGTTATTGTTTTATCCTGTTAATTTATACTATACCAATCTCTGATATTAGACGACTTTTTTTGCCGTCCAACATCAGCTTATCTTTGGATAGACAACTATTGGCTATTGTCAGCCATAAACTGCTCAACGCAGGCTTCAATTTCAGCTGCCGTCGGTAGAGAGAGGGCAGTTTCAGCCATTGCTTTAACTTTTTCAAAGCTTGCGTTACGAATAACCTTTTTAACCTTTGGAATTGAGATACCGCTCATAGAAAATTCATCTAGACCCATACCTAGTAGCAGCAGAGTCGCGCGCTCATCACCGGCAAGCTCACCACACATACCGGTCCACTTACCCTCAGCATGAGAGGCATCGATAACCTGCTTGATCACGGTAAGAACAGCCGGTGATAGTGGGTTGTAGAGGTGAGAGATCATCTCGTTACCACGGTCTACCGCCAAGGTGTATTGGGTTAGGTCGTTAGTACCGATAGAGAAGAACGCCACTTCTTTTGCTAGATGGTGTGCAATGGCTGCCGCGGCAGGTGTTTCCACCATCACGCCAATCTCAATCTCTTCATCAAACGCCAGGCCTTCTTCACGCAGCTCAGCTTTGTACTCCTCGATCGCTTGTTTAAGCTCGCGGATCTCCTCAACCGAGATGATCATCGGGAACATGATGCGAAGCTTACCATGTGCTGACGCGCGCAAGATACCACGCAGCTGGTCACGCAAGATTTCACGACGATCTAGGCTGATACGCACCGCACGCCAGCCAAGGAATGGGTTCATCTCTTTTGGCAGGTCCATGTACGGCAGGTCTTTATCACCACCGATGTCCATGGTGCGGATGATCACAGCCTCACCTTCCATCGACTCAGCGACTTCTTTGTACGCTTGGTACTGCTCTTCTTCAGTCGGCAGTGAGTCACGGTCCATAAATAGGAACTCGGTGCGGTATAGGCCAACGCCTTCACCACCGTTACGCAGGACACCTTCACAGTCTTTGACGGTACCAATGTTACCGCACACTTCGACGCGATGGCCGTCTGTGGTCTCTGCAGGTAGGTCTTTCAGTTTGGCCAACTCTTCTTTCTCGGCGGCGAAGGCAGCTTTTACTGCTTTCGCTTCTTCAAGCTCAGCATCAGAAGGGTTAATCACGATCTTGTTGTTCATTGCATCCAAGATCAGCATGTCACCATTGCTCACTTTTGCCGTGATGTCATTGGTGCCAACAATCGCTGGAAGCTCAAGCGAGCGCGCCATGATCGAGGTGTGTGAGGTACGACCGCCGATATCACAAGCGAAACCCAGCACGGCGTTAAGATTGATTTGCGCTGTCTCTGATGGCGTCAAATCGTAAGCGACAAGAATAACTTCCTCATCGATGTCACTCAGTGACACGATGTTGATACCTAGCGCGTTTTTAACGAATCGCGTACCAATGTCACGAATGTCGGTTGCACGCTCTTTAAGGTACTCGTCGTTAAGCGACTCAAGTGCCTTAGCTTGCTCTTCGATAACCGTGTGGATAGCGTTGTCTGCTGAAAGCTTATCGCCCTTGATCAGAGCGAGGATTTCTTCCTCAAGCTCTTCATCTTCAAGCAGCATAATGTGGCCTTCAAAGATCGCTTCTTTCTCTTCGCCGAAGGTTTCTAGCGCTTTTTGTTTGATCAGTTCAAGTTGAGCAGACGACTTGTTACGCGCATCAAAGAAGCGCTGCACTTCTGCATCGACTTGATCGTCTGTAATAGGATTGGTGTTGAGAACTATTTCATCTTCTTGCAGCAGTAGTGCTTTACCGATAGCAATACCCGGAGATGCTAGGATACCTGAAATCATAGCCTTACCTTAAACATGGTGGTAGTAAATGGGAGTGTCACCAACGATACCCAAAATTCAATCAAGCAGGCTGGGAGGCCTTGCCTGGTGTGGTATCGTAAATAGGCGTGTGCGAGTCTGGGGTATTTTGCCCAAGCGCGAACACACCTCAACTATCTTAGGTGTACAGCTAATACTAGAGTTAGTATTAGCGTAACTTAGCCTCTATTTCCAACAAAGCCACTTTGCTTTCACAAAATGGCTTTGGCGGGGAAGAGAGTATTAGTGTAGTTGGTCCATTAGAGCAACTAGGTGGTCAACGGCTTCTGTTGCCTGAGGACCCTCTGCTGAGATAGTCACGACCGTTCCTTTTACAAGACCAAGCGTTTGTAGCTTGAACAGGCTTTTTGCGCTTGCGCTTTTACCATTTGAAGTCACAGTGATGTCAGCCTCGAAAGATTTTGCTTCTTTCACAAATTGCGCCGCTGGGCGAGTGTGTAGGCCGTTTTCTGCAGTGATTTCTACTTGCTTCTCGTACATTGTATATACCCCAATTGATTTATTTTATCTGTTGCTGTCAGCTTGAGCTTTACCGTTTAAAGATAGAGCTTCTTGTCTCACCTCGGACTATTTTTTGTCTCTAAGGTGCGCTGACTTATAGTTTTTATGCTCTAAGCTTACAACCAGATCCGTCAAGTTGCATGCTCAGAGTGTAGATTCTAACTTCGCTTCTTTTTATTTTGAAGCTAAAAATAATACAGGGGTGATACTACCAAAGGCTGAGCGCGGGTCAATAAAAAAGCTCCATTAAGGAGCTTTTTTATTTGAAAAAGTTGATTTAGACACGTTTACTGCTGATTTTCTTTTTCAGTAAACAGGCCTGCAAACAGTGGAGAGCTTAGGTAACGCTCACCTGAGCTCGGTAGTACGGTGACAATCGTCTTACCCTCAAACTCGGGTAGCTCGGCGATGCGATTGGCTGCAACCACGGCTGCGCCAGAAGAGATGCCCGCTAGGATACCTTCTTCTTCCATTAGGCGACGCGCCATCTCGATGGCTTCATCAGAGGTGACGGTTTCAACGCGGTCGACCAGCTCAAGGTCTAGGTTGCCTGGGATAAAGCCAGCGCCAATACCTTGGATTTTGTGTGGTGCAGGTTTGACTTCTTCACCGGCCAATACTTGTGAAATCACAGGTGACTCTGCTGGCTCTACGGCAACAGAGGTGATGGCTTTGCCTTTTTCACCCTTGATGTAGCGGCTTGTACCAGTGATGGTACCGCCGGTACCTACGCCAGAGACCAACACGTCGATTTGACCCTCTGTCGCATCCCATAGCTCAGGACCTGTGGTCTTCTCGTGGATCGCTGGGTTGGCTGGGTTGTCGAACTGCTGAAGCAGTAGGTACTTTTCAGGGTTGCTAGCGACAATCTCTTCAGCTTTAGCGATAGCGCCTTTCATTCCCTTCGGTGCTTCGGTCAGCACTAGGTTAGCGCCCAGTGCTTTGAGTAGCTTACGACGCTCTAAACTCATTGACTCTGGCATTGTCAGGGTCAGTTTATAACCGCGAGCAGCAGCGACAAACGCCAGGGCGATACCTGTGTTACCACTGGTTGGTTCAACTAGCTCTACGTCTTTGGTGAGTGTTCCTGCCTTTTCCGCTTCCCAGATCATGTTTGCGCCGATACGACATTTCACGCTGAAGCTTGGGTTGCGTGCTTCTACTTTAGCAAGAACATTGCCTTTGCTGACCTTGTTAAGGCGAACGAGGGGGGTATTACCAATCGTAAGAGAGTTGTCTTCAAAAATTTTGCTCATGGTCATAGTCCTTTATCAGGTTGAGGGGCAAAGCGTGTCTTTGTCCTCATAACTGTTGTTTAAATGTATGGGTTACACAATAGGGTCACTTGGATATATAGCAGAATATGCGCTAAAACAGCGGCATAGAAGTACGAAAAAGTTATATCTTAGTTGAATGTGATTAGTTGCACAGACCGATCAGCGTGTCACATTGCCCTTAAACTCATGCACCCACATTGAGGTCGCACCACAGATGGCGACGGGCATAATAAATAGATTCAACACCGGGATAGCGGTGAATACGGAAACCAGCGCGCCAAACGTGTAGGCTTTGCCCTGTTTAGATTTAAGTGCTCCACGCATGGCGTTAAATGAAACCTTGTGGTTATCAAAGGGGTAGTCGCAGTATTGAACGGCTAAAATCCAAGCAGAGAAGGCGAACCACAGAATAGGTCCTAGGGTTTGTCCAAGTGCCGGGATCAAGAGAATCAAAAATAGCCCAAGCGCCTTGGGCACAATATAGATCAACTTGCGCCACTCGCGCGCCATGATCCTTGGCACATCCTTAACCATGGCCCAAAGGCCATCTTGGTTGATCGGCTCGCCGATCAAATAGCCCTCCACCTTTTCTGCCAAGAGACCATTGAAGGGAGCGGCGATTATATTGGCTAATGTGCTAAAGAAGTAGGAAAACGTGCCAATGATGGTCACAACCAATAGTGGCCACAGCAGATAGCTCAGCCAGGCCAAGAAATCAGGCAGTTGACCAATCATGGAGTTTATCCACAGCTCAAGATGACTGAACAGATACCACAACGCGCCGCCGACCAGAACGATGTTGGCGATGAGCGGCAGGAGCACAAACTTACGGATACCAGGAGAAAAGGCCAAGCTTAGGCCGTGAAAAAAATATCCCATTCCGGTGGAAGACTTTGAACTTTGGGGCATTTGACCGACTATCCTTGTAATTAAGTTGTTAAATGAGCCAGGGTCAGTATTTAACATTAACCTACTGGTAGCGTCAAACCACGGCAAAAATTAGCCGTGAAACGCCCACAATTACCATTAAAGTGTTCTAATAATAACAAGAACTTTGTTAAAGTAACGGATTAGATAGGGTCTGTGTGGTTGAGAACGCATGCTCACCAAGCAGATAACAAGCCGATTTGGGGATGCCTGGTTGAATAGCTCCCCTAGGCAGGTTGAAAAACTGATAGAGACGATAAAATGCAGGAATTGCGACTGGTATTAATCATCATCGGCGGACTCGCGATTGCCGCCTTGTTGGTTCACGGGTTATGGACAAGCAAACGAGAGGGTAAAGCCAAGTTTGGTGATAAACCCTTTGGTAAGATTGATATGGATTCTGCGGCCGAGCCTCATGGTAGCCATCACGACAGTGACGATGACTACCAAGTGGTCTCAAAATCGTCCTATAGTAAAGATTTTGCTGCCGATATCATGCCTGCGGATCTTGACCCCTTAATTGACAATCCCACTCAGCCTTTCGAGCCTGCTGCATCAGCCCAAGAGCAAGCACAGCCGCTGACAAATGTGGCACCTGATGATGACCCTATCCCATCGTTTAGTGCTATCGATGATGAGGAAATCGAGGCCGTGTCGCAGGTGTCGTTAGCGAACGCAGCGTCGATGACTCAAGAGACTGTGACTCAAGAGGCGGCTTCTCAGGAGACAGTCTCACAAGCAACGGCTTTTCAAGACACCGTAGAATCAGAGGTAGCACCTGTGGTGAACTCTGCGCCTCAACCAAGTGTCGAACAGGTCAAAGAGACCCCAGTGAGTGATGAACAATCTGAGCCTGAAGATGAACTTGAGGTGATTGTACTCAACGTCCACACCGCCAATGATCAGGCGCCGTTTGTTGGCACGAAACTGTTTGACAGTATGCAGCAAAACGGCCTGCTGTATGGTGAGATGGATATTTTCCACCGCCATGCAGACCTCTCCGGGACAGGGAGAGTGCTGTTTAGTGTGGCGAATATGATGCAGCCGGGAACCCTAAAACACGACGACCCGGCGCAGTTTTCCACCAAGGGCATCTCATTTTTTATGACCCTACCGTGTTTTGGGGATGCCGAGCAAAACTTTAAACTGATGCTGAAAACGGCTCAGCAGATCGCCGATGACCTCGGTGGTGAAGTTCAAGATGATAGTCGTAAGCTGATGACGCCGATGCGATTGGATCACTATCGCAAACAGATACAAGCTTTTAAAGCGAGAAAGACTGCCTGACACGCGTCAGCCAGCAGCAACCGCATAACCGAAAGGCTCCGTATGGAGCCTTTCTGCCCGATATAGATGGAAATAGATAGTCATGTCTCAAACCCCTACTCAACGCCTCGCCGAGCTGCGTGAAACACTCCATTACCACGCAGTAAAATACTATGTCGAAGACAGCCCGGAGCTGCCTGATGCCGAATATGATCGCCTGATGCGTGAATTGCTCGATATCGAGGCCGAGCACCCAGAGTTGGTGACGCTAGATTCTCCGAGCCAACGTGTTGGTGGTGCCCCATTGGCGGGCTTTGAATCGGTGGCTCATGAGCTGCCGATGCTATCACTGGACAATGCTTTTGATGATCAAGAGCTAAGTAGTTTTGATAAACGCGCGAATGATCGCTTGATTGGTGAGCGTGTTGAAAGCTATTGCTGCGAGCCCAAACTCGATGGATTGGCCGTCAGCTTGTTGTACGAGGATGGCATTTTGGTCCAGGCAGCCACCCGTGGCGATGGTACGACCGGTGAAAACATTACGGAAAACGTCCGTACCATCAGCGCAATCCCACTCAAACTTCGAGGCAGCAACTGGCCGAGCCGTATTGAGGTGCGTGGTGAGGTGTTTATGCCTAAAGCCGGGTTTGAGCGCCTAAATGCTCAAGCATTGAAAAAAGGTGACAAGGTGTTTGTTAACCCGCGCAACGCCGCGGCCGGCAGCCTGCGTCAACTTGACTCGCGTATCACGGCCACTCGACCGCTGAGCTTTTATGCTTACAGTGTCGGCATTGTTGAGGGTGCGACCCTTTCTTCTAGTCACTATCAGCGCTTTCTGGAGCTCAAAAGCTGGGGACTGCCAATGTGCCCAGAAACCAAGCTTGTTGATAGCCTTGAACAAGTTAAAGCTTACTATCAAGACATTTTGACTAAGCGTGACGATTTGCCGTACGAGATTGACGGCGTGGTGATCAAAGTCGATAGCGTAGCGCAGCAAGAGACTCTGGGTTTTGTCGCAAGGGCGCCCCGCTGGGCTATCGCGTATAAGTTTCCGGCACAAGAAGAGCTCACTAAGCTAAACGATGTAGAGTTTCAGGTCGGCCGTACTGGGGCGATCACGCCGGTGGCTAAGCTTGAGCCCGTGTTTGTCGGTGGTGTCACCGTGAGTAATGCGACGCTGCACAATGCTGACGAGATTGAGCGCCTGGGTGTGATGATTGGTGACTGTGTAGTGATCCGTCGCGCTGGTGATGTGATTCCACAAATTGTCTCTGTGGTCAGCGAGCGCAGACCTGAGGGTGCGAAGGCGATTGAGTTTCCAGCACGATGCCCAGTATGCCAATCCGAGGTCGAGCGCGTCGAGGGTGAGGCAGTGGCCCGCTGCTCAGGCGGTTTGGTTTGCCAAGCGCAACGTAAAGAAGCACTGAAACACTTTGTCTCGCGCAAGGCGCTTGATGTCGATGGCTTGGGTGACAAGGTCATAGAGCAGTTGGTTGACCGAGAAATGGTCGAGACCCCAGCAGATCTGTTTAAGCTTAGTGCTGGGGTGCTGACGGTGCTTGATCGTATGGGCCCCAAATCGGCACAGAACGTGGTCAACGCTCTACAGGCATCTAAGCAAACCACACTGCCACGCTTCCTATACTCATTGGGTATTCGTGAGGTGGGTGAGGCCACGGCAGCAAACTTGGCGCAACACTTCTTGACCCTGGAGGCAATTCAAGCGGCAAGCCATGAGCAACTGCTAGAGGTGAGCGATGTGGGCGCGATTGTGGCCAGCCATATTACGGCTTTCTTCAACCAAGAAAAAAATCAGCTGGTAATTGCTGATCTGATCGAACAGGGGATCCACTGGCCAGAGATCAAGCCGTTGGATGACGAGACGCCACAGCCACTTGCTGGGCTGACCGTGGTACTCACAGGTTCACTGTCTAAACTGACACGCAGTGATGCTAAAGCCGCGCTGCAAGGCCTTGGCGCTAAAGTCACCGGTAGTGTGTCGAAAAAGACCGACATTCTGTTTGTTGGTGAGAATGCTGGCTCTAAATTGGCTAAGGCACAAGAGCTTGGCATTGAGGTGCGTACTGAAGACGACCTCATCAATATGCTCTAAGCCAGCCGATTAAGCCAGCTTGTTTGATGAAAACCCTGCTTTAATAGCAGGGTTTTTTATTGGTGAAAAATAAGTGCGCCATATTTACTATTTTACGTCAATTTGAAAATGACGTGAAAACCTTTCATATGAGATCTGGGTCATTTTATATATAACCTGACTTAGTTTAATGTATTGTTAATTAAGGATTTTATTTCTGAAATGCCATTTTGACGTCAAAAATGAGACCCTAGTCACTGTAGCGCAAAAAGTTCGCCTTGGTTCATATTTTTCGACTTAAAAAATAAGTTTGAATTGATGTTTTTTATCGCAAAGTTAGTCTTAAGACATGGTTACACGTTCAGTGTCCTAAACAAAATTTCTCTTTGACTAGAGGATATTACATCACATTCTCTTTCACTTCGGCGGCCAACTAAAGCGAGAGAGTTTGATAAAAACAGCTATGTCCATTTTTAGGAGTTATTCCATGGAAACAATGTTCAAACGTACACTTATTGGTGCTGCAGTGGCACTCACGTCTACTGGAGCAATGGCGAAACAGGTTGGCGTCAACACCGACTTCAATGTTGAGGTTTATGGTGTAGCGGCGATCTCTATGGTCAATTACAACACCACTGACAACAACGATGCCAGCACTGGCTATGTGGTTGAAAACGAATCGCGGATTGGTTTTCGAGCCCATAAAGAGATGTTTGATAACTTCACAGTCACCATGCAGATCGAGTCCGGGTACGTCGATAGTTGGCAGGGTGGTAGCCTTGGCGCTCGTGATACCTACGTCGGCGCCTCGGGTGATTGGGGCAACGTACGCGTCGGTCGAGTCCTGACCCCTTTGTATGAAATCGTTGACTGGCCATTCTCTAACCCTGGCCTTGGTTCTGTATTTGACTGGGGCGGGATCTCAGCTCATTACGATCGCCAGTCGAACCAAGTCCGCTATGACTCGCCTAACTTTAGTGGCTTCTCCTTTGCCGCCTCTGTTGGACGTGATGCACCGGATGGCGTGAGTGGAGCGGCAACCCGCGATGCGAACTTTGTTGGGGGCAGTGCGCGCTACAGTTTTGAAAGCATCACTTTGATGGCGGGGGTTGAATCAGGTACACGTGTTATTGAAGAGTCAGGCGGTGACTGGAGCATTGGTGACGACGGCGTACCGGATCAGTCGCCAGTTGTTCCTGGATATGAAGAAGACGCCTTTGCTTATATTGTCGGCTTTGAGGCCGCCCTGCCGGCAGGCTTTGGAATAGCGGCAGCCTACAAATACGAAGAGCTTGATAACTATAAGGGCAGTCGCCAGAAGATAGAGCAGAGCTCTTACTCAGTGATCGGTCAGTACTGGAATGGCCCGCTTGGAATCAAAGTGGGTTATGCTGAAAACCTCGATGCAGAACAGGGCGGTAGCAAAGTCGGGATGGACAGCAATACCCTCTCAGGTCAGGTTATGGGTGTGATTAACGGTTTCGTGCCTTACCTGCGAGTTGCGGGGCGCACCGTGGGTGATGCCGATACCGATATCGTGACGCGCGTGGGTATTGAATACGGTTTTTAATCGTATCACGTTGCAGTAAGCAAAACACGCTGACAGCCGTCAGCGTGTTTTGTCATGTTATACAACAGAAGCAACGCTAAGTTTGTCTTTGGTATAGATAGGATGATGCGTGAGGAGTGCAGGATGATAAATAGATTAATGGTTGGGTTATTGCTCATCGGATTGTCGGCATGTTCAACGCTGGACTCTAGCAGCGATTTCAGTCAAGCCATTGAGCAGGTTTTGGATCGAGGTAGTCATTATCAGATCACAGGGCAAGCTTACTCGCCAGATTTCAATACTCTGCGCGGGGCTGATGTGATCAAAGCAACGTTAAGCTTGGAGGCTAATTTCGCCAAGCCACAGCGTCAAGCGCCGAAGAGTGTCATTTTCCTAACGCTCAATTACTTTCGTACCTTCGACACCTATCAAACCGTGACCATTGATGGTCAAACGATGCCGCTGCACACCACACAGCCACCATCGTCGATGTGTAATGAACACTGCACTATCACGCAACACCTCGCTTTTAACCTCGAGCCTGCGGCGCTCGAGCGTGGTCGCCAGCAGGGGCTGAGTTTTACACTCTCTTCTGCGGGTAAATCTGCGGTTAGTGAGTTTTTTATTCCAGCCGGTTACATCGACGCTATTGCTCGTGAGGCGCTCGCCAAAAGCGAAGGCAGCCAAGCCGAAGCTGTCGATTCTCCAGAGCAGGGGCAAGAGGTTACGGCGTTATCAATGACGCAGTACTGGTATCCCAAGGCAAGTCTGGATGAACGGCATCAATTTGAGGGTTGGGCGCTGCGCAATCGTGACGGGGATGTTGAGTCTTTGGGCTTAACCTCAACCGGTGGATCTATGTTGGAGTACTGGTATCAACAAGCGACGCCCAGTGAGCGTAAGCAAATTCTCGCCTGGCTAATCACTCAGTGAGCTTAGCCCAAGTCGCGTAAGCCAAACCTACGCGACTCAGCAAGGCAGTTAAAGTACCTGGCCACCACTGTGCTTGCAGATAACGATGGGAATGTACTTAACTTGGCCGTCGATCTGGCAATCAACCAGTGGCCCGGAGGTGGAGTTTCCGTTGGAGTAGGCGAAGGCTTGTGAGCCGAGTAACAGCGCAAAAAGTACAAGTGTGAGTCGTTTCATCATGTGTTCTCCTTTATCCCTGTATCTCCCGTCGAGATACGCTTGGATAGAGAGAATTTTAGGTCTCTGATCACGTTTCGTGTTAAAAAATAAGCGTCATTCGCTCAAATGGCAGCGATTTGTATCGAATATTAAACAGTTTGCGCGACGTTAACTTTCTTAGCAGGCAAAATAAAGAGCGCCTTGGCGCTCTTTATTGCTATTGGCAGAATCAATCTCAGGTTAGCGTTTTCGGTTCACGCCTTCCTGAATGCAGACTGAGTAAGGGAGCTGCTTGGTTTGTGCGCCGATTTTACACTCGACCAACTCGGTTTTCGCTGAATAAGCGCTTGCAGAAAATGCCACGACCATTAACGCAGTGAATAGCGTCTTCATTGGAACCCCTCCTGATTGAATTGAAGCTGCACACTAAGTGTAAGCAAAAAAAACGAAAGGGATCACAATGTTTAGCGTTTTTCTTCAATGGTTAGGGTTATGCCTTTCATATCGACAACGATGACCACAGTGCCTTTGGTTAGCGGCTTATCACAATAGGCCGACCAAGTGGTATCTCCGAGGCGCAGGCGATTGACGCCAACCTGCGTGTCTTGCTCCAGAGTTAGCACGGTGCCAATCATTTGCTTGTGCTTCTGATTAAGATCGCGTTGGTCGTCGGCGAGCTTGTCATTACTCAACTGTCGCCGCCACCATAACCATGCAGTTACTAATGCAAAGACCGCAAAGGCGACCCATTGCAGTTGCCAACTCATTGGTATAAAGGTCAACAGGATGCCGACTAACATGGCTGACAGCCCAATCCATAGGAAGTACCCCGCTGTGCCGAGCAGTTCAACCGCCAGCAAGAGTAAGCCCAAAGCAAGCCAATGCCAATGATTCATGTTCTCTAGAAGTGTGATCACATCCATTCCTTTAGACTGACACTTAACCGTTATCTGTCTTGCTGTGTTTAAACATCTCAGCAATTCCGGCCACTGAGCCCATCAGGCCAGAAGCCTCAAGTGGCAACATAATGATCTTACCGTTCTCCGCTTGACCGATACTCTTTATCGCCTCAGTGTACCCCTGAGCGACGAAGTAGTTGATCGCCTGGACATCACCTTTGGCTATTGCCTCTGATACCATATGGGTCGCTTTCGCTTCAGCCTCAGCGGCACGCTCACGTGCCTCGGCTTGTAAGATGGCCGCCTGCTTATCACCCTCGGCCTTAAGGATTTCGGCCTGTTTTTGACCCTCAGCCTTGAGGATCTCTGCTTGACGAACCCCCTCTGCCTCAAGGATATCGGCACGCTTATTACGCTCAGCTTTCATCTGTGCGTTCATTGCTGCTGTCAGATCGGCTGGGGGTTGGACGTCTTTTATCTCGATACGAGTGACTTTGACGCCCCATGGATTGGTGGCTTCGTCAACGATGGACAGCAGCTTGGTATTGATCATATCACGCTGGCTGAGCATTTCATCGAGCTCCATCGAGCCTAAAACGGTACGGATGTTGGTCAGCGTCAGGTTGCGAATTGCATGCTCAAGGTCATTGACCTCATAGGCGGCCTGTGGCGCTTGAATTACCTGAACAAAACATACCGCGTCGATGACCACATTGGCATTGTCCTTTGAGATCACCTCTTGGGCTGGAATATCGAGCACACGCTCCATCATATTGATGCGATGACCAACACGATCGATGAATGGGATAATTAAATTAAGACCAGGCTTTAGGGTGTGGGTATAGCGCCCAAAACGCTCAACGGTCCAGTTGTTCCCTTGTGGCACGGTTTTGATCCCGGCAGCAATAAAAATAACCACCACCGCGACAAAGATGGCGATAGTGACCAGAGAATCAACAGGCATAGCAGTACTCCTTTGGCTTTTTAATAGATGAAATGCGGCTGTTCGCTCATTGCCGCCTGTGCAGCAATCAAGCAAGTTATACCAACCATTGCATAACCACGAATATTAGGGAAGAGATAAGGTGATTTATGCGATCTTGACGCAGGTAATATATTCAAGTTACCCCTAGGTGACGTTTCAGCGAGTGTTGCTAGGGTATAGGTCAATAAAAACCGCCACTAACATGGTGGCGGTCGGTGTGGTTTGCGCTGTGGTGCGATCAGTAGAGCATAGAGTACAGCTGACGACGATATTGGCCAGCCACAGGATTGCCTTGCCCAAGGGCAGACAAGATATCCATAAACACTTTTTTCAGTTCACCATCGAGGCTGTTGAGGTCACGCGCAAGGAATTGCCATAGTAGGGAAAGTGCCTCTTCGTCGCGGTTGACTTGATGATACTGGCGAGCGAGATCGCAGGCGATTTGCATGTTATCAGGCTGCTGTTCTAGCGCGTTTTCCAGTGCTTGAATTTCTGGGCTGTCCGCGGCTTGCTTGTGCAGATCAAGCTTGGCCAATAAGCCTTTGTAGTAGTTGTCTTGATACTCCAAAGGGATTTGGCTGAGCAACTGCTCGGCTTGGTCAAACTGCTGAGTCTCAAGTAAGCAGTCTGCCTTAGCCAGTTTCACATCGCCCTTGCTTACGCGTGGCTCGCTAATTTGGTCGAGCAGCGTGAGGGCTTGGGTATGCTGGCCTTGTTCAATCAGCTTGGCTGCCTTTTGTAAGGTTAGTTCGTCTCTGCTTGGCAGGTGCTTAGCCAGCATATTCTCAATTTCTTGGATCGGCTGTGGGCCTCCGAGGCCATCGACGGGTTGGCCGTTGATAAATAGCGCTATCGTTGGCAGAGCCTGAATGCCAAATTGGCCTGCAATGGCTTGCTGTTGCTCGCAGTCAACCAGTGCCAGAGTGAGGGCGCCATCGTATTCTTGGGTCAGAGTTTGAATTGCAGGGATCAGGTCCAGGCTCTCTTGGCTGACTGATGCATAAAAGTGCAACAGCACTGGGGTTTGCATAGAGCCTTCGAGGACTTGGCGGAAGTTTTGCTCTGTGAGCTCGACGATGTAAGGGGATTGCATAGAGAGATCCAAAAATAATGACTAATAATCATTATTTTGGGGAGAGTTAGGCTATTTTCAAGTTAAATTAGTATTGCGAGCAGATAAAAAAACGGTGATTGTCAAATCACCGTTTTTTACCAAAATAATAACACTGTTAAAGTGACTCCTAGCGTCAGCCAGTTGAGCTGATTCAGTGACATAGTCCTTGCCCTTTCGTTGGTTGGTAATAACTTGAGAGCGTAGAATTTAACAACTGAATGTGACGCTTTAATTACAGATGACGAATTTTTCTGCTAGTTGATGAGATTGTTATTTAATCGTCTATGCGGCACGACTGAGAATCGCATCGAGCCAGCGCGTTGGTAGTAAGCGTTTTAGTAGCGCAAACACTTTGGTTGGCGTGGTGATTCGATAGCGATGACGTGGCTTTTGGCTACCTAGCGCGTGCAGAACGGGTTCAATACAAGCACTTGCTGGCAGGACAAACCGATTGCCAGATTGTTCTTTCTCAAGGCGCAGGATCTGACTTTGGTACTCGCGCGCGTGACGACTGTTTTCTGGGCTAATCCAGCACAAAAAGGCCGCGAGCGCATTGGCGCGAAATCGAGTGTCGATCGGTCCTGGCTCAATCAGAGCGACTCGAATATTGGTATCGCTCAGCTCAAGGCGTAGCGTATCAGTGTAGCCCTCGAGAGCAAACTTGGAGGCGTTATATGCCCCGCGGTATTTCATCGCGGCAAACCCGAGCACCGAGCTGTTTTGCACGATCCGCCCGTGGCCATTGCTGTGCATCAGTGGCAGCAGTCGGGTGGTGAGATCATGCCAACCAAATAAGTTGGTACTAAATTGAGCTTTTAATGCGGCAACCGGTAAGTCCTCAATTGCCCCGGGTTGCCCATAGGCGGCATTGTTGAACAGCCCATAAAGCTTGCCTTCGGTGAGGGTGGCGATCTCCTCAGCACAGAGGGCTATCGACTGAGAGTCATCAAGGTCGAGTTGCAGGCAGGTGAATCCCTCGGCTTGCAGCGCCTCAACATCGAGTGTTTTTCGGCAGGTGGCGATCACCTTATAGCCTGCTTGCTTGAGTGGCTTGAGACAGGCACGACCGATGCCAGATGAACACCCAGTAACAACAACCCATTGATTCACAAAGCTCTCCTTGATGCTTGAATACCAAGCAGAGCATGACGGATCAGTTGGCGTGTTGCAATAGATTTCTCAATGCGGGCTCGAGACGTGAATAGCTAAACACAAAGCCAAGCTCGGTCAGCTTTTTGGGTTTCGCGCGCAAGCTATCAAATAAGAGACAGGCACTCTCACCCATGGCAGCCGACAGCGCCCACTTAGGCGTGAACAAGAAGTGCGGGCGCTTTAGGGTTTTAGCGAGTTGGCGACTGAAATGGGTGTTAGGAACAGGATGTGGCGAGGAGAGATTGAATGGTCCGTGAGCATGCTCTGTTTCCAGTAGGAACACAATCGCTCGGATCATGTCGAGCATATGGATCCAAGGCATGTATTGCTCCCCACTGCCGATAGGCCCGCCGAGGCCAAGTTTGTATGGCAGCAGCATCTTTTTCAACGCCCCTCCATTTGGGGCTAAGACTATCCCGGTGCGCAGTAGCACCACGCGCGTATTTTCCGATTGTGCTTTACCGGCAAGCTCTTCCCACTGCCTGCAAACATGGTGGGTAAAGTCGTGTCGGTTAACTTTGAGGCACTCGTCGAAGGGATGCGCCTGCTGATCACCGTAATAGCCTACAGCGCTGCCGCTGATAAAGGTGTGTGGAGGCTCGGTTGAGGCGTGGATCAGGGCCACCAATTGCTCGGTAATGTCCCAGCGACTGCGACAGATGAGCGCCTTTTGCTCCTCTGTCCAGCGTTTATCAGCGATGGGCTCACCGGCAAGGTTAATAATGGCGTCAAACTGATTGAGATCATCAAAATCATCGAGAGTGCTGACGTATTCGATGCTTTTGGCGTTTAGATACGCCAGAGATTGCTTGGCGCGACCGACATCCCTGGTGAGGATCACCAAAGAGTGAGTGCATAACGCTTTAAGCAACTCTTGACCAATAAACCCGGTCCCACCGGTGAGTAGTATTTTCATAATCCCTCCTAGAATGACAAGTATAGCCAAGTAAGCGGTAAGCGCTTCGCGTGTGATGGCTTAAGATTGACCGTTGATTTGAGAAGAAATGCCGATTGCACATAGAGGATGGAATCTTGCTCACACCGAGGCAGGGTTCTGTTTGCCATAGTTGAATCAATAGAGCTTTACCGCCGCGAAACTCACCACTGGATTGGAGTGTACCTTGCGTCCGCTGAAAGAGCTACTGCTGGCCTGTGCGAGCAGTTTCAAAGACTTATTGCCGATTATTCTCGTGGTTGCCTTTTTCCAACTCGTTGTGTTGCAGCGCCCGTTGCCCTACTTGCTCGAGGTGACAGTGGGTTTGGTGCTGGTCGTGCTGGGTTTGACTCTGTTTGTCTTTGGTCTCGAACTTGGTCTGTTTCCTATCGGTGAGTCAATGGCTCAGGCCTTTGCACAAAAGGGCTCGGTTGGCTGGCTATTATTGTTCTCGTTTTGTTTGGGTTTTGGTACCACCGTTGCTGAGCCCGCGCTCACGGCAGTCAGTAATGAGGCTTCGTTAGTCGCAGCAAAAGGGGGCATGATAGAGAATAGCGAGCAGCAACGTAGTAGCTACGCCTTTTGGCTCAAGATAACAGTGGCGATCTCTGTCGGCAGTGCATTGGTGGTGGGCGTGCTTAGGATACTCAAGGGTTGGTCGATTCAGTGGATGATCATTGGCGGTTACGTGCTGGTGGTGGTATTAACCTTTTTTGCCCCACAAGAAATCATTGGCATTGCGTATGACTCAGGTGGCGTAACCACGTCGACGATTACCGTGCCATTGGTGACGGCACTTGGGGTTGGGCTGTCGTCTTCAATCAAAGGCCGCAGCCCGCTGGTGGATGGGTTCGGCCTGATTGCCTTTGCTTCACTGGTGCCGATGATGTTTGTGATGGTGTTTGGCATGTGGGTCAACAGCCAGGGGGCGGTATGGTGACCCTGGTTATGCTCGGCGAAACGTTTGTCTCGACGCTTAGAGATACCCTGCCGATCGTCTCGGTTTTATTTGCCTTTCAATTTTTTGTCTTAAGAAGAGCCGTGCCCAGGTTGACTCGGGTCGTGATTGGCTTCGTATATGTGGTTATTGGTTTAACGCTATTTTTAATGGGGCTCGAGGCTGCACTGTTCCCGCTCGGCGATATGATGGCGATTCAGCTCACCTCGGTGAACTTTCTTGAGCACAGTCGGCTCAGCGCCTTTGGGCCATTGCAATGGTTTGATTACTACTGGGTCTATCTGTTCGCCGCCTCGATTGGGTTCAGTACAACGATTGCAGAGCCATCGTTGATTGCCGTCGCAATTAAAGCCAATCAGGTTTCAGCGGGGGCAATCAGTGTCAATGGTTTGCGTATCGCTGTCGCGATTGGGGTCGCCTGTGGCATTGCGCTTGGGTGCTATCGTATCGTGGTGGGGGATCCCATCCAGTATTACATCATCAGTGGTTATATCGTGGTGGTGATACAAACTCGATTTGCTCCGGCGATGATCGTGCCGCTTGCGTATGACTCCGGTGGCGTGACGACCTCGACAGTGACCGTGCCTTTGGTCGCTGCACTAGGACTTGGACTGGCTTCGACGGTTCCGGGCCGCAGCCCGTTGCTTGATGGTTTTGGCTTAATCGCTTTTGCGAGTTTGTTTCCAATGATTTCGGTTATGGGGTATGCGCAAATGACGCAATGGCTGGCACACAGGGAGAGGGAACAAAGATGAGATTTAAATTGTTATTGGCGTTTGTTGAAGACAGTCGAACTGAGGCAGTACTTGATGCGGCGCGTCAATCTGGCGCAACAGGGGCGACCGTGATCAACAATGCGCGAGGTGAGGGGTTGAGCCAAAGGCGCACCTTCTTTGGGCTGACACTGGAGTCGCAAAAAGATGTGTTGTTGTTTGTCGTCGAGGAGCATTTATCGCGCCACATTCTGGAAAAAATCGCCGAAGTAGGGGAGTTTGATGTCGAATCTGGTCAAGGGATCGCGATTCAGATCGATGTTGAGGATGCCGTTGGGGTCAGTCACCAAGTGGCATCACTGAGTAAAATTGTGGAGGACGAGTTATGAGCAATGGCGTGAAAGCAATACGGGTGAGTGATGTCATGTCAAACAACTATGTGATGATCGACGGCCTGGCGACGGTGCAAGATGGGATCAACCTCGCTCGAGAGCATCGGGTCAAGGCGCTGATTGTGGCGAAACGCAACGCCGGTGATGAGTACGGTATTGTGTTGATGAATGACATTGCAAAAAAAGTCTTGGCGCAAAATCGCTCGCCGGAGCGCACCAACATCTATGAAGTTATGACTAAGCCTGCGCTGTCGGTGTCTTCGACTATGAACGTCAAATACTGCGCGCGTTTGTTTGAGCGTTTTGGTATCAGCCGCGCGCCGGTGATCGATGATCAACAAGTGGTGGGGATGGTGAGCTACAACAATATCGTCATCAACGGGATGGCGACCCAAGCCTAGGGCTTTTGTCAGACAAAAAAATCGGTAGAATAGCGGCAAAGACGATGGAGAACGACAATGAAACTCTTTTTTGCCTCTGATCTACACGGCTCACTGCCCGCGACTGAGACTGCTATTGAACTATTCAACGCCTCGGGGGCGGACACCTTAGTATTGCTTGGTGATGTGCTCAACCATGGACCAAGAAACGCGATCCCTGAAGGTTATAATCCGCCAGCCGTGGCTGAGCTGTTAAACCAGTATGCGACGCAGATCATTGCCGTGCGAGGTAATTGTGACAGTGAGGTCGATCAGATGCTGCTTGCGTTCCCAATGATGTCTGATTACGCATGGCTTATGTTGCCGTCGGGTCAGCGCATGTTCTTAACCCATGGTCATCTGTACAATGCCGAGCAACGCCCTGCTTTGCGAGAGGGGGATATCATCGCCCATGGTCACACGCATATTCCTGTTGCGGAAAAGCAGGGGGAGC
The DNA here is from genome assembly GCF_051660965.1 of Vibrio glycogenivorans. NCBI lineage: Bacteria > Pseudomonadati > Pseudomonadota > Gammaproteobacteria > Vibrionales > Vibrionaceae > Vibrio > Vibrio glycogenivorans. Next base: position 22,268 of record NZ_JBPVIS010000009.1, on the reverse strand, counting down.
AGTTTATTTTCAATCCTGGCTCAGTGACGATTCCACGCAATCAATACCCAGCCAGCTACGGGCTCCTCGATGGTGAACGTCTTGAGGTACTCAGCCTTGAGGGGCAGGTGCTCAAACAGGTCGCTATCGCTTGATGAGTGTCGGTGTTCTGACGAGAGCCGTTCGCGGTACTCGTTAGAACAACAATTTCAATCCAACCAGTAGGGTTAAAATTTCAAAACAGTTCTTGATAAACTGATTGCTCTTTTTGACCGCAATCATTGCGCCTAACCCCCCGCCAATAAACGAAGCGAGCAAAAGGATTGGCAGCCAAGGCCAGTAAATGGGCGCACCGGCTTGAACCACTGCGACCCCGCCCAAACCGTTCCAAAATAGTCCCACACAAATCATGGTCAGCGCCACTGCTTGCTTGTAGCTATAGCCAAACCACTGAACCAAAAACAAGGTCACGAGTAACCCTGAGCCGGCGGTCAGTGAGCCATTGATAACACCGATTCCAGCCAATCCGAGACCACCAACAAGGTAACCCAATGGGTGACGATTCTTTTCTAAGTTACTCTGGCCCAATTGTGGTTTAAAACGTGAGTACACACCAAGTGCAATAATCATGACACCGAGCATCAACTCAGCGACTCTATCGGGGATTTGCACCACCAGATAGGCACCTGCAACCACGCCTAAGCTACCCGCCAAGATGACGTATATCATCGTGATTGTGCTGCAAGTTTTGGCTTTGAGGTGGGTATAAGCGGCGCCTAGGCCCAGTGCAACAGTGGCGACTTTATGGGTGGCTAACGCTTGTGAGAAGGGTAAGCCAAGAAAGATCAGCAAGGGGAACTGTAGCAAGCCCGCGCCACCACCAGACATGGAGGCGAGGGTATTGGCTAGCAGAGAGCCGATAAAAAGTAGCGATGCATCTAACCAATCCATGGTTTTAGCGGTCTCTTATTCTCGCGGTTGTTAATGAGAAAACAACACGGTTGAGCCGTGGTTAAGGCTGGTGAGTAGCAGCGACTTCTCATTGACAATATCAATGCGGCGGCTAGCTTGGGCATTCATCTTAAAGATCTGCTTTAAGATCTCGAGCTGTTGTTCAGTAAAATCGGTCACATTGGGTGTCGTGACGTTTTTGAACTCGGTCGGGGAGATAAGCAGGTAATTATCGCTGATATCCCAAAAACCGGACTCGGTAATATTCATCACCACGACACTATCATCAGAGTGACTGAATAGGCGCACTGTTGCGGCGCGAATATAGCCGCCATTGGGCAGATATTTGACGTTGGCGGTCATTTCCGCGCGGGCGAGAGGCCCATAGCTCTGGAGATCGAAATCCTCAGAAATCAGCGATACGCTGTGTGATTGCCACTCTTTCGAGGTGAGCAACTTTTCGATTTTGTTGTCACCTGACGTCACTAACCAAGCACTGAGGGCTAGTGAGAGTATAAGCAGGAGCGTTGCATGGATCTGTTTCATCATTCTCCGTCCTTATTCGCAGATCTTGGTTAAAGTATTGGGCTCAGAGATCAGTTGTTGAGAGTAGCTTGAGCCAGAGTCTTCAACTGGGTGGATGTAGTTGAGTACCACTAGGTTGTTTTGTCCTCCGGTGGCGATCACCTCGATAGGCGCACTCAGTTGCTGATCACTACGCTTTTCCATATAGCGCGTGACACACTGCTCAATCGATGGCAGCCAGACACTCAAATCTGGGTGGTTGATCGGAGCTAGGACGGGTGTCTCTTGTAGCAGGCTCAGCTGGCGGAACTGCTGCTCTTCAGGTTGAGAGTGAAATAGCGAAAGTACCGGTAAGAGTATGGCGACTGCCAGTGTCACCATCGTCATCCACTTTGAGGCCGGGCGTGTTTGCGGCTTGCTTTCGACAGATGGGCTCTCATCCACCAATGGCTGGCTTGCAGGCACAGGCGCTTCAACTGGGGTTTGAGTCTCTAACGGCGCAGTGTTGAGTTTCGCTTCCAGCGTTTCCACAGCGCTCTCCTCATCTTGAGTTGGCGTGGTGAAGACGGGGGCAGACTCAACGGGACAGATCAATTGATAGCCACGCTTGGGCACAGTTTTGACAAATTGGGGATTCTTGGTCGAGTCATTGAGCATCTTGCGCAGCGTCGAGATAGCTTGGGTCAAACTTGAGTCATCGACCTCAAAGCCTTGCTCGCGCCAGACGAACTCGTGCAGCTCAGCGCGAGTGACGATTTCATTCGGACGCTGGGCCAGCAACAGTAAGATGCGGCTCTCATTACTGCCCAGACGAATCGTCTGTTCATCAACCTGATCAAACAGAGAGTTGTTATTAGGATCGAATAGAAACTTGTCAGCGAGTATATATTTGTCACCGAAATTACTCATAAACGTTTACTACACCTCAGTCGACCGCTGAGCGGCCTAAAAATTATATCGAAGCAGTGGAAATGTTGACCAAAATCTAAAACTCTTCACTGCTCATTGCGCGCGTTGCATTCAAGGGTCACGATGGTAAGAATGTGACATTTTTATGTCAAGTGACGATTTGTTGATGCGTGCTTGGCCCATTGGGGCTTGTGTTGCGGGCGAAAACCTCAAGCTGTATTTAGCTTATTTGAGGATTTTTCGGCGCATAGGATAAACAAAATAGATAAAAAAAACACGCCATTTACAGTTTTTGACCTTGAATTTGCTTAATTGAACCTTATCTACAAAGCATCACATGGTATCTGTCATACAGCAGTACCCCAATCAAACAGTAGGACGTTTTGGAGTCACTATGAGCGAAACCGTTACCAACAACAAAGAAACACGCGGATTTCAATCAGAAGTTAAACAGCTTCTTCATCTAATGATCCACTCTTTGTACTCAAACAAAGAGATCTTTTTGCGTGAATTAATCTCTAATGCTTCGGATGCATCAGACAAACTGCGCTTCCAAGCTTTATCCAACCCAGACCTGTACCAAGGTGATGCTGACTTGGGTGTGAAACTGTCTTTTGATGAGCAAGCGAACACACTGACCATCTCAGATAACGGCATCGGCATGAGTCGTGATGACGTGATTGAGCACCTTGGCACGATTGCCAAATCAGGCACGGCAGAATTTTTCTCTAAGCTCTCTGAAGATCAAAGCAAGGACTCTCAACTGATTGGTCAGTTTGGTGTTGGCTTCTACTCAGCGTTTATTGTTGCTGATGCGGTCACAGTGCGCACGCGCGCAGCAGGTGTTGCAGCGGAAGAGGCGGTTCAGTGGCACTCAGCCGGTGAGGGTGAGTACACAATTGAAACCATCAATAAAGAGCGTCGCGGCACGGACATCGTCCTACACATGCGCGAAGAGGGCAAAGAGTTCCTTAATGAGTGGCGCTTGCGTGAGGTGATCAGCAAGTATTCGGATCATATCGGGATCCCGGTATCGATTCATACTGCGGAGCGTGACGAAGAAGGCAAAGAGACTGGCGAGAAGAAGTGGGAGCAGATCAACAAAGCACAAGCACTGTGGACGCGCAATAAGTCAGACATCTCTGATGAAGAGTACCAAGAATTCTACAAACACGTATCACACGATTTTGCCGATCCATTGGTGTGGAGCCACAACCGCGTGGAAGGCAAGAACGACTATACTAGCCTGCTGTACATCCCGGCAAAAGCGCCTTGGGATATGATGAATCGCGACCATAAATCAGGTCTTAAGCTTTACGTACAGCGCGTGTTCATTATGGACGATGCCGAGCAATTTATGCCGTCTTACCTGCGCTTTGTGCGTGGCTTGATAGACTCGAATGATCTGCCATTGAACGTCTCGCGTGAGATCCTACAAGACAACAAGGTCACCCAATCTCTGCGTAATGCGTGTACCAAGCGCGTGCTGACTATGCTTGAGCGCATGGCGAAGAACGATGAAGAGAAATACCAATCGTTCTGGAAAGAGTTTGGCCTAGTGATGAAAGAAGGCCCAGCTGAGGACATGAGCAACAAAGAGAAGGTTGCCGGTCTGCTGCGCTTTGCATCGACAGAGTCAGACTCGTCTGAGCAAACCGTGGGCCTAGCTGCTTACGTTGAGCGAATGAAGGAAGAGCAGGATAAGATCTACTACCTCACGGCCGACAGTTACGCAGCGGCTAAGAACAGCCCTCACCTAGAGCAGTTTAAGGCTAAAGGCATCGAGGTTATCTTGATGTACGATCGCATTGATGAGTGGCTGATGAACTATCTCACTGAGTTTGATGGCAAGCAGTTCCAGTCAATTACAAAAGCTGGGCTGGATCTGAGCAAATTTGAAGACGAAGCTGAGAAAGAAAAGCAGAAAGAGACGGAACAAGAGTTCCAATCTGTGGTTGAACGTACTAAGGAATACCTTGGTGATCGCGTGAAAGAGGTGCGCACCACCTTTAAGCTGGCTTCTACCCCAGCAGTCGTGGTGACGGATGACTTTGAGATGGGCACGCAGATGGCCAAGTTGCTTGAGGCGGCAGGCCAAGCGGCGCCAGAGGTCAAATACATCTTTGAGATCAATCCAGAGCACGAAATGGTCAAGCGCATGGCGGATGAGTCTGATGAGCTGGCCTTTGGTCGCTGGGTTGAGGTACTGCTGGGTCAGGCGATGCTTGCTGAACGAGGCTCACTTGAAGACCCATCGCAATTCTTGGGCGCGGTGAACACACTGTTGATTAAATAATCAATCGTAAAGCCTGTAATAGTGAGGCACTCGAGGCTAAAGCTCGCGAGTGCCTTATTCTTTCGTCGTAGCTGGGCGAAAACCCCTTTTTTTGTGTTAGACTACGGCACACATTTACGCTGCGGTTAATTTTTAGTCAAGGCGAACATCTACTTATACCGAAACTTATCGTTGCTCGTCGACATCGAGGCAGTGAGCTTCGGTATAAATCGTTTGTAAATACAAGAGGATTCAACATGCGCATCATTCTTCTAGGTGCTCCAGGTGCAGGTAAAGGCACACAGGCTCAATTCATCATGGAGAAGTATGGTATTCCACAGATCTCTACTGGTGACATGCTACGTGCTGCAATCAAAGCAGGTACTGAGCTTGGTAAACAAGCAAAGGCTGTGATCGATGCTGGTCAACTAGTTTCTGATGAAATCATCCTTGGTCTAATCAAAGAGCGCATCGCTCAAGACGATTGTGAAAAAGGTTTCCTACTTGACGGCTTCCCACGCACAATCCCTCAGGCTGATGGCCTTAAAGAGATGGGTGTTGACGTTGATTACGTGATCGAGTTTGACGTTGCTGATGACGTTATCGTTGAGCGTATGGCGGGTCGTCGTGCTCACCTAGCGTCTGGTCGTACTTACCACGTTGTTTACAACCCACCAAAGGTTGAAGGCAAAGACGACATCACAGGTGAAGACCTAGTGGTTCGTGATGACGACAAAGAAGAAACCGTTCGTGCGCGTCTAGGTGTGTACCACGAGCAGACTGCACCTCTTATCGAGTACTACGGTAAAGAAGCGCAAGCGGGCAACACCAAGTACCTAAAATTTGATGGTACGAAGCAAGTTGCTGAGGTAAGCGCAGAGCTAGAAAAAGCACTGTCTTAATCTCTGGTGAGATCTGATATAGTGAAGCGACCTCTTTTAGGTCGCTTTTTTTGTCTCTTTTTCATGGAATTAGCGTATCGAATACTGTTAAAGTCAATCAGGTCGGAATATGATGGAAGCGAAAAAACAGGGTGTTTTACTGGTTAATTTAGGCACGCCGGAGGCGGCAACGCCTAAAGCGGTGAAGGCTTTTCTCAGTGAGTTCTTACACGATCATCGCGTCGTGGATATGACTCGCTGGCTTTGGTGCCCCTTGCTGCATGGGGTGATACTGCCGATTCGTTCTCCCAAGGTGGCTAAGCTGTACCAATCGGTATGGATGGAACAAGGATCGCCTTTGATGGTGTATTCTCAGCGGCAAAAAGCCCTTCTCGAGCAGGCGTTGGGATTGCCGGTTGAACTGGGTATGACCTATGGTACCCCGAGCCTTCTGGCCGGTATTGAGACGTTGCAGCAGCGGGGTGTGGAAGAGTTGCTGGTGTTGCCTTTGTACCCACAGTATTCAGCAACCACCACGGCCGCGGTGAGCGATGGTTTGATCAAAGCCCTAGGTAAGCTAACGCGAGTACCCCAGTACCATCTCGTGACCGATTACTATAGCCACCCGCTGTATATTAAGGCGCTGGCTGAGAGAGTGCGTGAAAGCTGGCAGCACAAAGGGCAGGGCGACTACTTGTTGTGTTCATACCATGGCATCCCACAGCGCTATGCAGACAATGGTGATGTTTATCCACAGCACTGTGTAGAGACCACGCGTTTGCTGGCCCGCGAGCTTGGCGTGTCGGATGAGCAGATTGGCATGTCCTATCAATCTCGTTTTGGTCGCGAGCCATGGCTGCAGCCGTATACCGATGAGACGCTAAAAACACTCGCCCAAAATGGGATTAAAAAACTTGACATTATCACGCCCGCTTTTGCCTCGGACTGCCTAGAAACGCTTGAGGAAATTTCGGTAGAATGTCACGAAATCTTTACCCATTCTGGTGGAGAAAAATTTCAATATATTCCATGCTTAAACGATAGCGAGGCACACATTGCCCTGCTCGCTGATATTGTAAAACGTCAGCTTCCTTGCCTTGCAGGAGAAGCAGTAGCGTCGTAACAACAAGATAAATAAAAAATAAATTGGTGGTAGTTCTATGAAACGTTGGTACGTGCTGTATTGTAAGCGCGGAGATCAAGAGAGGGCGGCACTACATCTCGATAACCAAGGTGTCGAGTGTTATTACCCTAAGGTCAAGGTTGAGAAAATTATCCGTGGCAAGCGACAAGTCAAGTTGGAGCCACTTTTTCCCTCGTATATGTTCGTGTATTTCGACTTTGAGGTCGGCCCTACGTTCACCACGATTCGCTCAACGCGTGGTGTCGCCGATTTCGTTCGCCAGGGTGCTTATCCGCAGGAGGTTCAAGCTGAGCTCGTCGCCAGCCTTAAACAGCTTGAAAACCTAAATGAAGAGCCACAAAACTCTGAGCTACCCAAGCAAGGTCAGTCTGTGACCATTAAATCGGGTCAATTTGCCGGGGTGGAGGCTATCTATCAAGAGCCTGATGGTGAAATGCGCTCTATCATGTTGGTCAAAATGCTCAACCAGATGGTGGCCGTCAAGGTGGACAATAGTGACCTTGAGTTGTCTTAGTGACTGGTTAGCTTAAAACAAAAACGCCCCTATCTAGGGGCGTTTTGCTATCAAGTCGATATCTATCTATCGATTAAGCAGTTTCATAGGCATCGTTGTGCACGGTTTGTACTGCACGGCCTGATGGGTCAACGCAGTTTTGGAATGATTCATCCCATTCAACCGCTTTGGCTGAAGAGCACGCCACCGATGGGCCACCAGGTACACACTCAGCGGCACTTGGTAGTGGGAACAACTCTTCGAAGATCTCGCGGTACACATAACCTTCTTTTGTGGTTGGTGTGTTGTACGGGAAGCGATATTCTGCGGTTGCCATCTGCTGATCCGTTACCTTCGCTTCCGCCACTTCTTTCAATGTATCAATCCAGTTGTAGCCAACCCCGTCAGAGAACTGCTCTTTCTGGCGCCAAGCCACCGATTCTGGCAGGTAGTGCTCGAAACATTCGCGCAGAATGTGTTTTTCCATCTTGCCGTTGCCACACATCTTATCTTGTGGGTTAAGGCGCATAGCTACATCGATAAACTCTTTATCAAGGAAAGGTACACGACCCTCTACGCCCCAAGCGGCGAGCGACTTGTTGGCACGAGCACAGTCAAACATGTTCAGCGCTAGGAGTTTACGCACGGTCTCCTCGTGAAACTCTTGCGCATTTGGTGCCTTGTGGAAATACAAGTAACCGCCAAAGATCTCATCAGCCCCTTCACCAGACAGCACCATCTTGATCCCCATTGCCTTAATTTTACGGCCCATCAAGAACATCGGGGTTGAGGCGCGAATAGTGGTCACGTCATAGGTTTCAATGTGGTAAATCACATCGCGAATTGCATCCAAGCCCTCTTGGATGGTGTAGGTCATCTCATGGTGAACCGTACCAATTTCCTCTGCAACCTCACGCGCGGCTTTAAGATCGGGCGCTCCCTCAAGACCAATAGCAAAAGAGTGTAGCTGAGGCCACCAAGCTTCTGATTGGCCATCATCTTCAATTCGTAGCGCGGCAAAACGCTTAGCAACCGCAGAGGTGATAGATGAATCAAGACCACCTGATAGCAGCACGCCATAAGGCACGTCAGTCATCAACTGACGTTTTACTGCAGCTTCTAGAGCCTCGGTAAGCTCTTCTTTGCTAGTGGTGTTGCCCTGTACCGCAGCGTACTCATTCCAGTCGCGGGTGTAGTAGCGTTGAGGCTCGCTGTCGCTTGAGCCATAGTAGCTACCAGGAGGGAATTCGCTCACCGTCTTACAAACAGGTACCAATGCCTTCATCTCTGAGGCGACATAGTAGTTACCGTGCTCATCAAAGCCTTGGTACAGTGGAATGATACCGATGTGGTCACGGCCAACGAGGTAGAGGTCTTTTTCTTCATCGTAAAGCACAAACGCAAAGATACCGTTGAGCTCTTCAAGTAGGTCGGCACCGTACTCTTGGTAAAGCGCGAGGATAACCTCACAGTCAGATTCTGTTTGGAATTCGTATTTGCCTTCGTAGCGCGCACGGATCTCTTTGTGGTTGTAGATCTCGCCGTTGACCGCTAGAACCAGTTTTCCATCCGGGCTATACAGTGGCTGGGCACCGCTGTTGAGGTCGACGATTGCCAAGCGCTCATGCGCTAGGATTGCTCGATCAGAAGAGTAAATACCAGACCAGTCCGGTCCACGGTGGCGCAGCTTTTTCGACATCTCAAGTGCAACCGGTCTTAATGCAGCTGCATCACTTTTTATGTCTAAAATGCCAAATACAGAACACATACAACATCCTTATCTACAAACAATTTTTGTGAGTTATGTTTCCAATTTGCCAGTTTGATTAAAAAATGCAACCTAATAAAAGAAACAAAACAACATTAGTGCACTTGGATTAAAAAATATTTAATAAAAAAGTTAAAAATATAGATATTGTTTAGTGTGTGGTGCTTTTGTAATCAAAAAAGGACCGTTAAGGTCCTTTTTCGTGTCTACTCGAGTGGTTTATCGTTACCACAGCAATCGTTAAGAGCGCTTGGTTCCCTCAAACTCCGGGTTGAGCTGCTCGCATACATGGCGGGCAAAGCCGCTCCCCGCCTCTTGGTAGATATTAAAGGCCGCATCAACGCCATTCTCTAGTAGGCCCTCGAGCTGATCTGAATACTCGGCAATCGCGGCAATCTGCCCTTGATAGTTTTTACGCTGGAGCTGCTCTAATGCCGTCTGATTACCCAGGTGGTGAGGCATCGCCAGTAGCACCAATTTGACATTAGCGGTGTCTAAGATCCGTTCCCAAAAATCCGAGTCGGTTGCATCGCCAACAATCACATTCCGTCCCAGAGTACGGTGAGCCGCGGCGGCTTCCTCACGCACCTCAACCCCAAGGATCAGGTTGCCATAACGCTGATGCAGCTCATCATAAGCACCGCAACCGATACGGCCCATACCTAGAATCAGCACCTGGGCGCTGCCGGGATCAATCAATTGATCGCGCTGGTTGAGCTTTTCAGCCGCATGCTCTTTTAGCCAGCGTCCAACACGTAAATAAAGGCTGTGGGCGTGGTTATTGATTGGGGCAGAGACGACGAACGACATTGAAACCGCTAGCGCAATGGCAACCAGCATATCGCCACTCATCCAGCCGAGTTTATAGGCAAGGCCGGCCACAATCAGACCAAATTCACTAAAGTTAAACAGGGTCAATGAGGCAAACAGCGAGGTCCGCACGCGAAACTTAAAGTGATTGATGATAAAGAAGTAGAACAGTCCTTTGATTGGCAAAAGAAGCATGAAGAGCAGTGCCAGACCGAGCCCCTGCAAGCTTGGCTCTGCTGATAGGCCGATGTTGAGAAAGAAGCACACCAGAAACAGCTCTTTTAGATTAAACAGCGACTTGGATAGCTCCGAGGCTTTATGGTGGCTGGCAAGCAGCATACCCAGGATCAAGGCACCCAAATCAGGCTTCATGCCAACGGCTTCAAACAGACCCGCGCCACAGACCAGGGCAAGGAAAATCCCCATCAATACCAGCATCTCACCGTGACCAACACCATCAAGCAGCTTGAAAAATACAGGGCGCAAAAGAGGCAGGGCAAATAAGCCTAGTGCGTACCATTCAGGGATCTTACCGGTGGACACAGTCAAAAACAGTACGGCAAAGATATCTTGCATGATCAAGATACCGATGGCGAGATTACCGTAAGTGGCATTCATCTCGCCTTTTTCCTGCAGTGTTTTGACGGCAAAAACCGTGCTTGAGAACGACAGAGCAAAGCCAAGCAGCAGCAGGTGAGAGACCTCTAGCGATGCCAAGCTCGGAATGCCCAGCAGTTTAAGTAGACCCAAAGCGACTGTAAAAAACAGTGTTGATAGCAGGTTATGTAAGGTGGCGCCTGCCCAGATCTCTTTTGCCAGCAGAGAGCGAACGTCGAGCTTGAGACCGATGGTAAACAGCAGCAAGGTCACGCCGAGATCAGACAGCGTCTCAATGACGTTGTTGGTTTGATAACCAAAATGGTGTAGAACAAAGCCAGCGAGCAAGAAGCCGACCAGTGGTGGTAGTTTGCATTTGAGCGCCACGACGCCGGAGATAAATGCAGCACTTATTAGTATGATATCCATGTGCAATATGATTCTTTATGAAAAAGGCTGTAAAAACAGCCTTTGATTCTAATTGGAATTTTGTTCCTCTTCGAGCAGTTTCTGCAACAGCACTCCGTTAAGCATGGCTCTTTTTATCATTGCAAAGGCTCCCATCGTAGGCTTATCACCGAGCTCGGCGGCAATGATGGGCAGGTCGTTGTGAAAGGTGGTCAGCGATTGATTCTCGACGTTGCGCTGAATAGCGGGAAATAGAATCTCGCCGCTCTTGGTTATATCCCCGGCAATCAGGACTTTTTGCGGGTTGAAGAGGTTAATCGTGATCGCGATGGCTTTACCTAATTGGTTACCCACCCGCACCAGGCTCTGTCTAGCCAGCTCGTCACCGAGATTGGCATGCTGGCAGACATCGTCAACTGTGATGCTGTCGAGTGTGGCGAGACTGGACTGATAGCCCTGATGAATCAGTTTGCGCACTCGCTCTACAATCGCTGGATTAGCCGCGACCGTTTCCAAGCAACCAAAATTACCACAGTGGCACTGCTCGCCAAGGGGGTCTATCTGGATATGACCAATCTCTCCCACGTTGCGATTGAAGCCTAAAAAGACCTGACCATTGACGATGATTCCTGCACCGGTGCCGCGGTGAACACTGACTAGAATCGAGTCTTGGCAGTCCTGGCTCGCGCCAAAGTAGTGCTCAGCCAGCGCCATGCTGCGCACATCGTTGCCGACGAAACACTGAACCGAGAATGTCTGCTCAATAATCGCAGACAGTTCTAAGTTATCGATGTCCATATTGGGCATGTACTCAACCACCCCGCTCTCGGGGTTGACCAACCCTGGCAGGATGACACCGATGGCGATCAGCTGTTCAATATGCGCCGCGTACTCGGCGATAAAGTGACGGATAAAACCGATCACGCCGTCCATCATTTCGTCTTGCTCAGTGTAATAGAACTCATGGTGCGTATCGGCGAGCAGGGCACCACCGAGATCAAACAAACTCAGGTGAACGTAATCTCGGCCAATACGGACCGCAATTGAGTGGAAATGAGCGACTTCTGTTTGTAGAGAGATGGCTCTTCGCCCACCAGTCGAGGCTTGCTGTGCGACCTCTTTGATCAAGCCCCGCTCGATCAGCTGGCGCGTGATTTTAGTGACGCTGGCTGGTGCAAGTTGACTGATTTCAGCCACTTGGATACGAGAGATCGGGCCTTGTTGGTCAATCAGCCGATACACTGCGGCGCTATTAAGCTGTTTTACTAAGTCTACGTTACCTATCTGTGCGCCATTCATGCTCATATTTGCTCGTATTTTCCATTAACTATATTGGCTTGGATACAAAAGTGGTCATCAAACACGGTCAAATTAGCCACCATGCCCTGCTTGATTTGACCAAGCTGGTTGTCGACATTGATTGCTCGAGCGGGATAGAGTGTGGCCATGCGCAGAGCCTCGTCTAGCGCAATACCAACCCGCTCAACCGTGTTTTTCACCGCTTCTATCATAGTGAGGGCCGAGCCCCCGAGTGTGCCATTCTCATCCACACACATACCATCTCGGTAATATACTTTCTTGCCGACAAAAATAAAGTGATCCATCTCTGTGCCTGCAGGAGCTGTGGCGTCGGTCACTAATACCAACTTGTCAGTCTTGATTTTGTGCGCGATGCGTATGTTGGCATAATCGACATGGAAGCCATCCGCTATCACACCCGCATAGACCTCTGGCGAGTCATAGATGGCACCGACCACACCTGGCTCACGACCGGTCATTGGTGTCATGGCGTTGAAAAGATGAGTAGCGAAGGAAATACCGTTAGCAAAACTGTCCATCGCCTCGCGATAGGTGGCGTTGGTATGGCCTATCGCGACAACGATACCTGCCTGATTTAGGCGCTTAATATGCTCAGCGTTATTGTGTTCGGGCGCGAGGGTGACCTTACGTACTATATCGGCGTTATCGCAGATGTAATCGATCATCGCGTCGTTAGAGGGGCGAATAAAGTCAACATTATGAATGCCTTTCTTGGCCACATTCAGATACGGCCCCTCGAGATGCAAACCAAGGGAGTGATTTTGATGCTGATTGTGGTAATCTCGCGCGGCAGCGACGGCTTGGCGCATGTCCTGATCTGACGAGGTGATCAGCGTCGGCAGGAAACTGGTGCAGCCTGATTTGAGATTGGCTTGGTGCATGATGTGCAGCGTCTCAGGGGTGATTTGATCATTGAACATCACCCCACCACAGCCATTAAGTTGTAAGTCGATAAAGCCGGGGCTGAGGTTCGCACCGTCGAGGTCGACACAAGGCGTGTCGGCTGGTATGTCGTATTGTAAGCATAGCCCTGCGATGCGATCCCCCTCGACAAGCACTGCGTGGTGGGTCAAGACGTCAGTACCCGTGAAGATTTTACAGTTGGTGAGCGCGTACATGAGTAAATCCTTTGTTTAATCAGCGAGTGAGCGAGGGACGTTGGCAAGTGCAGACTGCTTTAGATTGGTATTAGCAGATGGTTATCAGCGATAAAGCAACTTTACTCACGCAACAAATTATGTCTGTTAGCCAGCGAGGCGCCTAAGCGCTATCGGGCAGTGTATAGGTTTTGCTAAGATCATCAAACGTAATCTTAGCTTAATTCATCTATGCCTATATTATTCAGTGGTTTAATAATAGATGCCATCTGACTATATTGACTACTATACGCAAAACTTTGCGTTAATTTGCATCTTAAAATAAGTTTTATGATCTGGCTAGCAGAAACCCGATATTTCACCTTTTACAGGTGATTGTGATCACATTTGGCACGGTTTTAATTTGCGGAGCGAATTTATCGCCGTAAACTGAAATGGACTAAATTGAGCGACTAAAAAAAGTCCTTCAAACGGAATACGATAATTTGACAGGGGGAACAGACGGTGAACATTCTCGGATATTTTCAAAAGGTAGGTAAGGCACTGATGGTGCCAGTGGCAACCCTGCCTGCAGCGGCGATACTTATGGGTATCGGTTATTGGATTGATCCTCAGGGTTGGGGGGCGAACAGCGCTTTGGCCGCCTTTTTGATTAAGGCGGGCGCCGCGATCATCGACAATATGTCGGTATTGTTTGCTGTCGGTGTGGCGTATGGAATGTCAAAAGACAAAGACGGCGCGGCGGCGCTGGCGGGCTTTGTTGGTTTCTTGGTTGTGACGACCTTGCTCTCTCCTGGAGCGGTTGCTCAGATCCAGGGCATTGACCCATCACAAGTACCAGCGGCGTTCTCTAAGATTGAGAACCAGTTTGTCGGTATCCTGGTTGGTATTATCTCCGCCGAGATTTACAACCGCTTTTCTACTGTCGAGTTACACAAAGCCCTGGCCTTCTTCTCTGGTAAGCGCTTGGTGCCTATCCTGACCTCTTTCGCTGGTATTCTGATAGCGTTCGTTTTGATGTACGTCTGGCCAACGATTTACGGCGGTTTGGTTAACTTTGGTGAATCGATCCAGAGCATGGGCTCAGTGGGGGCGGGTATCTATGCCTTCTTTAACCGCTTGTTGATCCCAGTTGGTCTGCACCACGCATTGAACTCGGTATTCTGGTTTGACGTAGCGGGTATTAATGACATCCCTAACTTCCTTGGCGGTGCAAAATCTCTTGCCGAAGGCACGGCGGTTGTCGGTGTGACCGGTATGTATCAGGCTGGCTTCTTCCCGATTATGATGTTTGGTTTGCCGGGCGCAGCGCTGGCCATCTACCACACATCAAAGGCGGAGAATAAAAACAAAGTTGCCTCTATTATGTTAGCGGCGGGTTTTGCTTCCTTCTTTACTGGTGTTACTGAGCCGCTTGAGTTCTCATTTATGTTCCTTGCGCCAGTGCTTTATGTTCTGCACGCATTGCTCACCGGCGTGTCGGTGTTTATCGCCGCCTCAATGCAGTGGATTGCCGGTTTTGGTTTCTCGGCCGGTTTGGTGGATATGGTGCTATCAACGCGTAACCCTCTTGCGGTCAATTGGTATATGTTGATTATCCAAGGCCTAGTGTTCTTTGGTGTCTACTATGCAGTGTTCCGTACTGTAATCTTGAAGTTTGGTCTAAAGACGCCTGGACGTGAAGATGAAGAGGACTCTGCCGAGACGGGTTCTGAAAATGCCTCTGAGCTTGCAAAGCAATACCTCAAGGCACTGGGTGGTCATCAAAACGTACAGGGCATTGATGCGTGTATTACCCGTCTGCGCTTGACCATCAAAGATACCAGCGTGATTAATGAGAAGACACTCAAAGATCTGGGTGCGATGGGCGTGGTGAAATTAGGTGCCAACAACGTTCAGGTTATCTTGGGCCCCCTAGCTGAGATTGTCGCCGGTGAAATGAAGAACATTCCGGTTGATGAAGACCTGTCGGTAGTGCCTCTGCCACAGTAATCTGTGAGTTTCCTTTTAGCGATGGGCCCCTTTAGGGGCTCATTTTGTTTTTGAAGCGGCATTCTGAGGTTACTCGGGTATGCGTTGAAACTACATCTTAGGGTTACTTGGGTATATTAGGTTGTGTTTGGCTGCAGAATCATGGATTATTAGCAGATACGCCCTGAGAAAGGGGCTTGAGAAGATAATTAAAAGATTGAGGTACTCTTGATGAGTGAAACTGAAACTCGTCCATCGAATTTCATTCGCCAAATCATTGATAAAGATCTGGCCGACGGAACACATAATCATGTTCATACGCGTTTCCCACCGGAGCCAAACGGCTACCTGCACATTGGTCACGCGAAATCGATTTGCTTGAATTTCGGAATTGCTCAGGACTACCAAGGTCAGTGTAACCTTCGCTTTGATGATACCAACCCAGAAAAAGAAGACGTGGAATACGTTGAGTCGATCAAAAACGACGTGAGCTGGTTGGGCTTTGATTGGTCGGGCGACATCTGTTACTCATCAAACTACTTTGACAAGCTCTACGGTTACGCGGTTGAGCTGATCGAAAAGGGTCTGGCTTATGTTGAAGAGCTAACGCCAGATGAGATCCGCGAATATCGTGGTACGCTGACTGCACCGGGTAAGCCAAGTCCTTATCGCGATCGCAGCGTTGAAGAGAACCTTGCGCTATTTGAAAAGATGCGTGATGGCGGCTTCGAGGAAGGTAAGGCGTGTCTACGTGCCAAGATCGACATGGGCTCATCGTTCATGGTGATGCGCGATCCAGTGCTTTACCGCGTTCGCTTTGCTCACCACCACCAAACGGGTGATAAGTGGTGTATCTACCCAATGTACGACTTCACGCACTGTATCTCAGATGCGCTGGAAGGTATCACTCACTCACTGTGTACGCTTGAGTTCCAAGACAACCGTCGTCTATACGACTGGGTATTGGAAAACATCACGATCGACTGCCAGCCGCGTCAATACGAGTTCAGCCGCCTGAACCTTGAATACACGGTTATGTCGAAGCGTAAGCTGAGCCAGTTGGTCACCGAGAACCTGGTATCAGGCTGGGATGATCCGCGTATGCCGACCATTTCTGGTCTGCGTCGCCGTGGCTTTACCGCTGCGTCAATTCGTGAGTTCTGTAAGCGTATTGGCGTGACCAAGCAAGAGAATATGATTGAGTTTGGCTCGCTTGAGTCTTGTATTCGTGATGATCTTAACGAGAACGCGCCACGTGCAATGGCGGTGTTGGACCCAATTAAGATCGTTATTGAGAACTACGACCAAGGTAAAGTGGAAGAGCTGACGGTAGCCAATCACCCGAACAAGCCTGAAATGGGTGAGCGCACTGTGCCGTTCACACGTGAGGTGTGGATTGAGCGCGATGACTTCCGCGAAGAAGCCAACAAAAAGTACAAGCGCTTGGTGCTAGGCAAAGAAGTTCGCCTACGTGGAGCTTACGTGATCAAGGCTGAGCGCATTGAAAAAGATGAGCAGGGCAACATCACGACGATTTTCTGTAGCTATGATGCTGACACGCTAGGTAAAAACCCAGCCGATGGTCGTAAGGTGAAAGGTGTGATCCACTGGGTATCGGCAGACAAGGCCCTACCTGCTGAGATCCGTCTCTACGATCGCCTGTTTACCGTTGCAAACCCAGCCGCGGCAGATAACTTTGCTGAGACGATTAACCCAGAGTCACTGGTGAAGGTAAATGGTTTTGTCGAGCCAAGCCTAGCAACTGCTGCCGCTGAAGCGGGCTTCCAGTTTGAGCGTACCGGTTACTTCTGCGTTGATTCTAAGGACTCGACTCCAGAGTCATTGGTATTCAACCGCACGGTTGGCCTGCGTGATACTTGGGCTAAGATCGAGTCGAAGTAAGCTTTAAGCTACTCTGTTGAATAGAAGGTCAGCCTAGCGCTGACCTTTTTCTTTTCACCTAGTAATGAAAACTAAGGTAATAAAAAACCAGCCACAGAGGCTGGTTACTTTAAGAAGCGTGAGCTTACTTCTTTTTATGTGCGTCAGGATTGGTTTTACACGCACCATCAACGCTTTTGCCGTAGAGATATAGACTGTGGTTTGTCAGAGTCATACCGTAGCTTTGCGCGATCTCATTTTGGCGCTGCTCTATAACCTCGTCAGAGAACTCTATTACAGTACCACAGTCGAGGCATACTAAGTGATCATGGTGATGTTGAGTCGCGAGTTCAAACACTGACTTACCGCCCTCAAAGTGGTGACGAGTCACTATGCCCGCGTCATCAAATTGGTTCAAAACTCGATAGACGGTCGCAAGACCAATCTCTTCACCAAGATCAATGAGCTTTTTATACAAATCTTCAGCACTGATATGCTGACAATCTGGTTGTTGGAGTAGTTCTAAAATCTTTAACCTTGGTAAGGTGACTTTAAGGCCAGCGTCCTTTAAGGCTTTATTGTTGTCCGGCATATACGTTCCTGTTGGCGATCTGCGGCTTCTATAATCTAATTATCCCCTGATTATAGGGCAAGCGAGCACAACATTAAACCTTGATGTTCAAAGGATAATTAAAACCACAGTGGCGAGAATCGAGAATCGAGAATCGAGGGGGGCATCACGCGCGGTGTATTCCTCGATACTCGGAACGAAGTGTAACCCGAACCCCGCACCCTTAAAGCAAAAACCCAAGCATATAAGCCTGGGTTTGTGGGAAAGTTTACAGTGAGCTCAGGTTAGTCAGCGAGCTCAGACAAGCACATTTCTTCGAAGATTTGTTTGCACCAGTTGTTGACGCGCTCTTCGGTTAGCTCTGGTTGACGGTCTTCGTCGATGCACAGGCCGACAAACTGAGAGTCGTCACCTTCAACTAGGGCTTTTGATGCTTCAAACTCGTAACCTTCGGTTGGCGTGTAGCCAAGGATGGTGCCGCCTTTTGCTTCAACGATGTCGCGGATGGTGCCCATCGCATCGCAGAAGTACTCGGCGTAATCTTCTTGGTCACCACAACCGAAGATAGCAACTAGCTTAGTAGAGAAGTCGATCTGCTCAAGCTCAGGGAAGAAGTCATCCCAATCACACTGCGCTTCACCGTAGTACCATGTAGGGATACCGAGTAGCAGCAGGTCAAAGTTATCGATGTCTTCTTTGCTACTCTTCGCGATATCTTGTACTTGGATCAGTTGTTTA
Source organism: Vibrio glycogenivorans (assembly GCF_051660965.1). NCBI lineage: Bacteria > Pseudomonadati > Pseudomonadota > Gammaproteobacteria > Vibrionales > Vibrionaceae > Vibrio > Vibrio glycogenivorans. Next base: position 3,950 of record NZ_JBPVIS010000009.1, on the reverse strand, counting down.
CCTAGTTGCTTTTGAATCATTTTAGCAACAGCTTCAGTGTTACCTGTGTCGCTGCCGAAAAAGATACCTACACTTGCCATAGATTCTCTACCTTTGTTTGTTTAGTGTTGGCAAAAAAGAGGAGCAGTGGTTATTCCGCTGGTTCTCCTGGCTATAATCCCGTGCCTTCCCAACTGATCTGAATTATGCCCTTGGCAATAAATCCAGCGCAGCCGAGAAACAGCACCAACCATACGATGCGACGACCAAATGGTGGAACCTTGGCTTGGTTGAGAACATCTTTGATGGCCATGCCGATCATAAAAAAGATCGCGGCAAACAACAGATCCAACCCAATCGATTCCAATACGTTCATGTAGTCGTATAGCATACTGTCCCTTGATGCCAAATTGCTTGCGCGCACTATAACACTGTTATAGATAGATGTTAATGATTGTCGTTTGACTATCTGTGAGTGTTCTCAGTTCGGTGCGACACACCCGAGTGCTCACTCAGATTGTAAGAATCGGCGCAGCACTCGGATCACATCCTGAGGTTTTTCAGCGTGCAGCCAATGACCGGTATTGGCAACGATATGCGCCTTCGCTTGTGGGAATTGACGGGCGATGGCACTTTGGTGCTCAGCCAAGATATAGTCAGAGTTGGCGCCTTTCATAAACAGGGTTGGCTGCTCAAATGGCTCCCCAGGCTGCCAGCCGACAATAGAGGAATACTGGTCAAGCAGGGTGGCAACATTAAAGCGCCAACGAATAATCCCCTCATCGCTAAACATCGACTTGGATAGGAACTGACGCACGCCTTCCATCTCAATGCTGTTAGCAAGTAGGGCCATTGCCTCCTTGCGAGAGGTGGGCTGGTGGCTGATCACCGACTTGAGTCCGGCAAAGACGTTGTCATGATTGTGTGTGGTGTAGGCAACGGGGGCCATATCCATCACGGTGAGCTTTTCCACGCGCTGCGGGGCAAGGCTGGCGATCTTCATTGCTACCTTACCGCCCATAGAGTGACCGACGAGTGAGCAACGTTGCAGATCAAGGTGATCAAGTAGAGCCAGCACATCTTGCGCTTGCTCTTGATAGGTGTGAGTGTTGTGATGGAAAGATCGTCCATGATTGCGCAGATCTAGGCTGATCACTTGATAGTGTTCTTCCAGTCCACGCGCGACGAGTCCAAGGTTATCAAGGCTACCAAACAGGCCGTGGATCAACACAACCGGCTGACCCGATCCCTGAATTTTATAATTGAGCAATTCTGACATAGTTGGTTTTAATAATTGTGCTACTCAGGCGTAGTTATTTACAGGATGATCCCTAGCATCTTAGGATGACTTGGGTATAATTCCTCAGAGTTTAAACATTGAGATTGTGAAAAGCGAATGAAAACAATTGAGGTTGATGAGGATCTTTACCGCTACATTGCTAGCCAAACCCAGCATATCGGCGAGAGTGCATCAGACATTCTACGTCGCCTGCTAAAGGTTGATCGAAACGGTCAGGCGGCACCAACACAAGGTGTACCCGCGATGGGTATACCTGCAGCGGCAAATCTTGCAGCGCAGGAGCCACAAGGCATTGTAGTGAGCAAAGATGCGGGTCGCATTAACGGCGTAGATAGTGTTAAAGAGATGCGATCGCTATTGATCTCAGATGAGTTCGCGGGACTGAAAAAGGCGATTGATCGCTTTATGTTGGTGCTTTCGACTCTGTACACACTGAGCCCAGAAGACTTCGCGGAAGCGATGCAGGTTAAGGGCCGCAAGCGCGTTTACTTTGCGGACAATGAGCAGACACTGCTTGAGGGTGGCAAGACAACTAAGCCAAAAGCGATCCCAAATACACCGTTTTGGGTGATCACCAATAACAACACCAGCCGCAAACGTCAGATGGTCGAGCAGCTTATGGCTCGAATGAGCTTTCCGGCTGATTTGATTGAAAAAGTCACACTGTCAATTTAGAAAAATTGGATGTAAACCTCATAATGCTGGGATCAAAATCAGTATTATGAGGTTTTTTTTATTTTTGTAATTTAGAAAGGATGTCGTCATGGCTATGCACCCACGTGCGGGACAAAAAGCGCAACAGCAAGACCTGCATAATATTCCAGCCCTAGTGTCTAACTACTACCTACTGCAACCACAGGCCGCAAACCCTGAGCATAAAGTTCAGTTCGGTACTTCTGGCCACCGCGGTACGGCGGATAAAACCTCTTTTAATGAGCACCACATTGTTGCCATTGCCCAAGCAGTTGCTGAAGTGCGCGCAGAAAAGGGCACAACCGGCCCTATCTTTGTCGGTAAAGATACCCACGCTCTCTCTGAGCCAGCGTTTGCCAGCGTGATTGAGGTGTTGGTTGCGAATGGTGTTCAGGTGATCGCTCAGGCGAACAATGGTTACACGCCAACGCCGGGTGTATCACACGCGATCCTGACTTATAACCAAGCGAATGAAGCGAAAGCCGATGGTATCGTGATCACACCATCACACAACCCACCGCAAGACGGCGGTATCAAGTACAACCCAACCCACGGTGGTCCAGCAGAGGGTGAACTCACTCAAGCGATCGAAGACCGTGCCAATGCACTGATCGCTAATGGGCTAGAGGGCGTTAAGCGCATGCCTTTGGCGCAAGCAAAAGCTTCTGATCTGTTTGTAGAGCAAGACCTGATCACGCCGTACGTGAATGACTTGACCAATGTGATTGATATTGAAGCGATTCAAAAAGCCAAGCTAAATATCGGTGTTGATCCACTGGGTGGCAGCGGTATTGATTACTGGCGTCAAATTGCCGAGACCTACAATCTAAACCTGACCTTGGTCAGCGAAGCGATCGACCCAAGCTTCCAGTTTATGTCGCTAGATAAAGATGGCGTAGTTCGCATGGACTGCTCATCACCTTACGCGATGGCGGGTCTATTGGCGTTGAAAGATCAGTACGACCTTGCATTTGGTAATGACCCAGATTACGACCGCCACGGTATCGTGACACCAAAAGGCCTAATGAACCCTAACCACTTCCTAGCGGTATGTATTGATTACCTTTACCGTCACCGTGAAGGCTGGGCACAAGATGTTGCTGTGGGTAAAACGCTAGTATCAAGCGCACTGATCGACCGTGTCGTGGCTGACCTTGGTCGTGAGCTGTGTGAGGTGCCTGTTGGCTTTAAGTGGTTTGTTGACGGACTCTACTCAGGAAAGTTCGGCTTTGGCGGTGAAGAGAGTGCGGGTGCGTCTTTCTTGCGCAAAGACGGCACGCCATGGGCAACAGACAAAGATGGCATCATCTTGTGTCTACTTGCCGCTGAGATCACCGCTGTGACGGGCAAGAACCCACAAGAGTACTACGAAGAGCTAGCCGCTAAGCACGGCGAGTCTCAGTACAACCGTATCCAAGCCGTCGCAAACGGTCCACAAAAAGACATTCTGAAGAAGATGTCTGCCGAAATGGTCACCGCTGATACGCTAGCTGGTGATGCCATCACTGCCCGCCTAACACATGCTCCAGGCAACGGCGCAGCCATCGGCGGCCTAAAAGTCACCACAGACAACGGCTGGTTCGCCGCTCGCCCATCAGGCACAGAAGACATCTACAAGATCTACTGTGAGAGCTTCAAAGGCGAAGAGCACCTAAAACAGATCGAAGCGGAAGCGCAGGAGATTGTTAACCAAGTGTTTGCTAACGCTGGCCTTTAGGTTTCAGTTTTGGCATTAGTGTGAGGGGTTGGCTTGGCCGGCCCCTTTTTGGTTAAGAGGCGAGAGTCGAGATCGGGCTTTGCCCTGCGAGTACGCTGCGCTCGAGGTGGTGAAATACTTGACAGCAGTGATCAGGGTTGAAAAAATTTCTCGCTTCTCGCTTCTCGCTTCTCGCTTCTCGCTTCTCGCTTCTCGCTTCTCGCTTCTCGCTTCTCGCTTCTCGCTTCTCGCTTCTCGCTTCTCGCTTCTCGCTTCTCGCTT
>NZ_JBPVIS010000008.1:0-261828 GCF_051660965.1 Vibrio glycogenivorans | reverse complement strand
GTGTAGGGCCAAAGTTGTAATGTCACTTTATAGCAAAGTTAAAATGTCTCTTTTTTAGGTTCTACAACTAGCCTCATTCTTGTGTAAACCTGTTTAAGGGATATTGGGATGTTGGTAACTATGAGTGACAAAGACCTTTCACGTTACAAAGTGATCAATGATGTTTGTGAACATCGTTTACGCCGTGCAGATGCGGCTGAGATCCTAAACCTGAGTGAGCGCCAAGTACAGCGTCTAATGAACCGCCTACGAGAATTCGGTGCGGCTAGTTTGGCACACGGTGCTCGCGGTAAACCAAGTAATAATCGTATCCCCGATGATTATCGTCACACTATCTTAGCCATTGTTCGAAAGCACTACGCAGACTTTGCTCCAACATTCGCTCAAGAAAAACTGCTAGAGATCCATAACTTGCCGGTTTCCAATGAGACCTTACGTCAATGGATGATTGCCGATGGCCTCTGGGTACCGCATTCTCAGCGGCAGCCTCGCGTTTATCAGCCTCGTTATCGTAGAGATTGTCTTGGCGAACTGGTTCAAATTGACGGCTCTCATCATGACTGGTTTGAAGGACGCAGCGACAAGTGCTGCTTACTGGTCTTCGTTGATGACGCCACGGGCCGCCTGATGAATCTGAGGTTCAGTGAGACCGAATCTGCGTTTGATTACATGGTCGTGACTCGAGAGTATGTGCGCGAGCACGGCAAGCCCGTGGCACTCTACAGTGATAAGCACTCGATATTTCGGGTCAATCAAGAGCAACGAAAACAAGTCGGACAAACGCAATATGGGCGTGTCTTACAGGAGTTGGGGATCGAACTGATTTGTGCGAACAGCTCGCAAGCCAAAGGCCGTGTTGAGCGAGCCAACTTAACGCTACAAGACCGCTTAGTCAAAGAGATGCGCTTGCAAGGGATCAGCACCATTGAAGAGGCCAATGCTTGGCTTCCCTACTTCATCGCTGACTTTAATCAACGCTTTGCCAAGCCGGCCAAATATCCGAAAGACATGCATCGAAACGTACGAGAAACGGAGCAAGAGTTGGACGATATCTTTAGCTGGCAAGAGATCCGCAAGCTCTCAAAATCATTGACATTTCAGTACGATAAAGTCATCTATATGATTGAAGATACGGAGGAAAATACCCGATTGATCCATGAAAATGTCAAGGTACTCGATTACCCCAATGGCGAGATTGCCATCCAATATGGGTATCGCAAACTCAACTTCAAAACGTTCGATAAGCTCAATAACGTCAACCAGGCTCAAGTGGTGGATAACAAGCGACTGGGCAATGTGTTGAAATTTGCCCAGCAAAAACAGGAAGAATTTGAGCAACAGCAGAAACGCACCCGAAGCAAAAAGGCCCCAAAACGCAAAGCCCAGCATCGCGCCCTGCAAGAGCAACTCCGAGCAATCAATCCTGTCCTTACAGACCCAGAATCATTTCAGTCATCCAACTCGAAGACCTAACTCTCCTACTCTGTTAAGACACCCTCAAAGGGACATTTCTACTTTGCTGAAGACAGGACATTTTTAACTGGGATTGACAGGTTGCGCGCTTCACAAACCGTGTTTATTGATGATATGCCGCATAATGTCGCTGGGGCTCAGAGTCTGGGAATTAAAGCGATCCAGTTTCTAGACGCACTTCAGTGTGAGCGAGAGTTGAATAAGCTTGGGGTTCATTTTTAGGGGCGGGTAGCGAGTATCACTTTGTTCCGGGGAACGAGTAGTTATTGAGTGTGTTGAGTTCGCCGTGCCAGATGTGTGTTTTGGGCAGTTTAATTTTGTTGATATTTCTCTTAGTATTGCGACCGTCTCATATTTAAGACAGTGTGACCTAGATCTAACTCGTAGAATCGAGTTAGCGGGTGTGTTCCGAGGTGGTTGTTTAAGTGTTCTCCCCGCTGAAAACAGTGAAAGGGAGATAGAACAATGAACAAACTAACAGTGATTGTGGCGGCGAGCACCGTGCTAGTTATGGGTTACGCGCAAGCCGGTTATAATGCCCATCCAAACCAAACCACTCAGGCGAGCAGTGTTTGTACTACAGATAGTGGCAAGCTCGGCAAGGTAGTTGACGCCAAACAGTATGGCCATCTGTGTGTGCCATTTACTGTGCATAACAGCTATGCGCAATGTGAGACAGCAAGTGGTGAACCAGGTCGATTCATCGATGCGAAAGAGTACGGCCAAGTTTGTTCGTCTTTTGCGCTGCAGACTGTTAAGGCAACTTATCAGTGCACTACGCCTGAGGGCAAGCCAGGTCATTATGTTGATGCCAAGGAGTATGGCATTATCTGTCGTAGTTAAGTAGAACGACTAGCCATAATAAACCGCGCCGAAATTCGGCGCGGGATAACGTCTTCCCCTTATTCAATTACTTGGTCCCACCTAGATAATTTGGTTCTTGATAGTCATCTTTTGACGATCTTCTTTTTGATGTTGCACTGTATTGACCAAGGTTAAGTTGCGTTATTAGTGTTAGTTTTTAACTAACACCGAATTATCATCTGTTAAATATTCGACTGATTCTCGAGCTGGTAGCCTGATGGTAATCAAAAAGAGGTTACTATGAAAAAGAACATACTAGCATTGGCTATCTCTGCACTTTCTTTTGGCGTTAGCGCCGGCGTTGACTACACCCACTATAATGGCAGTCCTACCCCAGCAGGCTCGCCCGTGACTTTGCCTAATGGCATCGTTGCCAATATTGAGGATGTAACTGGATTCTTTGAGATTGGTAAAGTCTCTGAACAGTTGCGTCACGAAGAGGTGATCCCTGGCGTTTACCAGATGTTTGGACCGTTCTACGCCCCAGTGGTGATGGAGCTTGAAGAGGGATTGATCGTTTGGAATACCGGTGAGTCTGCGGCGGACGGTACAGCATTCCGTGACTATATCCGTGAGCATATCTCGACCAAACCAGTGATTGCGGTAACCTATGACCACTCGCACTACCAATATGGCACCAGAACCCTACTCGATGGCGATGAAGCGATCATCATTGGTCATGAGATTGCCAACGAACTTGAGGCAACTAAGGGCGAGGGAGCGATTGCCGCGACCCCAATCCCAGAGCTTTTGAACACGCTTAATGCTCGTGCGAAGAACCAATTTGGTATCAATATCTCAGCAGAACATAACCCTGCCGATATGTCGCCAACGGGTATGGAGCATGTGATCAAAGAATCTGCCTTTATGGAGGTCACGCACCCACTTGGTCATGGGGACTCTATCACCGTTGGCGGGCTGGAGATTATTGGTTACCATGCGATCACTGATGCAGTGGATACGGTAACTTATTACATCCCAGAGTACGACATGGTCATCGACAATGTGGTGATGGCATCGCAAAACTCTTACACGCTGCGTGGTGACCAATATCGCTCGCCGACACAGTGGATCGGTGATTTGAAGCTCATCCGTGATCTTGAGCCTGAGATCCTAATGACCTCAGGTGCAGGCTCAAAGCCAATGCATGGTAAAGAGCAGATTCGCACCACGATTGAAGCGGTTATGGACTCGATGCAGTTCACCTATGACCAAGCTATTCGCCATACCAATAACGGTGTTCGCCCTGATCAGCTTAAGCATGTCATCAAGGCACCTCAGTCACTTAAAGAGCACCCATACGTAAACAATATGTATGGCCAGCGAGAGCATTTCTATGAAGCGACACCGGCAATTAATGCTGGTTGGTTCTCTGGCTATGCCGAGGATATGCACAACCTACCAAACAATGTTCTTGCCGCAAACATGATTAGTCTTATCGGCGAGGATGGGCTCAAAGAGGAATACAAACGTGCCTATGCAGCAGGTGAATTTCTTTGGGCTAAAGAGCTAGCGGTACTGATGTATCACAATGACCCAGCTGATGAGGTGGCACGTCAGAACCTGGCGAGCACGTTCCGTGAGCTTGGTCGACTGTCACCGGGTATTATCGCTCGTAATATGTACATGTCGGCGGCGCAGTCGCTGGAGGGCAACCAAGCCGTGACCATGACTGAGGTACAATCTGCTGAGTGGGCAAGCAACGATGTTGCGACTGCAGTTGATTATATGCGCGTGCGTATCGTGCCGGAAAAAGCATCGGGTGTGTCGGGCTTCTTTGTACTTGATATCGACGGCGAGCAATATGGTTACGATATTCGTAACGGCGTAGCAGAGTATGTGCCAGATGTGGCTTCAAACTACCGCCCAGCCAACGAGACGCTTAAGCTGACCTCAGCGCAGTTTGGCCAGTACTACGCTGGTGAGCTTAAAGCAAGCGAGATCGCGGCAGACGATTCAATGCTGCATCTGTTTGAAGAGTTCGCAGTGCGTCCAATGTACTAATCTGTTTTTGTAAATAGAGACTTTGCCCACGTGATTGCCGTGGGCTTTTTTATTTCCTGGGGGAAAAAGGCGGGAGGCGAGATCGCGTTGCTTCGAGAGGCTAGGGGGACTGCTTGGACAGCTTACCGCTTTCTCTTCGATCAGACTCGCTTTGAAGTACTGCAGATTATGGTTTAAAAGATCGGACAAACAGAGACTGTTTCTGATTTTACTGTGTTAAGTTCTAATTACGATAGTAAGGAGCTTGGTTAGTGTCAGAAAAACAAAAGAGGATCGACCTCAATCTACTCACGGCGTTTGTCACGACTTATGAGGAGAAGAAGCTGCGTCAGGCAGCGAAGAAGTTACACATTACGGCGCCATCTTTGAGTGTGAAAATATCCAAGCTTAACGACTACTTTGGTGAGACGCTGTTTGTTAAATCGCCGAGTGGGTTCTTGCCTACTCCATTTGCCGACTCGTTGTATGAGAGGGTGAATGGACTACTTTCCTCACTGGAGAGTGAGGTGCAGCAGGCAGGGGCTTTTGACCCGTCTGAGCTTGATGAAACAATTAAGATCTCAATTGGCCGACATCAGATCCCCTGGCTCACGCCCAGATTATATCGAGCAGTAAAACGGGTAGCGCCAAAGGCGAGGTTGATTGTTAACCCCTATATAAGTGAACACCTCAGTGATCTCCTGTGCTCAGACACAGAGATGGTCATTGAGTTAGACCGACCCTCACAAAAAATTGTCTCTAGCACCGAAGTGGGTACCCACGAGACCTGGTTTGCGGTACGCAAGGATCACCCACTTGAGGGGACAGTCACGTTAAAAGAGCTGTTGAAGTACGAATTTGCACTGGTGCATGACTCCGCCTTACCGATTGGGGTAACCCAAGCACTACTGAAAAAACTAGCCAGCATGGAGATGGATTACACCATTGGGATCAGCTCCCCCTCATTTGAGGCGATTGTGGATATACTCATCCACTCGGATGCGGTCAGTCCGATGTATAAAAACTCCGTGCTGCAACATAGTGATAAGCTAAAGGTTATTCAGGTGACTGAGCATGACTTTAGGTTGGAGCATCCAATCTATGCTTATGTACACAAAAAGAATCGCTACAGTAAAAAGCATCAATGGCTGATTGATGTAGTCAGGAAAGCTTTGGTTACAGGTGAGAGTTAGGGCAAATAGGTAGTGATTTAGGCTTGGTAATCGATTACCAAGCCTGATGTTGCAGTGGTTGGTATTTACTATGGTTGCTGCTTGGTTGGTGCCAAAGCAATCTCTCGAATACACACGTTCTGAGGTTGGTTGTAAGCAAACTCCACCGCACGAGCGACATCATCGGCAGCCAATACCCCGCCCATTTCATTCTTCCAAGTGTCGTAGCCGTCTTTGATCTCTTGTGAAGACGTATGCGACAACAGTTCGGTTTCAACCGCACCCGGGGCGATAGTGGTGACTCGGACATTCGCTGCGGCAACTTCTTCACGCACATTCTCTGAGATAGCATGGACAGCGAACTTAGTGCCACAGTAAGCGGCGTGATTAGGGAAGGTCTTTTTACCCGCAATCGAGCTGATATTGATGATCGTGCCGCGATTGTGCTCGATCATTGGTGAAAGTACTGCCTGCATCCCGTTTAGTAAACCCAATACATTGACATCAAACATGCGTCGCCACTCAGCTGCATCTTGGGTATCGATTTGACCTAATAGCATGGCACCAGCGTTGTTGACCAGACCATCAACTGGACCATATTGTTGTTCGGCTTTGGCGATCGCCGCATCAAATGATGCCTTATCAGTGACGTCGACTTGCGCGCACAGAGTGTTGGGCAAGTTCAATGCCTGTAAGCGCTCAATACGTCGCGCTAATAGTAGGAGAGGGTGGCCAGCGTCACTCAAGCGACGAGCTATCACCTCACCAATACCAGAACTTGCGCCAGTGATTACAATCAGTTTTTTCATTTTCTCTCTCCTATGTGAGTGTCTTATCACGCCGTTTACGTCGACGAGATAAAGCATAGTCGAGAGGGCTTTGTTGATATATATCACTTTAAGTGAAACACTGTTGTTGTGGTGCAACAATAATCGAAGGAAGTGGGCGATGATCGAATCAGTTAACTTGGCGGATGTGCGCGCCTTGGTGCTGGTGGTTCAGCAGGGTAATTTCACCAAGGCTGCAGAAGCACTTGGGGTTTCTCGCTCACATGTTTCACGTCAGATCAGTAGTCTGGAAGCAAAGCTCGGGGTGACGCTAGTGATCCGTACCACTCGAACTTTACGTTTGACCGATGCGGGTAGCACGCTCTACAAACAGTGTGCGGCGGCCTTGGGTGACATCGACAATGCACTGCTTAACACCATCGATGAGATAAACTCGATCAAGGGTGAGCTCAGGGTCAACTGCGTGGGTGGTTACCTCGGTGAGGAGCTGATCGCGGATATTGCCAATGATTATCTGAGTCAGTACCCCGAGGTGAGTCTTAAGTTGGACTTTAGCAGCCACCGAGTCGATTTGATCGATGATGACTTTGATGTGGCGTTTCGTATGGGTAAGCTCGATGACTCGGGATTTGTCGCACGTAAGCTAGCCGATATCAATATCGTCACCTTGGCGAGCAGAGACTATCTCGCTCGAAAGGGGCGACCACAGCACCCGCGTGAATTGAACGACCATCAGTGCATAACTGGGTCAGTGACGCGATGGCGCTTTTTGCATAATGATGGGCAGCAGACCTACGAGCTTAATGTCAGCGGGCCGCTTGCATGTAAAAATGGCCGTGTCTTGGTCAAGGCCGCGACAGCGGGACAAGGCATTATCCGCGTACCTGAGGTTTACTGCCGTGAGGAGTTAAAACAAGGGCTTTTGGTTGAGGTGTTTGAGGACTGGAAGATTCCCAGCGTTGACTTCTCGATGCTTTATCATCGAGACAGGTTTCAGCCCAAGCGTATTCGGGCTTTTATTGAGCATGTGACAGTGAGTTTTGCACGGCGTCGAGCGGTGCGCTTTATTAGCAGCTAGGCAACTTTAATCGCTCAGCTGCTAACTCACCGAGATCAAAGGCGGTCGGCCAACGCTTTGACTGTCGCTTGTATCCCAAGGTGGGCATCGAGCACACACTGGGCCGTCATATAGGCAGGTGTAGTAATCAATCGATTGGCTTGGTCAACCACACAATCCTCGGTTGGACAGTCGATATGAGTGTGTCCTTTGGACTGCATCAGTGCTGCGATGTCTTTGTCTTTGCCAAGTGTCAGGGTTACGCCGGAAAGTACATTGGCCAGTAGTACTGGGGTAATGCACAAGCCAACAATAAACTTATTGTCTTGGTGAAAACGCTCAATCAGCCCTTTCACTGACGGCAACACCTCGTATTCGCCCTCGGTAAACGCAAAGTTGGACAGGTTTTTCGCCGCACCAAAACCGCCAACAAACAGCAAGGCATCGAAGTCATCGGGGTTCAACTCATCCAAGTCTTGGGTAGTGGAGCGAGTAATCCGGTTGGCTTCAACCAACACATTACGCTGCTCTTCAACCACCTCGCCTGAGTAGTGGTTAACGCAGTGTGCCTGGGCGATATTCGGCGCAAAGGTTTCGTAACTGAGTTGATGTTGCTCGAGTGCTAAGAAGGTCAGCACCGCTTCATTAAGTTCGGTTCCATCGAAAACACCAGAGCCCGAGAGTACAACGGCAATTTTTTTCATCGAGTTGTTCCTTTTTTGAGCAATTCTGAGGCCATATTGCCACAGCTTGTTTGCCCTTGCAGCAGGTGGGTTACGTTGAGATAGCAATTTTGTGTGCAAGCACTAAAATAGCCGAAAACAGTCAACCTGAGATCCCTATGCTAGATTACACCTACGATTCGCTAAACCAGGCAAATAAAGATGAATTGACCGAGCTTGCCCTGCGACTTATTCACCGCTTGGTACCGGAAGAGTCGGTTAGCGAGCTGTTTACCTTTGAGAGTGAAGAGACTGAATCAGAGGAGCGCCTGCAAGAAGCACAGTTTGATGCCATGCTGCGCCTGAGTGCGATTGCGCTTGCAGAATTGCCTGCGTTGTTTGCCGAGTCGGAGAACGCTACGCAAAATATCCAGCGTATGCAGCGTCTATTGCTGTGGCATTTCTATGCGGTCTCTTTTCAGCTAGAGCGCGCGATTTCGCTTGAGGTGCATTGTAACCATGTTGAGGTTGTGCTCAAGCAAGCGCCAAGTAATGTGATTGAGTGGGTCGCAACCCTTACAGATTTACTTCGTCAATACGCAGAGATTGGCGCTAAGTAAATGTCATGTCGGCTTGATTGCCAAAACGAGCACCTTAGGGTGCTTTTTTTCTATTTGGAGAAGACAGTAGCCACATCACTATCCGCTATGATCAAATGATCCTTGCCAAGCTCACAGCGTAACCCTAGCTAAAACCTATTAAGGAGCAAACTATGGCGACTCTGACCGTTTTCTACGATGCGACTTGCCCGCTATGCGTCAAAGAGATGAAAGCCCTGAGCAAGCACGATGAGCTCGAGCGCATTAAAACCGTCGATATATTTAGCCCAGATATCAAGCACTACCCACAGATTGACCCACAGCGTGCCAGCGATATTTTGCACGCTATCGATGAGCAAGGTAAGTTGCTGCTTGGACTTGACGCGGCGCATCGGGCTTGGCAATTGGTTGGTCGAGGCTGGCTGTATGCCCCGCTGCGCTGGTGGGGCATAAAACCCGTGGCAGACTGGCTCTATCTGCGCTTTGCTCGTCATCGCTACCTTATCTCAAGGCTGTTAACGGGCCAATCTCGCTGCAACTGTAAGTAACGCCTTGTTAAGCGCTGTGTTCGCCCCTGTGCGTAAAGCCTTTGATAGCCGCTAGTTCCAGTTAAAAACCTTTACTTCGTTGTGCTCACTTGGGTGACGAGGGATGTTAAGCGACAGCACCAAGGATACTGCGGCCATTGCCGCGCCAGCATAAAACACTAGTGCGGGAGAGGTAAGCCAGACAATACCAAAAGCGACAGGGATAGCCACCGCAGCGATATGGTTGATAGTAAAGCTTACTCCGGCCGTCGAGGCCATATCGGCAGGGTCGGCAATTTTCTGGAAATAGGTCTTTATTGCCAGCGCTAAGGCGAAGAACAAGTGGTCAATGATATACAGCGCTGCCGCCCATTCAGCTGTTTCAACTACCGCGTAGCCGACAAACACACCAATCAGACCCACATACTCAAAGATCAGCGCCTTGCGCTCACCAACTCGGCCGATAAAACGGCCAATCTTTTTGGCAAACAGAAAGTTAAACAGATAATTGAGCAGAAACAGCAAGGTAATGTCGGCGGCAGAGTAGCCAAACTTTTCGACCAAAAGAAAACCGGCAAATACAGTGAAGATCTGCCGACGGGCACCACTCATAAAGGTCAATGCGTAGTAGAGCCAGTAGCGTTTACGCAGTACCAACTTAGTGGTTTGCTGGGTCTGTGTTTCAAAGTTAGGGAACGCAAACGCGATCCACACCAAGAGGACAAACCCGGCGCCACCGAATAGCAGATATACCCATTGGTAATCTAACTGAAATTGTTCTAAACATAGCCACAGGGCAGCGTATGTAATTAAAGACGCAAGCGCACCAACAGAAATCAATTTGCCCAACATCTCTGGCGCTTCGTCTTTGCTCAACCATTGGAGCGAGAGGGATTGCTTTAAGGTCTCGAAGTAATGAAAGCCAGTCGACATCAACAGTGTGGTGAGCATTAGCCCCCACATACTCGGGAAAAAGCCGGTTGCTACTACACCTAGAGTGAGCATCGCCAGTGAAATGATCATAAAGCGCTGCTCTTTGATAAACCCAATCACAAAGATGGCGGTAAAGGCGAGAAACCCCGGGATCTCACGTACGCTCTGCAGCAAACCTATGTCTGCTCCGTCAAAATTGGCTCTCTCGATAACAAAGTTATTCAGCAGTGCCATCCAACTTGAGAAGGCTATCGGCACGATGATCGAGACGATGATCAGAAAATTGTGCGGGGTTTTCCACGTTTTACTACTGGACATGACTGGATTCCGGAACGACGATAGAGCAACACTTTAGCGCAAAATGCAACAAATACACAACAATAATGCGTGATTAAAGCGAGGCAAATGAGACAGGTACAACCAGGGTATTGTAACGGCACCTTAATCTTACCTCAGCTTATAAACCATTACGCTCTCCAGTGACTTACAGGTTGATATATAGCCTCAACATATCGAAGTGGCGAATCCCATTTTCCCAAATAGGCTCTGGGTAGTTGTTAACGAAGTGATCCTTTTCTATGCGGTCAACACGAAAGCCCAATCGCTGATAATAAGTCAGTTGATAGCCAAAGGTGCCTGTGCCGAGTTCAACCCGCTTGATCCCCTGCATAGTCAGTTGCTCAAGCGTATATTGCAGTAACTGCGTGCCTACGCCTTTGGCTTGGTAATCTGGATTGACGGCAACGTTGAGAATTTCACAGACATTTGTGCCGCTGCGATTGAGTACCACAACGCCGATGATGTCATCATCTAACGCAGCGCAGTAGCACTGTGAGCTGTCGAGGTATTGATCGATCGATTGCTCATCAGGATCCGCCTCGAGCAACAAAGGCAAAGGAATGGACTGAGGTGCCGCTTGACGATAGTGCACTCTGTCGAGGTTAAAGCGTGGGGTACTGGTCATGGTGTGTGATGGAATACTCAAGTTTAACGGATGTGGCATTGATAACTTGCACCTATTTTAGCGACCGATTGGAGCAGTTGCCAGATACCGATCTAAACAGGCTTACAACTTCAGTATAAGTACGTTACTTGAAACCACTACCAATCACTTGCGAACAAAAGTAATGTGACCGTGTCACGTTAAGGAGGGGAGGGTATGGTGAGTAAATAGACAAAAACTGAGAAATATTTTTATCTATTATTCCAGTTTAATGTCGGATATGGCCTACCACCTTACCCTGAAATTATTGAGATTACTTTCACAGATCTTCACCTTAGTGCCTTTCGCTTGTGTGAGAAGTTGGTATTCTTGTGCCGCAGTATAAACGTTTCGATTGTTGTTTCTTGTAATGGCTTTCTTGACGTATTCATAGATTTAACACAAGGGTTTTGCATGTCTGATCAGTCGCTCACCGGAAAATTTCAAGCGCTTAATCTCTATCTTCAATCTCAGGTGATTGGTCAGCCGGATTTAATTCGGCAGTTGCTGATCGCTTTGCTTGCGGATGGACACATACTGGTTGAGGGGCCTCCCGGTTTGGCGAAAACCCGCGCGGTTAAGGTGCTGTCGGATTGTATCGAGGGTAGCTTTCAACGCCTACAGTTTACGCCCGATCTGCTGCCTGCCGACTTAACCGGCACCGATATCTATCGAGCAGAAACGGGAAAGTTCGATTTTCAGGCTGGGCCTATTTTTCATTCCCTCATCCTAGCTGATGAGATCAACCGAGCCCCAGCGAAGGTCCAATCGGCCATGCTTGAGGCAATGGCAGAAAAGCAGATCACCGTGGGTAAGCAGACCTACTCGCTGCCGGATCTATTTTTGGTTATGGCGACCCAAAACCCGATAGAGCAAGAGGGCACATATCCGCTGCCCGAGGCGCAGCTTGACCGCTTCTTGATTCAACTGCAGGTTAGCTACCCAGACTTAGACAGTGAGCGCGCCATCTTGCGCCTTAACCGCGGCGAAGCCTTAGGCGTGAGCGCGAGCGAGGCGGTGGAGTTAAGCCAAAACGAGATCTTTACTGCGCGCGAACAGGCGCTGAGCTTGTATATGGCAGAAGAAGTGGAGGAGTACATCCTGCGTTTGGTCCTCGCAACGCGCGATCCACAGCAATACGATGACCAATTAGCTAGCTGGCTGCAAATGGGCGTCAGCCCAAGGGCGACATTGGCACTCGATCGTTGCGCCAGAGCCCATGCTTGGCTTGCTGGGAGAGATTATGTCACCCCAGAAGATGTGATCAGTATGGCTTATCCCGTGCTCCGACATCGATTGCTGCGCAGCTATGAGGCGCAGGCAGAGGGCATATCTGCAGAGCAAATTATTGACCGCTTGTTAGCCTTGGTGACAAGCGCATGATCTTACCCCGTCACAGTGATGGCCAAGCTTTAAGTCTGGCGGAGCTTTTGTATTACCAGCGCCACTCGCAGCGTTGGTTGCCCCCCTCTCGCAGTATTTGGTCTTATCTGAGTGGTCAAAACGACAGCGTGACCAAAGGGCGTGGAATGGACTTTTCTGAGGTGCGCCCATATCAAAATGGCGATGACGTGCGCTCGATAGACTGGCGTATCACGGCGCGTGTTGGCAAGCCACACACCAAGCTCTATGTCGAAGAGCGCGAGTGTCCAGTCATGTTGGCGGTCGATCTGACCTCGAGCATGCAGTGGGGAACGAAACTGCTGTTTAAGTCGGTGCAAGCCGGTCATCTTGCCAGCTTGGTGGCGTGGCTTGCTGTGGCGCAGAAGGACAGGGTTGGCGCGGTTGTGATTGGCGATCAGCGTGTTGAAGACTGTATGCCGACCGCGCGTCAACAGGGGCCGTTACAGGTGATCAATGCCTTACGTCATACTCAGCTCGATGCTCAAAGCCAAGCGCAGCAGGTATCACCGCAAAGCGGACAAAGACGCTTTCGCCAAGCGATGAAGCAGCTACATCGGCTTTGCCCTAAAGGGAGCGATGTGGTGATCATCAGTGACTTCAACAATTTAGACGCTGATGCAGAGCGGAGCCTTGAGCAGTTAGCCCAGCATAATCGCCTGCGACTGGTGCATATATACGACCCGCTTGAGTTGGGTCAAACCCAATTTCGTGGTAATGCTTGGTTAGGTGACCGATTACGCGCCCTGCAACTGAACTTTTCATCCAAGCATACCAGAGCGCACCTGTCTGATGACTTTGCTCAGCATCGCGCAAGGCTCAAGCGCTTATCTAATCGCTGGCAAGCCCCTATCTATGAAGTGACTGCCGCGCAGCCTTTGCTTAGCCAATTGGGAGGGTAACGTGAACAGTGAGTTGAACCTTGCTCCGCTTGAGATCCCACTTGAGCCCAGTTGGTGGCCGCTACCAACAATCTTTTGGTTGCTAATAATGGGTATCAGCCTTGCCGGTGTGACCTGCTTTGCCATCTGGCATGCAAAGAGTAAAACCAAGCGCTTTGCGCTGAGACAGCTTATTGCCATCGAGCACAGTGCCAACCTGCCAGCGCTAGATCGCCTATTAAGGCAAGTGGCGTTGACCCATTTTACTCGTGAAGAGGTGGCAGGGCTCAGTGGAAAAGCCTGGCTTGAGTGGCTTGATAGGGACTTAGCCGAGCCTAAGTTCCAGCGGCTTGAGCCAAGCTGGCACACAGGTCTGTATCAACAAATCTCACCGACACAGCGGGATTGGCAAGACTGTATTGAGGCAAGCCGCGAGTGGATCAAACAGCTTCGAATGGGGGCAAGATGTTAGTTTTTGAGTTTGCCTGGTTGCTACTTTTGTTGCCGCTGCCTTGGTTAGTACGGCATGTCTTGCCCATGGCTGAACCTGAGCAGATTTTGCAAATCGGTCGCTTGCCCAGTGAAATGAAAAGCGGCAAACGCCAAGATAAGCGCTCTATGTTGCTGCTTTTCGCTGCATGGTTTTTCCTTGTGATTGCGCTTGCTAAACCAGTCTGGCTAGGGGAGTCGATACCGACGCCGATGGAGCACCGCGATGTGATGCTGGTGGTCGACTTATCGGGCTCGATGGACATTGAAGATATGAATGCGCTCGATGGGGCACCAATCAGTCGCATGACAGCAATGAAAGCGGTATTAAGCGACTTTGTTCGCCATCGTCAGGGGGACCGCCTTGGGCTGGTGCTGTTTGCCGATCATGGTTATTTGCATACACCATTGACGCTTGATTTACATAGTTTAGAGCAGCAGATCGCGGACCTAAGCCTCGGTTTGGTGGGCTATATGACAGCGATCGGTGAAGGGGTGGCAATTGCGACCAAGACCTTTATCGATAGTGATGCCTCGCAGCGTGTGATGGTCTTGCTCAGTGATGGCAGTAACACCATTGGTGCGGTTGAGCCGATGGCGGCAGCGGAGCTGGCCAAAGAGAGTGGGGTGACCATCTACAGCGTCGGTCTCGGCGCTGAGTCGATGTTGGTTGAGAACGTGTTTGGTGAGCTGTATGAAACCAACCCTGCCTGGGATTTGGATGAAGAACTATTGACCGATATGGCAGAGCTGACCGGAGGTGAATACTTCCGCGCCCGCAATCAGGATGAACTGGCAAAGGTGTACTCAATGATAGATGGACTGGAGCCAATATCCGATGCTGAGCAAACCTGGCAGCCACGCTATGACCTATTTATGGACCCTCTGCTGGTTAGTTTGTTGTTTTTAATAACTTTAGTGGTCATTCGGAGGTCGCATGATTAATTTTTTTGCCCCTTGGTGGCTATTGGTTTTGTTGATTATTCCGGCACTGTGGTGGAAGCAGCAGCGGGCTAAGCGTGTCCCGTTGGTGGCTGAGCATTTACAACACAAGCCACAAAAGCACACTAATTTGTTCGAGTGGTGTATAGCACTTATTGTGGCGTTAAGCGCCGTTGCGATGGCTGGGCCACACTGGCGAGAGAGCGATCTGCCGCAGTCGCAATTGCAAAGGGCGCGGGTGATTGTGATGGATATGTCGCAATCGATGTACAGTCAAGATATCGCACCGAGCCGATTTCAGCAGGCGTTCTATAAGGTTACGGATCTGGTCAAGCAGCTTGATGAGGGTTATACCGGCTTGGTGGCCTACACCGATGTTGGTTATGTCATCAGCCCACTGACGCACGACAATAACGCTGTACTGACACACATCGAGCATCTTAGCCCGGCCATCATGCCAACGACAGGCAAGAATGCGGCGCAAGGTGTGCACGAAGCATTGACTCTGTTAACCCAAGCTGGTTTTGAGCAGGGGGATATAGTGCTGGTCACCACAGGCATCAGCAAGGCTGAGAAGCAAGCGCTGACCCGGGTACTCAATAACGCAGCATTTACCTTATCCACTTATGCCGTCAGCACGGTTGAAGGTGCCCCGTTGCTCGATCTGGATGGCGTTACTGTACTCGATGAGCAAGCCAACGAGATTGTGTCTAAATTGGTCCCTGAGCGTTTAATGCGTTTGGTCAGTGAGCATGATGGGGTGGCGGTCACTTATGAGCCGTCGCACAGAGATATTCACGCGCTGCATGATCACCTGGTTCAACTGCGCTATCGACAAGAGATGGATGAGCAAAGAGAGCGTTGGTCTCTGCAATACATTAATGATGGCTACTGGCTGCTGTGGCCAATAGCAGGTCTACTTGTGGTGTTATTTCGACGCGGCGTGGTGTGGTCAATCGTGCTGATGGTGAGCATTAATCCTGAGATGGCTCAAGCACAAAGCTGGCTGCAGTGGCTTGCCAATGATGATCGTCAAGGATACGCCCACTTCCAAAAACAACACTATCACCAAGCGGCGGATGCGTTTACTGATCCGACGTGGCAGGGAGTCGCCCTTTATCAAGCTGGCGATTATGCGGGTGCAGTGGAGGTTTTCCTGACGATTGAGGATGAGAGCAACGCTTATAATCTCGCCAACGCGCTCGCGATGGCGGGTCAACTAGAGCTCGCGCTAGAGCACTATGATCAGGTCCTTGCGCTTGACCCCGATCATCTCAGTGCCAAGGTCAATCGTCACAGGGTTCAAGAGGCATTGCAATTGCAAAAAGAAGTGGTGGATAGTGATAACCCTTCTGCATCCGGTGACTCAGACCAGCAAGAGAGTGGTGAGGCAGAAGGTGAAGAAGAGCGTGAAGAGCACAGCGATGAGCAAAATAGTGGGGCGCAAGACAATATGGAAGCCGACACGGACAATGAAAACGTCCCAGAGCAGGGAGGAGACGAACAAGGCGGCGCAGCACAAGGGAGCGAGCAGTCAGATGATGAGACTCAGCAACAAACACAAGGTGAGTCATCGGCTGGTGCCAGTGAGCACCAAAGACAGGAGACGGGTGAATACGACGCCGATAAGTTTTCAGAGGGGTACGGTGATATAGACTTTGGCACGCCTTCGGAAGAGGAGTTGGAGGCGATCATGCAGCAGCTCAGTGAACTCGGTGAGGTGAACCCGGTGCTTAACCGCCTGAATAAAATCCAAGATGATCGCTCATTGCTGCTGCGCAATTTATTGCTAAGGCAGGCCGAGCGCAAGCAATCACAGCAAAAAACACAACCACTAGACATTGAATGGTGATTAACAATGCGTAAATTCCTTCGCGTGCACTTGGCACGATTTGCTCTAATACCCAGTATTGTAATTGGTATTATGGCGCCTTGGTGCCAAGCACTGGCGTCAAGTCAGCCAAGTAACGAACTGGACGGCCTGATTAACTTGAGCGGTGAGCTATACAACGAGACCATCTATCCGCAAACGGAGGTGGAGTATGTGCTGACGGTTGAATCGCGTGCCGATGTCCATTTTAACCGGGTTAACCCACCCAAAGCGCAGGGCATTGAGGTGAGAAGGGCAGGTCAGGATCATCAGCACTATTTTGTTGGCAACGATGAGTTTCGCGTCTCGACCTACCGGTTTTTGCTATCAGCAACCGAAGTTGGAACGCTCACTATCGAAGGTGCGTCATTGACCCATGTGGAAAGTGACGAGCAGGGACAACGTCGCCGGGTCAGAAATCATGCGCCGAGCGTGACACTGAACAGTTTATCGATACCTGATGGCTATCAGGGATTGTGGTTGCCAACATCGAATTTAACCCTCGACCAGCATTGGTCTTTAGAGGCATCGTTGCTGCCTATTGGCGAGTCAATCACGCGCACGATAAGGTTATTCATTGCTGAGCGGGATATCGACTCATTCCCTAAGCTGACAGTCGATTACCCAGACAGTGTCAGTGTCTATAAACAGCAGCCGGACTTTAAGCCCAAAGATGGCGGTATGGTCATGACGCTGACCCACGTGATTGTGCCGCGTGAGGAGGGCGTCCTTGTTTTAGATGGCATCACCATCCCTTGGTTTGATACCGGTGATTACCAAACCAAATTGAATTCGGTAGAGCCACTTGAGCTGCGCGCAACCGCGGGCAGTAAGGTCGCGGATGTGACTGAACAGGCGCTCCCATTTGCCCGTTCTGCTCTAGTATGGCAAGCTATTTCAGGCGTTTTGTTGTTTGCCTGGCTGCTGACGTATAAAAGGCTGATCGCAATCAGAAAAAATCTTACTGTAACGGCTACTGACCCTCAAGCGCCATCACCGATTGAAGGCCTGCAATTAGCGCTTGCAAGTAACCAACCCCATGCGGTGATGATGGCATGGCAAAAACTTCCATGTTGGGCAAAGCGGGCGTGTCAGGCTGAGTTTGATGAATATACCGCCGCGCGTTACCGCTATGAGGGACAAGGCGGCGATGTGCAGAGACAAGCCTTGGCTCAAAAGCTCAAAGGTATAAAAGCACCCGAGGCCTCAAGGGAAGTATTGGCGCCCCTAGCACCTTGACAAGTTCAAAGTCATCAATCTTTCAAGTATTTGTACTGATATTTACATGTGATTTACATTTGTGAGACAGTTCTAAGTAAAGTTAATTTAAAACATCTATTATTTATTCAAGCAAAACAGATTATTTTTGTTCTTGTTCCTGCCTTAAAATATAGAAATAAGCCAATTATTTCGGCTTATTTCTATAAGTTGAACTTTACTTTGTCAAAATTTAGTGAAACAAAATTATTTAACTTATTGTTTTTGTAGTGTATTTTATTTTCAGCATTGAATCCAGCTACGCAGTTTCGACTATTCTAAGTTGTAAGCTACATTAAATTAACTAAAAGCCAACCGTATTTTATCCAAAAATCACTTTATCGATTCACATCTCAGCAATAATTAAATTCCAAGTTGCACTAGTAAAAATAGGTTATATTGATTATGTAAACACAAGTCATCATCAATAACTTGATTTTCACTTATTGTAGGATTTTCGGTTTGACTTGATTTCTAGCAATGAGTGAGAGGGTCAGTGCAACGGAGGAGTAAGCTATGAATCAAAAAATGAAGCTAGTGTTGGCGAGTATAGGCTTGGCATTGGTGGGTTGCTCATCATCCGTGGCACTGAATTACGGCCAGACATGGGAGCAGTTTGGCTATCAAGAGGCTATGCACGGCGAGTTATTGCTTGAACAGGCGCGGTTTGAGGGCAATACCTATGGTGAGTATCGTAAGGGCTACGCCGCCGGTCTAAAAGAGCTTTGCAGCCAAGATGGTTATGAATTTGGCTTGAGCGGCTTTTACTACCAGGGAAGCTGTGATGCGATCAATCCAGAATTTGCCGTACAGCACAACAAGGGTTGGGTCGATGCCGAAATCGATCAGATGAACTATGACAATGAGCGCGATACATACCTAGACCGAGAGAGTGATTTCTACTCATATTAGCCACTGTGTTATACAACAAGTTTTTTGGCATGGAGAAAAAATCATGCCTTCTTTTCCACTATTGAGAAAAAGTGAGAGTCGTACGCGATTGGGCTCTCACTTTTTTTATTCCTCGATTGTCGAAATGATTCGACTGAATTAGTATCCATTCTATGGGTGCTTGCCTACCTTTGTCTATATATAAAATATATATCCATCAAAGTGCATTAATAAGGTTAAAGTGCGTATTTACCAGTGCTTTTTAGATGATTATGTCGAAACGTTACTCCTCTCTTCCCCCATCTTTGGGTGTAGATGATGCAGTAGTGGTCGATACAGATAGTGATGGAACGGTTATGAAAAAAGTGTTTAAGCCGACTTTACTCACATTGAGTTTGATTATGGGTGGTTATGCGATGGCAGACACAACAATGTTTAGTGATGTAATCAATGTCGAGCGAGTCCCTTCGGTTTCAGAGAGTCATTGGCGAGATGATAAGGCGCAAATGGATGCGTTTATCGATAACCTTATTGAGCAGATGACGCTCAAAGAGAAGGTAGGGCAACTGGACTTGCAAAGTGGCTTTCGCAATGTAACCGGTCCATTTATTAACGAGGCTTATGAGCAGCAGATCCGTGATGGGCAGGTTGGCGCAATCTTTAACGCCTACGGCGCTGAATTTGGTCGTGACCTGCAGCGCATTGCGGTTGAAGACACTCGCCTTGGTATCCCTTTGATTGTCGGTCACGACATTATCCATGGTCATAAGACAATTTTCCCTCAATCAATTGGTGAGGCCGCAACTTGGGACCTTGATGCGGTGAAGCTGAGTTCCCAGGTTGCCGCAAAAGAAGCCGCAGCGGATGGGATCATGTGGACGTTTGCCCCGATGGCAGACCTGGTTCGTGACCCTCGCTGGGGACGTGTTTCGGAGGCTGCTGGTGAGGACGTGTTCTTGTCGACGGCCATGGCCGTGGCGCGAGTTGAGGGTTTTCAGGGCGAGGATCTGAGTCAGCCTGATACCGTGATGGCAACGGCAAAGCACTTTGTCGGCTATGGTCTGTCTCAAGCGGGCCGCGACTACCATACCACCGATGTGTCTGAGCATGAGCTGTGGACCACTCAGATGCCTCCATTTAAGGCTATGGTCGATGCGGGCGTGGCGACCTTTATGACTGCGTTCAATGACCTTAATGGTATCCCAGCGACGGGCAGCCAGCGCCTGTTGACAGATATCTTGCGCGACCAATGGGGCTTTGAGGGTTTCGTTGTTACCGATTACACCGCGATCAACGAACTGGTTCCACATGGTTATGCGCGTGATGACAAGCATGCAGCAGAGATCGCTTTCAATGCCGGCGCCGATATGGACATGGTCGGACAACTGTATATCAACTACCTCGAAGAGTTGGTGGAAGAGGGTAAGGTTGATGTGGCAAAAATTGACCAATCCGTACGCACCATTCTTGAGATGAAATGGCGTCTTGGCTTGTTCGAAGACCCGTATCGCTACAATGATGAGGCGCGTGCTGAGCGTGAGATCCTAAATCGTGCCAACCTATCGGCCGCGCGCGATGTTGCACGTAAATCCATGGTATTGCTGAAAAATGATCAGCAAACTTTGCCGCTGAATGCAGACAAGATCAACTCAATTGCCTTGATTGGCCCACTGGCCGATAGCAAGTTCGATATGATTGGTAACTGGGCGGCGGCCGGCGATCGTAAGACTCACCCAGTGACGGTGCGTGAAGGTTTGGCACATCGCTTTGGTGACAAGGTCACGATCAACTACGCGAAAGGCGCAAGCTACGCGTATATCAACGATGATCAAACTATCAAAGCTCTTGAAGGGATCGGCGTTCCTCGCATTACCGAAGACGATAAGTCGCTACAAGTTGAGCTAGAGCAAGCAATTGTCGCAGCGAAAAAATCAGACGTTATTGTGATGGTCATGGGTGAGGAGCAGCGTCAGTCTGGCGAGGCGTCAAGCCGTGTTGAGCTGACATTACCAGGTAACCAACAGCAGGTAATGGAAGAGCTGAAGAAACTTGGTAAGCCGATGGTGCTGATTGTAATGAGTGGCCGACCGAATGATCTGCGTTGGGCGGATGAGAATGTTGACGCCATCTTGCACGCTTGGTATCCAGGTACCATGGGTGGACAGGCGGTTGCGGACGTGATTTCAGGTGATTACGCACCATCTGGTAAGCTGCCGATGACCTTCCCGCGCTCGGTTGGACAGATCCCTATCTACTACAACGAGAAAAACACTGGACGTCCTTATTTTGCTGATAACCCGAACCAGCGCCAAGAGCACTACAAGTCACGCTACGACGACTCGCCAAACACGCCGCTATATGCGTTTGGTCATGGCCTCAGTTACACCCAGTTTGACTACGGTGATATTGAGTTGAGTAGCGATAAACTGACGCTGAACGGTGAGCTTGAGGTATCGGTTAAGGTGACCAACAGCGGTGATTTTGCCGGTGAGGAAGTTATCCAGCTTTACACTCGCCAACATGTTGGCTCGATTACTCGCCCAGTAAAAGAGCTTAAAGGTTTCAACAAAGTTCATTTCGAGGTAGGGGAGAGCAAGACCATCAACTTTACCCTCAAACCTGCGGATTTAGCCTTCTATCGCGCCGATATGAGCTGGGGTGTTGAGCCAGGTCAGTTCGATGTGTTTGTCGGCACGGCCTCAGATCAAGTCAAGCAAGCCAGCTTTGAGTTAGTTGAAAAATAAATTGTCATTAGCCCGTCCATGACGGGCTTTTTTAGGAAATCATTATGAAAAAAGCACTACTTTCCCGTCTGGTGGCTAGCACTCTGGTGGCCAGCGCTATAGCGAGCCCACTTATTGTGGCGAGTGAGGTCAACTCTCAACTTGACTCACAAGCTGAGCGCCCAAATATTCTGTTTATCATGTCTGATGATCATGCGGTGCAAGCGCTGAGTGCCTATGGTCATCCCGTCTCCAAATTAGCACCAACACCCAATATTGACCGTATTGCTGAAAATGGCGCCAAATTTGAGCGCTCATATGTTACCAACTCGCTGTGTGGTCCCAGTCGCGCGGCGATGCTAACGGGTAAGTTTGGTCATGAGAATGGCTTCACCTATAACGGTCAGATCTTTGATGGCACTCAGTTTAACTGGCCAAATACGCTGCAAGATTCTGGCTATACCACGGCAATGATCGGTAAATGGCACATTAACCGCATCCCAAATGGCTTTAAGTTTGATCATTGGGAAATACTTAACGACCAAGGGGAATATTACAACCCAGACTTCATTACTGAGCAGGGCGTGAAGATGGAGATGGGCTACACCACGGATTTGATCACCGACAAAACCATTGCTTGGCTCGAAGAGGGGCGTGATAAAGACAAACCGTTCGCCCTGCTGATGCATCACAAAGCGCCACATCGTAACTGGATGCCAGCGCCGCGACATACTCGACTGTTTGAAGATGTTGAGTTCCCATTGCCGGACAACTTCTACGACAACTATGAAGGACGTAAGGCAGCCAGTCAGCAGACCATGACCATCGCTCACCACACGCAAGACGGCCATGATATCAAGATGACGGTAGCTGAAGGTGATGGAGAGTGGCGTGAAGATATTTGGCCGCATTTGCTTGAGCGTCTCACTAAAGAGCAGCGTAAAGAGTGGGATGAGGCGTATCGAGCGCGAAATGACTACATGAACGCCAATGAGGCAGATTGGTCAGAGCGTGAGATGGCTGAGTGGAAGTACCAGCGCTACATGCAAGACTACCTAGCGACTATTGTTGCTGTGGATGAAAGTGTTGGCCAAGTGCTTGATTACCTCGATGAGAAAGGACTGACTGATAACACCTTGGTAGTTTATACCTCGGATCAGGGGTTCTTCCTCGGTGAACACGGTTTCTACGATAAGCGCTTTATGTATGAAGAGTCGTTTTCAACCCCATTGGTGATGCAACTACCGGGCGTGATTGAAGCGGGTAGCGTGGTTGAAGAGCTAGTTCAAAACATCGATTATGCGCCGACCTTCCTTGAGTTAGCCGGCCTGGAGACACCACAGGGCGTACACGGTGAGTCACTGCTACCACTATTAATCGCTCAAGAGGGTATCGAGTGGCGTGATGCCCTGTATTATCACTATTACGAGTTCCCAGGCTTTCACGATGTCGCGAGACACTACGGCGTATCAGATGGTCGCTATAAGCTGATCCATTTCTATAACCCAGGCGACGAGTGGGAGTTATTTGACTTAGAGTTGGACCCGAGTGAGATGGTTAACCTAATCAATAACCCAGACTATGCACCCCAACTCAAGCGTTTACAGAGCAAACTGGCAGAGTTGCAGCAGCAATATGGTGTTGGGCCCTTAGAAGAGTGGCGTGATGAAATTCTTGAGCGTCATCCAAACCCTTCCCTACAAGAGTTGTTCCCACACAGCTTTAAGTAACCTCCTATCCACCAGTGGCTTACGCAATTGGTGGATTATCATAACAATAACCTGGCGTTGAGGGCTTAATGCATAATTAAGCCCTCAATCGACTGGGTACGATTTGAGATAACGTGATAATGAATAAAGTTAACCAACCACTTTTTGATAGGCGGCTACTCAGTAGCGTCATTGGTGCAGTGCTACTCGCCGGTTGTAACAGCAGTGATTCTAAGCAAGAAACCCCACCGATAGACTGGCCGACACCAGAAATCGCCACGCAACAATGGCATTTTGATGGCGCTGAAGAGGGCTTAGTCGCCGCGGCGAAACTCGCAGGATACTACGCAGTATCTGAGCGCAGCGGCTTGGCCATCGAGATTCGTGATGTTCGCCAAGACCTGACCCATCGAATCTCGGCAGAAGAGATTGCGGCGCTGGTATCGGATATGAGCCTGAATCATGCAACGCCGATTTGCGGGATGACCTTTACGCCCTCAGGGCGTTTCTTGTACTTGGCCGTGTGTGATGCCAATGGCGCTGATGGTGCGATCTTAGCCTATAACACCAATACCGAGACCTTGTCTGATTTTACTCGGATCAAGCTTAACTCGGGCGGCGTGAAAGTCGGTATGCACTTCTTTAAATCTCATTTGTACGTGGGTGCAGGAGACGGTGTTTATCGGCTTAATGCGGACAAGAATGCGGTTTATCTACAAAACTCGCCTAGCCTTGATGACAAGGTGGATACTGGCGCGAAGGTGGTCGATATTGCCTTGGATACCGTTGATGAAACACTGTACCTAGCCACTACCAAGGGCCTTTATCGGATGGCTGCAGATGGCAACAGTGCCAGTCGAATCTACTCGTCGAACCAGCTGCAGGGTGTGGCATTTAGCCGTATTTATGGTCAAGACTCATCGGCCGGTCTGTATATCGCTGAGCAGCAGGGCAGTGTCACGGGCGTGAAACATGTTTCGGTTGACAACCTGCGCCGTGGCGGAGCCATCACTCCACAACCGTATATGCTCGCTGAAGGAAACTGGCACAGCTTCGCGCTCACGGCTGATGGTGGATTATTGTATAACGACGGCCAAGCCACGATCCAACGTGAACAAAAGGACACACGCCTTAGCTTTGATGAGTGGATGTATGATGAGTTAGCGCAGTACGTTGCCGCGATCAAGGGTTTGACGGCATCAGGCATTGGAGAGTCACCCGAGGGGTTGTTGCACTCAAAACTGATGGCGGACCGAGCCTATACCAATTCGATGGCCGACAATGTTGGCTGGGCCATCTATCTGTTAATGATTGCCGACCAAGTAACCCCAGACCCTGAGATAGAGCCGTTAATTGAGCTGCTGATCAAGCGTCATGCAGGCTTGTATGGTGATGGACTGGGCGGCGTAAAAAGTGTTGATGGGCATTTTGTGCGTAACTATCGCTCAGATGGCACGCCGAATGAGAGTAACCCGCAGATGCAAGTTTACATCAGCATGAAGTTTCTCCCAGCGGTGTACAAAGCAGCGGAGATGTATCCTAACAATGCAAACATCGCGCAATACCTTCAATATTTAAAGCAAGTGCTGAAGCGTTCGGGCGACGTGATCCGAGCTGAGCAGCGCACCACTTGGGAGTCGGATGATTTTGGTCCCAAGCGCATGAATCACATGATGAATAATGAGACATGGCTATTTGGTGAGCTTGCAGCCGCGCAAGACCCCAATGCGACCCATCATTACGGTCACTACACCTATGAGCGAGATAGGTTTAAGTATGATGACTGGCTAAAAGGCGAAGAGGTGATTGGTGCCGACCACTCTGCATTCATTGTGATGGGCGCGCCAATGATCCTTGATCATCACTTTAATGATGAGGCGTGGGCAGAGCACAATCGCAACTACTATGCAGCGACACAATCAGAGACCGATGACCTCGGCTTTGATTATTTTGCCGCGTTCTCGGCAGGATTTAGCCCAAACGTGCAAGGTCGCTATCATAATGACGGCCCAGCGAGCCACCCAGATGACATTATCCACTTCCCCGCGGTACTTGGTTTTGGTCAACTCGGCTACACGCAAGCCGTTGTTGGCGGCTATCAAGCCTATCGTGACGGTCAGCGGGAACGAATGCATAGTGCAGGGAATGACAATATCCAACTGCTTGGCCGATGGTCGATGGCCGAGCCGGATATGGTCACCAACGGTTTAGGAATTGCGGATTTTTGGTTTGGTGCAGTCGGTCTAGCTGAAACGATTCAGCCTGGCGTGACACAAAGGGTGAGAAACGAGTTTTATCGACCTAGTGTGACATGGGCAGTCGAAAGCAATCATCAAGTGGTGCGTTATAGTGCGATCACCCCAAGGTTGGTGACTGGTATTACTGCTGATGGCCAGCGAGAGGTGTTTGGTTATCAGCGCTCACCGTTTGTCGTTCCAGATAATAAGCGATTTGCTTCATTTGAGGTTAGCGACCCACAGGGTGACTGGATTGAGCTTGATGATATTAAGGGAGAGCTTGAAGGGCAGTTAGATTCCAGTATCGAGCCGCGTTTCGAAAACCCTTACTTTGAAAACAACCTTACCGGTTGGCAAGTGGTTTCTGGCTATGCGGTCGTCGACAATCAAATGGCGAAATTGACGCCGGATAGCGGCGGTCTTGCGACCTTGTTGCAGGCGGTGCATTTGCCACTCGCTCTAACCGGTACTGAGTATCGTGTTAGCGCTTATGTCAAACCAGAGGGCACAAGCTCGGCTGTCGCTAAGTTACGTGTGTGGTGGTCAAGCCAGCCAAACTCTGGCTTAGTTGGACAAGTGATCGAGACCGAGTACGACACGAGTAGCGCCTCAGCGCAGATACTTGAGGCGATCACACTGAGACCTGACAATGGCGAGTACTTGCAAATCGAGTATGTCGTAGAGGGCGGTGACAGCGACAGTTATCTTTTTGACAATACTTCGTTGCTATCTCGTGGCGCACTTGATCCACAGGCGATCAGCAATGGCGACTTTGAACAGGGATTATCAGGTTGGTCGTCAACCAGCGGCGGTGTGGAAACAACGATCGATCCAAACTTAGTCATTGATGGAGAGCGCTCAGTGATCTTCAGCGGCACCGATTCTCTGCAGCGTCTAAATCAAAGCTTTGATATCAACCATGACCCTGATGGTACTCGTTACCTGATCCGTTTTAATGTTGGTCAAAGGCACTTGAGCAACTCAAAATTTGATGTTGAGGTGGATATCCACAACCCAGATGAAGGCCCAGATCCTGATAAAGACACCATGTTTTGGTGGGATGCCGCCGGTGTCACTCAGGAGTCGGGTAATGAAGTGACCTTTGCGATGCGCAAGCGACCGGGTGAAACAGCGTTTAATCTTAAGTTTAGGCTGCAGCAACGCGATAAAGAGCTATCAAATCTTGGTGATTTTATAGTCATCGACAACGTGCGAGTCTACAAAGAGCAACTGTTTGATGCCACACAATGCACAGGCTCGGTAACAGGCTGCTAAGCTGGTCTTAGCCGAGTTTTTAACCATGCTCCTAAACATGGCCTAAACCCCCCACTTATGAGAAGGGCGCATAATGCGCCCTTTGTTGTTTTTATCGCCAACTATCCCTGGTGTGAAATGAGTAAAAATCAATCGAAATACGATGAAGAATAAGTCGATATTTCTACGAAAATTATCGAAAAAACTCGATTTAGTTCATGTTTCTGCAATGACACTAGCACCATGCAACCGTTATCACACAAGTTTAATAGCTAAATACGTCCAATTTAGACTAAGTGAACACTGTGAGATTGTAACTTAAGTTGTTGTTTTATAAAGTCTTAATGCAAGTGTGAGTCACATTGATTTACCTTCAAAAATAAAAGTGTGACCGATGTTGCTGATTTACGACGTTAAGTTGACAGTAAAAATGCCACTCCTTATATTAAGCGAAACGTTTCAATAAACCTAAATTTCAACGAGAAGAGTACGGTTATGGCCCAGGTCAAGCTGCAAAACATAAACAAAATTTACAAGAACGGTTACCACGCTGTTCATGATTTTTGTCTCGATATCAAGGATGGTGAATTCATGGTGTTGGTTGGTCCTTCGGGCTGTGCCAAGTCAACCACACTACGAATGATTGCTGGACTTGAGAGCATCTCCAATGGCGATCTCTATATCGGTGACACCCACTGTAACGACGTGTTACCAAAGGATCGTGGCATCGCGATGGTGTTCCAGAACTACGCACTGTACCCACATATGACGGTGCGTGAAAATCTGGCTTTCGGTCTCGAAACCCGCAAGAAACCAAAAGATGAGATCCATCGTCGTGTGACTGAAGCGGCTGAACTGCTTGAGATTTCTGACTTGCTTGATCGTAAGCCTGGTCAGATGTCAGGTGGCCAATGTCAGCGTGTTGCGCTTGGTCGCGCCATGGTGCGTAAGCCAGAGGTATTCTTGTTCGATGAGCCATTGTCGAACCTAGACGCGAAACTGCGTGTTTCGATGCGCATGCGCATCTCACGTCTGCACGATGAGCTGAAGCAAAGTGGCCGTCCGGCAACCATGATCTACGTAACACACGATCAGGTTGAAGCACTGACCATGGGTGACCGTATCTGTGTACTTAATCGCGGTGCGATTATGCAAGTCGATACCCCAATGAACCTGTACCACAAGCCGGTCAATAAATTCGTTGCTGAATTTATTGGCTCGCCAACGATGAATATGTTGCAGGGTCAGCTGATTAAGAACGCAGCCGGAAATATCGCCGTTGAAATTGACGGTCAAGAATTTGAACTTCCTGAGTCAAAACAAGCTCATGCCACCCAATTTGAAAATAAAGAAATCTACTTAGGCCTACGTCCTGAACATATTTCAGTTGGCCATGGTGTTGAGGGAGCGAAAGCACGAGTTACCGAAGTAGAAGAGATGGGCTCTGAGTCGTATGTTTATCTGGACTTTAACTCTAAGCAGCTGATTTGCAAAGTTGTAAATCCAGAGGCGTCATTTGATAAACAGGCTGAGTACTGCATCAACTTCGATATGGAACGCTGCCATATCTTTGACAAGGACAGTGAAGAAAATATGTTTCTTCTTACAGAATAATAGAAATTTATAATTTTAAATATAGGTAGTTTAATTCCATGATTCATACTATTTCTGATTCAAAGCACGTGGTGTCTAACGGGCTGCTAAACCTAGAGTTTTCAGCGCACAACGTATTGCAGAATATCAAATTCGATAACGTGATGCTTAACTTATACGAACCAAGCGAGTTCGAAGGTGCATTGTCTAATATTTACCTGCGCGTTAAATCAGCGCAGGGCATCGAGTTCACCCCTTTGATGCACCTAAACCACCAGATGCGCACGTTCCGCACTGAAGATGGACTGGT
Organism: Vibrio glycogenivorans; assembly: GCF_051660965.1. Lineage (NCBI taxonomy): Bacteria > Pseudomonadati > Pseudomonadota > Gammaproteobacteria > Vibrionales > Vibrionaceae > Vibrio > Vibrio glycogenivorans. Next base: position 233,231 of record NZ_JBPVIS010000008.1, on the reverse strand, counting down.
TGGCTGGGAAACCACCACGCAAGAGTTCCGTGCGACGGTTGTGATGAGTCTTGAAGCGGATTGTGAGAAAGTTTTCTTCACCACACGCGTTGAAAACCTATCTTCGAGCGAGCTGAAATACGACCTAGTATTTGGTCAAGATCTTGCGCTTGCCGATGAGGGTGGCGTTAAGAGTAACGAGTGTTACGTGAGCCAATACCTTGACCATCAAGTGTTTGAGACCGGGGAGCAGGGCTACGTGGTGTGCTCTCGTCAAAACCTACCACAAAGCACGGGCAATCCATGCTCGCAAATCGGCTCTTTGACCGACCAAATCGTTGCTTACTCGACCGACGGCTACCAGTTCTTCGGTAAAGACTACCGTTTCGAACCAACGCCAGTTGTTCTAGCAAAAGACCAACTTGAAAGCGTCAAGCTACAGTTCGAAATGGGCTTTGTTGCGCTGCAAACGGCCGACGTGACGCTGGCAGCGAAGCAGAGCACAGAATCTGTTTTCTACATCGCGTTTGAAAAGAACCTGATTGGTTCGAACGTATCAGAGCCAAAGGCAGTCAGTGAGATTAAAGCGGGCTACCAGGTACCGGCTATCAATCAAGCCAGCGAGCAAACTCTGCCTTCTTTCTTCCTGAATGGCTATAGCGTGTTGGTGGGTGAGGAACTGTCAGATCAAGAGATCACGCGCTTCTTTGGTGGCGAGCGCCGCTTTGCAGAAGAACAAGATGGTAAGCTATTGTCGTTCTTCCACGGTCAAAACAAAGGTGAGAGCCGTTATGTGACGTTGGCAGCGAAAGAGCGTGTACTTGAACGTTCAACGGGTCACATGGTCTCTTCTGGTAACTGTGATAACTTCCAAAATGCAGTGATGAGCTCGACCCACGGTATGTACGGTGTGTTTAACTCGCACGTAGTATTGGGCAACACGTCATTTAACAAACTGCTGGGTGTGGATCGCACATCACTGAACCTGTTTAAGTTCAGCGGCCAGCGCATCTGGGTTAAACAAGGCGAAGAGTTCCAAATTCTATCTATGCCTTCAGCGTATGAAACAGGTGTTAACTTCTCGCGCTGGGTCTACAAGTACCTAGATGGCTACATCGTGGTCACTAGCTTTAGCGCACTCGACTACCCAACGGTACAGCTAGATATTGAAACCATTGGTCTAGATGATGCACTGGAAGTTATCGTGACCAACCAACTGATCATGGGCAACAACGAGAGCGACGCACATGTGGCGGTTGAACACCGTGACGATCACCTACAAGTCAGCGGTGACTTCGAGCTAATGAAGTCAGTTCACCCAGAGCTTAGCTACGCGTTTAAAGCGGATCCGGCACTGGCTGAGGTCTCATTGGTTAAGACTGAAGACAGCGTTCGTTACGCCTTCTTCCAAGGTCAAGTGCAAGGTAAAGCCAGTATCGCTATCTCAGGTGCGCTAACAACAGACGCTCTTGAAGCACCACAGATGCTTGAGTTCGACGTTGAAGCTGAAAAATACCAAGCAGCGCAGCACGCACTGATCAACAATTTCCATATTGAGATCGAAAACGACGGCTACAATGCACAGAAGCTGAATGACACCATGCAGTGGTTCACCCACAACGCCTTGGTTCACTACAGCACGCCACACGGTCTAGAGCAATACTCTGGTGCCGCTTGGGGTACGCGTGATGTTTCTCAAGGTCCATTTGAGTTCTTTATGTCGATGCAGCGTTATGACCGCGTGGTTGACCTACTAAAAACCATCTACAGTCACCAGCATATCGAGACAGGCACTTGGCCACAGTGGTTCATGTTTGATCAATACGCCAAGATCCAGCAAGAAGACTGTCATGGTGACATCGTAGTATGGCCGCTAAAAGCCCTCGCGGATTACATCACGGCGACAGGCGACCTGGATGTGTTGAACATTAAGGTGCCTTACACCAGCATCGAAGACGGCTTTGCCTTTACTGATGAAGAGTACACGCTATTTGCTCACGTTCAGCGTCAGGTGAAACACATCGTTGATAACCTAGTACCGGGCACGTCTCTGTCTTGCTACGGCGACGGCGACTGGGATGATACGCTGCAACCCGCTAACCAAGCACTGCGTGAAAACATGGTCAGCGGCTGGACAATCCCACTGACACTGCAAGCACTGAAGACGCTGAGCAATGCCCTAATGGGTCAGCCAGAGTACGTGGTGTTTGTAAGCGAAATCAACAAGCTTGCCATCGAAATGGAAGAGGATTACCACAAGCTTCTGATCAAAGATGGCGTGATTGCAGGCTTTATCCATCTGCCAAACAAGGACGTTGAGCAGGTCGAGTACCTACTGCACCCATCAGACAAGAAGACGGGTATCAAGTACCGTCTACTGCCAGCATCGCGCTCGATCATCTCTGAGACGTTCGATAAGGAGATGGCAGACAAGCACATGGCGATCATTGAAGAGAACCTAGTGCACCCAGACGGCGTTCGCCTGATGGAGAAAATGGCCAAATACCAAGGCGGTAAGCAAAGCTACTTCAAGCGCGCTGAGCTTGCAGCCAACCTCGGTCGTGAGGTGGGTCTTCAGTACTGTCACGCGCACATCCGCTTTATCGAGGCGCTGTGTAAGATGGGTAAAGCCGATGAAGTCGCAGAGAATCTGTACAAGATTGTTCCTGTGGGCATCCAACAAGCGGTTCCAAACGCGGAAGTGCGTCAGTCAAATGCTTACTTCTCAAGCTCAGACGGTAAGTTCAATGACCGTTACGAGGCTTACGATAACTTCGACAAACTGAAGAAGGGTGAAGTGGCAGTGAAAGGTGGTTGGAGAATCTACTCAAGCGGCCCTGGCATCTACATCAACCAGGTGATCAGTAACGTACTGGGTATTCGCTACGAGAACGAGTCTTTGGTTCTTGACCCTGTGATTGCTAAGAAATTGGGTAAGGTGAGTATCGAGTTCATGCTGTACGGTAAGCCATGTCGCCTGACGATCAATCCAGAGCAAGAAGCACACACGCCGAAGCGCGTGGAGCTAAATGGCCAAGCGGTAGAGATGTCATTGACCGACAACCCATACCGCAGCGGTGGCGCGTTGATTGATAAGCAGGTGATTACCTCTGCGCTTCAAGATGCGAGCAATGAACTGACAGTTTGGTTGTAATTGTCTATCTGACAATCATTATCTAAACGGTGCCTTGGGCAACCAAGGCACCGATTAAAATAACAGTTCTATTCTGTGTCATGGGTCAATATTCGCTGAGGTCGATTTGTAGAAACGTTTTACTTAATCGGCTATACTCCTTAGACAAATATCACAAAACTAAATCAAACAACTGTGATACAAATCGAGAAGTAGAGCGTGAGGGATAGGGTAGTACAGATGAGACCAACAATTAAAGACGTCGCTAGAGAAGCGAATGTGTCAATTTCGACAGTGTCATACGCGATCAATAACAGCGACCGCATTAGTGAAAAAACGCGTAATCATGTGCTTGAGGTGGCCAAGCGCCTTAATTACTCAGCCAATAGTAACGCAAAGCGCTTGAGACAGAAGAACGTTGGTGCGATTGGTATCTTCTTTAATTCTTGGTTCGGTCCTATCTATAGTGAATTGGTTCAGGGCATAGAGCGTAAAGTGCATGAAATGGGCTACGACCTGATTGCATGCAGCTTGTTTGGTGGCGCGGAGTCAACAGCGCACCGTTACTTGAAAGATCAAATGATTGATGGTGCTATCATTCTTAGCAACGCGTTTGATGATGAGTTTCTGAAAAACGTTGCCTCAAGTGACTTACCGATTGTAGCTCTTGACCGAGAATTAAAAGCACCCCATATATACAACATTCTAATTGATAACTTTGGCGGCGCATTCGGTGCAACTAAGCATCTGATTAATGGCGGGAATGAAGGTGTTCACTACTTCTGTGGCCCGGATGATTCTTACGATAACCAGAAGCGATTAGAGGGCTATATTGCCGCGCTGGGTTTCTTTAATGTTAAATTTGATAATGATTTAATTATTCGCTCTGATTTTACTGAAGAAGATGCCTATTTGAAGATGAAAGAGATTATTGAAAAAGGTGATGTGCCTAAAGCAATATTCTCTGCCAATGATGAAATGGCGTTAGGTATTATTCGTGCAGCGCGAGAGGGTGGTATAAAAATCCCTCAACAAATGAAGCTAGTTGGCTTCGATAATATCCGAGATTCTGAAAGAACAGCACCAGCATTAAGTACAGTAACTCACCAAAAGTATGATATGGGAGTAAAAGCTGTCGAAGTGTTATTTAATGCAATGAATGGTGAGAAAGAAATAGAGCAGGTCACTATTCTTCCAACACAATTTGTTGAAAGAGAAACTGCTTAATAGCATTCGCTTTAATTCTTTTCTTTTAGGTTTAGGTAACTTTATAAAATTATTATTGCTATGGCATATGACGCCATAGCAATACCAACTTTTTGTTCAAGGTTTGCATTACCATAGCCTTATAAGGATAACTCCATGAAATACAGATGGCTTTCAATATTATTAGTCGCCATAACCAGTTCTGCTCAAGCCAAGGAAAGAATAGAGTTTATGGTATCGTCGGGTGACCAGATGGCATTTGTCAACGAGGTCATTAAACCTGAGTATGAGAGACGTTATCCTGATGTCGAATTGGTATTAACCAATGATGGCAATTTAGAAACGCGTATGGCTGCAGGGGATTACCCAAATGTCTATGCGGGTATCTTTGGTTATATGGTGCCACGCTACGCAAAGCTTGGACGCTTGATGTATCTTGATGAATTTGAGGGTTTTGATGAACTGAAACAGCGTATTGAACCTCAATTTATGGAAAGACACTTTGGTCGTCAATACTACATTCCTTGGCACGCGACCACGCAAATGATGATTTACAACAAGGACTTGTTCCGTGAAGCAGGCCTTGACCCAGAGCAGCCACCTCAGACATGGGATGAGCTACTTATCGCAGCAGAGAAGATCAGCAATCTGCCAAACCGTTCTAACGGCTCACGTGTTCATGGTATCGCATTATGGAATGATGCACTCGCGAGCGGAGGTTGGTACTGGAACATGCTCTCGCCAATGTACTACAACTTTAACGATGGTGAATACCAACTGCTGAATCGCTACGGTACCCACCCGGTCTTCAATCACGAAGAGTCTGGCATGGTGGAATTCTTCGATACTATGCAGAAATTGCAGCAGTTTGCCCCACTGACCATGGAGCAGAACTTCTTCTCCCGCACTATAGGTATGTGGCCACAATACGGCATCAGTTGGCGTGTTAACCTGCAAGACGCGGCAGGCCATCCGATGGTGATTGGTGAGGACGTTGGTGTCGCGCCTATTCCGGTGCGTGAAAAAGGTGACATCCACTATTCTAACCTGGATGGTCGCGCTCTGATGGTGTTCAAGAACACCCGCGAGATTGAACAGCGCAGCTGGCAGTTGATCGAGCTGTTGATGGAAGATGAGTACAACCTCGAAGCTAATATCGCCCTGCAGAACTTGCCAACCCTGACCTCGTTGCAGACCCATGAGTACTTCCAGTCAGATGAGATCCGCCCTTTCGTTGACCAACTGCAAAACGTGGTGATGAATGAGTCCAATGCGGCGGTATCGGAAGTCTCGAGCATCCTGCTCAATTACTACTCTCAATCGGTGGTGATGAATCGACTGTCTGCGCAAGAGGCCGTTGATGCAGCTTATGAAGATGCCAAGAAAGTCATGCGTCGTTAGCACAAGAATAAAAGACATAATTCAGGCTGCAGGGACCTGCAGCCGTTGAAAAAGATTTTAAATTTTTTAGATGGAACAAAGCCATGAACATAAAACGCTACGGGTTTTCTTACCTATTTATGTTGCCATGGGTAGCATACTTCTTAATTTTTATGCTCTACCCATTCTTTTTATCACTACAAAATAGCTTTCTGGATGTAAATATATTAAATCCTGAGAATACCCGCTTTGTTGGCCTTGGTAACTGGGCTACTGCAGTCTCAGATTTTAAATTCTGGCAATCTATTTTTAACGTATTTTTTAACCAGATCATCTTTATTAGTTTGAGTTTTATTTGTGCCCTGGGTGCAGCGCTAATGCTCAACGAGATCACCTTCTTATCGAGCCTGTTCCGTACGGTTCTGTTTATTCCAGTGGTGACCTCGATTACCGTGGCGATGATTATCTTTGATTTTATCGCCGGTCCTTCCGGTCCAATCCAGTCATTTATGATGGACATTAACCTGCTGAGCGCACCGATTTTCTGGAAGTTCGAGCAGTGGCTACCGATGCCAGTGATTGCGGTCTTCAGTGCCTGGAAGTGGTTTGGCGTGCAGATGATTATCTTCCTTGGCGGTATCGCGAGCATCAACAAATCGTTGCTTGAGGCAGCGGATATCGATGGGGCAACCTGGTGGCGTAAGATCACTAAGATTATCCTGCCACTGATCAAGCCACAGATTGTGTTTGTTCTGACGATTAACGTGATTAATGGCCTGCAGATGTTTACCGAAGTGTTTATGAACTTTGACTTGCAAGGCGGTCCACACAACTCGGCATTGACCCCAGTATTGCACCTATACCAAATCGGTTTCGAACAGATGAAGATGGGTGAGGCCTCAACCGTTGGTCTACTACTGGCAATCGTGATCTTTATTTTAACTATGCTGCAGCTAAAACTCACCAAGGGTAAGGACGACTAATGAATAAAATCAATAAAGGCAATCTGCTTATTTATATTGGCCTGTTTGTTGCCAGCTTAATTGTTCTGTACCCGTTCTTCTTTATGATCATCAACTCATTTAAGTCGGGCTCAGAGATCATGCACTCGCCAAACTCTCTGCCAACCACTTGGTCGATGAAGGGCTACATCGAGGTGTTTGATAGCGTTAATCTGTGGCGCATCTTCTTTAACACCATCTTTGTCTCTGTCTCAGTGATGGTTCTGAACTGCTTGTTGTCGGCGATGGTGGCCTACGCGATTGCCAAGACCAAGATGCCAAGTCGTCACGTGTGGCTGCGCTTGATCCTGTCTTCAATGATGGTGCCAGCGATCCTGTTTACGATTCCAGTTTATATGATGATGTACGACTGGGGTTGGGTGAACACTTACCGCGTACTGATTATTCCTGGTGCCATCAGTGCTTATAACATCTTCTTGTTGTACCAATTTATGACTCAAGTCGATGAGGCGTACCTGGAGGCGGCACGTATTGATGGTGCGAGCGAGTTCCGCATCTTCTTTAAGGTGGTACTGCCAATGATGAGACCGGCGCTAGCGACCGTTGGCATCCTGACCTTTATGGGGGCATGGAATGACTTTATGGGACCACTACTGTATATCCGCGATGACTCGATGCTCACCCTGCAGATGGCGCTGTTTAAGTTCCAGCAAGATATTCCAGCGGGTAACCTTGAGCAAGTGTGGGCAATGACCACCATGATCGCTGTCCCTGTGGTATTCGTGTTTTTCTTTATGCAAAAGAACTTTATTAAGGCATTTACTGGCGTAGGAGTGAAGTAATGGAACAGTACAAAAAGATTTTATTGCTTCTCGGTATAGTTGTGGTGTCTTACTGGGCGGCGTGGGGGAAAGCCTACTTTTTATCAAAGAGCTACTTTGACTACGCGGTTGAGCAAGAGCAAGCCGCTAATTACACCATTGCCCTCAAAGGTATGAATAAGCTAGAGCTGCGTATTGACGACCAGTACCTAGGTGGTTATCAGCAGGTGATTGAAGCGTGGGATAATGCGTTGTTTGGCATTCGTCCAAGCTTCTATGAACAAGCAAAACAGGCACCTGAGCGTTTGCTAGAGCGTTTGGAAGATCAAGAGCTGCAAGACTTTATCGAAATCTATGTCCAGCTTGATAGCAAGTACGTGCCAGAGGTTGCCTCCCTGCAGCTCGCTAGAGCAAAGCAAACCGGCGATATCGAGCTTGCCGCGGAAATGAAAGAGTTCCTGACTCAGGCCTTCCCCGAGTTTGCCATCAACTAATTACTTCCCTTGGCCGCCTTCTCGGCGGCCTTTTTTATCATCGCTATTAGATGACGATACCCTAGTTAAAATTGGAGTTTGGTATGGGGTTACCATATAAAAATAGCGCGCTACCTGTCGAAGAGCGCGTCGACGATCTGCTGTCACGAATGAGCATTGACGAGAAGGTTGGCCAGCTGTGTCAATCGCCAATGCTGGAATACAACACCCGCCGTGATGAGTACCTCGAGTGTATTCGCCTGGGTCGCTGGGGTTCGCGTATCCTCGCAGACACTGCATGGGCAGGCAATGCCCCTGGTGAAACGGTGAGCCCAAAGCAGCTCAATGAAATCCAACGCACTGCAGTTGAAGAGAGCCGCCTTGGTATTCCACTGATTGTTGCCCGTGATGTTATCTATGGTCAGCAAACGGTTCTGCCAATCCCACTGGCACAGGCGGCTTCTTGGAACCCGGCTCAGGTAGAGAAGGCCTACCGCTGCATTGCAAAAGAAGCGTCTTCACTTGGTATCAACTGGACGTTTGCACCTATGCTCGACATCGTGCGCGATCCTCGTTGGGGACGCGTGATTGAGAGTAGTGGCGAAGACCCGTATCTGACTAGCCAGTTTGCTAAGGCGGTAGTCAAAGGCTTCCAGGGCAAAGCGTGTGCGGACGAGGGCTCAATGGTGGCGTGTGCCAAACACTTTGTTGGTTACGGCGCGTCTGAGGGTGGGCGTGACTACGATACCACCGAGATCTCAGCCAATAGCTTGCACAATGTCTACCTGCCGCCATTTGCTGCTGCGGTTGAGGCGGGCGTGGAAACGGTGATGTCAGGCTTTAATGACCTTGGCGGTACGCCAGTGAGTGGCAGCCAATCGCTGATTAATGGCTGGCTCAAATTTGAGCAGGGCTTTGATGGCATGGTGGTGTCTGATTGGGGCTCGATTTCTGATTTAGCCTACTTTGGTGTGGCGCGTGATGCGCAAGATGCTGCGGGTAAGGCACTGTCTGCTGGCGTGGATATGGCGATGACCAATGAAGCTTATGAGGGTCACCTACAAGCGCTAGTTGAAAATGGCGAGATCAGCATCGAGGTCTTGGATGAATCGGTACGCCGCGTGCTGCGCACTAAGTTTAAGGCTGGTCTGTTTGAGCGTCCTTATGTTGATGAAAACGCCCATCAGGCAGTGATGCGTCATCCTGAGCATGTGGCGGAGGCGCTCTCGGTTGCTGAGCAGAGCATGGTGCTGCTCAAGAACAATCAACAAGTTCTGCCGCTAGCCAACAAGCCGATGATGATTGCGGTGATCGGTCCTCACGCCCACTCGCAGCGCCAACACCTTGGATCTTGGTGTCTCGATGGTCGCGCCGAGGATGTGACCAGTATCTATCAGGGCATCAAACAGTGGGCCGCAAAACTGAGCAGCGACATTACCGTGATCACCGAGGATGCGGCGTTTAGCGACGAGATGGTCGAGTGTGCCCATCGAGCGGATATTGTCATCCTGTGTACTGGTGAGAGCCACCGCCGCACGGGTGAGGCGCGAAACGTCGCTGAGCTAGCGCTGCCTGCAGGACAAGAAGCCATGATTGAGGCGCTTGGGCAGGTGGGCAAACCTCTGGTAGTGGTGCAGTGTACCGGTCGCCCGGTTCCTTCGCCTGCGACAGAGCAGTATGCTGATGCGCTGCTGTACGCCTGGCAGTCTGGCACGGAAACGGGTCATGCGGTGGCAAGATTGCTGTTTGGTGAGGTCTCTCCATCGGGTCGCCTACCGATGTCAGTGCCGCGCTGTACCGGCCAAGTGCCTATCTATTATGCGCGCAAGCCACTGGGCAAGATGCGTGATTTCCAAGAGTATCAGCCGTATAAAGATCAGCGTGATACGCCGCTGTATCCGTTCGGCTTTGGTCTAGGTTACGGTGAGTTTGAGTATCGCGATTTGACCGTGAGCAGTGACCGCCTTCAAGCCGGTGAAAGCGTAGAAGTGACGCTGACGGTGACCAACCGTGGCCGCCATACCGCAACCGATGTTGTGCAGTGTTATACCCGCCAACGCGTTGCGAGTGCAACCCGACCAACGCGAGAGCTAAAAGATTTCTGCCGAGTCACCCTAGAGCCAAATGAATCTCGCCAAGTGACGCTGTCACTCGATGCAAGCAAGCTGAGCTTCTATGGCATCAATGAAGACTTCGCCCTTGAGCGCTCAGTGGTAGATATCTTTGTCGGTGGTGATAGCAATGCAACCTTGTCTGCCGAGGTTGAGGTCGTCGCCTAGTGCTTATGTATAACGAGCTTGATGCTTAATCTCTTGTTGTTTTAGCCCTGCTTGTTCTCAAGCAGGGCATTTTGGGGAGTTATCTATCTTGAAAACACAATCTCAGGTCTCCAAACGACCGAATATCATCTACATCATGTCCGATGATCACGCAATCCGCGCACTCAGCGCTTATAACAGCGATATCGCACACCTAGCCCCAACCCCAAACATTGACCGCATTGCGCAAAACGGCGCCCGTTTCGACCAGTCTTTTGTCACCAATTCTCTGTGTGGTCCGTCTCGTGCAGCGATGTTAACCGGTAAATTTGGCCATAAAAATGGCTTTAACCACAATGGGCAGCTGTTTGATGGTCACCAGCAAACCTGGCCAAGAATGCTCAAGCAGCATGGCTATACCACCGCCTGTATCGGTAAATGGCACATCAACCTAACCCCGGATGGGCTTGATTTTGACCACTGGGAGGTGCTGAACGATCAGGGGGAGTACTACAACCCAGACTTTATTACCAAAGACGGTGTCACCCGCCATCATGGCTACACGACTGAACTGATCACCGAGAAATCCCTCAGTTGGATTGAGGCGCAGCGCGATGCCGAGCAGCCTTTTGCGTTGCTGCTGCATCATAAAGCCCCGCACCGTAACTGGATGCCAGCCCCCCAGCACATGCGTGCATTCGAAGACGTTGAATTTCCAGTTCCAGATAACTACTTCGATACCTACGAGGGGCGCGCAGCGGCAGCAATGCAGACCATGACCATCTATCGTGATGCCCAAGAGGGGCATGATCTGAAAATGACCACTGGGGTGGGCGAGAGTGAGTGGCGCGAGGATATCTGGCCATTTCTTCTTGCTCGCCTAACACCGGAGCAGCGCGAGGCATGGGATGAGGCTTATCAAGCGCGCAATGATTGGTTTAATGCCAATGAAGCGAGTATGAGTGAAGAGGCTGTTGCGATCTGGAAGTATCAGCGTTATTTGCAAGATTACCTCGCGACGATTATCTCGGTTGACGAGTCGGTTGGCGCAGTGCTCGATTATCTTGAGGCGAATGGACTCGCGGACGATACCATCGTGGTATACACCTCGGACCAAGGCTTCTATATGGGCGAGCACGGCTGGTTTGATAAGCGTTTTATGTACGAAGAGTCGTTTCGTGCGCCGCTATTGATTCAATATCCTCAACAGATTAAGCCAGGCACGGTTGTCGAGCACATGGTGCAGAATATCGACTACGCGCCGACCTTCTTAGAATACGCCGGCATTGAGGTACCAGCTGACATCCAGGGTCAGTCGATGGTGCCTCTTCTATGTGGCGAAGAGCCCGAGGATTGGCGTGTGTCCCTTTATTACCACTTCTATGAGTACCCGGCGATGCACGATGTAACGCGTCACTATGGCACGCGTGACAGTCGCTATAAGTTGATGCATTTCTACTACGACATCGATGAGTGGGAGTTCTATGACCTCGAAGAAGACCCGACCGAGATGCACAACGCGATCAATGAGCCACGTTATCAGGCACAGATTGAGCGACTGAAGGCGCAAATCACCCAACTCGAGCAACAATACGATGTGCCGCCACGAGAGGAGTGGGTCAACCTGCCGCTCGAGTACAAGCCGGCGCCGACGCTCAAGGAGCTTTTTCCTGACAGCTACCATGTTGCCCAAGCATAGATTACCCAGTTGAAACATAAGACAAATAAATGAAATAGAACCGAATAACCCCTACTAATACAAAAAAGAGAAAATAAATGAAGCAATCACTGTTCGTAAGGATGAGGAAAATAACCGGCAAGTTGACGATGATGATTCTCGTCAGTCTGATCATGATCTTGATTATCGGTTACAACGGACTGGCGGGGCTAAAGACTACCTCTGCCAGTCTGGAAGCGATCGTTGAGCAAGACATGGCCAAAGTCTTGACCTTTGGTGAGGTTCAGCAAGCGATCGAGCGTGCGCGAGTCGATACGCTGATTGCCCTACAGCAAAGCGCAGCAGGGGAGGGGTTTGTCGCCACAAGCCTTAGCGAGCAGCTTGATGAGGCCTACCAAGATATCGAGGCTTTGCTGTATGACTTAACCGCATTTGAAATGAGCACCGTGATGGAGAGTCAGCTCAGTCAGGTGCAATCTTCGGTCGATACGCTATTTTTCTCTGGCTTAGCAGGGGTAAGCTCTCACTTGCATGATGAGGCGATAATAGCGGCCAACCAAGTCATGGTTGAGAGCGTTAACCCACAAGTAGAGTCGCTGCGCAGTATGCTCAACGGATTAAGTAACCAGAGTGCGGTGAGTGCCCACGATGCTTATGTTCAATCAACCGCCCATGGCGACGCGACTATGGTGCGGTTTATGAGCGCGCTCGTCCTAAGTGCCTTGGTGCTAGCAGGATTTGCCGTGATCACCATTCGTCGTATTGTGGTTGCGCTAGCTAAGCTGCAATCCGCTGCCGATAGCATTGCCGGTGGCAATTTGACCTATCGGGTTAAGCTCGATGGTGAAGATGAGTTTACGGCTATCGGCCGCGCCGTGAATGAGATAGCGCACAGCTTTCAAGCGACCGTGTCACTGATGGGACAGTCGGCTCAACACCTCAATCAAGCCGCGACAGACAACACTCAACTCAGTGAACAAACTGCTGACAACGCAACCTCACAGCAAGAGCAAATTCAGCAGATTGCGACCGCAACCGAAGAGCTCACGGCGACGGTAAGCGATGTCGCAGCCAGTGCCTTGGCGGCCTCTGAGGCCTCACAGCAATCGGATCAACTGGCGCAAGATGGCACGGCGGTGGTGACTGAAGCGATTGCTCAATCGATTGATTTGGCGGCTGAGATCGAGAAGGCCAAACAGGTGATTAACGAGCTCGGCCAGCACTCGCAAGATATCGGCAGTGTCTCTGATACGATTCGCAGCATCTCGGAGCAGACCAACTTGTTGGCACTTAATGCCGCGATTGAAGCGGCGCGTGCGGGGAACTATGGACGTGGTTTTGCGGTCGTTGCCGATGAGGTGCGTTCATTAGCGCAGCGAACCAAGGATGCGACCGAGGATATTCAAGAAACCATTGCACGACTCCAACAAGGGTGTGACCTAGCAATTGAGCGAATGGATTCGGGTGATGAGTATGCGCGCCAAAGTACCATCAAGACAAAAAAAGTTGGTGAGGCGTTAGCGGCGATCACCCATGAAGTCACCAGCATTGCAGAGAAAAATATTCAAATCGCCTCTGCAGCGGAGCAGCAAGCGGTGGTGACTGGGGATGTGAATACCAATGTTTATGCGATCAACAGCTTGGCTGACAAGACGGTTGAGGACTCCTGCGCAAGCCAGAAATCATCCCAGTCTATTTCGCAGTTAGCACAATCGCTATCGAGTGAGATCAAGCGCTTTACTGTGTAAATTATTTTGCTCAGTCGCGCCCCTACCGCGGCTGACTTTTTGCCTAAGAAAATCCAATAATAAGGACATCCATGAACTTTAAATTAACCATACTGAGCGGTGCAATCGCGCTTGCTTCAACTGCTGTCTTAGCTGACGAATCGGAGTACATTGCCTTTTTTGACCACACCTTGCCGATCGAACAGCGCCTTGACGACATCAGTGAGCGTCTCACCGATGAAGAAAAAGGGCATATGATCTCACTGTGGAATAAAGGCGTGCCGCGCTATGGCCTTAAGTCTTTTATGCCGGGTGAGGCGTTGCATGGCCTGTCATCACCACGAAACAACCCATCTACGGTGTTTCCTCAATCGATCGGTCTGGCTGCAACTTGGGAGCCGGAGTCACTCAAACGCATGGGCGATGCAGTCTCAGACGAGGCGCGCGCTCAGTATCATAATGGGCCAGTAATACGTGATGGTAAGCGGGGACCGCTGATGTTTTGGTCGCCGGTGGTCAATATTGCGCGTGACCCTCGATGGGGAAGAACCCAAGAAGCTTACGGTGAAGACCCGTTGATTAACGGCGCTATGGTCAGTGCTTATGTGCAAGGCTTGCAAGGCGATCATCCGAACTACCTAAAAACAGCTGCGGGCGCCAAGCATTTTGTGGCGAATAACGAAGAGCATAATCGCTTTCACGCCAATGCAGAGGTCTCGGAGAAGCAGCTGCGCGAATACTACTTTCCGGCATACAAGCAGGCCGTCAAAGAGGGCAACGCACAGATCATCATGACAGCTTACAACGCGCTTAATGGTGAGCCTGCTGTGACCAATACCTGGTTAGTTCGTGATGTCCTACGTAAAGAGTGGGGCTTTGATGGCTTTGTGATCGGTGATTATGGTTCGATCTTGATGACAGCTAAAGACTGGCATGGGCGCGGCTTTAAGGGACATGCAATTTACGACAGCTATGTCGATGCAGCGGCTGCTGTGCTCAATGCCGAGACGCTCGACTTTGACAACACGCGTATTTTCCGAGAAGAGGCGGTAACAGCGATAAAGCAGGGCAAAACTAGCACCGAGCAGCTCGATCGTGCGTTTAGAAACACGATGCGCGTTGGGCTGCGTTTGGGCATGTTTGATCCTGAGGAGCTATCGCCGTGGAAGGACTTGCCGTTTGATATCATGACAACGTTCAAACCCCTGGCGCTGGAGCTTGCGGAAAAGAGTATGGTTCTTTTGCAAAATGAGCCAGTAGATGGTGAGCCACTACTGCCAATTGATAAGGGCAGCATCAAGACCGTGGCAGTTATCGGTCCTAACGCCAACCGACTTAACTTTGGCACTTATTCAGGCACACCGCGTGACCCTGTTAATCCACTGGAGGGAATACAGGCTTACCTTGGTGACGACGTAGAGGTTATCTATGTGCCTTGGCAACCAAGTATCAGCGAGTTATCTCAGATCCCGATGGATAACATTACGTTGCTCGATACTCAAGGTATGGGCGTGTGGCAGGCTGATTACTTCAATAATCGCGCTGCATCGGGTAAGCCCGTAGCGAGCGATACTACCGGTGAGATTGATTTTGCTTGGCACGAGGGACTGCCGCACCCTAACTTGAAGGGCAATGATAACTACTCGGTTCGCTACACTACGCAAATTGTGCCACCCCAAAGTGGTCTCTACACCCTTGGCTTTGAGAGTTTGGGTGCCAATGTGACACTCAATATCAATGGCTCGACAGTGATGCGCAACCATGGTGAGCGCAATAAAGTCACTAATACCGAGGTCGAGATTGAGCTCGATGGCAAGCAAACCTACGAGCTGGAACTCTACACCATGCGTCTGCCAAACACCAAAGGGCACCAATTGAACTTTGGTTGGCAACTGCCAAACACCAATTCGGAGTACGCAGGTCAGGATATTTCCGCGGCGAAGAAAGCGGACAAGGTCATCGCCATCATGGGTCTGTCGACGGACGATGAGCGCGAGTCGATTGACCGAGTCAGTGAGGGTTTACCAAGCGAGCAGATTGAGCTGCTAAGAGATGTCGTTGCGGTTAACCCGAATACGGTGGTTGTTTTGCAATCTGGATCGTCGATTGAAAGCCCTTGGCTAAAAGACAATATTCCGGCCATCCTGCAGAGCTGGTACCCAGGTGAACAGGGCGGTACCGCCATTGCCAATACCTTGTTTGGCGACAACAATCCAGGTGGCAAGCTGCCACTCACGTTTGTTAAAACTTGGCAAGACCTTCCAGCGTTTGATGACTACGACATCAGCAAAGGGCGTACTTACTTGTACTTTGACAAACAGCCCCTGTGGGCGTTTGGCCATGGTCTAAGCTATAGTGATTTCTCTCTGTCAGAGCTCACTCTTGCTGGCGACGAATTTGCAGCAGACGAGAGTGTATCGATGAGCGTGACGGTCACCAATAATAGCAAGATTGCTGGTGATGAAGTGATCCAGGTTTACGTTACTGATCTGTTCGAGCGCAGTGAAAAACCACTCCAGCGCCTGAAGGCCTTTGAGCGTGTCAGCGTCGCAGCAGGGGAGAGCCGCCAAGTAACCCTATCATTCGATGTCGCCGAACTAGCGTACTGGGACGAAACAGACAAAGACTGGGCCCTAGGCGACCGCTATCAGATCCGAGTTGGTAACTCGTCGGATAATATCACTCTCACGCACGATATCAGCATCAACTAAAATCGACCCTAGGGGGGCGAGGTGCGGGTACGCTTCGCTTCGAGGCGCGAGGATTCCAGCGCGCGCTCTAGACTTTTGGTCTAAAAAAGCCCTGTGAAGGCTACCTAGGGGAGTGAGGTTTACCTCGTAGTATCAGTTGTCTACGAACTCCTCGCTCCCCGTAGGGCAACGCCCGTCCCCGAACCTCGCCCCCTTAATTAGTTAGTAGAGCAAAAACAGCCCCTCGTACCCCGCAAGTTCAACCTCGCTAACATAGTCACCGATATTGCCTTGCTGGTCGACGGGGCGCATAGGCTCATCGAGGGTGATGGTGACAGGTTGTGCGCTGTAGTAGTCACGGTTTTTACCATGAAAGTCAGTTCGGTACAGGACCTTGCCTTTGGTGAACTCGCGTG
Source organism: Vibrio glycogenivorans (assembly GCF_051660965.1). Taxonomy (NCBI): domain Bacteria; kingdom Pseudomonadati; phylum Pseudomonadota; class Gammaproteobacteria; order Vibrionales; family Vibrionaceae; genus Vibrio; species Vibrio glycogenivorans. The sequence continues at coordinate 216,508 of NZ_JBPVIS010000008.1, read as the reverse complement.
CGAGCACCATTTCAGCCGGACCGCCCGTGACGACATTTTGTGCTGAGCGATATAAAAAGTAGGTATGAGTCGGAGTGACATACTCAATCCCCTCAGGCAGGTCAGCGTGGACCACCTCCGGACTGGCTGAATCACCAACGATAGTGTAGTCCGCAGGATAGGGTGTTTGCGTTGATAGCATCAGCGGGATAGGGTCGAAGCCACTTGGAATATGATTGGCCGGCTGGCCCAAGTCAATCGATAACAGAGCGGTCGGTTGATAGGCGATGTTTTTGGCGATCCCACTTTGATAAAAGTTACTCTCGGTAGTGTTGTCACTGCCGTACAGGTAGCCATTGTTCCATTGGTTGAACAAGCTACCCGAGTTGTGATGATTAAGATAGTAGGCAGCGAGGGCTGAGTATTGATCTTGTTGCCAGTTGTCTTGGTTGTTACCAAAGTACTCAACGCGACCGTAACGGGTGGTGGCTTGATAGATCACCTTCTTGCCTGCATGTGCTAACGCCGAATTGTCCCAAAACTTGCTAAGCCCTGCATAGCCGCTAAACCCGGTTGAGGGGAACAGATAGTGCTCTCTCAGGTAAAGCGATGCCGACTCGATAAGATGAGATTGGCCGTTGCGACCATATAGGTTAGCGGTGCCAATGTTGACGCTGATCAGGGCGTCGCTGTCGAGCTCGCTCAACCCAAGGAGAAAGTGAGCAAATTGCTGTTGATAGGCTTGCTGCGCCTGCTCGCTACCGGCAATGGCGTCGAGCTCAGCAACGTGACCGCCCGAGTAAATCACAAACTGGTTGCTGCCAATCAGCTTGTTGGTGTCATCATTATACGCGCCACTCAAGCCTTGCTCATGCCAATCATTTTGATAAACACTGTGCATGGCGTTGAGGTAGTCCTGATTTCCAAGGTGAGTCAATGCCCATGAAGAGCTCTGATTCCACATTCTGCCAAATGGGATCACTCGAGATTCCCAGCGAAAACGCGCGGTCGCACTCTTATTACTGCGGTTTTTGTACTCGGAGGGCGAGAGGTAGTTGTCTTGATTAAGGTCAGCAGAGGTATCAAAGCCGCGCACCTTGCGCCATCGTTGTATTGTCTGACCTTCAGCGGTGGTACTTGGCCCATCACTGGGCTTAACCACTGGGAAGCTGTTGCGCAGCTTGACCTCATCGATGCGTGGACGCAGCTCAGAGTTATCATCATGCCAACGGATACGGGCGACAAAGAGTTGCCCGCCATCACGCAGGTAAGTAGAGCCAAAATACTGGCCGCCGCCATAACTGCGCCCGCTGCCATCATGTGTTGTTGCGCGCTGCCAGTCATCGGGTATGTTCCAGATCACCGTTTGGTTTTTGGTCATATTGTTGGTTTTGTCGTTCTTGATATCTAACCGAGCCCATTGGGTTACCATGCCCTGGCTGTCAGTGGCGCTAGGGTACTCAATCCAAAACTCACCGCCTTGAGCAAACTGGGAGAACTTGAGGGTCAAGCGGTCAAATTGCTCAGAGTGATAAACATACAGCGCACCGCCTTGTTGATGCCCGGCAAAGACATCGGCGTCCCACGGAGGCGATTGGTAGAGCCAAAATCCAGCGTGCATCGCATCGGCGGTATGACCGACGATCATCGGCTTGCGGTTGAGGGTGGTTTTTTCGCCGTGGGTGGGATCCACCTCGGCAACAATCGTATCGCTAGTAAAGTGAAGGAAGAAGTCTTCGTAGTCGATGCCCTGTGTCTCGGCATACTGTCTCGCGCGATGCTCCGTCCATCCGGCATTGAGCTCGAGCTTTTGGTTGTACATGTAGCCAACAGCTTGAGTGCGCGCGTTGTCGCTTTGCTCCACGTAGGAGCCAAAAATGATGTCGCTGTTGTAAATCTCCCAATCTATCACTTGCTCGGGTGATAGGAAATTGCCTTGCAGATCTTGTCCAGATTGATGCTGCCCCGGGAGGATGATGGCGCTATCAGCTGACGGAAAGTTAGCTGATTGAAGATAGAAAGGCACCAGCAGTGTTAACAACAAAAACGGTCTCATATGGAACAAATCCTTAATTCATTTCACGATTCAAAATGCGAGTCAGAATGCTATTCAAAATGCGAAGTGATTATCGATGATGGAGTCGGTTTTGCCATATCACTAAAGGCTGATTTGTCTTTGTGTATCAATAAAGATGCAAAGGCAAACCCACACGGGTTAAATTTGTGAGAAGCATAGTTAGTTCAGGAAGGTAAGTTAGTCTAAGGGGACATGGATTGTTGCAGATTGAGTCGCAAATTGAGAAAAAGACGGTGTTTTTGGTTGGACGAGGAGTTGGACCAGCGGGCGAGAGTGGGTGGGTAAGCCAATGCCCCACCATTTTAAAGTAGAGCTGTCAGTATGCAGAAGCGATGGAAATGAGGTCGCTTATGGGCGTTTGCAACACAAAGACTCCCTCTAATCTATCGACTTCTATTGCCGTTAAGTTTTGATCGTCAACCCCATCTGGAATGTGAGCAGACCGTTGCTGTGATGAAAGCGGTAGCTCAGATTGGGCTGAGTTGTGCTCGGTGAATAGCACACGAGCTCCGTTACATGCACAGATAAAAAACGTGGTTACGATTAGGATTATGATCATTTTCATACTGACCTCTTTGAATGTTGGCTGGGTCGATGAACATTGTCTCAAGAGAGGTATCAGCCATCTAGCGAAAAGAGGGGGAAATCAGACTTGGTTCAAGTCGTTGCTGAGGAAATTGCCAAAAGCGCGAAGTACACTCATTTTTTCGCAGCGGTGAGTAATGAGCGTTGGATTTCACGGCTACTGACTGTCATCTAGGGTATGAAATATAGGTGATTGTTTTTGAGAATTATTTATCTCTTCTTAATGTGTGCTGTTAACAAGCACATCCTATCCCTGACCTAAGCTGTCAATCTATTAACTCCGAGCTGACACTTTCTGAAGCACTAGCACGTATGTTGCCGCCAGTTTTATTCTCGGTACAGCAGCATGACATCCACCAATCCGTCGCCCAAGTCTCGACGTTTTTCCATTCCAACCATTCTCGTTATTGTATTAGTTGGCCTCGCCCTCGTGTGGTGGACCTTTCACCGCAGTGTTGCCAGTCAGGTGCAGCAGCGTTTTTCTGGACACCTGTTTGAACTGCCGAGTGTGGTATATGCGCGAGAACTGGTGTTGAGCATTGACTCGGCTGTGAGCCAGCAAGAGTTGCTTGATGAGTTGACTACGCTCAATTACCAGCAAGTGTCAACTCCAGCCAATAGCGGTGAGTACCGCGTCTCAGGCAATAACGTGACACTGGTGCGCCGTCCTTTCCAATTTTCCGATGGCTACCGTGATGTGCAGAGAGTGTCGTTGACCTTTGGTCAAAGTGGCTTGAGGTCGATTCATGATGTCGATACCGGCGCAGAGCTTGGGTTGTTTAGTCTAGAGCCCAAACTGATGGGCATGATTGGTAATGATGGTCATCAGCAGCGGCTCTATCAGTCTTGGCAGGATATGCCCGAGGGACTGATCACCGCATTGCTACTGACAGAGGACCGCGCATTTTGGCAACATGATGGTATTTCTGTCACTGCTATTGCTCGCGCATTCTTGACCAATTTGAAGGCGGGTCGCACGGTGCAAGGTGGCAGTACACTCACCCAACAGTTGACTAAAAATCTCTTTCTTACCAATGAGCGCAGCTTGAGCCGTAAAGTGCGCGAGGCGTATATGGCGCTGCTCATCGATGCTAAATTCAGTAAGGATGAGATCCTTGATGGCTATGTCAACCAGATTTATCTCGCCCAGCAGGGCTCGGATGCCATCCACGGCTTTGAGTTAGGCGCGCAGTTTTACTTCAATAAACCGCTGCTCGAATTACGTATCGATCAACAAGCACTGCTGGTGGCTTTGGTAAAGGGGCCTTCATATTACAACCCATGGCGCTTCCCTGAGCGCGCGCTGGCAAGACGCAACACAGTGTTGAAACTACTCGAGCAAGAGGGGTACCTTGAAGAGTCTGAGTATCAAGCGGCGATTGAGCGCGCATTGGATATTCAGGTTCGCGGCCAAGTGGCCATGCGCAAGCCGGCCTATTTTGACTGGGTGACTCAAGAGTTGCAGGCACTGGCACCGAAGATGGACCGAGCAGGCGCGCGTATTTATACCACGCTAGACCCGCAGTCTCAGCAGCAAGCGGAGCAGAGTGTGGTGGCCATGCTGCCGGAGCTTGATGCGGTTGCTGGCACGGAGTTGGATGCTGCGCTGCTCAGTGTGGATTATCAAACTGGCGCCATTCGAGCCGTGGTGGGTAACCGCAACCCCGATTATGCCGGTTATAACTTTGCCCGCGATGGCTCGCGTCAGGTCGGGTCGGTGATCAAGCCAGTGGTAGTGTTGGCTGCACTGAGTGACCCACAACACTACAATCTAGCGACTCGTTTGCCCGATCAGCCGCTGACTATCACCCTAGATAATGGAACAACTTGGCAGCCGCGCAACTACAATCGTCGATATCAGGGCGAGGTGTCCCTATACTCGATGCTAGCAAACTCGCTTAACGTACCGATTGTGAATTTAGGTATGGCGCTTGAGCTTAAGACGGTTGCAGAACTTGTCGAACAGCTTGGCCAGCTTGAAGACCCAGTTCAACCTCTGCCCTCGATGCTGCTCGGCGCTTTAGAGCTGAGCCCTGAGCAGGTGAGTCAGATTTATCAGCCAATCGCCAATCACGGGCAGAGAAACGAGCAGTTTCTGATCCGTGCGATAGTCGACGCCGACGACCGCTCGGTCTATCAGCAGCGAATGAGCGAGCAACAGGTTGCGCCGACTCAGGCGAGTCAGCTGACGATGGCGGCTCTGCAGGGAACGGTTAAAGACGGCACGGCTAAATCTCTCAATGCGCTTGGGCGCAATTATCAGTTGGCGGGCAAAACCGGCACCACTAATGATAATCGTGATAGTTGGTATGTGGGTATTGATGGTCGTGAGTTGGTGACGGTTTGGATTGGGCGTGGGGATAATGGCAAGACGAAACTGACCGGGACAACGGGTGCCTTGCCAGTTTATCAGCATTATCTCAAAGGGCGAGGACCGCAAACCCTCAACATTGACTATGCAGACGATATTGAGCTCGTGAGCTTTAGACGCAAAGAAAATGGCGTGCTGCGCACCAGTTGCGGCCGAGGTGATGTTGTACTGCCGGTTTGGGGCGCAAAGGAGAACCTGTCTTCTGGTTGCGCCGGTGAAGAGATTGGTAACTTCTTTAAGCGTTTATTTACGCGTTAAATTCAAATTGCTACTGCTTGTTGTTTATCAGTACTTAGTATTGGATTACAGGGTTGCTCGCCGCGTTGTTGCCAACTGAGATTGACACGAGAGGTGAGCTGTATAGTGAGCTCATAAGGTATGGTTCCCGCAGCCTGAGCGACCTGCTCAATCGGCATTTGTTCTCCCCAAAGTTCAACCTGATCCCCGCTGCAATCTCGAGCATCTTGTCCCAGGTCGACCACCAACATATCCATAGATACCCGACCAACAATAGGCACTTGGCGACCATTGATAAACACCTTAGCGCAGTTGGATGCCGATCTAGGATAGCCATCCCCATAGCCCGCTGCGATAACGCCTAGTGTGGTGTCTTGCTCAGGTCGCCATGTCTGCCCATAGCCTACAGGCTGCCCGGCTTTATGTTGGCGAATCGAAATTAAGCGACTAGTAAAGGTCATTACTGGGATCAGACCAAAATCATGTCCGGTATAGCCATCAATAGGGGAGATCCCGTAAAGGGCAATCCCTGCTCTGGCAACGCCAAATGATGAGTCTGGCCACATCAGCAAGCCCGCAGAATTGGCGATACTTTTGGGGCCTTGGATATCCTTGATTACTTGTGAGAAGGCAGTGATTTGCTCGGTGGTAGCGGTATTTGAACGCTCATCGGCGCAGCTAAAATGGCTAATAATGCCAATGGCGCTGTCAACATGGGTAAGTGCGGCTAGGCGTTTTTGATAACTTGGCACAAGAGTTGGTTCAATGCCGATGCGGTGCATGCCCGTGTCAACTTTTAGCCACACGGATAGGCTGTTATCTATATTTAGCGCCTCAAGATCGTCTAGTTGGTATTCGCTGTGAATGACCACATCGAGGTTATACTTCGCGGCCTTATCGAGGTCATCTTGGCAAAAGCAGCCCTCGAGCAACAAGATGGGTTGCTCGATTTTAGCCGCTCTGAGCTCAATAGCTTCCTCTATTCGAGCAACAGCAAAGGCATCGGCATTGTCTAACGCTTTAGCGACAGCAATCGCTCCGTGGCCATAGGCGTTGCCTTTAACGACCGCGATTAATTGTTGATCGCTGAGTTTTTTCAGTTGTTGATAATTATGCCGAATAGCATCGAGATTAATAGTGGCTTGAGCCGTGATCATTCTTCACTCCTTGAGTCATGATTCGATTTTTCTAAGCGCTGTTGTGCAATCACTCAGACATATTAAATGTACTTACCTATAAATCAACGAAGCAATTACTACGCCATATAAAGGATAGAGTGTTTGTCTGTGTTGTTTGTAGTGAATGAATCGCTACTAATAAGTGAGTTATGTTCGGATTTGTCTAGCTACAGGGTGATTTTGATGAAGATGAATAGTCCGTAATTGATGGTTTAAAAGAGAGTTTACCTCGAAGTAGAGTGGCGATGCAGATAGGTCATATGCACCACTTTATGTCACTCCCTCACCATAATGATTCATTGATGTGGGCTTGAGGCAGTGTATATGTCGGTATTGGGCATGCGCATTGGTTATTAGTGTGGTGAATGTTTGTTAGTGGTAGTTATCGTTTATGTGTGGCATTAACAGTATAATTTAGGATTTATAACTGCATGAATAAAAAAGTTGGTTGATAAATTCATTAATGGACGCAGATAAGGGGAATAATCTAGTTGGGACTAGTTGATGAGGCAGTGTTAATTACTGCATAAAAGATAAAAATGCCACGTAAACCTCCGCTAATTGAAAAGTTGACACGGTTTTTGCTTTGAAGGTTACTAACAATCGAAAGTTACGACCAAATTTAGGAGTTTAAGATGGAACTGAACAAACCTTATTTACTGTTTCTCGGAGATGCAGCTGATCAATTGGCTGCGAAAGTCGCACAAGGGATTAAGACTTGGCGACCAGATTACTGCGTAGGTCAATTTCGCCTTGAGGGGTGTAACGCAGATGTCGGCTTGGATGATGTATCGATAGAGCAGGCAATTGAACTAGGTGCACAAACCCTAGTGATTGGCGTAGCTAATCGAGGCGGGATTATTTCTGAGCAATGGATTGGGATATTGAAGCAAGCGTTGGCTGCAGGTATGGATATCGCATCTGGTTTGCATAATAAGCTGACAGATATATCGGAGCTGGTTGATTGCGCACAGACGTATGGCCGCAGCCTGTTTGATGTTCGTTACCCAACCCAAGCTTATCCGGTAGCGAATGGAATAAAGCGCAGCGGCAAGCGTCTGCTCACTGTTGGCACGGACTGCTCTGTGGGTAAAATGTATACCTCACTCGCGATAGAAAAGGACATGCAGGAAAAAGGCTTTGATGCTGATTTTCGAGCTACAGGGCAAACCGGGATTCTGATCACCGGGGGTGGTGTGAGTGTTGACTGTGTGGTAGCAGACTTTATTGCAGGTGCTATCGAGACGATTGCACCTGCCAATGACGAGCAACACTGGGACGTGATTGAGGGGCAGGGCTCGTTGTTCCATGCTTCGTTTGCTGGTGTCACCATGGGGCTTATTCATGGCTCTCAGGCAGATGCGTTAGTTTTATGCCATGAGCCAACACGTGAGCATATGCGAGGGCTGCCAGATTATGCTTTGCCAGATATCAAAACCTGTATTGAGACTAACCTTGCAGCGGCACGACTGACTAACCCAGCGGTGCAGTGCGTTGGCATCTCGGTTAACACTGTGAATATGCAAGAGCAAGAAGCGCTAGCGTATATGGATCTTCTTGAGACCGAAATCGGCCTCCCAGTTGTTGACCCATTCCGCCAAGGCGTTGGGCGGATTGTAGACAAGCTCAAGGAGCTGTAATGAAATTAGAACTTTCACAGCAGGCTTGGCCGATAAGAGGCCGGTTTACTATCTCACGCGGGAGTAAAACTCAGGCAGATACCTTGATTGTGACCCTGTCTGATCAAGGACAGTCCGGACGTGGAGAGTGTGTCCCATATGCGCGCTATAACGAATCGATTGCCAGTGTACGCGCGCAAATTGAGGCGATTGCCCCCCAAATCGAAACGGGACTGTCCCGTTATGACTTACAGGCGATTTGCCCACCAGGTGCTGCCCGTAATGCGATCGATTGCGCGATGTGGGACCTAGAGTGTAAATTAGCCGGACAGAGTATTTGGCAACAGCTTGAACTCGAGCCACAGGAGCTGGAAACTGCTTATACCATTTCATTGGCTGACGCGAGTGTGATGGAGCAGGCTGCAAAAAACAACGCTCAGCATAGTTTGCTGAAGGTGAAGCTTGGAGGAGGCGATGATCTCGAGTGTGTCCGAGCTGTGCGTCGAGGTGCACCTCAATCTAAGATCATCCTTGATGCTAATGAGGCTTGGACGCCGGAAATATACAACCAGCTCATTCCAGAGTTGGTGAAACTTAATATCGCAATGATTGAGCAGCCTTTTCCATCCGATAATGACGCAGTCTTGGCCGAGTTGGAAAGACCGATCCCAATCTGTGCGGATGAGTCGTGTCATGATCGAGAGAGACTTAAGCAGTTGGTGGGTCGCTACGATATGATTAATATCAAAATTGATAAAACCGGTGGCTTGACCGAAGGATTGCTTTTGAAGCAGGAAGCACAGCAGCTCGGTTTGAAGGTGATGGTAGGTTGTATGCTGTCATCGTCTTTAAGCATGGCACCAGCATTTGTATTGGGGCAAGGTGTTGATATCGTTGATCTTGATGGCCCTTTACTGTTAGAAAAAGATATAGAAAATGGCTTTGATTTTAGAGGCAACCAGATGCTGCCTTTTAACAGTCAGTTGTGGGGATAATTATGAATAGAACAGTTTATGTGAATGGCGAATATGTCGCTGAGCAAGAGGCGAGCATCTCTATCTTTGACCGCGGATTTTTGTTTGCCGATGCGGTCTATGAGGTTACGGCAGTGCTTGAAGGAAAGTTAGTGGATAATGCTGGGCACCTTGCGCGCCTGGAGCGTTCTTGTCGTGAATTGGGCATTAAGATGCCGGTTACGGGAGCGGAGCTTACTGAGATCCAACGTAGCCTTATCGAGAAAAATAATCTCACAGAAGGCGGTGTCTATTTACAGCTCACACGAGGCAGTGAGGGTGACCGCGACTTTTCTTATTCCGATGACATTGAGCCGACACTGGTCATGTTTACTCAACAACGTGCCCTTATCGAGAGTAAGCCAGCCAAGGAGGGGATAAAAATACTCTCTATGGATGATATGCGCTGGCGTCGCCGGGATATAAAAACCACTAGCTTGTTACCGGCTTGTCTAGCCAAGCATATTGCTCATCAAGCAGGGTGCGATGATGTGTGGTTGATTGAAAATGGTTATATCACTGAGGGCGGCTCTAGTAACGCCTATATCGTGACTCAGGATAACAAAATAGTAACCCGTCCTCTCAGTAAAGATATTCTGCATGGCATCACAAGAGCTTCGCTGCTCAAGCTAGCTGAAGACTGCCAATTAGAGGTAGAAGAGCGTCCATTCACCATCGCTGAGGCCTACCAAGCAAAAGAAGCTTTCGTCAGCAGTGCCACGACATTCATCTGGCCCGTGACCAGCATTGATGGCCACACCATAGGCACCGGCAAACCAGGCCAAATAGCCGCCAAACTCCGCGACATATACATCCGCACCGCACTAGAGCTCGCAGAGTAGCTACCTCAAAAGAGGTGGTGTAGATGATATTACACCACCTTTTGAAAGCACCTTTTGAAAGGACACACACCTCACCTCTTCAAGGGACAGATACTAAATTGACACCTTTTTATAGGACACACATGATATAGACGATTGAACAAACATATCACCAGACATATTTATTGAATACACAATAAAATGTACCGATCACGCATTAAGTGGATATATGCCTATTTTATAAGGACATACAGTTAAACCCTGTCTTAGATATTGGCGCACGATGACTTAAATTCATAAAGTGCAAAGAAGTTGGTGCTGTTGTTTAACTAGTGGATTCTTGAGTGCTTTCTATCGTAGAAATTTCAGTAATGATATTAAGTTGTTCGAAAGGTAAGCCAGCCTTAGGACTAGATTCACAAAGTGGCCTTGTGGGTGATGAACGTTTAGGTGGTTAGTCCAACGAGTAAAGCTGTATTTTCTGCTTATGTAGAGATAATTTTGCTTTTAAAGCTTGGAACCTAGTTCCCACGGCTGTTGCACGAGGTTTCTCAAGTTGTTTACAGACCTTGAGCCAACATTCGCAATTGATATCAAGTCTGCTCAGTATAGGAGGCACGCTACCTTCTAAGTGTGCTTTTCCTTGTCTCAGTTGCCGAGAAGTCCAATCAACGAGTTCAATATATTCGATGAGATGAAAAGGAATCCCTTCTAATTGATTGTTTCCTCGGTCACCAATGAGCGGATACAAGCAAAAGGATGTGGGGCGACTTTGTCTTAGAGCGTTAATCCGTGTCTTAATCGACGTATATTCTGACGTTTCAGGCCTGGTAGCGGTGCCTGCTCTAACTGGGTTTAAATCTACATATGCCATTGCTGCAGCGAGTGCTTTTTCATCAAGAAGTGCTTGGCTTTTGAATCGACTCTCCCAAAAATGCCCCGTGCAGCTGTCTTCTTTGTTGGCTTTACAAGCGATGTGATAATTAAGCTCTTTCATGAACCAGCTTAGGCTTCAAAGTCTTTCTCTCCAAAGTTCAATGAGCTTAATACATGAGTCTTTTTCTGCTCGATCAGTCAGTTGCCCACTTAGCCATCGTTTCACAATTGTGGGTAATTTGTGAATGCGGCTCCATCGCTCGACGATTTCATCAAGCGTACACTCCAATGCTTTACGTTTGTTGATGTTAACTACTAGGTGATAGTGATTGCTCATGATGGCATAGGCACAGATATCAATGCAGTATATATGGGCCAATACATCAATTTTTCTTTCGATCCAACCTCTTCGATGTTCATAGCTTGCGTTGGTCAGCGGGTCTTGACCGCACAAAAAACTGCGTCTGACACAGCGAGAAACGCAGTGATAATAAGAGGTTACATCGGTTGATATAAGCTGTTGTCTTGCGATTGTCATTGAGCAGTCCTTTGAGTTTAAGCAAAGAGAGTATAGAACTGACAGGTTCATCGAGTGATAGCGTATGCTGAATAATGCGTCACATTGTGCCTTTCCCAGACTCTATTATTCCAGGCGTACATAGTAAATGAGACGTGAAACAAAGATTTGGTGTGTGTCCTGTAAAGAGGGGGCGGAATCAGTATCCTGATGAAGTGTGTGTCCCTTTATAGGGGAATGGAGCTCCGCCACGCGGTGACGGAGCTAGATAGATTTATGATTTAACTTCTGCTGATGGCTTGGCTTGATTGCCATTTGAGAAGTAGGATTTTGTGAGGGCGAAAACTACTGGGCTCAATACTGCTAGAGCGATCAAGTTTGGAATCGCCATCATGGCGTTTAGCGTATCGCTGAGCAACCAAACAAAGTCGAGCTCCATGGTTGCACCGATAGGCAGAGCCAGCACGAAAATAACGCGGAAAGGTAGGATCGCTTTATCACCAAACAAGTATTTGGCGCATCGCTCGCCGTAAACCGACCAACCAACGATGGTGGTAAATGCAAAGACCGCTAGGCTAATCGCAACAATGTAGTTACCCACACCAGGAACGACTTGGCCAAAAGCAGCTGATGTCAGCGCAGCACCAGAGTCACCAGATGTCCATGCACCAGAGACGATAATCACCATGCCGGTAATGGTACAAATCACCAAGGTATCGATGAAGGTACCAAGCATGGCAATCAAGCCCTGACGAACTGGATCATTGGTTTGTGCACTTGCGTGAGCAATCGGTGCTGAGCCCAGACCGGCTTCATTTGAGAAAACACCACGCGCAACACCAAAGCGGATTGCCATCCAAACCGTCGCGCCGGCAAAGCCGCCTTGAGCTGAAGTTGGTGTAAATGCTTCTTTGAAGACAAGAGCAAATGCGCTAGGAAGTTCACTTGCGCTCATTGCCAAGATAACCACACCACAGAGAACATAAGCAACGGCCATAACCGGTACTAGCGCACCAGCAAATGCACCGATACGTTTCAAGCCACCAATGATCACTGCACCAGCAAGAACCATTACGATAATACCAACGACAAGAGGAGAGTAGTCGAAGTTAGACTCTAGTACCTGTGCGATTGAGTTAGATTGAACACCATTACCGATGCCAAAACACGCGAATGTACCAAAAATAGCAAACAGGGTGCCAAGCCAGGCCCATTTTTGTCCCATACCATTTTTGATGTAGTACATCGGACCGCCAAGGTAGCGACCTTGCGCATCCTTCTCACGGTATTTTACGGCGAGTACGGCTTCAGCATACTTCGTCGCCAAACCAAACAGTGCAGTAATCCACATCCAAAACAGTGCGCCTGGACCACCAATAAAGACGGCAGTGGCTACCCCGGCGATATTACCGGTACCTACCGTAGCAGACATCGCGGTCATCAGCGCTTGGAATGGAGGGATTTCCCCATTGTCAGCAGACTTATCACGTCGACTCAAAAGCAGCTTAAATGCGTTCAGAATATTGAACAGCGGCATAAACTTGAGGCCGACGCTGAGAAAGATCCCGACACCCAAGATCAACACCAACATGGGCACGCCCCAAACGATGCCGTTTATTGTCCCGACTAGTTGATTTAAAAATTCCATTTATCTTTTCCTACAACTCTGATTAATAAAAATTTCTTCCCTGTTACTTGATGCATTTCGTATTCCAAAATCATCTATAAACAGAGGTTATTCGATCTATATGCCTAAATAAACGCCGATTTAGTGTTTAATGTGATGTAAGTCAAGTTTATATAGATAATAATCAATGGCTTGCTAATTATCCTTGAGTTGATGTAGGAAAAGTGCACCAAGTTGGCGCACTAGATGATCGTTATTGGTGCGCAGTAAATTATGATAATAATCAATAGCATGACGTCATACGCTAGGATTTGGCTGTGAAATAATTATCCATATATTCGGGTTGATATGAAATTTAAATCTTGCCATTATCACTTATTAACTTCTATTTGACTAATAGTATATTAATTTTAAGGTGAAACTATTGGGCCATACCTTCTACTTAGAAAAAATGGCCATGTGCCTATCACGACGTGAGAAATTCCATAGCCCGTACCTCTAGAGGCGGATTATGCTGATTTTTTTAAGGTTAGTCCTCAGCCTCCTGAAAAATTCAATTCTCGCGGGCTGTAAAATGGCTGGATGATAACAACGTGCCTTCAAAGGGATGCTAATGGTAGTGCCGAGCTGCACCCGAGCTTATTGGATGAGGACAGAGTTCGACACGCCCTACCTAACTCTACTGTGAACCAAGTGTTTTGGTGAATTCTTGCATTGATTTAGCTCTCATTTATCACAAATATTAGCAAATATAAGTCATTGATACTTAAAGGTTAGCATTATGTTTTAGCCAGATTGGTACTAATTTTAAAGCGTTATTTGTCCGATGCTGGAAACAATAGTCGTTGGAGAAATATTACTAACTATAAAAGAAAATCAATCGTGCTAACTCATCAATTTATGTAACTCGTTTAGTCATGCCGATTGCTTTGTATCAGTTGCTCTTGCCTAAATATGGCTAGGTCAACTAATTATCCTACACAACAGGTCTTCTTGGTTAGGGACGTAAGTAGCGCCTAATTGAGAAAAAGAGAGCGTGAATCAATGCCTTTACATCAAATAATCCATCCCCTTAGCCGAGGAAACATTTGTGCGATAGCGCTCATATTGCTCTTCGGTTGCAACGATACGAGTGACAGCAAAGATACAATGGAGACGGATCGTAATCCCAATGCGCCACAATTCGGAAAGTCGATTCCAACCACGGCCCAAGAGAGTCTATGGCGTCAAATGGCGCCAGGTATGGCTGGGAGTAACATGTATGTAGCGACAGATAGCGTTGATCCGGAAAAAGTCTGGGTCGTGCCTGATATGGGCAATGACTATGTGTCGCTCGATGGCGGTAAACACTGGCAAACTACCATTCCTGTCGACGAGATTTGGACGCAGCGAAACCGGCTCAGTGCGACTTATCTTGGCAGTGATCCGAAGGATAAGCAGGTGGTTATTGGCCTCAAAGGGGAGACTATTCAGCTTAGTACTGACGGTGGGATAGAGTTTAATCCAATCACAAACTACTCATCCGGCGCGCAACCGAACTCATCATGGTATACGGCGTACCCGCATCCAAAAGACAAAGATACCTGGTATGTGGCAAACGGCTTGGATACTAAGCAACTGCGAAGCGGTGTCAACTTGAACCCTTTAGATGGAATTGATAGCCAAAGCCCAAAAGTATGGAAAATTACCAATATCACGAGTGAAAATCGAACCATCAGTGCGATAGACGGTACTGGAATGTCTGCCAATACAGCAGTGTTTGATCTTTTTGCTCATCCAGATACGAGTCGTTATCCAGAGATGATATTTGCGGCCACTTCAACGGGCTTTTATCGCAAGAGTGAAGACAGCAATTGGGTGAGACTAATCAATAGCGCGACGAGAGCGGATTATCACTGGGATAATCGAGATAACCAACTAACGGTTTTTGTGTTAAAGCAAGCGACTTACAGCATCAATGGCAACGAACTAGAATCACAAGGTGGTGTGTTTAAAACGACCCAACCAGAGAGCGTAATCCAAGGAAACTTCGATAACAAAACCAGTAACTTGTATGTTGACCTAAGTCAGCTGAGTATCGACAGATGGCTGGTTAATACCATGGCGCAGTGGTGGTTTGAGAAAACGAGTGACGAGCTTAACACACTCAACATGCCGAGCGCTTTTTTCCAAGATTTTGTTGATATCAAGGTTGACCCGACCAACCCTGACAGAGTGTATATGTCCGTATGGGGTGGGCACATCAACAAGCCGATGGCGGGCTCCGTGTGGGTAACATCAAATGGTGGTGATAGTTGGGCGGCGTCGCTGCGCGTTGGCTCAGGTTTCCAAAAAGATGACTATTGGGCACAAAATCAACCCGGAAATATCGAGCAAAACCTAGACTTACAAGTCAATGAACGCAAGTTTCCAGAATATCAAACCTATGGTCGGCGCGGTGTGCGTTCTATGAGCGTAGCGGCCGATGGCTCAGTGTACGCATCAGCGATTAAAGGCTACTACACAGTTAAATATCATCCAGATAAAGACTGGTGGGAAAGTGTTGATAATACCCGTGTTGGTAAAGATACCTATTTTGGCCACGGAAATGCCGATACCGGCGCCTTCGCTATTGCGCCGGATCCACATCGCCCGGGTGAAATGCTCTTGCTGCCCTATGAGCTCTCTGCTTGGCGAGTGACGGGTGAAATGCACGAAGATTACCCAGGAATTTTGGGTGCACAGCCCATTCCTGCGCTGGTTGATGTTGGTGAAACTTGGGCGCCAGGTCAGCCAATGTATACCCCAACAACCGTCGCGGCGCACCCAACTGATCCCTCGGTACTTTACGCCCTGTCGCAACGAACAGGTAACCTGTACAAAGTCAGTAACAACGGCACCGAGTTGGAGGCTATCTCGGAGCCGATTGAGGTACCAGATACAATTAATGTCGATGAGATGAAGACGGTTTATTGGACTGACCTGCGGATTGTTAATGGTGGGAAAACCATGTATGCGGTGGCCGAAATTATCGATACCGATAACCGTCCAATGGGGCAAGTGCAGATCTTTAATCCTGAATCACAGAAGGGTATTTATAAATCAACAGATCATGGTGTGACTTGGGTTAATATGAATCGCAATCTACCCAAGACGTCGGGTGGCAGAGACCATCGTAATGGCCGTGAGATCATCGGTGATGATAGCGCAGCGGTCAAATCTTTAATTGTCGATCCACACGACGCCAATACGCTTTATGCAGCAGTGCGTCAATACCTTTCACCAGTTGGGCAAAGTGGCCGTGTTGATGGTGGCTTGTACATCTCGAAAAATGGCGCATGGGGATGGGAGAAGGCTCAGATCCCTGAAGGAATCAAATCGGTATGGGGCGTCTGGATCCATGCTGATCAATCCGGTAATGGAACCAATATTTATCTCGCTGGCGGAGATAGTAACCAAGAGAGTATTTCTGGTGAGGGCGGTCTGTGGAAAGCCGCGTATAAGCGTGAAGGTAACTATCAAGCTTCAGACTGGAGCAAAATCTTTGATCACCCGTTTGTCTCAGCGGTTGAAACGAGTCCATTTGATGAAAACTTCATCCTTGTGGTGACTCGTGAAACCGTCAGTAATGATAAGGAAGATGCGGGTACCTATTACAGCGTTGAAGGTGGCAAAGTTAACTCATGGGTCAAGTTTAACCAAGGCCGAGGTAGTATGATGGTAGGTAAGATTGCTTTTGATAATGCGACACCAAACCGCGTATGGTGTGCTGCGGAATCGTCTGGTGTTTATACCGCGCTATTACCAACCCAGTAAGCGTCAATTTGAACGGCCCTCATACATAAAAACTATAGTGCCCCCTCTATCGCTCACTGCGCGAGCGAATGATAGAGGGGGACTGTTACTTAAATCACGACCAATAGAGCGAAACATGTAAGGTGTCTGTCCCCTTAATTTAAAAGCCTTTGTAGATGACAAGCTGTTGGCTGTGGGCGGCTAGCCAGTATTGCTGCTAGTGCTGCGAGAAAGCAACAAAAAAATAAAGCCGAGATTAGCTTGCTAATCGCGGCTTTTTGTCATCTAAAGTCCTATTTGTATTGGTTAGGTGATCTTGAATGGTAGACTATTTTCATCTTGGCTATCGTGGTCTTTCACTAGTGATTTCAGATCCTCTAAAGCGAGGTAAAGGCAGGGTAATAAAACCAAAGTGATGAATGTCGCAAACACGATCCCGAATCCCAGCGATATGGCCATGGGCACCATCAGCTGCGCTTGATTCGATGTCTCCAAGATCATCGGTGCAAGCCCACCAAACGTCGTCAATGTCGTAAGGATAATCGGACGGAATCGACGAGCACTACCCAGCAAGATCGCTTTGATAAGCTCGACGCCACGCTCACAGTTGCGGTTGACCTCGGTGACGAGAATAAGGCTATCGTTGATCACCACGCCACTTAGCGCCAGTGTGCCAAGTAGGCTAACCACACTCAGGCTGTATCCGAGCATCACGTGACCGACCACGCCGCCAATAATACCAAACGGAATTATGGTCATGATGATTAACGGCTGGCTGTAACTACGAAATGGAATCGCAAGTAGGCAATAGAGTGCTAGTAGGACTAGTGCGCCATTGGTTGCGAGACTGGTTAAACTTTCCTTCTGCTCAGCTTGGTCACCGCGAAAGCCGATATTTAGCCCGGGGAATTCTGCCTCAAGCGTGGGGAAGACCTCGTTGGCTAGGGTCTGCGATAGTGCCATTGCCTCGGAAGAGGGCGTGATATCGGCGCTGACCGTGACGTTACGCGAGCCCTCACGACGTTGAATCGTTGATGCAGAGTATTCACGTTTTACCTGCGCTATCTGCGAGAGTGGAATATAGCGGTCACCGACCTTGATTGGCAATTGCTCAAGGTGATATACACTGCTGCGCTGCCACTCCGGAAGCTGAACTTTGACATCAACCTCATCACTGCCGCGTTGCTGACGTAGCGCTCGAACGCCATTGAAGGCATGACGTACTTGGCGGATCAACTGTTGCTCAGTCAGCCCCATGCTTTTCCCCTCAGGCAGTAGGGTCAATTGGATCTGCTGGCTGCCTGAGATAAAGCTGTTCTCAATATCGACCACCCCTTGGTAACCTGCCAGCATTTCACTGAGTTTTTCACTCGCGGTTTGCAGCTGGTGGTTATTGCGATGGGTTAATTCCACCGTGACGCCCGCAACATCAGCGCCGGGACCGTTGCCCGTGGCAGAAAAACGTACGGCGTTAGCCAGAGGCACATCGCCAGTTGCTTTGCGCCACTCACGGGATACTTCACGGGTAGAGAGCGCTCGGATCTCAGAGGGCTGCAAAAAGATTCGAGAAATAATGATAAACTCGCCGTCACGACTGCGAATATGGGTAGCGACACCGGTAGCAACGGCGTCCCCGCCATTGTCTGCAATAACTTGCGTCGCGGCTTGCTCAAGTTGGTAGCGTACCTTAGTCGCTTCTTCGTATGAGGTGCCAACTGGCATGAAAGCACGTGCAACCGAATATTCCGCCTCGACCCTAGGCATGGTAGAAAAACCGAGGTGTCCACCAGAGATGTAGCTAATCGAAACCATCAGCATCACGCAGCCCGTGCTTATCACAAGATAGCGATACGTGAGCAAGTGTTTCAACGTTGGCATGTAGACCGATTGGATAAGCCATTGCAGAGCTTTATCGACTTTATTTTGGGCGAAGTTGAATGGCCGAGTCCAATAGGGCGTTCGAGTATCAATGTGAGCCAAGTGGGTGGGCAAAATAAACAGTGCCTCGACCCAAGAGATAATAAACACCGCCGCGACAACCAGTGGGATAACTTGGAAGGTTAGACCGAGGGTGCCTGGTAAGAACCAAATTGGGATAAAGGCTACGATGTTGGTTAGGATACTAAAGGTCAAAGGAACCGCGATCTCTTTCGCGCCCTCAATGGCTGCGGTGCCAAAGGAGATGCCTTGGCTCATCTTCTCGTGAATGTTTTCACCAGCAATGATTGCATCATCAACTACGATCCCAAGCGCGATGATAAAGGCAAACATCGAGATCATGTTGATCGAGACATCCATCACCGGCAAAAACAGTAGCGAGCCAAGAAAAGAGGTTGGTATCCCGACGGTAACCCAGAAGGCCAAGCGCACATCGAGAAATAGCGCCAACACAATCAAGACTAGCAAAAGCCCTAAGAACGCATTTTTAAGCAGCAGGTGCATACGCTGCTCAAAGATAATCGCGTCGTCACTTACAATGGTCAGGCTCATCCCTGGTTGCAGCGTCTGTTCTAGCTCAGGGAGCAACTGGTGCACCGCTTGAGAAATCGAGATGGGAGTTTGATCGCCGGTGCGATAGATGCGGATACTCGCAGAGGGGAGACCATTGTAAAAAAAGCTATTGTTTTTATTGGCGAAGCCATCTTGTATTTCGGCGATGTCCTCCAGGTAAACTCGTCCACCTTGGGGAGTCTGTAGAACCACGATATCGTTAAATTCATGAGCCCAGCCACGGCTCTCATCGAGTTGCAGCAGGATGTCTCCGCCGCGTGATTCAATCCGTCCGCCTGATTGGGTCACCGCGTGACTGCTGATACTTTGGCTGACTTGATCAAGAGTCAAGCCATAGTGCTCCAGAGTTTGAGTATCGATTGACACCTGCACTTCATATTTTGAAAAGCCGCTGACCTCAACTTGCGTCAACTCTGACGAGCGTAGGAGGATATTTTGTAGCTCAGTACTGGCTTCTTTCAGTGCGATAGGGTCACTTTCACCATACAGCACCAACTCCATCGACTCGCCACGATTTTGGCTGCGAAAAACTCTTGGTTTTTCAGCTCCAGCGGGGATTTGCGCCGTGTTGACTGCATTTTCTATCTCGCGCTGTATTCGATCAACATCGGCATTGTTGATCAAATCGGCGGTGATATTAGTGCCGGCCGAGTTAGCCCAAGAGTGGATCTGCTTGATGCCCTCAATGCCACTGATGGCATTTTCTATCGGCAGTGTAATGCCACGCTCCATTTCTGTTGGCGTCGAGCCAGGGTAGTATACCCAAACTCTGATAGCGTTGTGCTCGGTGTTTGGGTGAACCTCTTTTTTTATTTGCCAGCTCATCAGCAAGCCGCCGATGATAAAAAATAGCATTAACAGATTGGGAGTGACTCGGTTATGAGTCATCCAGCCAATCGCGCCCTTGGTATGACTCATGATGAATGCGCTCCTTGTGCCTCAGGGGTTGGTTTGCTCTCTTTGGTTGTTGCCAAAGACTGACGGTGAGGTCTCTGTTTAAGTGCGATCCCCTCAATGGCTCCAATTAATGGCGTGGTGACCAATTTGTCACCAGGATTAAGGCCAAAGGTGATCAGCACGCTGTCTTGGCTGCGATGGGCGATAGTCACTTCTCTTGCCTCTAGCTGATCGTCACTGTCCATCAACCAAACAAAACTGTCCTTTTGCAAATAACGGCGTGGTAGCTCGACAGCTCTGGCCACAGGGTTGACTTGAAACTCCGCCTGCAAAAAGGCATTTAACAGGACAGATGGCTTATCGATATTCTCTGGCTTTTGTGCCAGTGGGTCATCGATGCGCACCAAGACGGAAGCCGTCTTGATTCGCTTGTCTAGCTCAGGTAGAAGACTGGTGACACAACCTTGTCGATATTGTCCTTCTCCCCACTCATTAGGATTGGTGATTTTAACGCTGCTGCCATAGCACGACTTGCTGCTGTGTATCGGTGCACCCGCTGGTGGGATAGTGAGCCAGCGTAACTGCTGGGAGGGCAAGCTTACCGATAGCCAGAATGAGTCGGTGGCAACGATATCCATTAGAACCGTGTTGTCACGCACCTGGCTACCTGTCGCGGCGCTGATATCAACAATCTGGCCGTCGAATGGGGCGGTGATCTCGGTGCGCTCAAGATTGAGTTTGGCCTGTTCAACCGCCGCTTTGCTATGGGCGATATCAGCCTCAATCTGCGCCAGTTGGGGTTGGCGTAGGACTAACGCGAGATCCTCCGGATTAAGTGTCTGTCCCGATAACTCGTACTCCATTTCGGCGGCGCGGCGGCGGCCGAGTTCGACGTCGTAGAGTGCTTCTTTTCTCGCCAGTAGGGCCTCGGCTTGCTCGACGGCGAGTGAGAAATCGCGCTTATCTAGCGTGACCAGTGGCTCGCCCTGGGCGACGTATCCGCCAGGAAAAAGATGGCTGGGTAGATCGTTGATCGTGCCTCGCAGCTGAGAGCGCAGGCTGACGGTGCGCTTGGGCTGCACCTCGCCGCGACCAATTACTTGTGGGCTGACTTTCCCCAGTCGAATTGACTCGACATCCACCAAACGCGCTGGTGGCTGACCCGGCGGGCGTTGGTGGTGGGGGCGGCCTTTCAGCAGTTCTTGCGTAATATAGATACCCGCACCAAGCACACAGCACGGCAGGATCACCTTGATCGCTGTGGAAACGAGGCGTCGAGCACCTTGATTTGGCAGGGAAGCAGAGTGAGTCATGGCGATATTCCTCGTCTTATTGTGGCTCTGGGCGTTGGGTTAATCGGTCAAGGTCACCACCCAAAGACTGATAGGTCGCGACGCGGCGTAAAAAGAGTTGTCTCTTGGCTGACAGAGACTGCTTTTGCAGGGCAAACAGTTTTTCCTGGGCATTGAGCACATCGAGATAACCTTGCATGCCTTGTCGGTAACGAATCGATTCGACCTCCAGTATTTGTGCTGCTTGCTCAGTTTGACGCTCGAGTGATGCCAACTGGTTGTACTGGCTCATCTCACGGAGTGTATTGGTTTCAATTTCCTCAAGTGCCTTTAGCACCGCTTGGGTGTAATCCAAGAACGCAATATCGGAGGCGGCTTGAGCCGCTCTCTCGCGTGCAGCCAGTTTTCCGGCATTGAAAATGGGCACGTTAACCTGCGCGCCGAGATTGACTCGCCAGAGCTCAAAGTCACTACTCCAGTCTTGTAGCGCACCACCACCAGCAAGGTTAATGTCTGGAAGGCGATTGGCCTTGGCCACGGTAATTTGCTCTTGGCTGGCCAAGTATTGATACCAGGAGGACTGGATATCAGGCCGGCGCTCAATCAATTGAGCCGGCAAGCCAGTATCGGGCAGCATAGGGTAGGTTGGAAAATGACTGTATTGCCAATCAGTGGCTTGCATTGGTGGGCGACCAATCAAGACATTAAGCTGTTTTTCCAGTACGGCACGGTTTTTAAACGCCTGGTTTTGCGAAGACTTGAGGCTCTCTAAGAGTTGCTCCTGTCGCCAGATAGCACTGACACTGCCTTGCCCTGAGCGATATTGATGTGCGGTGATTTCGGCAATAACCTGGGTGTTGCTGATCTGGCGTGCTAGGATCGCCATACTTTGCTGCTGCTCAGTTAGCTGAAACCATACGCGAGCGATATCGCCCGCAAGCGCTTGTCCTGCTGCATGGAGGCGTTGGTCAGTGGCAAGATAATTGAAGTAGGATGCAGTGGCGCTGGCCTTATTCTTACCCCAGATATCGAGCTCCCAACGCGCATTCAGTCCAAGTGATTCGTTGTTGGAGGTATTGATGCCATTTCTGGTATTGCCGCGTTCGAGATTGGTATCGAGTTTGGCAGAAGCGTCTGGGAAGCGAGCAGCGCGGTCAACATTAGCGATCTCCGCGGCTCGATGTACTCGAGCGATACTGGTTTGTAGTGAGATATTATCAGCAAGTCCTATCTCAATCAGTCGAGTCAGCTCAGGGTCATCAAAGGTGAGCCACCACTCAGCATTCACTGGCGCCTGACCCGAAATAGTAAAACCCTGCTGCTCAAAGGCATGCAGTGGCTGGTGAGGCGTTGGCTGCAGGCTGCAGCCTGTCAGTGCCAAAGAAAGCACACCTAAAGCGAATGTTCGAAACTGAAATGGCATAGTGAAATCCTATCTTTAGCCAAATAACAGGCATAGCAACCCCTGCTCCGGCAACGCAGGGCTTCCGGAGAGAGTTAAAGGTCTAAGAATTATTGAATGGTGGCGTTAAATGCTTGCACGTCTACTCGCTTGCCCTCGGCAAAGCCAAGGTTACGATTAACAGGGCGCTCGCTGAGTTGGTTGACCGGAAGGCTGGCTTCCCATGAGTCAAATTGATCTTTTAGTCGCTGGGCGATCTCTGGGTACTGATTCACCAAGTCGATTTTTTCATACGGGTCGTCGTTCATATTAAACAAGCGAATGGTTCTTGGCCCATTATGCTCATTGACTGTCAGTTTCCACTGTTCATCACGAATGGCATAATCATCATCACGTCGCCAATAAAGGGTGGTGTGAGCTGGCTCATCGGTCTCACCAAGAATATGTGGGAATAGGTCTACACCATCAAAAGGAATCGCCCCTGTGTCGGTGATACCAAAGCGAGCAGCAATTGTCGGGTATATATCCAGCGAGCTGACCATAGGCTCATAGCTTAGCCCAGCAGGAATTTGTGCGGGGTAGTGGATGACAAACGGCACTCGGATGCCGCCCTCATAGGTATCCCCCTTAAAACCATTGAAAGGACCTGGGCTTGACATGGTGGTTTCGCCGCGCTTTTTCCTGCGTGGCTCTTCAAAGCCCTGGCCTGCAGGACTGCCATTGTCACTCATAAAAAAGATCAGGGTGTCATTGGTCAGTTGATGCTTGTCTAGCGTGTCCATAATCGCGCCAATGCCATCATCAAGAACTAGGGTTTGCGCGGCGAAGAATCGGCGCTCCTCATGATGGACCTCAAGGTGTTCAAGACGCTCAATATAGCCATCTGGTACCTGCCACGGGTGGTGAACCGCAAAGTGAGCAAGGTGAAGGAAAAAGGGTTTATCGACGTTGTCTTCGATAAACGCCACAGCTTCGTCGGTGAAGAGTTCAGTTAGGTAACCATTGCTCTCTTGGATAGGCGGTTCGGTTTGCGTATTGCGATACAGTGGCGATAGCCATGGCTTACCGCCTTCTTCAGCATCCGACAACATATAGTTGTGTGAGCCACCGTGAAAACCATAGAAAAAGTCTGTGCCGCGCTGGTTGGGTCTGCCTGTGGGATCGCCCATATGCCATTTACCCACCACGCCGGTGGTGTATCCAAGCTCCTGCATCATTTCCATCATTAGTGGCTGGGAGTCAGGGATATGGTTACCCTTGAAATTGCCGTAAATGCCAAAGCGCTGCTGATAGACGCCGGTCAGCATCCCTGCGCGTGATGGACTGCAGATTGATGAGCTGACATAGGCTTGCGGAAAATGTACCCCGCCAGCGGCGAGGGCATCAATATGAGGGGTGTGGATATCATCGTAACCGTGATAGCCCACATCACCCCAACCCTGATCGTCAGTATAGATGACGATCACATTAGGTTGGGTAGCTAAGTTATCGCGCACAGGGGCGGACAGCTCAGCGCTTATTGCGACGTTAGAGTAAGCCAAACCCGACAAGGCGAGCGTGGCTGCACAAACAGACAGGGGGGTGGACATACTTCTTTCCTTGTTATTGTATTACCTAACGTCAGTGTTGTTGCGTTAGGCTTGGCAGCAGCGCTTGAGCTTTTTACCACTGCCACAAGGACATGGAGAGTTGCGACCTCCGGTAAACTGCTTGCTCATCATTTGTTGCTGCAGGTTGAGATAAATAATGTCTGAGGCAGGGCGACCGCTGAAGATCAAATCACGCATCTGCTTCATTTTGGCTTCAGTGTGTTTAAAGAAGCTCTTATAGCCAGCACAGAAATAGCTGTGACCCGGTTGTCCAGTGCGCGAGGTGTTGAAGCGATGCTTTGGACAGCCGCCGTTACACTGCTTGAGGAAACGACAGCTCTTACATTGCTGGGTCAGCTTGTCTTTTTTATCAGCGCCAAACTTTAGTGCCATGTCCATCTTGTTCATTTCACGGATAGACACGTCGTGTATATTGCCTAGGCGATGCTCAGGGTAAACGTAGTGGTCACAGTTATACATGTCGCCATTCGACTCAAGAATGAAGGCGTGGCCACAGGTTTCTGCTTGCACACAGATACCAGGATTTTCATTACAGTACGTGGCAAGCGTCGCATCAAAGGTATTCACGTAAATACGACCAACATCTTTCGCCACCCAGCGGTCAAAAATGCGGTTAAGGAAATCGCCATACGCGGCCGAAGGCAGTGACCAGTCAGTCACTGTTGCTTCCATCTCGTAATCTGGACTGATTAGGTATAGGCCATCTTCAGTTTTTTCTGCGGCCTCACGCTCCACGATAGGGATAAACTGCAGGAAGGTAGAGCCGATGCTGACCAAAAAATCGTACACTTCTTCTGGGTGGTTGGCGTTAGTCGCGCTCACTACAGTCAGGGTATTGAAATCAACATTGTGCTTTTTCAATTTCGCGATAGCGTCCATCACTTTGGCATGGCTTGGCTTGCCAGAGCGTGATACGCGGTTATGATCGTGCAGGTGGGCAGGACCATCGATAGAGATACCAATCAAGAAGTCGTGCTGATTAAGGAATTGACACCACTCATCATCAAGCAGAATACCGTTGGTTTGGAATGCATTACGAATGCGCTTGTTTTGGCCATGCTTTTGCTGCAGCTCTACCGCCTTGCGGAAGAAGTCGAGCCCCATAAGGGTTGGCTCACCGCCTTGCCATGAAAATTCAATGTCTTGCGTGTCGTGGGATTCAATGTACGATTTGACATACTGCTCCAATGTCTCTTCTGACATCTTCCAACGACTGCGACGCTCAGGATAAAGGTGTTCTTTCTCGAGGTAGAAACAGTAACTACAATCTAGGTTACACACCGAGCTGCTTGGTTTCGCCATTACATGACTGTGTTTGTATGAAGACATTGCTTACCTTACTCTTAAAATTCTTTTTGACTGGGTTCGGGTTATCGATGAGCGTAAGCACGCGGTGTTACGCTTCTACTTAGGAGCCTAACTCTACCCTGAACAAAGAGACTAAAGACCACATAATCCATATGTATCAACGGTTTTGTGATCAACTTAACGTGTCTTCCAGCTAGCGATATAAACGTTTCGCATGTGGTAGAGATTATCCTAAACCCCGCAACTGCTCAACGTTTACATCGACAAGAATTGGCGGAATGTGAGCTAAATCTAGCCCTACTGTCGAAATTTCTACAAATAAAAAGGCAGCGTATTTTACGCTGCCTAAAAAGTTGCAAATGTCGCCGAATTTAGAGGCTATTTAGCTCTCGCCAGTTGGTTTCGACAGGGAAAAGGTTTCTATTCCAGCCCCACTTGGCGTCCTCATTGTCAGCATCCCATGCTTGCCATGCTGCCATCAGGCGTTTGACTTGCTCTGGGTGCTTGCTCGCAAGGTCATTCGATTCACTGATGTCTTCACTGATGTTGAACAGCTGAGGTTTCTGACGATTATTAAGGATGTTTGGCATCACCAATTTCCAATCATGGTCACGAATCGCCCCCGCGCGAGTGTTGTGCCAGTAGAGGTAACGATTCTCAAGCGGTTTCTGCTCTGTCAGCAGGGGAAGGAGGTCAACCCCTTCAAGTTGCCACTCGGCCTGAGTTTCAACACCGGTCGCTGCCGCTACTGTTGGTAGGATATCGAGCGCGATAATCGGGTCATCAAAGGTTTGACCCGCTGGGATAGTTCCTGGCCATGCAATGGTAAATGGAATACGGATTCCGCCATCCCACAGCGTGCCTTTCTCTGAGCGCAGTGGGTGGTTGTATGAGTGGTTACCTTTGTATTTACCTCCATTATCGGACAGATAAACCACGATGGTGTTGTCTTTCAGGTCGTTTTCTTCAAGCACATCAAGGATGCGGCCAATGTTCTTGTCCATGTTGTAGTTCATCGCCACAAGTTTGCGGCGCTGAACATCTTCGATGTGCTGATAGCGCTCGAGATCTTCATCGGTTGCTTGTAGTGGCCCATGAATCCCATTGAATGGTACGTAAAGGAAGAAAGGCGACTCTTTGTGACGCTCGATAAAGCTGACCGCTTCCGAGCCAAAACGATCCGTTAGGTACTCATCGAAGTTCTCATCCAATTCATCATTGCGATAGATGGCAGAAAATGGCTTATCGATGGCACTTTGTTGGTTAATCGACCCAACAAAGTAGTTGGCGGCGCCATTGTTGAAACCGTAGAACTCATCGAAACCACGGTGATGCGGCCAATAATGACGCTGTTTGCCATCGTGGTGTTTGCCGATCATTCCCGTCACGTAACCGGCATTTTGGAAGTAGTAACCAAAGTTGCGCTGTTCAGCAGGCATACCTTGGACAATGCCTTCTTCGCGCACAAAGGGACCGGTGTTGTTATGAAAGCCAAAGCGCTGCTGGTAGCGCCCCGTCATAAGACCGGCACGTGAAGGACCACAGACTGGGGCAGTAACATACCCTGCAGTAAAGATCGCGCCGCTTGCGGCAAGACGGTCTAGGTTTGGCGTCTCGACATCTTGGCTTTGGTTCTGAAAACCCGCATCGGCATAGCCCATGTCATCGGCAAATAAGATCACCACATTGGTGTGCTCTGGAGCGCTGGCATTTGCTGTTCCGGTTAATGCCGTGAGCACCGCAAGGCTAAGATAAGATTTAATGTTTTTCATCGTTTAATTTCCCCGAGTGAAAATTAGTGGCGACCACGCCAGCCATTGGCATGTGGGAAGATATTGCGGTTCCAACCCCATTTCGGGGGCTCATTCTCGCTATCCCAACGCTCAAACTCTGTCATCAAACGTTTGACTTGCTCTGGGTGTTTCTCGGCAAGGTCATGGGTTTCACTGATGTCTTGAGAGATGTTGTAAAGCTCTGGTTTTGGATTACGCACAAGCGTGTTAGGGATGACCAGCTTCCAATCATTGTCACGAATCGCGGACTTATTGAGCATCTTCCAGTAGAGGAAGCGGTCATCCGTCTGCTTTTGCTCACCTGTTAATCGTGGCAGGAAGTTGACGCCCTCGAGCTGCCACTCAGGCTCAACCTCTACACCTGCAGCCGCAAGGGTGGTTGGCAAAATATCGAGTGCGATAATAGGGTCATCAATCACTTGCTCGCCTTCGATAGTACCACGCCAGGTGATGGTGAATGGAACGCGAATGCCGCCTTCCCAGAAGGTATTCTTTTCGCCTTTGAGTGGTGCATTGTATGAGCCATTGCCCTTTGGTTTACCGCCGTTGTCTGACATAAAGATCACCATGGTGTCTTCCATCAGGTTGTGCTCTTCCAACTTGTCGACCATCTTGCCGATGTTGATGTCCATGTTGTAGGTCATGGCAACCATTTTACGGCGTAGCTCATCGTCGATATGCGAGAAACGCTCTAGATCTTCCTGTTTAGCCTGCATGGGGCCATGTGAGGCGTTAAATGGCACGTAAAGGAAGAAAGGCGAATCTTTGTGGCGCTCGATAAAATCAACCGCTTCGTTACCGAAGATGTCGGTTAGATAGCCGTCGAAATTGTCTTGTAGTTGGTCATTACGGAAGATAGAGGAGTAGGCGTGCTGTTTGGCGTTTTGAATATTACGGCCAGAGACAAAGTAATCGGCGGCGCCATTATTAAATCCGTAGTATTCATCAAAACCGCGATTGTGCGGCCAGAATTTCTGATCCTCGCCATCGTGCGATTTGCCAATAAAGCCAGTGGTGTAGCCAGCGTCTTGGAAGTAGTTACCGAGCGTCTTGGCATCGAGTGGTAGGCCTTGCTCGATATCAGGGTGGGCAACAAATGGACCGATATTATCGTGGTAACCAAAACGTTGTTGGTAGCGCCCGGTCAAAAGGCCTGCGCGTGAAGGGCCACAAACTGGAGCCGTAACGTAACCGGCGGAGAAGATGGCGCCTTCTTTGGCGACTTGGTCCATGTATGGGGTAACGATGTCTTGACTTTGGCCTTGGAAGCCCATGTCGGCGTAGCCGATGTCATCGACGAATATTAGTAGAACGTTGGGCGAGCGCTGAGTAGCGTCTTCGTCTGCAAGGGCAGCGAAAGGTAAACAGCAAGAGATACTAAAAGCAAGGGCTGTGGGAATGAGGGATTTTGTCATTAGTGCATCCAGTTCTTGTCTCGAAAAAGCGGCCATCAAAGATGGCCGCCAGTTATTATTATTTTGAAATATCCTTAGTAAGACTCTGTAACTACCGGATAGATTTGGACTAGATCCTCGTCTTGAGTTGGTTGTTGGACGATGGAAACATCCGAGATCGCGTAAGAGAAATTGCTAAAGTTGTAGTTAACACTCGAATTGGTTGGCGTTACGAAACTTGCCAATTTATCAATGCGCTGAAGAGTGTTTAGTTGGACAGTACCGTTTTGTGTAAACATCTCTTTTAGTGGGATACTGACACGATAGACTTTTACGCTAGCGTCATAATCACTGATTGTTAGTGCATAGTCTTGCGAGTTAGGGATATTGGTAGTCGCTTCCCCTGTACCTACACTTGCATCGAACTTGAAGTTAATATCAAAGCTATCAAGACTGATTGCAGGACCATTGTTTGG
Organism: Vibrio glycogenivorans; assembly: GCF_051660965.1. NCBI lineage: Bacteria > Pseudomonadati > Pseudomonadota > Gammaproteobacteria > Vibrionales > Vibrionaceae > Vibrio > Vibrio glycogenivorans. Next base: position 187,151 of record NZ_JBPVIS010000008.1, on the reverse strand, counting down.
AAAGAATAGCGCAAATTCTAGCGCGCCAGTTTCCATGTAGCGGCTGATATCAACGCGTTGATAATCGGGCTTACTACCATCTTCGTCGACTAAGTTAACATCGAATGCTAGGAAACTATTTTGACCAGGAGTGTAGCAACTGCCATTAATTACGCCGTCACATGGAACATAGTTGATGCCGGCGAACAATTCGTCTTGAGTCCAAATACCTGGAGAAGGAGTAAAGGTTTTACCGTTGTTTACACGATATCCGTTTGCCCAACCATGGGTCACTTTTGTTTCGTGGTCTGATGCATAGCGGCGACTTAACACAGTTTCCGCGCCACTTTGCACTGCACTTAGGTTTTCACAACTAAGGAAGTTGTTAGTGCCCCATGCGTCAGGCAATGAGTTCGCGATCAAGAAAGCATTGCTAAATTCGTACTGCACAGCGCCATTAGTCTCAAGAGCCAACGCGGTTTTGACGTTACGGAAATCTAGTCCTTGGTCAACAAAACATTTCATTGGTATCTTAATCGATTGCGCTTTATCGGCACCTTTTGAGGCGTTAAATGCGCTAGTGATATCGATACGATATTCGTTTTTCGACCCCATCGTCAGGTAAATTTTGTCTTCCGCACCTGGTTCAGTACCATCAGTTGGCGCAGCGACGAGGGAGCTTGGTTTGATATCAAACTGCAGCGTGCCTTTTTCCATATTGGCTGTGCCAGATGTATTGTAAGTGATACCCATGTCATAGCCTTCATCAGCGACAAACTGAAGGGTGGCTTTGTCATCGCTTACTGCTACTGTGATCGCTGTGAAAGCCTCAAAGTTTTCTGTATCTATGGTGACATTATCAAGCTGAAGAAGGTTGCCATCGAATGCTTGTGCATCTTCAGTTCTATCTACAATCTCAATGTTATAAGGACTGGCTTTATGGTTATCATTTCTTTCTTTATATAGCTCAACACCCCACGACAAAGCATTACCGTTGTCATTACCATTACCACCGGTGTAATCATATGGGTCATCAATAAAACAGCCAGATAAACTAACCGCTGATACTACGGCAAGGGCGAGAGTTTTGTATTTAAAATTCATTCTATCTATTTCCAAACGATTAAATTACTTAGATTGGTTGTAACGTTGAAGCTCTTCGCGAGTAATCACCGCGAAAATATCTTTCTGGTATTTAGCCCAAACAGGTTTGCGAGCCTCTTTGTAAGCAGCAGTGCCGCGACCATGGTCACGAATCAATTCGTTGTTTGATTTAGTCAGGTCTGCCTTTGCTTGACGAATCTTCTGCGCTTGTGAATCTGTTAGGTTTAGTACCGCTTGCATGTCGTTAACTTCAGTGCCAATACGGTTCTGGTCGCGGTTAGGTAGTGAATCGAAGGCGAATGCTGACGCAGAACCAACTAACAGTAGAGAGGTAAGTGTGCGAGAAATTACTTTTTTCATAATATTATCCTGTAGGGGTTAAATATAAACGTTTCAACTCGTGAGGCAAACATAACGCAGTCTATTTCTCCCTATCAATGCTAAACCGATAAAATTGTGCCCTAGACACGGTTTTAACCACAATAAATGTGATGAGAGTAGAAAAAATAGTGGTATTTGAGCTTTGATTACAGCAAAAGTTTCGAGTTGAACGTAAAAGACGTGCACTTCTTAATACAATAATTAACGTTTAAACTCTAATGCAATCAGTCACTTAAAAATAAAACCGACTGCACTTTGAGTGCAAATGTTGAAAATAACTACGTATTTATGACTTTTCGCGTGTTTTTTCAATCAGCATGTGATTAAAGTCATAATCTTGATATTAATATGACAAGTGATTATTAGGCTATAATTAAAAAAATCCTTTAAAAACAGCGGCATACAAATTTTTGTTGATGGAGATCACTGGTTGACATTGAAATTGAAACGTTTAAATTTATCCGCAAGAAGACAATCTAATTCCAAGGCATACGGCAATACCGACTACTTCATGTAGTTGGAGAGTAAAAAAGGAATTGCTTGCTACTAATAAGTCTTCAGTCCCTAATTTGAATGAAGTGAAAGGTATATAGTATGAACAAGGCAGTGGCTCTTACATTGAGCTCGATTATATTTTCGGTCCCCGCATTGGCTGAGAGGGCGCCAACCAACTTACTAACTATGGATGGTGATGATGACATTATCTTAGTAACCGATAGCGCCAGAAATGCTCGAGCTGGTTTGCCACGTCGAACAAACTTTTTTACAGGTATTGAACACTCCGAGACAGCCTACACGCTTAACCCTAAAAATAGCTCCACTCGTTTTATCATTGCAGATGGTTCAACAAGAATTAACAAGAACTTTCGTATGCGCTTTGTGTTGGCTGAAAACCATGTAAAAAATGGCAACCCACAAAAAGAGCAAGCAGGTAAAATTAACTACACTTTAGCACCGCGCTACGAGCGTTGGGTGAGCCCTAGATTTTCCTATTTTGCTGAGCCTGTATTTATGCGTCGTGTGGAAGCCGACGGCTCAGAGAATAAAGAGATCAAACTTAAGCCAGGTGTTCAGTTTACGGTTGGTAAGCACTTTATCAACTCAACCGCTGAATATAAGATGATTGAGCGTAAGCGCTATAAAACCGATAACAACGGTTGGAATAAGGAGCTAGTTGAGGAAACTGAGTTTAATGCTTGGAGTGCCGAGACCAACTATACCTATCGTTACAGCCCTAAATTCAACTTTGGTGCAGCCTTTATGGGTAATGGCACGTTTGATAACTCGTGGGACGCACGTTTTACGCGCAATAAAAACTGGGGTATCAGACCATTTGTTCGCTACCGTCATTTCTATGATATTACCACGGAGGTGAACTTCCGAGTTGGCCGTAATGAAAGTGGTGCACACTGGGCTGGGCATGATTCATTCGATTGGAATATCAACAACAACATGCCAATTAACCGCAACGTGCGCTTGGTAGCAAACATTGGTTATCGCTCTGGCACCAACCACAACAAACAGCACCTAGGCTGGGGTGACCGCGAGGGTATGCAAGGTCGTGTCGGTGTGAACTTGTCGTTCTAATTGTTCCCATTTACCATCATTAACATCAATAGATAAAACTGATACCTATCGATTACCATTATTTGCTGTGATGGGTAGCACATTAAAGAGAAAGGGATGTTGCCGTCCAGCTGTCGAAACGTTTATATTGGATTTGTCAGCTGGACGGTGATCAATCGATATCGGTTTGATTAGGTCAACTGACTCAATGCCTTTTCTTAAGTTTGAAGGAAAAAAAATGAAAAAGAACCTAGCCGCGTTGCTCGCCGCCAGCCTGTTGGTGCCGGGAATCGCCTCTGCTGAAACCCCCAATAACACTTCTGTTGTCGAGAAGACGGATCAAGAAGTTATCGATACACTATACCGCGGCGGCTATGCGTATTGGCAGCAACTTCGTAACGAGAACGGGACTTATGAGGACAAACTGTTCCTAAACGGTGACCGAAGCTATGTAGGTTCTATCGCAAACTCAGGCATGGGTCTGGTTGCTCTGGCTATCGGACACGCAAACGGATGGGAGCCTGAAGCAGAAGAGCTAGCGCTGATCACACTGCGTAAGCTTGCGGGTCAAGATCCAAACTTTACCGTGCCGCAGAACGCGACTAACACTTACATCCACTTTTACAACACCCAAACGGGTGAAGCGGTAGGGGATGACTGGAGTCCAGTGGATAGCGCGATCATGATCTACGGCGCGCTGTTTGTCAAAAACTACTTCAGCGAAAACCAAGAAATCGCACAGCTAGCAGATTTCTTGTTTAAAAATACCGACCTAACTCAGTACATAGCCGATGTTCGCACCGGTCGTATTTATCTAGCGCAGCATACCGACGGTACATTTAAAGAGCACCGTACTAAGGCGTTTAATGAGTATATGCTGGTAGCGGGTATTGCCAACCAGCAAGCTAAACAACTTGATAATACCATTAATGGTTCAGATGCGTTAAAGTTTTGGGATATTTGGTACGCTTCAACCAAATACCTTCCAGTCGCAAGATACAATGGTATTCCAGTGCTTTCTGAGGGCGAGCGTTGGTTTACATCACAATTTAACTTCCTATTTAATAATTACTTGATGAATGATTTTTCAACAAATTCACAATTTGTTGAAGCACTCGAAAATTCTGCAAAGGCGGACTTTGCTTTCTGGCGTGATGTTAAAGAAGAGGGCGTTGAATTAAAAGAATATGAATGGGGCAGTGGTGCTGGCGCATGTCCTAACGGTTATTGTGTCGACCGATTCCACTTTAAGGGCGATCGTCAATTTAACCATAACCTCGTTGTTTCACCACATATTTTGGCCGGTTATATCCCATTTAATGAACGAGCGAAAGATGACCTAATTGCAACCTACCGTGATGACTCAATCAATGCGCGTCATGAGCTAGAAGGTGGTTATGAAATTTTGTGGCGCTACAGTCACGATCAGCCAGAATGGAAGGCTGAATTTATTGAGGGTGTTGATTTTTCAACGTTTTTGTTTGGCATTGCAGCGATGCCAGAGCACTTAGGTATGGAGTTCTTTAATCAAAACAACCAATTCTAACCGCTTGTTAGTGATTATAGTTTTATTCCAATGATTGCCATTTCCCCTACTCAGTTGAGTAGGGGTTTTTTCGTTTATGGGCTGCGAGAATATCGATTAAAAAACAATCAAAAAGATGAATAAATATTATTATTGGTCATCAATCACATTTTCCCGTGTTAGAATTGACGAGTGCTAATCGAAACGTTTATATTAAGTCTTGTGAAACGGATAGAATTCACGTTATGCGATTGGCTTACCATTCAAATACTTGTTTGCTCGGTGAGTTTTAGCAAGGAAAAACACCCCAGTGTTGTGTTGTCGCAAAGCGTTAAACCAAGGACCACTCTACACAAGAAAACGGTCAATATAATATATTAGGCAAGGATAATATGAAGATTAAACGCTCAACCCTTTCTAAAGGGATTGGCCTACTACTCGCCTCTACTGCACTTTCGAGTGTAGCTGCCGAGCAAGAAAGACCAAACATTCTATTTATTTTCTCTGATGATCACGCCAACCAGGCCATCAGTGCTTATAACCCAACTTTGGGTCAGACACCGAATATCGATCGCATCGCTAACGAAGGCGCGATTTTTGAAAAAGCCTTCGTAACCAACTCAATTTGTCAGCCAAGCCGTGCTTCTGTTATGAGTGGTAAGCACTCACACAAAAACGGTGTATTGGATAACACCTCACGTTGGAACCCAAACCAGGTTATCTTCCCTAAACTGCTGGAAGAGAGCGGTTACGACACAGCACTGATTGGTAAATGGCACATGAAGCCAAGCCCAGTGAATGAATTTGGTTTCTCGCTAACGCTGAACGGCGCCGGCGGCCAGGGTACTTACTACAACCCTGAGTTTATCGACCAACAAGGTCGTACAAAAGTGATCGAAGGGTACTCAACAGACCTTATTACCGACATGTCACTTGAGTGGCTTGATCAGCGCTGGGACGAGGACAAGCCGTTCCTATTGAAAGTACAATATAAAGCGCCACATACACCGCGTCGTCCACCTGCACGTCATATGGCGACCTTCATGGATCACAACTTCCCGATCCCTGATACCTTGTTTGACGACTACAAAACTCGTGGTGAGCACGCTGAAAATGCGTGGATGCAGCTTTACGGTATGACGCCGGTAGGTATCAATGCTTTCCCACCAGCACCAACGACGCCAGAGAAGGCGCGCATTCGTGAAGAGTGGATCAACAGTATGGACGACAACAAGCGTCGTCAGTTTGATGATTGGATGAACCGTCTAACGGACGAGCAGAAAGCGGCATTCCACGAAGCTTATGATGACGTTAACGTTGATTACTGGGAGAAGATGAAAGATCCTATGTATAAGCGTCGTTGGGGTAATGTACCACGTGACCTGAAAGTTGCTCGTACTGAATACATGTACCAACGCTTTATGCGCGATTACATGGCAACGGTTCTAACCATCGATGAGAACGTTGGTCGCATCCTAGATTACCTAGACGAAACTGGTCTTGCTGATAATACAATTGTTGTATACAGCTCTGATCAAAGCTTCTTCATTGGTGAGCACGGCTGGGCTGAGAAGCGTTACATGTATGAAGAAGGCTTCAAAATGCCATTCATGATCCGCTGGCCGGGTGAGATTGAACCGAATCTACGCCCACAAGCGATGATCCAGAACATGGACTTTGGCCCAACCTTCCTTGATGCGGCAGGCCTACCAACACCAGAAGAGATGCAAGGTAAATCTTTCCTAGAAGTTCTGAAGGGCGAGAAGACAGATTCTGAGTGGCATGACGATCGTTCGGTTGTTTACTACCACTACTACATGCACGGCGCACACAACGTGCCACGTCACGATGGTGTACGCAGTGAGCGTTACAAGCTGATCGACTTCTACTCACAGTATGAAGGTAAGGGCTTCTTCGAGCTATACGACCTGGAGAAAGATCCAAACGAAGTCAACAACGTCTACGAAGACCCAAGCTACAAAGACGTTCGTGAGATGATGACCAAAGAGCTTGAAGACGCACGTAAGCGCTACGACGTGCCGGAAGACTACTTTGAAGCACCATACCCATTCATGACCCGCAAAGAGCGTCAAGAACTAGGTTTCTAATTTAGATTAGTCATTCCTTATTTTCCTATCAAAGCCTTCACCTTGTGTGAAGGTTTTCTTCATTTTAGGGGCGAGGAGCGGGTTTCACTTCGTTCCGAGGCGCGAGTATTCCACCGCGCGCGCTCAACTTCTCGCCTCCCGATTCTCGAATCTCGATTCTTAATTCCCGCCTCTTTTCGATATAATAATCGAAAAACATTGACCCTCCCGTTACCGGAGAGCGCAAGCTCCAAGACGTACTCGAAACGAAGGCAAAAGTTATGTATACCATTGGCGAATTTTCGCAAATTACCTCTATCACAGTAAAAGCACTGCATCATTATGATGAAAAGGGGCTGTTAGTGCCTGTGTATCGTGACCAGGAGAGCGGCTATCGCTATTACGGTGAGCAAGAGGTGGAGCGTGCTCGCGTGATCAGTGTGATGAAATCGATGCGCTTTAGTCTAACTGAGATAGCGACGCTACTTGAAGAGTTCGATGATGAATCGCAGATCACGCAGTGGCTTGAGCGCAAGAAGGCCACCATTGATGCCGACATAGCCAAGCTGAACTCCGTTTCTGAGGCACTTGAAACCATCCTAATCAAAGAGCAAGAGGTCGCTAACATGTCACACAATTCCGATCTAATCACCATCAAGCATTTATCACCCATTGAGGTAATCAGCATTAGATGGCAGGGCAAGTATGCCGAAACTGGCAAAGCGATGGGTAAACTGTATCGCGCAGGAGGCAGACACGCTGCCGGCGCCGCCTTTAACTTATACTTTGATGGTGAATACAGAGAGATCAGCAATATCGAAAGTTGTCTACCCATCAAAAAAGTCATCAAATCCAAACTCGATCAACAATTACTGCCCGGCGGACGTTTCGTCACCTACGTCCATCAAGGCCCTTATGAGCGAATCGGCGAGTCATACAAAAAGCTGTTTGATTACATCAAGCAAAACGGCGAGCAGGCCGCATTGCCAACTCGAGAGGTTTATTTGAAAGGGCCAGGGATGATTTTTAAGGGTAATCCAGAGAAGTATCTAACGGAGATACAAATCCCCCTGAAAGGCTAAAAGAAGGTGCGGGGTGCGGGGACGCTTCGCTCGAGTAGCGAGGATGTCTGCGTTCGCTACGATTACAGAGACGGAAAAATATTTACTTCCAATCGCGATGAGTGATAGAAAAGTTACTAACAAATGTTAGAGGTAGCGCAATACTCACGGCGCCTCCGAAACTCCTCGCTACTCGAAGGGCAAAGCCCGTCCCCGCACCTCGAACCTTTATTTCGAGAGTTTGACCGCAGTCCCATAAGCCATTACCTCCGAAGCCCCATCGGTGATCGAGCTGGTGGTGAATCTCACCCCGACGATGGCGTCGGCGCCGAGTTGGTGGGCGTCGGCGACCATGCGCTCGATGGCGATGTTGCGTGCTTCGGTGAGCATTTCGGTGTAGCCCTTGAGCTCTCCGCCGACGATACCCTTGAGGTTGGCCATAAAATCTCGGCCGACATGTTTTGATTGCACGACATTGCCGGTGACGATACCGAGCACTTCTTGACTGTCGCTACCTGGAATATGGTCGGTGGTACTGAACTTCATGCTTCTCTCCATTAACATTGTTTATCAATAGCTTGTTTGATAGTTGCACGGAGGTCGCGCTGAACGCAAGTGTAAAGACTAGAAATGGGAGGCAGGATTTGTGCGCAATGATAACAAGAGAGGCGTGAGAAATTACTAAAATTGCACCGACTAAGTTGCTCTTGGCCGGTGCGATAGATTTGGTGTATTAAGGCTCCAACTCCACTTCTGCGGGTAGTTGGATCGGCGTGTCGAGGGTTTGGTCGCTGCCAACCCAATCACGCAATGCTTTCCACCATCGACCCATGGTCTCGTGCCAGTAACGCTCGGTTTGTTCGAGATATTTGGCACTTGGCGCATACTTGTTCCATGGCTGGTTTATGTTGTCATGGGCAAGGTAGTTGGTTGGCGCAGGGTACGGGTTAAGACCGGCGGTCTCAAATTCCAGCATCGCGCGTGGCATATGGCTAGCGGAAGTCACCACCACCAGATTCTTTTTGCCCACATAGGCGGCCGCTTGGTGAGCCTCTTCCCAGGTGTCCTGGGCGGTTTCAAGCAAGATGATATCGGATTTGCTCACGCCTAGAGAAAGGGCAACGGTTGCCATCATGCGAGCATTGCTCACTTCTGTGCCACCCGCATAACCAGAGAGGATCAACTTGGCTTCTGGGTACATACGTAGAATACGGATCCCTTCGCTAAGACGCATCAGGCCGGCGCGGGTAAGCTCGGAGGTAGGCGGGATCTGGTCGTCAACCACATGCCCATTACCCAGCACCATCACATAGTCGACATTTTGCCCCTCAGGCAAATAGATTGAGTATTCGCGCTCTAATGGCATCAGCAAACTGGTGGCGAAAGGTTGGAAAGAGACGAGGAAAATACCCATCAGGCTAAACAGAACCATAAAGCAGCCTGACTTACGTTTAGCGGTAAACATGACCAGCATTAGGCCGAGAAATGCCAAAATCAGCATCGCAGGAAGTGGCATTAGGAGCGCAGAGACCACTTTTTTCAGTTCAAACATACGAAATAGCCCGAAAAAACATCACTTAGAGACAAAAAAACACGAACCCTCTTTATTCCTCATATTCCTATGACAGAATAGCGGCACGGAGGATTATGATAGCCTAATGAAACAAACACAAGACCGCAATTTCGATGATATTGCCCACAAATTCGCAAAAAACATTTATGGCTCGGATAAAGGTGAGATTCGCCAGGTCATAGTTTGGGAGGATTTGCAGGCCCTGTTGTCGCATTTTGAACCACAACAGACACCGCTTCACGTGCTAGATGCCGGCGGTGGGCTCGCGCAGATGTCGCAAAAGATTGCCAAGCTGGGCCATCAAGTAACGCTGTGTGATTTATCTTCAGAAATGCTCAAGCTGGCGGAAAAGGATATTGACGCTAATGGCCTTGGCCAACAATATCGCTATGTCCATAGCCCAGTGCAAGAGGTGGGTGACCATCTTGATGAGCCAGTGGATATTGCGATGTTTCATGCTGTCATGGAGTGGCTAGCTGAGCCTGAGGAGGCCTTGAAGCTGCTACTCGAACAAGTTAAGGATGGTGGAATGGCGTCGATTATGTTCTACAACCATCATGGTTTGGTGTACAAGAATGTGATTTGCGGCAACATCCCGCATGTTCTAAATGGCATGCCGTTTAGAAAACGTTTTAAGCTACAACCACAGAAGGGCTTAAAGCCAGAAGAGGTGTATCGCTGGATTGAAGAGGCAGGTTTTGAGATCTGCGGTAAATCGGGTATCCGATCATTCAGTGATTACATCGGCGATCGACAATATGTGGGTGAGTATGATTATGAGGATGTACTGGCGTTGGAAAAACAACTTTGCCGTCAAGAGCCGTACCTCTCGTTGGGCCGATACATTCATGTATGGGCCAAGAAGACCCCAAAACAGGAATAATGATGAGTGAGATGACTCACAATGTTGCCGAGCAACCAGTCGATGAGCTGGTCAGTTGGGTACAGAAGAACGAATTTTCGCTCAATCTACCCCCAGAGCGTCTCGCTTTTTTGATCGCCCTTGCGGTGCTGAGCAATGAGCGATTTGATGAAGAGCTCGGGGAAGGTGAGCTGCACGATGCGTTTGCAATCGTGGCCAAGATGTTCCCTGATACGGGAGAAGCCTCGGCATTTCGCGCCAACAACGCGATTAATGAGATGGTCAAGCAGCGACTGATGAGTCGCTTTACCAGTGAAGTCAATGACGGGGCCAGCATCTACCGCTTGTCGCCGCTGGCGATTGGCATCACAGATTACTATGTTCGTCACCGTGAATTTTCTAAGCTGCGTCTATCGATTCAGTTATCGATGGTGGCGGATGAGATGGCCAAAGCGCTGGAAGCTGCCCAAGAGGGTGGCACGGCTGGGCACTGGAAGAAAAATGTCTACGGCGTATTGAAATATTCCGTTGCCGAGATCTTCGATCAGATTGATTTAAACCAGCGCGTGATGGACGAGCAGCAGCAAGAAGTCAAAGTGCAGATTGCAGAGCTACTCAATAAAGATTGGCGTGAGGCGATCAATAACTGTGAGCAGTTGCTATCTGAGACGTCAGAAACGCTCAAAGAGCTCCAAGACACATTGCAAGCAGCCGGTGATGAGCTGCAAACGCAGATCTTAGATATCCAGCAGCAGGTGTATGGTAATGATGAGCTCGATTTTATCGATGAGACTCTGTTTAGCCTGCAGATGAAGCTTGATCGCATCACCAGCTGGGGTCAACAGACGATTGACCTATGGATTGGCTACGACCGCCACGTCCACAAATTTATCCGAACCGCGATTGATATGGACAAGAACCGAGCCTTTAGCTCGCGTCTGCGTCAATCATTACAAGACTACTTTGACCAGCCATGGTTCCTGACTTACGCCGATGCAGAGCGTCTAACCGACCTGCGTGATGAGGCGCTGGTACTTCGTGATGACGAAGTCACCGGACAGGTGCCGATGGCGGTGGAGTATGAAGAGTTTGAACAAGTCAATGATGAGTTGTCAGAGCTTATCGGCACAATGCTGAAAGCGCACAAAGACCAAGGTCGCCCCATCGATCTTGGTGCGGTGCTACGCGACTACCTCGCCGATCACCCTCACACTCACCATTTTGATTTAGCCCGCATTGTTGTTGATCAAGCTGTACGCATGGGATATTCGGAGTCCGATTACCAAGCGATTCAACCAGACTGGCAAGCAATCAACGATTTTGGCGCAAAGGTACAAGCAAATGTCATCGACCGATACTAATGACTACATACCAGAGAAACTGGTAAAAGCAATTTCTAACCCTCTGTTCCCGCAGCTTGATAGCTTGCTGCGTGCAGGGCGTCATATCTCCAGTGAGGATCTCGACAATCATGCCTTACTGACAGATTTTGAACTAGAGCTGGGGCAGTTTTATCAGCGCTACAACACCGAGCTGGTGAAAGCGCCGGAAGGCTTTTTCTACCTTCGTCCTCGCTCAACCTCACTGATCAGCCGCAGCGTACTGTCTGAGCTGGACATGTTAGTAGGTAAGGTATTGTGTTTCCTCTATCTCAGCCCAGAGCGTCTGGCGCACGAAGGGATCTTTACCAATCAAGAGCTTTATGAAGAGCTTTTGACCCTGACCGACGAGAAAAAGCTGATGAAGCTGGTGACTCACCGCGCATCCGGCTCGGATCTGGATAAAGAGAAGCTGTTTGAGAAGGTGCGCACATCATTGCGTCGCCTACGCCGCCTCGGCATGGTGATCAACGTGGGTGAAACCGATAAATTCCGTATCAGCGAAGCGGTATTCCGCTTTGGCGCCGATGTGCGTGTCGGTGATGATATGCGTGAGGCGCAGCTGCGCCTGATCCGCGATGGTGAGGCGGTGGTCCACACCCCTGAGCCAAGCCAAGGCAGCTTACTTGAGCAAAGCAATAACGATAACCAAGAGCTTGATTCACAAGCCGAGCATGCCCTAGAGGATGAAGCATGATTGAACGCGGTAAATATCAATCCCTGACCATGGTCAACTGGAACGGCTTCTTTGCTCGTACCTTTGATATTGATGGTCTAGTGACTACGTTGTCAGGCGGTAATGGTGCCGGTAAATCCACCACCATGGCGGCCTTCATTACCAGCTTGATCCCAGACCAAAGCTTGCTGCACTTTCGCAATACCACCGAGGCGGGCTCAAACCAGTCATCACGCGACAAGGGCCTGTACGGTAAGTTGCAAGCTGGCGCGTGTTACGCCGCTTTGGATGTGATTAACTCACGCAACCAACGTCTTCTGTTTGCGGTTAAACTGCAGCAGGTTGCGGGTCGCGATAAGAAAGTCGATATCAAGCCGTTTGTGATCCAAGGTTTGCCGATGAACGTTAAGCCAACCGACATCCTGATTGAAACGGTGTCGGCGAGTCAGGCACGCGTGCGTCAAATCAATGAAGTCAAAGCCGCGGCGGCGGAGTTTGAAGGCACTCACTTTAAGGCATTTAGCTCTATTGTCGATTACCATGCGCAGATGTTCGAGTTTGGTGTTATTCCTAAGAAACTGCGTAACTCAAGCGACCGCTCTAAGTTCTATCGCTTGATTGAGGCATCACTTTACGGCGGTATCTCAAGCGCGATCACCCGCTCACTGCGTGACTACCTACTGCCTCAAAATGGCGGGGTGAAGAAGGCATTCCAAGATATGGAGTCGGCGCTGCGTGAAAACCGTATGACGCTAGAAGCCATCAAGGTGACTCAGGCAGACCGTGATTTGTTTAAGCATTTGATCACCGAGTCGACCAACTATGTGGCAGCGGACTATATGCGCCATGCCAATGAGCGACGTAAAAAGCTTGAGCAAACTATGTCGCTGCGCCAAGAGCTGTTTGGCTCTCGTCAGACCTTGATCGAGCAAAATCAATTGATGGCGCAAGTACAAGAAGAGCTAGAGCTGCTTGTTGATCAAGAAGGCGTATTAGAGGTCGACCATCGTGCGGCCTCGGATCACCTGCAGTTAGTGCAAAACGCCTTGCGTCAGCAAGAGAAGATTGCCCGCTACCAAGAAGATCTCGAGGAGCTGAGTGAGCGTCTTGAAGAGCAAATGATGGTGGTGGAAGAGGCGCAAGAGCGCGTCTTGATGGCTGAAGAGCAGGCTACAGTGTCTGAGGAAGAGGTGGATAGCCTCAAAACTCAGCTTGCCGATTACCAGCAGGCTTTGGATGTGCAGCAAACGCGTGCACTGCAGTATCAGCAGGCAGTGCAGGCACTGGAAAAGGCCAAGACCCTAATGGGTGATGACTCGCTCACTGCAGAGTCAGCGCAAGCGCTGGTGAGTGAGCTCAAGAGTCAAGAAACCGAGAACACCAACAGCCTGCTGGCGATCAAGCACAAGCTGGATATGTCCTCTGCCGCTGCCGAGCAGTTCGAGCAGGCCTACAAGCTTGTACAGGGCATTGTGGGTCAGGTTGAGCGTAACCAAGCAGCCGCGCAAGCCAAGTTAATTTTCAAGCAGGCACGTGAAGCCGAGCAAACGGTGGAAAATGAGCAGCAATGGCGTGCTCAGCACCGCGATCTCGAGCGTGATCTGCACACTCAGCGTCAGACCCAAGAGCTGGTGGATGGCTACCAAAAGCAGTTCAATATTACCTTGGACGATGAGCTAGCTATCGAGCAAGAGCGTGAGCGTCATATGATGTCGCTCGAGTCGCTTGAGATAGCGCAAGAAGAGCTGCGTGAGCAGCGCTCTGAGCAGCGTCGTAACGAGCAGGATTTAGCGGTTGAGATTGAGCGCTTGGAATCGATAGCGCCAAGCTGGCTTGCCGCCAATGAGGCACTTGAGACTCTGCGTGAGCAGAGCGGTGCTGACCTGTACGACAGTCAAGCGGTGATGTCGCAGATGCAACTGGTGCTCGAAGACGAGAAGAATCTCTCAATTGCCAAGGATAAGCTCGCCACCCGCCGCGCTGAGCTTGAGTCTGAAATTGAGCGTCTTGCCTCACCTGGTGGCTCGAATGATCCACGTCTTAAAGGCCTTGCGGATACGCTAGGCGGTGTGCTGCTGTCTGAGATCTACGATGATATCACCATTGGTGACGCGCCATACTTCAGTGCGATGTACGGTCCGGCGCGTCATGCGATTGTGGTGTCTGATCTGTCCGATATTGAAGAGAAGCTCGTCGAGCTGGATGATTGTCCAGAAGATCTGTACATCATTGAGGGTGATATCGACGCCTTTGATGACAGCAGCTTTAACGCCGAAGAGCTTGAAGGCGCAGTATGTGTGCGTCTTAACGAGCGCCAAATGCGTTACTCTCGCTTGCCGGAGATCCCATTGTTTGGCCGCGCAGCCCGTGAGCAGCGTCTTGAGCTTCTTCGCAACGAGCGTGAAGAGGTGGTTGAACAGCATGCTAAAGCGGCGTTTGATGCGCAGAAACAGCAGCGTTTATACCAGAGCTTTAATAACTTTGTTGCCAAGCACATCCAGGTGGCTTTCGATGCTGACCCAGAGCAAGCTTTGGATGCGGCGCGTGATAAACGCAATCAAGCGGTGCGACTACTAACTGAACTCGATAGCAAAGCTCACCAGCAACGCAGCCAGACAACAACCAGCAAGCAAGCTTTGGCAGCGATCGATAAGATTGCGCCAACCATGCGTCTGCTAGAAGACGACACCCTATCTGAGCGATTTGAAGAGCTGGAAGGGAAGATTGCCCAGTTGTCTGAAGCTAAAGTGTTCTTGAATGCCCATCGTAAAGCCGTTGTCGAACTGGATAAAATCGCCAATGCGCTTGAAGCTGACCCAGAGCAGTTTGATGCTTTGCAAAATGATTATCAACAAGCCGATCAAGCACTGCAAGCACTCAAAGCACAGATTTTTGCTGTTTCGGATTTAGTTGAACGTCGTCACTACTTTAGCTACTCAGACTCAGTGGACTTGCTGAGCAAGAGCAGTGAGCTCAGTGAGCAGCTTAAGAATAAATTGGTCGAAGCCGAGCGTGCACGCACCCGCTCGCGCGATGAACTTAAGCAGTCTCAAGGTCAGATGAACCAATACAACCAAGTGTTGGCTTCACTGAAAAGCTCGCATCAAGCGAAACTTGAGACGGTACAAGAGTTCCGTCAAGAGCTGCAAGAGTTCGGCGTGAACGCTGATGAGGGCGCGCAGGAGCGCGCATTGCGTCGCCGTGATGAGCTTCAAGAGCGCTTGCACGCTTCACGCACGCGTAAGAGTGAATATGAGCGTACTCTAACGTCCACCGAGCTAGAGATGAAAGGCCTAGCTAAGCGGATGAAGAAGGTACAGAAAGAGTATGTTGAGCTGCGCACCTTTGTGGTCGCGGCGAAAGCGGGCTGGTGTTCAGTGCTGCGTCTTGCACGCGAGAATGATGTCGAAAGACGACTACACAAGCGCGAGTTGGCGTACATGAGCGCCGATGAGCTGCGTTCGATGTCGGATAAGTCGCTCGGTGCGCTGCGCCTTGCGGTGGCTGATAACGATGACCTGCGTGATGCACTGCGCCTATCAGAAGACAATGCTCGTCCAGAGCGCAAAGTTCTGTTCTATATCGCGGTCTATCAGCACCTGCGTGAGCGTATTCGCCAAGATATCATCCGTACCGACGATCCGGTTGAGGCGATCGAAGAGATGGAAGTGGAGCTGGCACGTCTGACCGAGGAGCTGACTCAGCGTGAAAACCGTCTGGCAATCAGCTCTGAATCTGTCGCGAGCATTATCAAGAAGACCATTCAGCGTGAGCAAAACCGCATTCGTATGCTCAACCAAGGCCTATCGAATATCTCGTTTGGTCAGGTGAAAGGCGTGCGCTTGAATGTCAAGGTGCGCGAGAGTCACGAGGTGTTGCTTGATAGCTTGGCAGCGCAGCAAGACACGCATAAAGACTTGTTTGAGTCGATGCGCTTTACCTTCTCAGAGGCGATGGCGAAGCTATTCCAGCGCGTTAATCCGCACATTGATATGGGCCAACGCTCACCGCAGGTACTGGGTGAAGAGCTGCTAGATTACCGTAACTACCTTGAGCTTAGCGTTGAGGTGAATCGTGGCTCCGATGGTTGGCTACAAGCGGAGTCGGGTGCACTATCAACGGGTGAGGCGATCGGTACCGGTCAGTCTATCTTGTTGATGGTCGTGCAGAGTTGGGAAGAGGAATCGCGTCGACTGCGCAGCAAAGACATTGTTCCGTGTCGCCTATTGTTCCTCGATGAGGCTGCCCGTCTGGATGCCAAGTCGATCTCCACCTTGTTCGAGTTGTGTGACCGTCTTGATATGCAGCTTTTGATCGCCGCGCCAGAAAATATTAGCCCAGAAAAAGGCACGACCTATAAGCTGGTGCGCAAGGTATTTAAAGATCATGAGCATGTGCACGTGGTTGGCCTGCGTGGGTTTGGTCAAAACGATAAGACCGGCTCGCAAGAGCTAGCTGCAGAAATCGACTAACCTTGTCAATTTGCTAACTATAAAAATGCCCGCAGATGCGGGCATTTTTCTATCCCTCGGTTGAGCTGAGGGAAGAGCGATTCTACGTTACACGTAGCATCAGGCTGCATGTTTGGTAACCTCATGAGGGTAGATGCGCATGCCGCTTAAGGTATTCTCATAAACAGAGAGCTCGCTAAGGTAGGACCAAGCAGTAGGCTCTGTCGCCGTTTGGGCCGCTAGGCGAGCGATGACGACGTCAATATCACGACCTGCGTAGTCTCGTACTGGAATAAACAATTCTTTTATCACTGATAACATAAGCTTTCCTTTTCTAAAATGTAATTAAATTACGCCCTAAAGCCCTTTAACCTTAGTTTAAATTCAAAATGTGATCAAGATCGGCTTGATAAATGTCATAAAGAGTTCATTGACTGTAATTTGATTACATAATTTGCGAATCTGAAATTTGTAGACAAATGATGGTTATTGATTAATTTATCAAATTGAGTGCAAGTTTTGCTTCGTTTGTTAGGTCTAGACGTATGAGACCCTGACAAAGGAGGTAACTCATGAAAACACTACTGTTTAGCATCATCATTCTTTTCTCTGGCACTGCGTTCGCAGGTCAGGGCACAGGAGGTACGCCGTCTGTTCCTTGCTACATTAACGGCGAATACGAAGGCACGATTCAAATCACCACTTGTCACCGTATGGGGGGCAAAGTACCGGGTGAAGCGGGTTGGAAAGACAGTCAAAGCTAACGCAATAGCTTTGTCAGGACACGTGGCATAGAGGCTGTTGTGCCACGCCTTCCCTCCAAAATTACCACTATTGAACACTCTTTACTCCAAGCTTATTTATCCCTCCTAGTCTTGATAAAACTGTCAATCAGAGGCGGTTTATCCCAATAATTTGCTATTTTTACAAGGTCGAGACGTATCACAACTTAGTTAATAGGAGGCATCCGATGAAAACTTTGTTAGTCAGTATTGCGCTGACATTCTCTGGCATCACGCTTGCGAGCAATGGCTCAGGAACAGGGGGCGCTCCGACAGCGCCATGTTTTATCAATGGTGAGTATGAGGGAACCATGGTTGTCACTGAGTGCTATCGCAAGGGTGGCAAAGCACCAGGTGAGAAAGGTTGGAGAGAGCGTCAGTGATCAACGAATGATAATGGTTGTTGTAGATAAAGATTCGGGTGCGTGGTGTGTGTTGATCAACTTCATACACCCAGAATCTTAGTCATATTAGTGAGACCGTTACTCGATGGGCACTACAAACACCATCATCATCCGATAATGTTGTCGCTTGTTGCTTATCTTGTCGATTTCCTCGGCGGTTACGTCAA
The DNA here is from genome assembly GCF_051660965.1 of Vibrio glycogenivorans. Taxonomy (NCBI): domain Bacteria; kingdom Pseudomonadati; phylum Pseudomonadota; class Gammaproteobacteria; order Vibrionales; family Vibrionaceae; genus Vibrio; species Vibrio glycogenivorans. Next base: position 169,154 of record NZ_JBPVIS010000008.1, on the reverse strand, counting down.
GATTACTTGGGATCAACACATCGCTGTGCTTATCAAAGCGCTTGCGATAGAGGTAGAAATTCTCATTGCCTTCATTGAGCGAGTACTGACCATCAACAAGCTGATAATCAGCGGTCAACCATGCTGGGGTCGGCACCGTATCGGGATGTGCCACGTATACCCATGCGTCTTGGTTGATCACAAAACCCACTACATCAGCTGCCCAGTAATCCCAGTCATGGAACGGTAGGCGGATCTGCTCTGCATGCGCGATACTTGGGTGCACAGCTTGAAATGGGTTGGGGTAGTCACTGTAAGCCGCTTGGCCAGCGATTGGTCTAACGATATCGGCACCCGCCTGAGAAGGACCCGTGTAAGTCAGGTTGGTAACAATGCCATCAACTTTTTGCGCCTCTAGCGGTTTGGTTCTGCGCGCCATCTCAAAGTCCTCTGCCCCTGGTGGAGATTGACGCACCGTTGGTTGGGGTACAGGGATTATTGGCGGATAAGAGCTGATGCCATTATCAATCTCGGCAGGCAGGGACGCGATAGTGATACTCGCAGACTCAATACCTTGCGCTTTGGCCGTCAGGGTTATCTCTCCGGGGATTTGAGTCGAGCGAATCGCAACGCGATTGATCCCCGATTCTAGGTCCAAATAAAGATGATTGATTGAATCAATCTTGCCGCTATTGTATCCCCCGCGCCATATGCCTGGGCCTGAGACACTAAAGTTAACCTGCTCATTCCATGTTGGCACACGATTTTGCTTGGCATCCAAAGCCTCAACATCAAACAGCACCACATCACTACCGTTGGCAAGCAAGCCTTTTGGTGACGTCATAGGCGTAAGCCTTAACTCAACCGCTTCTCCTGTAGTAAGCTTGCGCATCTGAGAGACGACTTTCCCGTCGTTGTAGCCAAGCGCCACGACTTCGCCTGGGACAAAGTCAACGTCAGGCCAGGCGAAGATCATCGGATGCTGATTATTGAGTACATCAGTGCCAAGGGTGCGCGGCTTTTTGCCCAGCGATTGACCGTTGATAATTAGCTCAACTTCTTCGACATTGGCCACCACATACTGGGTTTTTGATGTTCCTAGCGGGTAATTCCAGTGTCCAAGTAGGTGCAGATCAGGTTCATCAGCAAAGATCACCCTGCTAGTGTAAAAGGCTTCTTTCGGTAAGCGTACGCCATCGACCTCGCCAGAGGTTCTTGCCACCTCGGTATTCACGCGACCGCCGCTGGTGGAATCAGAGAAGATCCAGTTGGCGCCCCCACCATGGGAGCGATGGCTAACCTTGTCCCATTGCCAAACTTGATTTAGGGCAAACTGCTCGGCGGTAAGATCATAGCTGCCACTCGCATGCCAGTTTTCATACGGTGGTGTTTGTCTATCCCATACCCTGCGCGGGCTCTCCTCACGGTTGTATTCGCCCTCAATCGGCGTCATGTTTTGTCGAAAACCACCGCCTTCCATGGTAATGCTGACATCACTGTATTTCGCCACCACTCTGTCAGGGGAGCGATGGCCATAGCCGCGACCTCCGTAAGGGTCATACTTTTCCACCCAAGCGGTGAGCTCTTTGACATGCTCTTCACTCACTCTGCGGTTGCCTCCTTCCCAGACAATGATCGAAGGGTGATTGCGAAAATAGATTATCATGTCTCGAAACGCTGCGCTGCGCACATCCCAGGCATGTCCTTCTACGTCCTGCTCACCGTCAACGCCGGGTTGGAGAGTGAGAATACCAAGGTGGTCAGAGGCAACGAGGGATACCTTAGCACCGGCAGTATGCCCCCAGCGCACCATGTTGCCGTTAGCCTGCTGCATAAGCTCCATGGTGTAGTAGTGCATCCAGTCAGGTTGGGCAGCGCCAAGCCCCGGCCACTCGTTAGTCGATTTCTGCCCCCAGCCTTTGAGTTTGACGTAGCGGTCATTGATGTAAAACCCCGTGTGGGGGTTGAATGTCATCCAACGGATCCAAAGTGGCTGTTGATCGCTATCGATAAGGCGCCCGCCATGAAAGAGCTCAGTGGTGACTTGATAAACGTGGGGTGACGCTGGCTCCCACAGTCGCGGCATATCAAGTTGACCACGCAGGGTGACGATTTTCTTTTCTCCTGAATCAAGCGAAACATCTTGGCTGAGCGACAGAACAGAAGCGCCATCTTCATCTTTCACCGTTGAGACCAGCGTCAAGTTGATAGGGTGGTTGGCGGTATTGTGTATCTGTGGCTCAATGCCGACGGTGGTATTTTCTCGACTTGGCTTAATCGCGTAGGTATAGGTCCCCACGGTTCCAAGGTTGTCGTAAATTGGAAGGGTAAGGTGTTGCGGGCTCTTGATATGCAGCTTAACGTTGCGATAAATTCCGCCATGAGCAGGATGCCAGTGGGGATTGTTCCAGGGAAGGCGAGCGCCTCCTTCGTACACATGCCACTTGGTTCCCTTGCCCTCTTCATCGGCCACAAATCGGTTATCAACCATGAGTGCGAGGACATTGTTACCGTCCGGGTTTAGATGTGGCGTCAGGTCAAAACCAAACGGCAGAAATCCATTCTCTGAGGTGCCAAGTAATTGACCGTTTAGATAGACCTCAGCGAGTTGGCGAACCGCTTCAAATTCAATGTACACACGCTTATCTTGCCATTCTGATTGAGTGACAAAATGTTTACGATACCAGGTACGCCCCGACCATTGATTGCGTTCACCAACATGGCCTAATTCTGACCAATCATCAAAGGTGTCGATGTCGTTAAAGGTATGGGGCGCCGAGACCGTTTCCCAATCACTGTCATCAAGGTCTATCGCTTGACCATCGACCACATCTTGTTTGATGAACTTCCATGAGGGATTAAAGTTGAGGGTATGTCCAGCCACACTGGCTGACAGTAGTAGGCTCGCTAAGGTTACTGCGGCCTTGAGCAGGTTTTTCATGCATCTCCTTACACTGTCATGATTTTATCAGATTGAGTTGTGAGAACAGAGCCAAATTCGGCTTGATCGAATCGTTTCACTTTAATCAGATAGTGATAAATTGCGAGCTTACGACGGTTAATTCGTGACTGGGTAACGAGAGGATAATAAGGAGTTTGACCTAGTTCAGATTACAAACCAAGATCAGTCGAAACCGCCATTAGCCTTCGACAAAAAGTGTGATAATAGGGCGGTTGGGGAGAAATGCTCATGAGCCGTTGCAGGGACCCATGAGCAATATAAGTGCTTATTGATTGAAGATAAATTGCTCGATGCAGTGCGCGACACCATGTTCATCATTACTGATGGTGATGTGATCAGCGATTTGCTTTGTCTCTTCCATCGCATTAGACATTGCAATCCCAAGCCCTGCGTAACGCAGCATATGGTGATCGTTTTCCGCATCACCCATAGCGATCACTTGCTCAGCCGGAATGTTGAGGTATTCTGCAATGGCCGCGACACCAATACCCTTGTTTGATAATGGGTTAAGGAATTCAAGGAAGTAGGGCGCACTTTGCACTACGTTGAATTCTTGTCTCAACTGCTCATCAATCGCAGCAGAGGTCTGAGTGATTTTCTCAGCAGGGCCGACCATCATGACTTTGATTATCGGGTGATCATCCTCAAGCGATTCGAAGTTCATTTCAGTTGCAGGGGTACCGTTGATATCGGTTTCAATCTGGGTATATGGGTTGTGCTCTGTGGTGATCAAACCCAGCTCGGTACTGAACGCATGGCAATAAACCCCAAGCGCTTTTGCCTTGCGTGCCACCTTTTTCGCTGCCTTGCCGTCAATGATCTGCTGATGGATCACCTCGCCTGTAGCAATGTTCTGAACCATGGAGCCGTTATAACAAAGGACAAAATCTCGATCAGAATTGATTCCTAGCAGTTCTAGTTTATCAACCATGCCTTGGATAGGGCGCCCGGAAGCCAAAACGACGGTTACGCCCGCTGCACGCGCTTTAGCGATAGCTTGTTGGTTTTGCTCAGAAATGCGCTTGTCGCTTGCGAGTAGGGTGCCGTCTAAATCAAGGGCAATTAACTTGTACATCTATACTTACCTGCAAAATAAAACCGTAATGAAACACTAAATAACGGTAAAAGAAAAATGAATTTTTGGCGAATGACGAAAATCATTCAGTGACCACTACTTCTGGTGGATAGCTTGAAACTGCTGGGATGGCGGTGAGGACAATAAAAGAAGTGATGGGAGAGGTGACTTTAGGTCTAGCCTCTCCCTATTTTGCTACCACTAGAAAGCTATCGGAGTTGTTTAAAACTGTGCGCGGATTAGCTCGATATGGCGGTTGGTCACTTCGCCTTGTTGATAGATGGATTCAAGCTTTTCTGCAATTTGTATTGTGCTTTGCAGTAAATCACCGGTTTCTTCAACATGATTGTCGATATGGCGAATACTCTCCAAAATTCGCGTTGTTTGCTCGTTGGCCACATCCATTTCACTAGTAACGGTGGTTACGTCCTTAGTGATCTGCCCGAATTGGTTAAGCAGTCTGGCCACACTATCACGTGAATCATTGAGTGATTCTTGGGTGTTTTGTGCCAGCTTGCGCACTTCATCTGCGACGACGGCAAATCCGCGTCCATGTTCCCCTGCGCGAGCGGCTTCAATACTGGCATTCAGCGCCAGCAGATTGGTTTGCTCTGCAATCTTCTCAATAATGCTAAAGATGGCCTCAATTGTTGAGAGATCACCCTCGGCACTATTAACGTTGCCACTTAAGACATTAAGCTGCTCGGTTAACGTCGTGATCGATTGATTGAATTCACTAAATTGATCGTTAAGCTCTCGACTGTCACTATTGATTGCATGAGTTTTTTGCTCAGCCTGCTTTGATAGCGCCAAAGATTCATTGGCCACCGACATGGTGCTTTGACTGGTTTGGATCATGCTTTGTTGCATTTGGCTAAGCAATTGACTTGCTTGCAGCTCAAGCTCTACAAAGTAGCGGGCGAAAGAGGCGTACTGGGTGACAAAATTACTACTGCTGACTGGGTGGTGTGCTTCTTGACGATAGAAGAACAGCGCGCTTAAGGTTTCATTGACGTTGACGCCACACAACTCGCCCAAGGTAGAAAAGCCCGCACACGGGAAGTCGTTAAAACTATTCAAACGGCTCAAGGCAGTTGGGTTTTTTAGGCGGCGCAAGATGCAGTCAAACAGTACGCCACCCACCGGCTCCGAGCCGTGACCATTGAGTGCATCGAAATCGCGTTGGGTCGTTGCGCCAAAATCATTACTCTTCATTAGATACAGATGAGTCGCTAGTGGAAGATCACAGTAGAAAGAAAGACCGCCTTGTGCGATATCAATTGCTGCCACTGAGCGGATATAGAAAGTGTCTTTGACCTTAATTGCAAACGTATAGCCCTCTAGTGCCTTCTCTAGCTGCTCTGGCTGGCAGTTAAGATAACGACACAGTGCATCAACGATGGACACCATTCCTGACTCGCCCTGATCAAGCACCTTGGCGACAGTACGCAGGGGAGGATTGGCCTCGGTGATCAGCCAGTGTTGGCTGGTCGGCTGATAATTATGGCTGGTGAACAACTGGTAGCGATACGCCTTACTCAGTTTGACAAAACAAATGATGGCGTGCTGGTGAACAACCTGCGAACTGGTGGCAATAGAGGTCACATTGGTAGACAGATCGTTGCCCGCAGTCCCCCCGACCACAGGAACCGCAAACTTACCGCTTTGATACAGTGCCTCCATGAGCCAGCTCTCACAGTTGGTGAAGCCATTGACTAAGGTGAGGGCAAAACTATTGTGGTGGTCAGGGACAAAAGACGGAGTAATTGCGCTTAACTGGTCGGTGATCGCCTTGATTCTTTGCTCTTTGGTTAAAGATAAGCTTTGCTTATGAATATCTTGGCAAGGGAGCTTAATCACATGACAAGAGACCTGTTCAATCAATTCTGAGGAGAATACTTGTAACACGACTTGTTTGTCTTGCCCCGTTTGGTAGAGGTTATTTCCCCCGGTGCTCGCGAGTTGTCCCGCTGTGCTGGTAAGAACAACCTCACAATCAACGATTGAGGTCAGCGTGCGACGAATTCTGTCAATGTCAAATTGACAAGGAACAAAACCAAGCACTAGGGCTGGTTGGTCGTCGGAATCGGAAAGCTGGGCTTTAGATAAGCTCAATACTTGTTCAAACTCTAATGAGAGAACCTTTATCGGCTCGACATTCGCCGAGCGCTCGGTACTTTTTTGTCGGTTAAAAAAACGCTTCATTTGCCTGCTTTTCCCTGGCCTGTGTTACTTACTGCTTTACATGATCCCGAATCATACTAATGATTTGTGACAGATATTATATTATTTGATAATAATATCAGTGCTTTGGAATCGCCGTCTCATTTTGTAGAACTCAAAGACTAGCACGGCTGTTATCAACACCTCGCTGTCAAATTGCAAATTTTAGTGTAAACGTTTCCACAGTGTGAAAGTAGTCACAAAATCAAGCGCAATTCTTGTCTAGAATCTATCTCAACAACTTGGGAGGAGTTTATGAAAGTATTAGTAACTGGCGGTATGGGCTACATTGGCAGTCATACCTGCGTGCAGATGATCGAAGTAGGGATTGAACCGATTATTGTCGATAACCTGTCAAATGCGAAAGAGGAAGTCTTGCATCGGATTGAGGCGCTAACGGGTCGCAAGCCTGCGTTCTATCAGGGTGATATTCGTGATGAAGCCTTCCTTGACTCGGTATTTTCTCAGCATCAAATCGACGCTGTTATCCACTTTGCGGGTTTGAAGGCTGTTGGCGAATCAGTTGCTAAACCCATTGAATACTATGACAATAATGTCAATGGTTCCCTGGTGCTGGCGCGCAGCATGCGCAAGGCTGGTGTTAAGAGCATCGTGTTTAGCTCATCGGCCACTGTCTACGGTGACCCTGAGGTTGTGCCTATTACTGAAGACTCTCCTACTGGGGCAACGACGAACCCATATGGTCGCAGTAAGTATATGGTTGAGCAGTGCTATTCGGACCTGTTTAACGCAGAGAACGACTGGAGCATTACACTGCTACGCTACTTTAACCCAGTGGGTGCACATCCATCTGGCACCATGGGTGAAGACCCACAAGGAATTCCGAATAACCTGATGCCATTTATCGCTCAGGTAGCCGTCGGTCGGCGCGAAAAATTGGCTGTTTTTGGTAACGATTACAATACCCCAGATGGCACGGGCGTGCGCGATTATATCCACGTGGTTGACCTTGCTGATGGCCATATTGCGGCATTGAAGTCGGTGGGTAAAGAGTCAGGTTTACATATCTTTAACTTAGGTACTGGTAAAGGCTCGAGCGTGCTTGAAATGGTTGAAGCATTCAGTCAAGCCTGTGGTCATCCCGTACCATACGAAATTTGTCCTCGCCGCCCAGGTGATATTGCCGAGTGCTGGGCAAGTACAGAAAAAGCAGAGCGTGAACTAGGCTGGAAAGCCACGCGCAGCGTTGCACAAATGACTCAGGACACTTGGACCTGGCAATCGAAGAACCCACAAGGATATGAAGGATAAGTAGTACTTATGTCAAACATCGAATTTAACCCAGTCGACCATCCACATCGTCGTTACAACCCGCTAACGGGTCAGTGGATCTTGGTATCACCGCACCGTGCGAAGCGCCCTTGGAGTGGTCAGGATGAGAAGCCTTCAACTGAAGAGCTACCAAGCTACGACCATAAGTGCTTCCTATGTCCAACCAACGAGCGTATCTCGGGTGACGTTAACCCGGATTATGAAGGAACATACGTATTTAGTAACGATTTTGCGGCCTTGATGGTGGACTCACCAGATGCACCTGAATCAGATAATCCATTGTTTAAAACGCAAGGCGTTCGTGGTCTTAGCCGAGTGATCTGTTTCTCCCCAGATCACAGCAAGACTCTGCCAGAGCTGCCGGTTGCTAAAATTCGTGGTGTAATCGATACCTGGAACGAGCAAATTGAAGAGCTAGGCAAAGACTTCCTTTGGGTTCAAGCCTTTGAGAACAAGGGCGAAACCATGGGCTGTTCTCAGCCACACCCACATGGTCAGATTTGGGCAAACAGTTTCTTGCCAAACGAGATAGAGCGTAAAGAGCAAAATCTACGTGAGTACTACGAGAAGTACGGCTCTAACTTGTTGGTGGATTACGTGAACGCGGAAGTTGAAGACGGCTCTCGCACTGTAGTTGAAACCGAGCACTGGATTGCCGTGGTTCCGTATTGGGCAGCATGGCCATTCGAGACCATGCTTCTACCTAAAACTCACATTCGTCGTATGAGTGAATTAACCGATGAACAGCGTGATGATTTAGCGGTAGCAATCAAAAAGCTAACCAGTCGCTATGACAACCTGTTCCAGTGCTCATTCCCATACTCAATGGGTTGGCACTATGCTCCGTTTTTTGAGGAAGGAACGGACATTGAGCACTGGCAACTTCACGCCTTGTTCTACCCACCATTGTTGCGCAGCGCGTCAGTACGCAAATTTATGGTCGGTTATGAAATGCTGGCAGAATCACAGCGTGATTTGACCGCAGAGCAGGCAGCACAGCGTCTGCGTGACTTAAGTGATGTTCACTATAAAGAGCAGTAACTGTCTGTTCAAAAGACAGTCATTAACTATAAACATGGGGTACTTGAGTGCCCCAATCCCAAAAACTATCAACTATTATTGAGGACGAAGGATGTCTGATTTAGTCCAAAAAGTGAAAGCCTCATTTGAGGCGGTATTAGGCTACGAGCCGACCCACATCATCCAAGCGCCTGGCCGCGTTAACCTGATTGGTGAGCACACCGATTACAACGATGGATTTGTATTACCATGTGCGATCAACTACCAAACCGTGGTTGCCGCCGCTAAACGTGAAGACAACTTGGTTCGCCTAGTGTCTGTTGACTATGGTAATGCTCGCGATGAGTTTAGCCTTGATCAAGAAATCGAGTTCCAGCAAGACAAGATGTGGTCGAACTACATTCGTGGCGTGTTGCAGTGTCTTCAAAAGCGTGGCTTCGAGTTCGCTGGCGTTGATATCGCGGTGAGCGGTAACGTGCCTCAAGGCGCTGGCTTGAGTTCATCAGCAGCGCTTGAAGTCGTCATTGGTCAAACCATCAAAGAGCTGTACGGCATTGAGATCACTCAAGCAGAGATCGCGCTGAACGGCCAGCAAGCAGAAAACGAATTCGTTGGCTGTAACTGCGGCATCATGGATCAGATGATTTCAGCTGAAGGTAAGGCGAATCATGCGCTGTTGCTGGATTGTCGCTCTCTGGAGACCAAAGCAGTGCCGATGCCAGATGATATGGCGGTGGTGATCATCAATACCAACAAGAAGCGCGGTCTCGTTGATAGTGAATACAACACCCGTCGTGAGCAGTGTGAAGAAGCGGCGCAAGTATTCGGTGTTAACGCATTGCGTGATGTTACCATTGAAGAGTTTAATTCACGTGGACACGAGCTTAATGAACTGGTTTATAAGCGTGCGCGTCACGTGATCACCGAAAACGATCGTACCGTTCAAGCGGCGGAAGCTCTACGCCAAGATGACATCCGTCGTTTGGGTGAGCTGATGGCGGAATCTCATGCCTCTATGCGTGACGACTTTGAGATTACAGTAAAAGAAGTGGATACTCTGGTTGATATCGTTAAGGGTGTGATTGGCGATCAAGGCGGTGTGCGTATGACTGGCGGTGGTTTCGGCGGTTGTATTGTGGCTCTTGTGCCGCCAGCATTGGTTGGTGATATCACGGCAACAGTTGAGCGTGAATATGAAGCGGCAACCGGTCTCAAAGAAGACATCTATGTGTGTCAAGCGACCGATGGCGCCGGCTTGATCGCTTAAGCGACTCAATGCCAAACTGAGTGTGCTCGTGGTAATTTTGCTACGAGCCACACAGGCTGCTTACATCAGTATTAAAATCGCCTTACATTTACGGTAACGTTTTAGTTGGATAGTCGTGATAGTGTTACTATCAACGTACCAATGTTGACGCAAAAATAGGTTAATGCGAATGCTGTTTGGCCATGTAAGTAAACTCAATCTTGTCCCCTATATTCATCCAACCTTGCGCGCTCTGATACAAGAGAGCTGGATGATCGCCCACGATGACGCCGCTGAAGATGGGCAATATGCTCTCTCGATGAGCGGTGCCTATGTCGTATTAGCCCGTGCAAAAACCAGTCCCAAAGACCAGCGCTCTGCCAAGTTTCATAAACATTACCTAGATATTGAGCTTCTGCTTGAGGGCAGAGAAGCTATCGGTTTCTCTAACCATCTTGAAGACGAGCTGGTTGAAATGGAGTCGCTCGAGCATGACATCAAAATATGCAAAGCGATCAAGGATGAGCAATTTGTAACGCTCGCGCCTGGTGATTTTGCGTTGTTCTATCCTAATCAACCTCATCGCCCCCTGTGCATGGCAGAGGAGGCGCGGGTGGTGCGTAAAGCGATCATCAAAATCCCTTGCTCGCTGTTTGCGTAGCAAGGTTTTATTTCAATAGTTTGCAAGAAGTTACTGTCCCCCCTGGCTGATGATTCGGCACAGGGTTTGGCGCAATTTTCTTACTCGTTGACGCAGTGTCATGACGTTTTCTGAATATTGTTCATCAAAGCTCATCGATTGTTGAGTGAGGATCTCAAACTGAACTCTGAGCGCCTCTAGGCACAATCGAGTGCGTTTATTACTGGCGCGTAAAATGGTCCGTGCACGCTCATCTGGGCCATGTTGAACCTTGAGTTCATTGCCGATGGTGCTCAGGTGGATGAGCTGGCTGTCGATATCCCCCAATAACTTTTTGATCTCTCCAGCCCGTTGTTTAGTCGCCGTGGTTTCGAGAAGATTGATGGAAAAAATACGATCGAGAAGCGCGTTAAGGGGCATGAGGTCAGCATTAAGGGTGTTCATATCTTGTTGTCCGTTTCATTAGCTTTACATTTTCTCGCAGGTGGCTGCTGAGAGTGATTAAAACCACTGACGTCTGACAACGAGCTGCCTCTTGCTGGGCCTTATTAGCTCACGAAAGAGCATAGTGGGGGCTAGTCAGAATTGTTAGTTGAGGCAGCCCATATTTGGCAAAATTCTTTACAATGATACGCAGTTTGGTTCACTAGAGTGATTATATTGGTGACACTGTCACTTTTGTTTTGGCCTTCAAATCGAGGAGCTCGTCAAGGATCATCAGCGATGAGTGCAATCTATCACCCTTGGTTGACTAAAATGACGATTTAACAAGGAGAATGGTTTGATACAGGTATATTTTGTTTGTGGGTTTATCGGCTCTGGTAAGTCGACACTTTCCAACAAGCTCGCCACTGAGCACAATGGATTTATTTTTTCACCCGATGAGTGGATGATCCCGCTGTTTGGTGAGCATATGGAGCGTGAAGTATTTGATCGCAGACTCAACACACTGCGCGAGTTGTTCGACCGCAGCGCACTGCGTATGGTTCAGCTGGGCGTTCCAGTGATTTTTGACTACGGTTTTTGGAGCAAACGAGAGCGCGAGCAAGCCGTCGAATGGGCGCAGTCTCATCAGCTCGACTTTGAATTTATTTATTTGGGCGTTGATTACGAGGTATGCCGAGCGCGGGCATTGCTGCGTAACACAAAAGAGGGTATGACTTGTTATCAGATGAGTGATGAGATGCTCGAACTGTTTTGGTCGAAGTTTGAACCACCAGTCGACGAGCCGTACATAACCACTTATCAAGGAGAGGGGATGCTGAAGTAGGTTACCAAAAGTTAACTAATTGAAACTTGGATTCTAGGTTACCATAATAAACCACATAGCGAGTCGACAAGCTAAATGTGTATTTCTACAAGGTATTTATATTATGAGTAACGTATTGATTATTAACGCCCACGAGCCTTCTCCTTACTCACAGGGTAAACTAAATTCCAGTCTTGTCGATATGGCGGTAACATCGCTTGGCGCAAAAGGACATCAAGTTCGCGTGGTGACGATGCAAGATGATATTGTTGTTGATGAGCAACTCAGTCATTTTGAGTGGGCTGACCGCGTGATCATTCAATCACCGATCAATTGGATGACAGTGCCTTGGTCATTTAAAAAGTATATGGATGATGTGTTTACTGCGGGCATGGGTGGCGCGTTGTGCCACTTTGATGGTCGAAGTGAACAAGAGCCAAAGAAGAATTATGGTACGGGCGGAACACGAAACAACAGCAAGTACATGCTTTCTTTGACGTTCAATGCGCCACAAGAGTCATTTGACGACCAAGAAGAGTACTTGTTCCAAGGTAAGAGTGTTGATGATCTGATGCTGCACATGCATGCTAACTTCCGTTTCTTTGGTATGCAGGCGCTGCCAACATTTGCCTGTTACGATGTGATGAAGAACGCGGATATTGAGGGTGATTTCGCGCGATTCGCAGCGCACCTCGATAGCCACTTCTAACAGGTATATTGAGTCGCCCAATGTGGCTGAAGCAAACCAAGTAACCCTGTATTGAAGGCAAGACGTCATCTAGGGTTACTTGGATGTAATGAGTTGTAGGAGAGATATGGAAAGTAAAATCAGTATTGACCAACGTGGTCGAAAGTCAGTGGTTAACGTGTGTTCGGAGCCGTGTGCGATTGAGAAAGGCATGCGCCTTATCGGCGGGAAGTGGAAAGGGTCTTTGATTTATCACCTCAAAGATGGTCCCGTGCGCTTTAATGACTTAGCCCGAATGCTCGGTGGGGCAAGTAAGAAGATGATCGATCAGCGACTTAAGGAGCTGGAAGCCGAGGGCATGATCACCCGTACCGTACTGTGTGAAAAGCCGCTGGCAGTGTGTTACGAGCTTACCGAGTTTGGCCGCAGTGCACTGGATATTCTCGAGTCTTTGCGCCTTTGGTCAGAGGCACATCAAATTGAGCTGGTTAAATAAGTGATACTGGCAAGGCCAGTATCACTTATTTGTTTATCCTTAGTAATCCAGTGTCCCGCGGATCGGATAATGGTTATCTGGGTCTCTAATCCAAGCCAGACCGCGCGTTAATGCTCCAAGCTCAGGGCGGACAAATGGGTTGTTTGAAATGTCCACCACATGCAGATTCCCTTCTTCATTTACGATAAACAGACCAGGCTCTGCGAAGTTGTGGTCGGTCTCCTTTTCTGATCTTGGTATTGAGATGTAAACGCCCAGCGTTTTTAACTGCGCTTCTGTCAGTCCGTATGCGATTGGGAAGTTAATCTCCAGTTTTTCAAGGTGTGACTCAAGCTGAGTTTTTGAGTCAGCCGATACCGCAATAATGTCGACGCCAGCGTCAGCAAATGCCTGTTTATAGCTCGCTAGCTCGTTAAGGTAACGAGTGCACAGTGGGCAATGTCTACCACGATACACGAACACAGCCTGCCAAGTGGCCGGGCTGTTTGGCTTACCCAGTTGTACTAAAGAGCCATCAAGAAGGGTGGCTTCTATTGAGGGAAATTGATCACCAGCTTTAAGCTTTGAGGAAGTCGCCATTGCTGTCACTCCATATTCAGATTGTCGATTTACCTTAATCAATTTAGTCATGCTTGCATGAATTATCAATTAGTTACCTTTTGGTAACCTATGCTTGCCCAAGTAAACAACATCCCCGAGTAATCAGGTGGTTAAAATACACTATTCACTAAATACACATTTTTGTGGAAACGTTTACACAAACGATAAACCGATCACGGTTAGCCGGTAAGACCAGTGGTACTATTTAGCCAAATCAGAATTACAAGGATTGAAAATGAGCGAAGTAATATCAGTGAACGATCAGTTGAATGGGTTAGAGTTACTCGAGCAAGCGATGACACAAAGCGTTTATCGCGATGGTCGAGCGGCGAAAGTGGTACACCTGCGTAACAGCAATGGTGTGACTGCCTCATTTATGGATATTGGGGCAACCTGGCTGAGTTTTTGCGCCCCGGTTGGCGGGCAAAACAGAGAGCTGTTGATCAGACCCAAGCACATTGAAGCTTTTGCGCAGCACGGGGCTTATATGGGGGCAACGGTCGGACGTTTTGCTAACCGTATTGCCAATGGTAAATTCAGCATTGATGGTAAACGCTATCAGTTACCGGTCAATAATGGGCTCAACTCTTTGCATGGCGGTGACGCTGGATTCGACCAGCGTCGCTGGGAAATCACTGAGTTCAATACCAGTCGTGTGGTGTTTGAGCTTGCGTCAGCGGATGGTGATCAGGGTTACCCGGGCAACCTTATGGTCAAGGTGGTTTATCAATTAAGTGAATCAAATGAGCTGACGATTGATTACTACGCATCATGCGATCAAGCGTGCCCAATCAACCTGACCAATCATGCTTATTTTAACCTCAGCGCGGAAAATGCCGATGGAAGCGCTCTCGAGCATCAGCTACAGATTTTATCTGATCACTATTTGCCGACCGACCAAACCGCGATCCCGACTGGCGAGCTGCGCAGTGTTACGGAGACCAGCTTTGATTTTCGCGTGGCGAAATCCATCGGACGTGACTTTTTGCAAGATAGCGATCAAAAACTGGCTGGCGGCTATGATCACTGCTTTGTGTTTGAGCCTGAGGTGTGTGATTCAGTTTCTGTACTGGCCAAAATGGTCGCGCCGGAAAATGACGTCACCTTGTTAGTCAAGTCAACCAAACCAGGGATGCAATGCTACACAGGTAACTTCCTAAATGGTATTGAAGGCTTTGATAAGCAATACGCCAAGTACGATGGTGTTGCGTTAGAGACTCAATACTTCCCTGATGCACCTAATAACCCTGAATGGCAAGACCGCTGTCCAATGCTTCGCCCTGAAGAGACCTACCGTCACCGCACGGCGTATCAGATCATGTTCTGAGTCGATGTGGATTAAGTGATAGAAGCCTGCGCAAAGCAGGCTTTTTGCTTTATGACGAAATAAACTACTGCTTAGCCTCTTGCTGGTACTGGCTTGGTGTCATACCCGTCAATTTCTTAAATACCGTAGAAAAGTAAGTCGGGTTGTTAAACCCAACATCAAACGCCACATCGGTGACCGGGTGGGAGAGCAGCAGTATCTTGGCGCGATTGACGCGAACGTCGGTCAAATATTGGGTAATGGTTTGCTGTGTGGTGGCTTTGAACACTTGAGTAATGTGAGAGCGGCTCACGTTCATCTTTGCCGCAACATCATTGAGACTAATGTCTTTGTCATAACAGGTGTCTAGGTAGGTCTTGATGTCTGTAACCAATTGGTTGTCCGATTGGTTATCCAAGCGGTGACTCGAGAGCTCCACCATGGTTTGTGCCACATACTGACACTCATGAATGATAATATCAAAGATTGCCTCACCGTCAGTGACATCATCAATAGCTTGACTAATCTCTTCAAGCCTCTGAATCAGAGGGGGCGCATCCGCTCCCGCCAAGATAACCGTGTCGTAGAGCATAAATACAATTTCTTTTACTCTGACACGAATCGTGTTGATGTCGTTGTCAGTAAACTTTTTTAGCTGGTGAAAAAGTGCGGCGGCTTTGTCCTCAATCAAGCCAATACTTGACGTCTTAACAATCTCGATTAGCTCTTCACGCTCTTTCACTGGGAAAGCAGATTCTCGCTCTGTGGGATAATAATCGCTAAACGACTGTTTATCAGGTGACGAAGTGCCAGCCTTAGCCAGTGCCTTCTCGTGATGATGCTCGAGACTACGGTTGGTTTGCTTGATATCAAAGAACATCGCGGCTGCCCAAATCAACGCGGTTAGGCTTGAGCCGGCATAGTAGAGTTCCCAGTATTCAAATACGTTGCCGATTAACATGAAAAAATACAGGCTCAAAACACCCCAGAGGAAAAACTGCACGAATCGGGATGGGCCTTTCAGCAATATATAGCAAGTCGGTGCTAACAAATATAGGGTAATGAGTACGGCTTGTGAGCGATAGACAGTACTAAACCTTGGTGAAAAATCTATGCCTATATCGATACCAAGCGCCAATGCGAGCAGTAATGACCAAGATAACCCCAACAAATACGGCCAAACTTTCACGGCCCTGGGAATAGGGATATTGGCGAGAATAAACAAGCCCTTTAATAACATAGGAATACCTATGGTAAACAGCAGAAAATTCCGCAAAAGACCATAAACTGTCTTAATCGATTCATTGGGCATCACATTAATCAGTGGTCCGCATAAGAAGATAATAAAACACACAATGAATGCGGCTATGTAAGGATAGGCATGGTCGATAGTTTTCCTGACCAAGGTTAGATAAATTAAAACCCCTGCAAAAACATAAGCACCCGCAAAGGGTAAAATCGTCCTAATGAGAATTGCCCACTCAATTTTCATCTCATCCATAAATATTGGCCACAAATAATCCTAGTCAAATTCTACAAGCGCTGCGCGTAAGACCTCAACAAGTATTGCTAAAAAGATGATCTAACAGACATTTTTGCGTGTTGTAGGGCTGATGATGAGCCATTAGTTGCGCCTAGGTGATTTGATGAAGCTCTCATTTTCCGCTTTGAGTCTAGGTTTAAGTTATTGAAATTATGAAGTTTGGCCGATTTTTAAAGTGGTACTGAGCAAATCTTTAGGCATGTGTTTTCAGCAAGTGGTTAAATCCGACACAGGACAGAAGGGAACAGTATATCTTTACCGGAATGACATTCTGCATCCCAAGCTAATAACATGTTTTATGCAGTTATATTTTTTC
This sequence comes from Vibrio glycogenivorans, assembly GCF_051660965.1. Taxonomy (NCBI): domain Bacteria; kingdom Pseudomonadati; phylum Pseudomonadota; class Gammaproteobacteria; order Vibrionales; family Vibrionaceae; genus Vibrio; species Vibrio glycogenivorans. Next base: position 152,518 of record NZ_JBPVIS010000008.1, on the reverse strand, counting down.
CTGATAGTAATTGTCTATGCCTTAGTGGTTAACTAACCCCAACTTTAAATAAAGTATAAATGTAAATTAAAATCATAGGTCAGTGGAATATATATGAACAAACAGCTAATAGTGATAGCACTACAAATATTTTTTTACCCAATAAATCCTTAATTCGCTATTTAGCCGATATCCAAAGGAATGGAACCAATGAAGAAAAATAGTTATTGCCGTCAGTTAGGTACACTGTGTCTCTCGATGTGTGCGATCTATAGTTATCCGACGCTCGCCGAACATTCCCAGCCCAACATCTTGTTAATCGTCTCTGATGATGCCGGTTATGCGGACTTTGGTTTTCATGGTAGTCGTGTGATGCAAACCCCTAGGCTCGATGAGCTGTCTGCCGCTGGAACGATATTTTCACAGGCCTACGTGACTGCAGCCGTTTGTGGGCCATCACGAGCAGGTTTACTCACTGGGCGTTATCAGCAGCGCTTTGGTTACGAGGAAAATAACGTTCCTGGTTACATGAGTCAATCGGGTTTAACGGGTGATGACATGGGGCTGCCACTTGAGCAAAACACCATGGGGAACTACCTCCAAGATTTGGGCTATACAACGGCGATCATCGGTAAATGGCACCAAGGCAATGCCGATAAGTTTCATCCGACCAAGCGAGGCTTTGATTATTTCTTTGGTTTTCGCGGTGGGGCACGAAGCTATTGGGGCTATGGTGAGAACGACCGTTATTTAGAGGAAGACAAACTCGAGAGCGGACTTGGGAGCTACAAAGAGCCAGACTATTACTTAACCGATGTTCTTGCTGATAAAACTATTGAATTTATTCAGCAAAACCAAGATAAACCTTTTTTTACCTATCTCTCTTACAACGCGGTGCATGCGCCCATGGATGCGATGGAGGCCGATCTTGAGCAATTTCCTCAGTTGACTGGCAAGCGCCAAAAACTGGCGGCGATGACGCTGGCAATGGACCGCGCAACGGGTCGGATTGTTGATTCGCTTGAGGAGCTAGGGCTTGCAGATAATACCTTGATTGTCTTTACCAATGACAATGGCGGTCCAACGGATGCCAATGCATCGGATAATGCCCCGCTAAGCGGTAACAAAGCCAACCATTTAGAGGGGGGACTGCGTGTGCCCTTTTTCATTCGCTGGCCGAGTTCTATATCAGCGCCAAGTCAATTTGATTACCCAATCAGCACGCTTGATCTATTGCCAACCTTCGTGGCGCTTGCAGGCGATGATCCTAGCCAGTATCAGGAGTTCGATGGTGTGAATTTGATCCCCTATGTCGCTGGTGATGACGATACGCGGCCTCATCAAACGCTGTATTGGAAAAAAGAGACCCGCGCAGCAATACGTGACGGTGATTGGAAACTATTGCGCTACCCCGATCGCCCGGCCGAGCTGTTCGACCTGAGCAAGGATATCTCAGAGCAAAATGACCTGGCAGCGGTCAAGCCCGAGTTGGTGCGTGAGTTATACAAAAAGCTCTTTGCTTGGGAGCTGGAATTGGAGCGACCACTGTGGCAACTGCAGAGAAAATATGAGGGTTATGCGATGGAAAGAATGGATGCTCACCGGGCACCAGTTACGCGAGTACAGCCCAAATAGATAAAAATCCCAAGGGTCATATGTTGCCGCTTGGGGGAGTTAAGCCGTAAGGAAAATACCTGGAAAAACATTATGAAACTATCTAAGTCTACTTTAGGTCTCTCGATAGCACTCGCCTGTACCGGTATGGCACCGATGCAGGCAACGGCAAACACCGAACTACCTAATATCATTGTTATCTTAGCGGACGATTTAGGCTATAACGATGTCGGTTTTACGGGTAAAACTGAGATTCAAACACCCAACGTCGACCGATTGGCCAAGGAAGGGGCAATCTTCAATAATGGCTACGTCACGCACTCATACTGTGGTCCATCGCGAGCGGCATTACTAACTGGTCGCTATCAAGCCCGTTTTGGGATGGAAAACAATATCCATTATGCCCCTTACGATCCACATATGGGCCTGCCGCTGTCTGAAACGCTGTTCGTTGAACATCTTCAGCAGGCGGGGTATCGCACGGGTATGATGGGTAAATGGCATATGGGCGGTGCTTTGCACTTTCAGCCACAAAACCGCGGTTTCGACTATTTCTACGGTTTCCTAGGTGGCGGTCATAATTACTGGCCAGACGCTGTCGCTGTTGGACACCCGAACTCTTACTGGGAGCCGATGGTTGAAAATGGTAAGCCAGTCGAATTTCACGAGTACCTCACCACAGCGCTAAGTCGCAAAGCCTCTGACTTTATTGGTGAGACCGCAGGCGAACAACCATTTTTAATGTACGTCTCTTATAACGCGCCGCATGCTCCGCTGCAGGCGCCCAAAGAGGATATTGCCAAGTATCAACACATCGAAGACAAAAACCGACGTACCTATGCTGCTATGGTGGATTCGATGGACCAAGGCATTGGTATGATCATGGACAAGCTCGAGGAGACAGATCAGTTTGACAACACACTGATTTTCTTCCTTTCAGATAATGGTGGCGTGTTTCCAGAGGCTTGGCTGCCCAACTCAGATTGGGCGGATAACACGCCATTTCGCCGTGGCAAGGTGGCACTGCTTGAGGGTGGAGTTCACGTACCGTTTATCGCTCACTGGCCAAAAGGGTTTGAGGGTGGCATTGAGTTCGATGGTCTTGTCTCTGCGTTGGATATTGCCGCAACTTCACTGGATATTGCTGGCGTAGATACTTCCGACTTGCCACTTGAGGGCAAAAACTTGATCCCTTACCTTAATGGTGAAAAACAAGGCTCGCCACACGCCGCCCTGTTCTGGCGCTTCGAGGAAGGCGACGATATCTGGTCAGTACGAACGCCTGAGTACAAGTTTATGTCTCAAGGCTTCCCTGCGACTGATCGCGGAAGAGGGGATGCGGGGATCAGTGGTCGCTCGTTGTTTAATATGATTGACGATCCATACGAGAGCACCAACCTTGCTGGTAAAGATGCCCAGCTTGAAAAAGAACTGGCCGCCATGTGGAACACATGGAACGAGGGTAATATTCGGAATGTGCTTGAGCAAAGCCACCATTACAAGAAATCGGTAGGGGATTGGTATGATAGACATTATGCAGAGCGCAGAAAAATGGCTGAAAACCGTGCTCCTTTCAAAATAGATTAAATGTCCCACCTTAAAAATTAACCAAAGCCGGATGATGCCATTAGCCGCTTTGTTATTAAATTAAAAAGCCTGCGCACTGCAGGTTTTTGTTTCAAAGAAGCCAAAATCAATGGGAACAGAATAGCTCAAAATTTCCTAAGTATTTACTGCCGTGCCACTTGTTGGTATTGACTGGGTGTCATACCAGTTGACTTTTTAAACACAGTAGAAAAATATGTGGGGTTGTTAAACCCTACATCGAATGCCACATTCGTTACTGGTTGAGACAAAAGCAATATCTTAGCTCGATTAACACGGATATCGGTTAAATACTGATTAATGGTTTGCTGTGTGTTAGCTTTGAACACCTGCGTAGCTTGGGAGCGACTGACCTTCACCGTGGCGGCGACATCATTAACACTAATGTCTTTGTAATAGTATGTATTCAGGTATTTCTTGATATCTTCTACTAACTGGTTGTTTAAACTACGATTGGAACTCTCTTTTACCGTTTGTACCAAGAACTGACACTCTTGAGTGAGTATAACAAAGATGTCATCGCAGTTGGTGCAGTCGTCAATACGCCTACTGAGCCCTTCAAGTTTTTGAATTAGCGCAGGTGCTTCAGCACCAGTAAAAATGACAGTGTCATAAAGCATAAACAAGATTTCTTTGACTCTCAGGCGAATAGTATTGATATCGTCATAAGTGAACTGCTTAAGCTTAGTAAAAAGCATAGTAGCTTTGTCCTCAATTAGACCGGAGCTGGATGTTCTTACTATCTCAATCAGCTCTTCACGCTCTTTCAATGGATAAGCCAAATCACGTTCAGCTGGGTAGTAATCGCTGAATGTCACTTTGTCTAATATTACTTTTTCTGGCCTAGTTTTTTCTTGTTGATGACTGTGCTCTAACTCACGGTTAGTTTGCTTGATATCAAAGAACATTGCAGCACCCCAAATTAAGGGGGTCAGGCTTGAGCCAACGTAGTAGACCTCCCATAGTTCTAGCAAGTTACCAATCAACATAAAAAGGTATAAGCTCAATGCACCATAGAGAAAAAAAGATACAAACCGAGATACACCTTTAAATAACAAATAACAGCATGGAGCTAATAACCATAGAGTGATAAATAAAGCCTGTGCATAGTAAATAGTAGGGTAAGTTGGCACATAATCGAGCCCTAGATTAAAAGGAAGGGTTAGAAAAAATAATGCTGACCATGCTAAACCTGATGTAATACTTAATATTGCAATTTTTTTTGAGATGCGTGAGTTAGCGAGAATGAATAGCCCTATTAGTAAAGCAGGGATCCCAGTTGAGAAAAGTAGTAAGTTTCGGATTAAATCATAAATAGCTTTGATTTCTTCGTTAGGCATAACATTAATCAGAGGCCCGCATAAGAAGAGAATGAAGGTTATGATAAAGGTAGATATATATGGGTAAGCCTTACCCATACGCTGCCTTACTAGTGTTAAATATACAAACACACCAGAAAAGACACAAGCACCCGCAAAGGGGATAATGGCTCTAGCAAGGATTGTTAACTCTACTTTTATTTCGTACATAATCAAATTCTATGGTTAGTTTTGTAGATTATATAAGCTGAGTTGGTTACAACTCAAGAGATTGTTTTTGAAATATGATCCAACGAGCACTTTACTGACATTAGCTAGGTTGTGATTTTTTTCAAATATATTCATTGTTGATCTAAGTCTCGTTATGGAACGATGGTTTTGTTGTAAGTCTCTGTTTTGTATGAGTTTAACCTATTTTTAAAAATGTTTACATAAAATGTTGAAGCACTATTGTGAGGTAACTGGTTAAATGTAGTTACTAACGGATATAAGGGGGTGGTTGCTGGTAAAGTACTTGTGTCACACGTCTTGCTGGATTTGCTTTCTGATAGCTAAAAAAGTGACTGTATAGGACTTAGGTAAAGTACGTTGCTTGAGAATTAAATGTTGATTTGTCGCTATGATAGGTGAGGTTAAATATAAAGTTAATGTAGTTAAATTAGTAATCTTTAAGTGATTGCTTATCTAAGGATATAGCCAGAATAGCAAGAGTTAAGTTGTGGCATGAAGCTGCTTGGTGTTATTTGGCTAAGCGTAAAAATATTAGGGAAAATAATATGAAATTGACTAGGTCTACCTTAGGTCTCTCAATAGCACTCGCCTGCTCGGCCTGTAATGGTGTTACGCCTGCGCAAGCAACGGTTAATTCCGATTCACCAAATATTATCGTCATACTAGCGGATGATCTAGGATATAATGATGTAGGCTTCACTGGTGAGACTGAAATTCAAACGCCAAATCTTGATAGGTTGGCAAACGATGGAGTTATATTCAATAATGGTTATGTGACGCATTCATACTGTGGTCCCTCCCGTGCTGGATTACTTACGGGTCGTTATCAAGCTCGCTTTGGTATGGAAAACAATATTCATTACGCACCAAATGATCCACATATGGGATTACCTCTTTCAGAAACACTCTTTGTAGAGCACCTGCAACAAGCTGGCTACCGTACTGGTATGGTGGGAAAATGGCACATGGGGGGCGCTTTACACTTTCAACCACAAAATCGCGGATTTGACTATTTTTATGGATTCCTTGGTGGCGGTCACAACTACTTTCCTGAAGGGGTCGCGGTAGGGCATCCGAATGAGTATTGGGAGCCAATGGTTGAAAACGGTAAGCCAGTGGAATTTCATGAGTATCTGACAACAGCGTTAAGCCGCAAAGCATCTGAGTTCATCGATGAAACAGCCGGTCATCAACCATTTTTAATGTATGTGTCATACAATGCCCCGCATGCTCCTCTACAGGCGATGGGGCAAGATATTGCAAAATATAGCCATATTAAAGACAAAAACCGTCGGATCTATGCTGCTATGGTTGACTCAATGGACCAAGGTGTTGGAATGATAATTGATACCCTTGAGAAGACCAATGAGCTAGACAATACCTTAATTTTCTTCCTCTCAGATAATGGAGGGGTGTTCCCAGAGGAATGGCTACCCACGTATGATTGGGCGGACAATACGCCCTTCCGTCGAGGAAAAGTAGCCTTACTTGAAGGCGGTGTACATGTACCGTTTATTGCTCATTGGCCTAAAGGCTTTAGTGGGGGTATCGAATTTGACGGTTTGGTATCTGCACTCGATATTGCCGCTACCTCACTCGATATCGCAGGTATTGATATTTCAAAATTACCATTAGAGGGGAAAAACTTGATCCCTTATCTCAATGGAGAGAAAAAGGGTTCCCCACATGATGCATTATTCTGGCGTTTTGAAGAAGCCGATAATATCTGGTCTGTGCGCACACCTGAGTATAAGTTTATGTCGCAAGGTTTCCCTGCTACAGATAGAGGCAAGGGTGATGCTGGAATCAGCGGCCGATCGCTGTTTAATATGATTAATGATCCTTATGAAAGCTCCAACCTCGTGGGTAAGGATGCAGAGTTAGAAAGAGTGTTGGCTGCAAAATGGAATGAGTGGAACGAAGGTAATATTCGTAATGTTCTAGAGCAAAGTCATCATTACAAGAAGTCTGTCGGTGACTGGTATGACAGACATTATGCAGAGCGCAGAAAACTCGCTGAGGAGCGTCCTCCTTTTAAAATCGAGTAAGCCTATAGTTTCCTAACCTTCGGGCTAGGAGTTTAATCATACAATAGATTGAGGCTACTAGTTGGACTCTAAAATCCACTTTGGGAAGAGTGATTAAATTAAAATTATAGGGTTGGTAACATAAAGTTAAACCTATAAATGTATTGAGCTGAGTGATGAAGCTTATTATACACATCATTGAAATTATTTTTTTCATAGGTTTTACTTATTGTTGGTTAAGTGATCACTTGTAATGATTAATTTTTTGAAGGTTAGAGCGCTACAAGTGTGTCTGGTTTCAATACTCAGTGTGAGTGTTTGATTTGCTTAATGAATAAATTGTCCAGTAATAAATCTTTATATCTCAAAGGAACTCTAAATGTACATGATGAAAGTAAAAAGCACTGTAATATTGACTATTATACTTTTTGGTGTCTACGGTTGTGGAACGACAAATGTGGCACAACAAGCAAGTACAAATGCCACGGTCAAGGTGAATGAGTACAACTCAGCAGTATTTCTATCTTCTGCTAAACCTAAATATTCAAAATTGATAATGGAAAATCAGACTCTAAAGGTTGAATTTGAAGGTGTTACGGCAGCACAAAGTAACTCACGCTGGCCAACAGCGCGCTTTTTTCCAAAGAAGGGGTGGTGGAACTGGGAAGATAAGGAAGCAATTAAATTTGATATTACCAATCCGAGCCAAAAACCTGCAAAAGTCGTTTTTAAGTTAACGGATAAAAAAGGTCTTTCAGGCATTAGAGCGAATCAATTGGACTACGTTGTAAGTCTACGTCCTGGAGAAAAGAAGCAGATCGAAATGAAGTTGGATGGAGGTTTGCGAAAAGCTCCTGGATATACCGGTGGTACGGAGCTTGATCTCCAATCACTTATGGAACTCAAGATGTTTGTCCGAGGCCCTGTTGAACCTCAGACGGTGTACCTTGAAAACTTTCAGTTAGTTGGCTCATCTAAAGGGTAACTTAAAGTATTTAATCACTTCCCACAAATAGGAATAAATTGATGAAAATTTATAAGAAAAATATCGTACTATTGGCTAGCGCCATCCTCTTTACGACAGGTGTTGCAGCGGATTCAGCAGCAACCAACAAAGTCTCTGAGTTGACATCTGAGATTTTTCTATCAAATGCCAAGGCAAATAATTATGCTAAGACTGAGATGGTAGGTAAACAATTAAAAATAGAGTTTGATGCTGTTAGTGAAATGCAAAAGTACTCTCGCTGGCCACTAGCAAGGTTTACGCCACAAAAAGGTTGGTGGAACTGGGCAGATAAGCAAAGTATTAAGTTTAATGTGACAAACCCAACGAGTGAATCAGCACAAGTATATTTCAAATTAATTGATAGTGTTGGCCTAACTGGCCAAAAAACAAACCAACTAAACTACGGTGTAAGAGTAAAACCAGGCGAGACGAAAGAAGTCGAAATGTTACTAGATGGTGGCAAGCGTAAGTTACGTGGCTATGAAGGAGGGACACAGATTAACTTGCAAGGCTTGATCGAGCTTTCGGTATTTGTTCGCGGACCAATTGACCAACAAACCGTGCTGCTAGAAAACTTTCAGGTTGTAAGCCCAAGTGATAGTTAACATCTAGGTGAGTGAACGTCAGTGAGGTTATTTTACACTGTAGGTTATTAACTGATAGATAACTCTCACTTTTCTAACTTTAACTGTCACTAATAGGTGTTGTTTATGGAATCACCACACCTGTTGTATCGGCTAGGTTTTGAGTGACTAGAATAGTATGCCTTGCTCGTTTTATAGGAAAATAAAATTTTAATGTTAACATGCCATTCTAATTTACAGTTTATCGGCGTGTCGAAAGCGTTCAACTAAAAAATTGGGATGAATATTTTTATAATCTGGGTAGGGCTAAAACGCATCCTTAAGGTTCAGTATAGGAAATGAATAATATAAGAACTTTTTGATATCGATATTTAAGGAGTTACGAATGAAAGCAATAAAGTTGGCCTTAATCAGTTCACTGATTGGCCTGAGTATAAGTGCTAATGCAGAAAATATAGTTGTATTAGAATCTTTTGATTATCCAATAGATACAAAGCTCAATCCCGAGAATGCTTCAAATGTGGAACGTGTTTGGAATGAGTACTCTTCCAATGGGGATGAGCGCTCATGGGAGGTCAATTTTCGAGAAGCCTGGGTCGGTGTTAGTTCAGGGTTTCAACAGCCAGTAGATTTGAGTAAATACAGCACTTTTAGGGTCGATGTATTAAATAAATCTTCTAAGAGTCAAGGTGTTTGGGTAAGGTTAGCAAACGCTGACGGCCAGCGTGTTGACAATAGCTACCAAGTTCCCCCGAGTGTTGACGGTACATTCACTACCCTAGATTTACCTATTGCATCTGCAGGTTTCAATGCAGACTTCTTCGAGTTTTATCTAGGAAACTCATCTACAGGTGACGATATAGTGTATTTCGACCACCTTAGAGTAGTCGAAATCTCTGAAGAAGAACCTCTTGAGACATTTACACGTTTCGGCCTTAACAATCAGGTGGACTCACGAGATATTGCGCCAGACAATATCGTTACTGATGGATTTGCACCCAACGAAGATACCTTGTCTTGGCAGATCACGTATAGCCCAGAAAAACAACGCGCTGCAAAGCTTATGTTTAACGGTACGAAAGATTGGAGCCACCGAAAATCAATAGAATTTGATATTTACAATCAATCTGGTATACCTGCCGAAGTAACTTTCAAACTATTTGAAACTTATAAGTGGGATGAGATTGATGCCTACATTGGCAAGTTTACTCTTGCTGCACATGATCAAGTTCAAAAAATCCAATTACTCTTAGATGATGAAGAGTTTGCTGGCGCGAATTTCGTGGACAGTGTTCTTGTTGACGAATTGCACTTTGTTAGTTGGAGTGACATTACCGTCTCTGTAAATAATATGATGCTAACCAACAATGGCGATGACGATGGCGGTGAAGGTGGTGACGGCGGTGAAGGTGGTAACGAGGACAAAGACTACGATCACACCATGGTACAAGACTTCGAGTCTGCGCAAGATGGTGCGCCGTTCGATACTAAGTCTAACGAAGCCGTTATTGCAACCAATTATATTGTAAGTCAAGACGAGTATGTATCGAACGGGAGTCAATCACTGCAAGTAATCTATGAGGATCTAGAGTTAACTAACTTTAATCAACGCTCGGTTGCGCTTGAAGTTTTTAACGATTGGTCAGCACGTAAAACACTTGAATTTGATGTTTTCAATGCTAGTGGCGATGTATTTTCATTGATTGTTAAAATTATAGCCGGTGATGACTATACTAAGGATTCTATGCTGCAAAAAGAAGTCGTGCTCGATGCTGATGAAGCAGTACAGCGCATTCAAGTCGATATTACTCAACTAGCAGACGCAGGCCCTAATTACGATTTGACCAAAACAAAAATGTTGTATTTTGCAAGTAATGAAGAGGGCATGGTCTATATCGATAACATTCATTTATCCGATAGAGACCTTGAAAGCAAACCTGATCTAAAGCCCGGCGGTGGTTCTGGCAGTAGCAGCGGTAGTAGTTTTGGCCTATTTACATTTTTGATGCTGCCACTACTTATCTTATTTAGAAAGAACAATAAGATAATTAACTGATAAGAACCAAGTACTAGTTGTAGGCTCTATATAGAGTATTTGTACTGTTGAACCTGGTTGACTCGAATTTGTTCTGATATTTTATTAATTTTATATGTAGTATCTGTCAGTTCAAATATCGAGTGTTACAAGTCAATGTATCTAATTGCAAATGTCCGATATTAAAATGATGTTAGCATATTTTAAAATTAGCCATCAAATCAGCGGGCAGTGATTATAATAATAGGGCTATAATCATGTCTCTATTATTTTCAAAAGAGACATGAATCCTATCCATGTCTCTTTTTTTTTCCTAATTCAACTGCAGGTGTCTAATCGAGTTGTTTGTCTTACTATTCGTTACTAATAGAGTCTATCAGGAGTTCGTACAGAAAGCTTAGATTAGAAAGCCTTTAATCTCTTTTGTCACAGGCCACCAAAAAGGGGCGATGTCGCTATTGATACAGTGAAGGGAGTGGGAGTTATCATAGATAGGTCACGAGCGACCAAAAACCATTTGCCATAGGTATAACGTTTGCTCTACCCTAAGTAGAACAAACGTTATACCTAGTTGGAGAGAAAGAATGAGAGAGCAGATCGCAGCGGAGCTGGAAAGCGCATTTAGTTTGCATGGCTTTGCTCAACCGAGCGTCGCTCAGCTCAACAAAGCATGCAGCGTCAGTTTACGTACGCTGTATAAATACTTCCCCTCAAAGGAGGCGATGATCGTTGGGGCACTAGAGCACCGACATCAGCGTTACCTCAATCACCTGATGTCTGATTTGGCCAGCGAACCCCATCAAGCGATAATGCAGATTTTTGAACGTCTCGAACTGTGGATGGAGACAGAAGCACCAAACGGCTGTATGTCAACCAACGCGCTGACTGACTTTGCTGATAATCCAGAGATCAGTCAGGTGGTCAGTGAACACAAACAACAAGTACGCGCCTACCTGGCTAGCTTATGTGGTTGTGAGCAACTTGGGGGCGCGATTTTCCTTATCCACGAGGGCGCTTCTAATGCTTGGCCGCTGATGGGTAAGGCCACTATCGATATAGCTAAATATACCGTCAACCAATTAATCAAAGAGAAATAAACAATGACTTCGATACCTAACACGATGACCGCAGTCCAAATGATCGGTCACGGCGGGCCAGAGATGCTGAAAGTTAATTCTAGCGTCACCGTGCCACAGCCAAAAGAGCACGAGGTGTTGATCAAGGTCTCAGCCGCAGGGGTCAACAACACGGACATCAATACCCGTATTGGTTGGTACTCTAAAAATGATAACAATAGTGAAGATGCAAGTTGGTCCGGTAATGCGTTGCAATTTCCCCGTATTCAAGGGGCTGATGTGTGTGGATACATTGTCGCTGTGGGCAGTGGGGTTGACGCTTCCCGTATCGGTGAGCGTGTTCTGATTGAACCATCACTGCAGAAGGTTAACGGTCAGCAATTGGATGCGCCTTGGTACTTTGGTTCGGAGTGTGACGGCGGCTTTGCCGAGTACACTGTCGTTTCAGATGTGCATGCCTACAAAGTTGAGACCTCAATGACTGACATTGAACTGGCATCGTTCCCTTGTTCATACTCGACGGCAGAGAATATGCTGACTCGCGCAAATGTGAGTGAGCAGGATACAGTGCTGGTCACTGGCGCTTCTGGCGGGGTGGGCTCTGCAGCCGTTCAATTGGCGAAAGCGCGTGGTGCAAAAGTTATCGCTGTTGCAGGTGCTGGTAAGGAAGGGCAATTGATGGCCCTTGGTGCTGAGCGTGTGATTGAACGCGGTCAGGATTTGGTGGAAGCACTTGGCACTGAGAGTGTCGATGTGGTGATTGATTTGGTTGCGGGTCCAACATGGCCAAAGCTGCTTGAGATACTGCGCCCTAAGGGGCGTTATGCGGTATCTGGTGCAATTGCAGGTCCAATCGTTGAGTTGGATGTACGTACGCTGTACCTCAAAGACTTGAGCTTTTTTGGTTGTACGGTGCTAGAGCCAGAGGTGTTTGGTAATCTTGTTGCTCGCATTGAAAAAGGCCAAATTTCGCCTTTGGTGGCTAAGAGCTATCCACTTGAAGAGATTGCTCAAGCTCAAGAGGATTTTCAGCATAAACGCCATGTGGGCAAATTGGTGTTAGAGGTTACTGGTCGATAAGTAAGCTTGTCACTCGAAGCTTTGCCGCTTAACTCGCGTGGGTAAGTGGCAAAGCTGTTTTAAGCTTGCTCAGCCAGCTCAAAGGAATTTCTTATCAGATAAATGCCCATCCCGATAAGTCCTAGATTACGTACCGTGCTTCCAATTGTTTGCAATATCTCAGGAGCACCAATAATCGCAACCAATAAATTGGCGGCTATGCCGATGATAAATAAAATGGAAGTCCAAACCGGGAATATCTGGACTTTGTATGTAGCGATACCGAAACCAATACCACCAACCACCATCAATAGGCCATGAACAGTATAGAGGGAGCCGAGCTGTTGCAACAGAGCCTGATAATCCAAGACGTTCTCTGTGATCGCGTAAAGCGAGGTATGGGCGAAATAGACAAAGGCTATACCGTATAGTAAGGCGCCGATGAGACCAAAGGATTGAATTTTCGACCTCTGTATTGCGTAGAGTCCAATTACGACAAATGGCATTGCAACGAAAGCGATATAGTTTAGCCAAAGCCAGAAAACAGAGAATCTGCCATGATACCACTCTGCTGCATCAGTAAGGATGTGAACACTAGGAGCAACAATAGTACTAACACCAATAACAATGAGTAATTGGCGGTATGACAAATGAGTCGATATACGCATGTTTAACATTGTTACTCCAAAAGTCTGTGACTAACCTGGCTTAATCAGCGAGTAAATGAGATTAATTAATCGAAACATGGACCAACAAGATAACACTATAAATTAAGGATTTTATCGTAGTTATATTAGTGCACTTTGACCCTAGTCATAGGATTTATCTGTTTTGTTGAACTTATACTGAACAAAAAGAAAATAATGAAACATATCAGAGACTCTGATGAAGAGTATAAATTGTGATTGGCAAACCTTTGTGTTAATTTTGGTTGATGTGTTGTTGGGTGCATACTTGTTGATGCTGTGTAACTTCGACTTAAGTTATTGATAAGGAGATCAAAATGAATGTCGTCAGAATAGTCTTTTTCTTGGGTGTGGTAGGCTTAATATTTGGGTGTAACTCAGACGGTTCCGGTGTGAGCACGCAAACTGCAGGTTACTATCTTGATTCATCAGGGTTTGGCGATGATCACGAAATAGGTGTCACTATTACAAAAAACGGATCTTTGAGCCTTCAGATACGACCTAGTGACGCGCCACCGATACTTAGAGGTGTTTCTCTATTGTCGTCGATAGACTCTCCAGTAGTGCATACCTTTCCTGTAAGATATGAGGATACTTTGTATGATGCAACGCTATCAATACCTTATACAGGGTCAGTTGATGGAGAGGTATTGCCTTATACATTAAATATTCCGATGCTTGATATCGATATATCTTCTTCCTTGTTATACACAGCACAAAGAGGTGAGGCGGCTAGGCTTGATAAGCGAATCCTTAACAGAGAGTTTTACAATAGGCTCGGGTCTGACATTGAAATCCGTTACCTTGGGGACGATCTTGTCGAGATTAATTATTACTCCGATTGTTCAATAACAGCCAAAATTCTAGACTCAGGTTTCTCAAGGGGCGAGTACATCAGCGAGGGTTATACAGGCATTGGTGATTCCTATGATCTTTTGTTTACGTTGCCCTCATACTCATGTGGAATAGATGAACATTCTGTCGGGAGCCTGCACTTAGAATCAGAACAATATGAGTATACTATGTTCATCATTCTTGAACGCTCATCTGGACAAGATTTTGGGTTTTACTACTCAGTTAAATAGTTAAGTTGTCTGATAAAAAGTGGACGATAGTAATGGTTTGGAGTTCGAGACATTACCGAATTTCGGTTGCTTGAGCTTCACATTGATGACAATAAACAAATCCACCAAACATATACTTGGTTGCCTCAGCCCCTAACACGACTACTTTTGAGCCTGGTTTTAATTTGCCATTATTTACCAGGCTTGAAAAACTGCACCAAATCGCCGCCGAGCCTAAATTACCCCAATGTTTGGCATCGTTAACGATCTTAGCCGGGTCCACATCCAGAGCTTGAGAAAGCATAGTATCGATATGCCCACTGGCTTGGTGGGGAATGATGTAGTCAAAGTCGCGAAGCCGGTGACCTCGGCTCTCTAAAGCCTGAATGCTCGCTTCGAACAGAGCCTGACCATTCTCACGTACTTTGCGAGCATTATGATGAAAGCGCACCTTAGTATTTTGGGTATAGGCGGACAGTGAGCCGCCATCGAGAGACAGCCCAGGGGATTTGTCGATGCCGATTTGCCCGGTAAAGCAATCTGAGATAGTGCCGATGCCTTGATGTGTCTCTGGCGCTACAATGATCCCTCCCGCACCGTCACCCATTTGCATGTAATTGACTAGCTGTGATTTATCTAAAAAGTCCGGCTGATAATCAAAATAAACTGAGCCGGTTTCACTGCCAACGATAGCGACGGGCTTATCTAACATCGCAATTCGCGGGATTGCGATTTGTAGTGCATTGGCAAAGCCGGTGCAGGCTTGGCGCAGCTCCATAAAAGGGCCCTGATATCGAAGTTTCTCTGCCACCCATGCGATGTTTGGCGGCAGTTGGGTATCCGGTGTGGTGGTGTGGCCGATAAGATAATCGACATCCTCGAGAGTTAGCCGTGATTGCTTGATCAGAGCGCGGACGGTTTGCTCGGCAAGATCGGAGTTGGAAGGGGTAGGGTGACTGACGGCTTTTTTGATGCTTCGTGAGAAATGTCGCTGCTCTATGCCTAAATAGGGTGCAATCCTAGCAGCAGTCTTGGCGTAGCGCTTGCCGGATAATTGTTCGAGTGCCGATATCAATTGGGTATTGCTAAGTACCTGTGGTGGGAATTGATGACTGGCAGCGAGTACAGATACTTTGTCTGGTAAGAAAGTCACGCTCATTGGTTATCTCTCCTTGAAAATCGAATTGGTTAGGCACTGGTCGCGTCGAATATATCGTCTAGTTGGACACCGATTTCTAAAAAAGCCGTCCGCTCAGTATTGAGAAGTTCAAAGAGTCGTTGTGAGATCACCGCATCCATCTCTCGCCATTTTGATTTATCGTAGCCCAGCCTCAGTGCATGCTTTTTAGATACTGAAACATGTCTAGCTTCATCTTGTTTTATCGCGCGGCACAGCAGGACGAAAGGATGCTGAGGGGCTAGGCGACCTTTTTCGATAAACAGCATGAGCTTGCAAACTAGCGCATCCAGACAAGCTATTTGCGCAAAGTGCTCTTCAATGGTTTTGCGTGCGCCAAGTGAGGCAAAAAAACGCTGACTACGGCGTTTGATCGACAGGATATCGACCGGCTCACCTATTTGACTGCGCACACATTCAAGCGCTTGCTCATGGTATTTCTCATCTAACACAATCCGCTCGAAATCGTCCTGCGCGGTGACTTCGATTGAGTGGCTCTTTTGTCGCTGCGACTCGTTATAAAATACCCATTGAGAGCTTTGTTCGCCGCATACCAGTAAGGGTAGTAGGCGAGAAAGGGCATGAGCCTGCGCGTCGCTAAACAGAAACTCACTAGTCTGATATTGCTCAAGCCACGCGCGTACAGGGCTTTCACTATTGGCAGCAAAAGTACTTGGTGCCTCTACAGGGACAGAGGGAAAACACGCTTTCATGGTCATGGGCACAATCCGTTGGTAACACACGTTATAGATAGACCGGGTTTTTCGGGATTTCTTTACTTAGAAAAACTTTAACACGGGGGCGAGGTTCGGGGACGGGCGTTGCCCTACGAGGAGCTAGGAGACTTGTGGTGGTTGGCAGTGCAAGAATACGTACCCATGGTGTGTGTGAATATTGACCGTGGTGACTAGTTGAAAGGTGATTTGCTTGAACGCAAACGTTTAATTGAGGTGGAAGGTTGTGCTTTTGATCTCAATTGGTTGGGTTTTTGGTTTGTTGGTGTTGCGCATAATGGTGACTCGGACAGGGGGTGTCCGAAGCGGTTCTATAATTGAGTTGTCAGCATCAGAATTCGCTGTGTGATGCCAATATTATGTGCCGCAACGGGAGGCGATATGCTTAAGCAACAACGAATCAACACTATTCGTTCGCTATTACTCAAAGATAAGCAGGTTACCGTTGCTGAACTGGCAAGCATGCTAGAGGTGACGGACCGAACGATAAGACGAGATTTAAAACAATTAGCAGACTCCGGCGTCGCAGAGCTGTTCTTTGGTGGAGCAAGACTCGCAAAACAAAATAAAGAATTATTAAAGCAAGTAGGCATTAAAAGTATTATGAGTGCGCTCACTGACAAATATGATCAGGAACTTGAGGGTATGAACGCAGAGAACGAGGACACATTGGGTGTTTACGTACTGGGTTCATTCAATATCGATATCGTTTCTGAAGTTCCCGACTTCCCAAGAAAAGGCGAGACGATCCATTCGCTATCGACCGATTTTTTTGCCGGTGGGAAAGGCTCAAACCAAGCCACAGCAGCAGCTAAGGTCAATAAATCCGTACACTTAGCGGTAAAAATTGGTGATGACGAGTTTGGTACCAAGGCCAAACAGTATTTCTCTGGTACCGATATTCACTCATTTACCATTTTTGAAAATGAACATCGCCACACGGGTAACGCGTCAATCTTTGTCTCTCAGTTATCGGGAGAGAACTTTATTGCGATTGACCTCGGTGCCAACAAAACGATTTCTGATCTTGAGGTCCATCAAGAATATAACCTGATTGAAAAATCAAAGGTGTTTTTGACTCAGTTAGAGAATAACTTTTCTGCCACCAAACTGGCGGTTGAATGTGCCAGTCAGAGCGGTTCACAAGTGATACTCAACCCTGCGCCATACATTGAGGAGTGTCAGTCGATTCTGCACTTAGTCGATATCCTGACGCCAAACGAAACCGAAGCGCAAGATATTACTGGGATTGAGGTCACTGATATTGAGTCGGCAAAACAAGCCGCGGCGGCGATCCAGCAAATGGGTGTCAAGGTGGTGATCATTACCCTTGGCAGCAAAGGCGCCTTGATGTACGACGGCACACAATACCGCCACTACCCACCGTATCGAGCAGCAGTGACGGATACCTCTGGGGCTGGGGACTCGTTTAATGGTGCATTGGCCGCGTGTTTAGCCAACGATCAATCACTGGATTATGCGATTAAATTTGCCAGCGCTTATGCCTCACTCGCTGTGGAGCGTAAAGGGGCATCCAATATGCCGGAATACGCTCTCGCCAAAGCCAGAATGTCTGAACAGGATAAATTCCAATGAACCCACATCAACCAAGATTGACGCAAATGACGGCAAGCTTTGAAACGCTGACTTTAGCTGAGCGTATGGCAAACATGGACGTACCAAAGCAGGGTAAGGTGGCAACGGTTATCGATAGCGATACCTACAACGAGATTGATGATCAATTTGCCATTGCTTGGGCGATGCTGCGCAGCGATCGTATCGATCTGCAAGCGGTGTATGCAGCACCCTTTACCAATGCGATGTTTGACGATGCCCACGAGCCAGTGGCGGACCCAAAAGTGGGTATGACCCTGAGCTTTGAAGAGATTGAGCGTGTGTTGGAGCGTGTTGAGACTGAACGCAAACCGCAGATCTTCCGAGGCTCCAGTCGCTATGTGTATCAAAGTGATGCGCCGGAGCGCTCTGAGGCGGTGGAAGACCTGATCGCCCGTGCTCATGCTTGTGATGGTGTGTTGCAGGTGATCAGCATTGGCGCACCAACCAATATCGCTCATGCTTTGATTGCCGATCCATCGATTGTTAAAAAGCTTCATGTGCTTTGGCTTGGCGGGCACAGCTTTGATTGGCACGATACCCAAGAGTTTAATTTGCTCCAAGACCTCGATGCCAGTCGCGTTCTGCTTGACTCGGGTGTGGCTTTAACACTGTTCCCTTGCATGGGAGTGACCAACACCTTGGCGACCTCCGTACCGGAGTTGCAATACTACTTGGCGGGTAGCAGCAAGATTGGTGACTACCTCGCAGCAGAAGCCCCTAAGTGTCCTTGGATTGGTTTCGCCAATCGCAAGGTGATTTGGGATATTGCGCCAGTCGGCTATCTATTAGATTCGAACTGGTACACGGAGACTTTCCAGGCTTCACCCGTATTGAACGATAACTTGACTTGGAGCTTCGATCAGCGACGCCATCCAATTCGTGTGATCAAATTTATTGAACGCGACCACCTGTTTGTCGACCTATTTCAACGCTTAATTAACGGTTAAACATTTTAATGCAAACTCTAATCCCTTTGTGTGGTATCGCCACACTGCTTTTTATCGCTTGGATATTCTCTTGCAATCGCAAGGCGATTCATTTTCGCACCGTTAGTATCGCGTTATTACTCCAGGCGTCGATTGCCGCCTTTATCTTGTTTGTCCCTGCGGGGCAAATCATGCTGGTGGGTATTTCTAATGCCGTTAGCTCGATTATGGACTATTCAGGCGAGGGCATTCGTTTCTTATTTGGTGATTTAGGTGCTTTTGGTTCTGGATTTATTTTTGCCATCCACGTTCTGCCTATCATTATTTTCTTTAGCGCCTTAATGTCGGTGCTGTATTACCTTGGCATTATGCAGCGTGTGGTGAAGTATCTCGGTATGGCGGTGCAGAAAGTGCTTGGCACTTCTCAGGCAGAGTCGACAGCGGCGGCGGCCAATATCTTTATCGGCAACACTGATGTGTTTGTGATGATGAAGCCTTACGCCCCACGTATGACCAAATCTGAGCTATTTGCCTTGATGACGGGCGGCTTTGCCTCAATAGCAGGCTCTGTGCTGGTGGGCTTTGCTGGCATGGGTATCGAGATCAAATACCTTGTCTCTGCAGCGTTTATGTCAGCGCCAGCGGGCCTCTTGTTTGCCAAGATTATCTACCCTGAAACTGAGACGCCACAAGATGTGGAGTTGGAGATCTATCAGGAAGAGGACCGCCCAATCAACGTGATTGAAGCGGCGACCAGCGGCGCCTTTAATGGCCTAAAAATGGCCGCGGCGATTGGTGTGATGCTTTTAGCCTTGATTGCGCTGATTGCGATGGTCAATGGCATGTTGGGTAGCCTATTTGCGCTTGTTGGCATCGAAGGTGTAACTCTGCAAGCCATCTTCGGTTATCTATTTGCGCCAGTGGCGTACCTACTGGGTATTCCAAGCGATGAGATCATGATCGCCGGTAACTTCCTTGGCCAAAAATTGGTACTCAACGAGTTTGTTGCCTTTATGGGATTCTCTGAGGTGCGCGAGACGTTGAGCCCGAATAGCCAAGCCATCATTACCATGGCACTGGCTGGCTTTGCCAACCTTTCAGCCCCAGCAGCGATGATTGGTGTGCTGGGTACGATTGTGCCGAAGATGAAGCCATTTATCGCCTCAATGGGCGTGCGAGTTATCCTTGCTGCGACCCTGGCTAACCTAATGAGCGCAGCACTGGTCGGCTTACTTCTCTCATTTAATTAATTCACTTTATGGGGGATAACCTCTCCCATTATTTTTAGTCGCTGTGCCCATCTCTGGTGTACTGGGCATAGTGACGCTCGTCCTAAAATAAACACGGTAATAAAACCAATGAACAAAGCAGTATCTTCTTCACTTTTATGTTGTTCTCTAATGGCGACTGGCGCAGTGGCCGGTGAATACTCAGGCTGGGGTAACATCCACCTTGACTATCAAGCGTGGGGTCACGGCGTGTCTGAGAGCGAGTTTGACCAAACCTTGATTGGTATTGAGGGCGGTCTGAACTTCGAATGGGGTGAGGTATTTGGTTTTTACGATTTTGAGGGTCTAGATCGCGACTCTGGTCAGCAGACAGCGACCATGAACCTACAAGCGCACACCTACCTAGGTGATACAGGCGCGAGCATCTTCACTAAAGTCTACAGCACACAAGGCACTGAAATTAAAGAGACTAACAGTTTCCTAGGTTTTGGTTACACGGATATCGGTGGTGATGGCTGGTGGTTCACACCTTGGGTTGCAGCAAACTACACCACGGTATACAACGAGTTTGAAGCCAACAGCAACGTAAACGGCTTTAACGGTGCCACGCTGGGTTGGGCAGCAGGCTACGCGTTTGAAGCCTTTGGTCAAAACCTATTGCTAAGCAACTGGACTGAGATTGAGATGCTGCGTAACAGCGACTATGCCGATAACAACAACGGCAAGACCGGTGTTAACGGTGGCTTGAACCTAGGCTGGGATGTGACCGATAAGATCAATGCAACCTTGATGTACCGTTACTACCACAACAAGCTAGGTGCCGATGGTTACGGTGATATTCTTATTTACCGTTTAGCTTACAAATTCTAATTAAATTAGAATAACTCTCGATATCATTAGCTTTTATGGATGAAAGCTAATGATATGTTCATAGGCCTCTCGACAAGCTGTGATAATTATTCAACCGCTTGCTGACCATTCTCAAATTTCTCTATCACTTTCCTCTAATTTCAATATTCTGCTCTCTATCTATACAAAAATTTGCAAATGTTGCGCGAGATAACAAAATGGCAACATTAAATTTTAAAAGTTGATCCTCTACACAGTTAAACCTTTATTCCCTGACATACAATAAGCTCGCTATAACGTTCAAAACAAACAATTAATTGGCCACATTTTTCTGGGCAATAACTTGTAGGCAAGCGTTTGAATGTTGAGCTCAGCACCTTTTATGACTTGGTTAACCCGGTTTATCGGGCAGGGGATAGCACGAAACCCGGTCACTATCGGTGCAGCAACCATGGAGAGGGTGTTGGAATAGTTTCCAACCAAGGCATCAAGATTCAACCAAGAATAATAACTGGTGTGCTTATGAAAAAATGGATCGAACAATCAATCGTCTCACCGATCAAGCGTCGGACCTTTATGAAATGGGGAGCGGCCATCGGTGGAAGTGCAGCGCTGACGAATACGCCGTTCAAAGCTATCGCAGAAACAGACGATAGCTCTAAATCCTCCAGTGCTGAGCAAAAAACTTACTGGTCGGCCTGCCTAGTTAACTGTGGCAGTCGGTGTACGCTGCGCGTTCACACCCAAGATGGTGTGATCACCCAAGTGGAAACGGATAACCGTGGCCAAGACAGTGAATTTGGCCAGCATCAAATCCGCGCCTGCTTGCGTGGCCGCTCGATTAAGCATCGTGTATATAACCCTGACCGACTGAAATACCCGATGAAGCGGGTAGGGAAGCGGGGTGAGGGGCGATTTGAGCGTATCAGTTGGGATGAAGCGCTGGATTTGATGGCTGACAAGCTCAAGTACACCATCAAAGAGTACGGTAATGACGCGGTGCACATTACTTATGGCTCAGGAACGCAAGGTCTGCGCACCGATGGTAAGGATTGCTTTAAGCGTCTGATGAATCTTACTGGCGGGTTTCTTGATTACTACGGCAACTACAGCTGGGGCCAGATCCAGTTTGCGCTGCCGTTTACCTATGGTACTACCAAACCTTCAGCTTACGGCTCGTTCACTTCTGAGATAGAAAATGCCGAGTTGTTAGTGATGTTCGGTTATAACCCCGCGGAAACTCGAATGAGTGGCGGCGGCGAGATCCATGAACATATTACGGCTCAGCGCCAGCGCAACATTCGCACCATTATTATCGACCCGCGCTATACCGACAGCATGCTCGGTAAAGAGGACCAATGGATACCCATTAGACCCGGCACCGATGCCGCTTTGGTCGAAGGGATTGCCCATGTCCTGATCACCGAAGAGCTGGTCGATCAGGCGTTTCTTGATCAGTATTGTCAGGGCTATGACGAGAAAACCTTACCAAGTAGCGCGCCAACCAACGGTCACTATAAAGCCCATATTTTGGGCCTCGGCCCAGACGGGATAGAGAAAACCCCCAAGTGGGCGTCGCAAGTTACCGGTATTGGTGAAAAACAGATTATTCAGCTCGCACGCGAGATTGGCACCGCTAAGCCGTGCTTTATTACCCAAGGTACCGGGATCCAGCGCCAGTCGAATGGAGAGCAAACGGCGCGAGCGATTGTTATGCTGCCGATTTTAACCGGTAATATCGGTCTTGCTGGCACCAATACTGGGGATATGCCGGCCAACTTTGGCTACCCAGCCCCGCGACTTCCGGTGGGTACCAATCCCATCACCACTCGGGTGACCTTCTTTAACTGGGTCGATGCCATTTGGCGCCATGAGATGATGACGGATAAAACCGCCGGCCTTCTTGGCGGCGATAAGCTGCATAATCCAATCAAACTTATCATCTCTTGTGCCAGTAATGTATTGATGAATCAGCATGCACAGCTCAAACGCCAAGCGGAGATCATTGGTGATGAGAGCTTGTGTGAGTTTATCGTGGTGGTGGATAACCATATGACCGCCTCGGCGCGCTATGCTGACCTGTTACTGCCGGATGTGACTAACTTGGAAAACAGCGAGGTCAGCTCAGATGGGTACTCCTCGGGCTCGGTGGCGGCACTGTTTCCTGTAGAGCGTGCCATTGCGCCCTTGTACGAGACTAAGAGTGTGTATGAAATGTGCGCTGAGTTATCAAAGCGCTTTGACTTGTACGATGAGTTTACTGAGGGGCGCACTCATGATGAGTGGTTAGAGCACTTGTATGCCGAGCGGATGAAAAAGGACCCAAACATACCGTCACTCAAAGAGCTTCGTGAACAAGGACCCTATCAAGTGGTGGCGCCAAAAGAGGGGCGCATCGCACTGGAGGGCTTCCGCCAAGACCCGATAGCCAATCCGCTAGGCACACCATCAGGACGGATCGAAATCTACTCCACCAAGCTTGAGACGATTGCCAAAGAGTGGGATCTGGTTGAAGGCGATGTGATCACGCCACTGCCACAATACACCGTGAGTTGGGACAGTCACCTTGACCCAAGGGCTCAGCAGTACCCACTGCAAGTGTGCGGCTACCATACCAAGGGCCGTACCCACTCGACCTACCACAATATCCCTTGGCTACGTGAAGCGGTGTTTGATGGCTTGTGGATGAACCCGATTGATGCCGACAAACGCGGGCTTAAGAGCGGCGATTTGGTGCGGGTTTGGAACGACCGAGGGGAGCTGCGTATGGCAGTGAAAGTGACGCCAAGGGTAATGCCCGGTGTTACCGCATTGGGGCAAGGCGCATGGTACAGCCCGGATAAAACCGGCGTCGATCATGGTGGGTGTGTTAATACCCTGACTTCACAGCGCTGGACACCGTTGTCAAAAGGCAATGGCCAACATTCCATCTTGGTTGAAGTGGCGAAAGCCTAAGGAGTGCATCGATGATTCAATACGGTTTTCACGTTGATACTAGCAAGTG
Organism: Vibrio glycogenivorans; assembly: GCF_051660965.1. Classification (NCBI taxonomy): domain Bacteria; kingdom Pseudomonadati; phylum Pseudomonadota; class Gammaproteobacteria; order Vibrionales; family Vibrionaceae; genus Vibrio; species Vibrio glycogenivorans. The sequence continues at coordinate 128,697 of NZ_JBPVIS010000008.1, read as the reverse complement.
TACTGGCTGTAAAACCTGTCAGGTGTCTTGCAAAGACCGCTCGGACCTTCCGGTTGGGGTGAACTGGCGCCGAGTCTACGAGTACGCCGGTGGTGACTGGACGCTCGGCAGTGATGGCACCTACACCAATAGTGTGTTTGCTTACTACATGTCGATTGGCTGTAATCACTGTAATAACCCGGCTTGCGTCAAAGCGTGCCCGACGGGCGCAATGCATAAGCGCGAGAGTGATGGTCTGGTGGTGGTGCAAGAGGATGTTTGTGTCGGTTGTCGTTACTGTGAGATGGCTTGCCCTTATGGGGCGCCGCAGTATCACCCGAGCAAAAATAATATGACCAAGTGTGATGGCTGTTATGAGCGAGTAGAGCATGGCAGCAAGCCCGTGTGTGTGGAATCCTGCCCGCTGCGCGCGCTGGATTTTGCTCCGATGAATGAGCTCATTAGCCAATATGGCATGAAGGCCAACATCGCGCCGCTGCCTGATCCGCGATTAACCAGCCCTAACCTGATTGTGACCACCTGCGCTAACAGTAAGCCCAGTGGGGACAAATCAGGCCGCATCCAAAATCCAACGGAGGTAGGACTATGAGTCAGCTCTCTCTTGTTTTCTTTACCGTGTTAGCCCAAAGCGCGGTGGGTATGTTTGTTGCGCTTGGGGTGGTGGAATTGTTGTTCAAGCCTGATCGCAAGGCAATGAGCCAAAGCTTGATGGTCACGCTGATCATTCTAGGCATTGGGGCGATTGCCTCGATGACGCACTTAGGACAGCCACTGCGCATGCTCAACGTCGCCTTTGGTCTTGCCCATGGCAGCGCACTGAGTTTGGAAATTGTTGCCCTGTCACTATTCGGCGCCAGCGCGCTTGCTTATACCGCTATGCGCTGGTTTGATATCGCGGGAAAAATGCAAAACTTGGTGTTGTGTCTAGCGATGGCATTAGGAATTGTGTTTGTTCTGGCGATCGCCAATGTCTACACCTTAGCGACGGTGCCGACATGGAGCACGCGATTTACGCCGTTCCAATTTTTAATGACGGCAGCGGTGGTCGGCCCGATTGCGGCAGCCACGGTGTTGGCTTGGCTTCTACCACAAAGTGAGTCACAAGCGCCGCAAAAACTGCTAGCGAAGATGGCCTTGGTGCTTGCGGTGGTGAGTCTTTCAGGTTATGCCGCCTATCTTGTCTGGCTAGGTCAACTGGATGTCTCAACCAATCCCTTTGCGCTTGTGCTGGATGCCTTTAGCCTTATTGCGGTTCGGGTTGGTCTCTTGATTGGTGGTGTCTTGCTATGGCTCGCTTTCACTATCGACCAACCACGCAAACCCCTATTAATGGCCAGTTTTGCGATGATTGTCTGCTCGGAATTGATCGGTCGCATCTTCTTTTATGATGTCTACCTAAGAGCTGGATCCGGCATGTAAGTATTAAGTATCAGTGAGTGCCTAACATGTTGAAATAGCGAGTTGGCGGTACTGGCTGGTGTAGAAATAAAAACTAACGACGTATTGGCTAATACGATAATTAAGAAGGCCGGCAACGGCCTTCTGCTTTTTGGAAACGCGTATGATGAAAAATTGTCCAGACAGTTATATTGGTTTATCCCTGATCTTGAGCATGCTTTATCGTGCCTTGCATCAGGCCCCAAGCGATGATTTTATTCGTGCGCTGTATGGCAACGATGTGATAGAGGATTGGCCGCTTGAGGTCAATAATCCGGCATTGCAGCAAGGGTTGTCTCTGTTAGCGTCGCCTGCGGATATCAGCCTTATTCAGTTTGATTTTGCCGCTCTTTTCGTAGGACCTAATGCCCTACGGGCAGCGCCTTGGGCATCGGTGTATCTCAACGAGGAGCAAGCTACGTTTGGCGCGCAAACTCTGGCCATCCGCAAGGTTTATAACCAGTTTGGCCTTGAGCTACAGACCGGGCAGCACGAGCCGGATGATCATATCGGGATCATCTTTGGTTTTATCAGTTACCTGTGTGAGTTGATTGCTGAGCAGCAGGTGAATGGTCAGCCTACTGAGGAGTCGACGCTGGCAGTGTTTTTGACCGAGCATGTGCTCACGTGGGCGCCGAGGATGCTCGATACCATGCGCGCTGCTGCCGAATCCCCCTTTTATCAGGGGATCGCGCTGGTGGCACAAGGCACGCTGCGCCAATTGGCCGATTTGGTCAATGCCCAGTATCAATCCGTCCCCTTATATCGGTGAGCATCATGAGTGATAGAGAGAATCAATATCTGCAGGCGCAGCTTGAGCATCAGCGTATCAGTCGGCGAGGGATATTTCGCGGTATTTGGAGAGGAGCTAAAACGGGCTTGGCTGAGATCGAATGCCGTCCTTTTCGCCGCGCGTGTGCAAGGCCACCAAGTTGTGTGGATGAAGCGTTACTCACTGAGCTGTGTGATGGGTGTGGTCAGTGTGAAGATGCGTGTTCGCAGCGAGTATTAAAACTCAGTAAAGGTAAACCTGAGCTGAATTTGGATTGTAATTACTGCACCCACTGTGGCGATTGTGCCCGCGCATGTCAAACTGGCGTCCTGGCTCATTCGAGCCGTTCAACCGGGGTAATCCCATTAATTGGTGACAATTGTCAGCGGATGTATATGGGGTTGTGTGAGCTGTGCGGGAGCAGTTGTCCGATGCAGGCGATCGAATTTAGCGGCAAACTGCCTAGCGTGAATAATGCCTTGTGCACTGGGTGTGGTGAGTGTCGCTCATTCTGTCCGAGCGGGGCGATTAGCTATCAGATTATCGATATTGTCTGAGAGTAAACGGCGGGCTCAGCAAGCAATACCCCTTATCAGCCAAGAAATCAGTGATAAGGGGCAGTCAGTACCTCGGGTATTAGTACCTTAGCTACAAGTCGCTTAGTTCGGCATTGGCAGAATATCGAATAGGCCATCAAACTCATCTAACGCACCGATAAGCTGACTCAGTTGCTCTTGGTCGCCCTCGATGGTGGCTGCGCCGTCTTTGACCAATTGTTCAAGGGTAGTTTTACCTAACACGACCTTGGTCATGTCGGTTTTTGCCATCGTCACAGTCACATCGGTTTTCGGTAACTCATCAACCTGGATGTTGGCCATGTTTGCATTTGACACCTCAGCGTAAAATGCCTCATCGAGATCCGGGTGAATCAAGCCAAGGTTAAAGTCGAGCTCCGCTTGTTCGGCTTTTTGTGCATCTAATCTCACCGCCATAAAGTCAAGGAACATACCGGTCGGGGTATTGGCAATCACGTCCGGAGAGGCCAGTTTGATCGATGGAGTAATGGTTCCCGAGCGCAGCTCTACCGCACCCTGCAAGTAAGAGTTACGCCACGCCATGGTCTCTGATTGGTAGCCTTGCTGCTCAAAGCTGTCCGCCAATGCAAAGCGGTACTGCTGATTGTTTGGATCACACTGCACGAGATCATTAAACAGCTGCGAAGCGGCTTGATAATCGCCTTGTTTAAAATGATTCATCCCAGCTTGATACAGAGTGCTTTCCCCCGCAGCTTCGACATAGACACAGGATTTATCTTGGGTTTGCAGTGGATTCGTATTGACTGGGTTAAGGTCATGATAACCCAGATACAGGTTCACCACTGCACGTGCGTTATGGCTGTAGGAGCCGTGATAGCCGTTGGTATGCCAGGTATCGCGCTGAGCTTGTGGGACAATTTTCTCGATCTCTCGGCCGACATCATTAATGGTGACACCATGGTTAGCCAGGCGCATGGATTGATTATGAATAAAGCCATAATTATCGCGTTGCAGTGTCATGTACTCAGAGATCTCGTTGATGTCCGTAGTCGGATCATTCCAAACTGGTGCTGAGTGCGCAGCGTGAATATTATCCACCAAACCGCTGTCGACAAAGCGCAGTTTAAGCTCTGTAAGGTACTTGGTCCAAATCAGCGAATCACGTACCTTTGCCCCACGGAAGGTGTAGATATTGTGCATGCCGTCGTAAGTGAGCTCTGCCGTATTCAACGAGCGGTATTTTGGCACATACAGCACCATCTCCGCCGGTGCTTCTGCGCCTGGCATGTTAATCGCTAAAAACTCCAAACCATCGATGGTGATATGGGCTTCACGCTCTTGTACCTCCTCTGTCGGCGCAACAAGCGTCACCTTTCCACGTGAGGTCCCAAGTCCCAGTGCATTATCCACGATCCCTTTGGTGTTATTGTCGAGGGTTGTGCCATATTGGTAGTTGGCGCGACGGCTCATCGCTGTGCCGGCAATCACGTTCTCATCCGCCAGCTCTTTGATAAAGTCTTTGGGAGCGAATATCGGTGCATCCTCGGCAAAGTCGCCTGACTCAACGATGCCACGCGAGCCGCCAAAGTGGTCACCATGCATGTGTGAGTAGATCATCCCCGTGATCTTGTGCTCGCCGTTGATTGCTGGCAAGTGCAACTTGGCAAACTCCCATGATGCGGCAGCCGCCTCTTTTGACAGTAGTGGGTCATGGATAACATAGCCGTTGTCGGTGCGGTAAATGGTCATGTTGGATAGGTCTGCGCCACGGATCTGATACACCCCATCGGTCACCTGATACAGACCACCTGCAGCATAGTTGAGCATACCTTGGCGCCAGATTGACGGGTTAACTGAATCAGGCACATGGTGCAATGGCATATCTTGCATATAGCTAAAGCGGTTTTTCAGCTCACCCGCCTCATGATCACCAAACTCAGCGATGAGTCCCTTTTGGGTACGCTCAAATGCACTGGTATCTTGCCATGGCAGCGATTTCGCTAATTGGTTATTCGCCTCAATAGTATGCGCTGTCGCAGGCTTGCCTTGGTAATTTTCTAGACTGGAGTATTCAGCGTGCACAGAGAAGGTAGCAAGCAGTGAAGTGGTTAGCAGGGATAAGGTCAATCGGTTAGTCATAGTCAGCCTCAATCGTGGTTGGTATCGAATTGAGCTCTACTTTACGCATCCAACACATACAAATTAATGCATGAGTTTGTATACTAAACATCATGATTTGTTATGAATGGGATTTTCAATGGCCTTAGATTTCGATCTGAATCTGTTAACCGTGTTTAACGCCGTCTATCGACATGGTTCAATTACGCTAGCAGCGGAAGAGTTGGACATGACCCAACCCGGTGTCAGTGGCTTGTTGAAACGCTTGCAAACCAAGCTCAAGGTGCAGTTGTTTGTGCGCGATGGCAGAGGGATTGCGCCGACCCAGCAGGCGCATGAGCTGCACCGTCATACTGAGCCTGCTTTAGTGCAGATCAATAACGCACTGGAGGGGTTAGGCGGTTTTTCTACCCAGCGTAAACACAAGTTTGTGATTTATGCCTCTGAGCCTATGATGCTGATATTGCTACCTAAGATAGAGTCAGATCCCTCACTTGGTCAGGTAACCATTGAATTGCATCCCTCACGCGCTAGTCATGAGCAACTGCTGCATAACCTTAACCTGCAGCGAGCGGACCTTGCCGTTGATTTTGTGAATCAATCAGCCAGCTCTTTTGTGTCACAACCTCTTTATGACGACCAGATGTGTGTGATTGCTCGTCGGGGCCACCCTAGGGTTAAACAGACGTTATCGTTAGCGCAATATTACCAAGAGCGGCATATCACATTGAGCAAACGACGAGAGGACACACACCTTGCCAGCTATTATGTCCAGGGCGAGCTGAGTGAGCGGATTGTCGCTGCTGAGGCGGAGTCTTTAATGTCACAGATGACCATGGTGGCGAGCAGCGATTGCCTTGCGGTAACGGCGAAAAGCGTGGCAAGTTTGTTTGTGGATAAATTGGAGCTTCAATTGCTTGAGCCACCGTTTAACTGTTCGCCGATTCAGTTTGGTCTGTTATCGCATAAGCGCATGAGTCAAAACCCGGCTAACCAATGGCTAAGAGACAAGTTGCAAAGCTACTTTAGTCACTAGTGGGTGGCAGGTTTGGCAGCGGCTGAGATTGTCAAACAGGGTTTTAGTCTTATACAAATATAAATTGAGGTGGGAGAGCCAAACACTACCTATAGTTACCCAGTCTTTGGACAAACGTTAGGCCATCAGTCGTGCGTTCAGTAAGCGAAATCATCTTCGGTAATGATATGAGTTGCTTTGAGTACTTGCTGTATTAATTAGCACTGTGGATTGAGGGTCTATTTGATGTTAGCCATAGGGAGAAATACCCACATGATAAACAAAGTACTGTTAGCCATTCCTTTTACTTTCGCCTCTACACTGGCCCATGCGAGTCTTTGCGAAACACTACCGAATCACCAACAACTAACGACCGCACTCAAAAGTGTGGTGGCAACCACCAGTGACGAAACCAATGGTGGTCTTGAACTCAATATGTGGGGCACGATTGTTGCGCGCGATGGCACCGTCTGTGCGGTAGCGATGACAGGCCAGGACTATGGTGAACAATGGCCAGGGAGTCGCGCTATTTCAGCACAAAAAGCCAATACCGCCAACGCCTTTAGTCTGCCAGGCCTTGCGTTATCGACTGCTAATTTGTGGACAGCAACCCAGCCCGGCGGCAGCTTATTTGGTTTACAGTTCAGTAATCCCGTTGATACCAGTGTCGCTTACCAAGGTAGTGCTGATAATTATGGCACCCCTGGTGATCCTATGGTCGGAAAGCGTATGGGAGGCGTGAATGTTTTCGGCGGTGGTTTGGCATTGTATAACAAAGATGGGCAAATCGTTGGTGCACTCGGTGTCAGTGGTGATACCTCTTGTGCTGACCATAACATCGCTTGGAAAACCCGCGATGCACTTGGGTTAGACTATGTGCCAGGAGGGGTGTCAGAGACTGGCGATGATAATATTATCTATACGGAGGGACATGGCTACGCGCATGTCTCATGTGGTAATGGCGAGGTTGATATTGCGTTGACATTGCCAGAGAAATATCCGATTTCCAAATAGTGCAAAACAAAGTGAACACACCGTGCAGCAAAACCTGCAGTATAAGTTAATCGTTGTGTCATAGGTGGGAGGTTCGTGACGCCGTCACGAATCTCATGTTTATGGAATTTAAATGTCGACCAATGTTGTATTTAGTTGACCATTTATGACTTTGACAATAAAAAATAAGATATTTGCACTAATATCGGGGTAAAGAGGCCCGATATTCTGCTATTCACATCACTTAACGATCCTATCCGTACTCGTTTTCCAAACTCGAGATCATGAAATTAATCTCACTTACAAACATAGGTTTACCAAAATTGATTTTTTGGTGGCCAATTTGTGAGTCGGATAACAATTCTATTGCGTACCATTTGTACAAAGTATTTCGAAGCGTTACAAAAGCACTCATTCGTTATGTTATAACATAACAGTAAGTTGTTGATGTACTAAATGATCTAAGGAAAGAAAGAGTGAACAAGAAATTTATCTCTGTTGTGGTTGCAGGCCTAGTGGCCTCTCCGGTTGTTGCTGACACCTTGTCTAACCCACAAATTGGTGTTGTATTGGATGGGTATTACCAGAATGGTCACCGCGTGAAATCAGAGCGCGAAGAGGGTTTCGGTCTTGGACATACTGAGCTAAACCTGTCTGCGAGTATCGATGACAAGTTTTATGGCTCACTCACTACGGTTCTCGAGAGCCATGGTGATGAGACTGAGTTGCTGCTAGAGGAAGCTTTCATTGAGACGCTATCAATGCCATACGGCCTGAGTGTACGCGGTGGTCGTTTCCTTTCTGATTTCGGTTACCTAAATAACCAACATATGCATGAAGATAGCTTTGTCGAGCGTCCGATTGCTTACCGTACATTCTTGGGTTCACACTATTTTGATGATGGTGTGCGCTTGAACATTGTCTTACCAACAGATACGTATGTAAAGTTCGGTGCAGAGGCTTTAAGTGGCGAGAAGCTGTCTAATGATGAGGATGGTTCGGATATCGGCGTGTACACAGCCAACTTTAAAGTCGGTAGTGATTTCTCTGACTCTTCAAGCTGGCAATTTGGTTTAAGCTATTTGCGTAATGAAAACGCACACGATGATCATGACGACCATGGTCATCATGACCACAGTCATGACCATGACCATGACCATGATCACGGAGCCGCTGTAACGGGTACTAACCTGTATGGTGCTGATTTGGTCTGGAAATGGGCGCCTAACGGTAATTACAAATACAACAGCTTAACGTTGGCGGCTGAGTACCTGTATCTAGATGAGGTAGCCGGTGGACACCACGCTCCTGATAACATCAGTGGCTACTATGTATCAGGCGTTTATCGCTTTAGTCCGAGTTGGTCTGCAGGCCTGCGCTACGGTCAGTCTGACAGCTACGATGATATCGTTCACAATGATCACTCACACATGGAAGAGACAGAGGCAAAAGAATTTGATGCAATGATTGCATGGGATTCTTCACACTTTGGCACGATTCGCGCGCAATACTCACGTGTTGAGTATGAAACTGCATCAGGACGTGATGAAATGACGGACGATGTCTTCACCCTTCAATACGTGATGACCTTTGGAGCACACGGTGCACATGCATTCTAAGCTGCAAATGATTAAGCAAGGTCTACTCGTGATGGCAGCTTCGGCTGCTATCACACCGACCTCAGCGATAGCGATGAAGGTCTTTGTATGTGAGCCTGAATGGAGAGCTTTTCTAGAAGTTCATATGCCAGAGGCTGACATATTTTCGGCCACAACAGACAAGCAAGATCCACACTATGTCCAAGCTCGTCCCTCATTGATTGCAAGGATGCGCCAAGCCGACTTAGTTATGTGTTCAGGCGCGGAGTTGGAGGTGGGGTGGTTACCGATGCTCCAAACTCGAAGCAGTAACAGTGCAGCTCAAAACGGCGCAGCGAGTATGATCTATGCAACTGAATTTGTGCGGATGCTGGATACCCACGACCATGTTGATCGCAGCATGGGAGATATCCACGCTCATGGCAACCCGCACGTTCAGTTTGCTGCTAACGATATGATTGCAATATCACGTGGTGTCACCAAGAGGCTGAGAGAGCTTGATCCTGAAAATGCCCAAGCTTATCAGGTTAATGGTATGAAGTTTCGCGCTCATTGGCGTGAAAAGCTGGCACAATGGAGCGAGAAAGCCGCTCCACTGAAAGGCAAACAAGTGATCGGTTATCATGCGACGTATCGTTACTTATATGATTGGTTGGGTATAGAGCAAGTTGCCGACCTTGAGCCTAAACCGGGTATTTCGCCCACGACATCGCATTTGCAGTCGTTGAGCCAACTGCCTGAGGATTCGTTTGATGCTATCGTGTATTCTTCACACCAAAATAAGCGTCCAGCGAACTGGCTGCAAAAACAGAATAATAAACCGGTTATTCAGCTTCCGCTAACTGTGACGTCAAAGCAATCGCTTGATGAGCTGTATGATCAAGTTATTGATCAGTTGCTCGATGGATTAGTTGAAAGTGAGAAGCGCTAGATGGAACCGTATCTGTGGCTGTTACCCGCGGTGGTATGTGGCTTAGTCGCTCTGGTAGGCAACATTGTACTGGGTGCGCAGGTGATCAAGCGTCAGATTATTTTCATCGATCTGGCTGTTGCACAAATTGCGGCACTGGGAGCGGTATTAAGCCATTACTATTTCTCCCAATATCATTTCCTATCTGGTTCGTTTATCGGTGAGATGACCGGTCCTTGGTTGCTGTCTTTACTGCTGTGTGCATTGATTGGGATGATGGAAAAGCACTACCAGCATCACTTAGAGGCGATGATAGGCAGCTTGTTTGTGGTCTCAGCCTCGGTCGCTATTCTGGTCGTGAGTAAAGACCCGCATGGGGCAGACTTTATCCAGGGTGTCCTCAATGGTCAGCTACTCTGGGCAACCTGGGATGATGTTGTGCCTTTGGCCGTGATCACGGCGTTGGTACTGGTGTTGGTTTGGTTGCGACCAAGCGTCATGCATGGCCATGGCTTCTACATCATTTTTGCGGTGTTAATGCCGATTACGGTGAAGATGACAGGGGTATATCTAGAGTTTGCTCTTTTGGTGATCCCCGCACTTTGCGCCTCAGCACTGAAAGGTAAGCGGTTCTTACTCACCAGTATCAGTATCGGCATGCTTGGCATTTTATCAGGGATCCTGCTCTCAGCAGTCTACGATTTGCCTAGTGGCGCTAGTATTGTGGTGTGCTTGTTTACTATTGGTGTGGTATTTAACCTCGGTTTTTTGCCCTTTATCTCACGAGGAGAGCGAGTAAAAGCAAGGGGATAAACAGTAGGGGAGCGATAGCGGCTGGCTCTCGATGAAAAAATAACAAAGGCTAGGTAGAAAAGCATAGGGGGATCAGAGCATTGCAAGGATCCCCTTTTTTCACTATAGAGCGAAACCTCAATTTTATCCTTCAAGGGCGTTCTAATATCATCGAGGCACAAAGGACAGTATTACAAGGTCCTAGCCTCTGTTTAAACACCAACGCAACAACTACCAGTAATCAAAGAACAACACCGAAGGCTTCAGCGCTTTTTCTTGAGCCGTTCGATACCAGTGAAATAAGCAACGACTGCGAACGCTCTTAGCACACCCCTAAATTTTGCCTGCCAAATATTCCTAATTACCAGTCTAGTTAGGCAATTTGCTTGGCTACTTCAGTCAATGTGAAGCTCGCTTGTCTGATATACTAGAGCATTGAATTATATTGTGATTTTATACCTTCCACTATTTGCGAGCCGACGTTGCAATGCTAGATGAAGGGGTTCACAAAATTCCGTGAATCCACGCAATCTTGATTGATGAACTGAGTGAGTGGCAGGAGTCTGTGGCTTTGGTTGCTGATGATCATAGCGACAAAGCGCATTGGCGGGAGGCGATGTTTTTTGGCCTGCCGAATGAAGGGCGCTTTACCCTGCTGATCACTGACCCAACGAATCCAGAAAACAGTCACTGTGTGTTTGCCGACCAGCCGTATGCTGCGTTGTTCACTGAGGTGGAAGCGCCAGAGCCAGAACTGGTGCAAAGTGAGAGTCCCTCAGAACAACAAGAACAAGCGCCAAGCGTAAATTTAGAGCAGCATAAGGCTGCAAGGCGAGCGCTTTTTACCAGTTGGAAATAATCTCTGACGAAAGCATAGCTTGATACATATTGAAAGTCGCCTGATGAACCGGGCGCGAAGAAAGGATCCAAAATGAACAAAAAACATTATTTAGCATTAGCTGTGGTAGCCGCGCTAGGGCTCGGGGTTGCGGGTAATGTGCTGGTTGATCACCTTGAGGAGGCCAGCGCGCGCCAGCAAGAAGAAGAGTATATGGAGTGGCTGATTAAAGTGTTAAATAATCCAAGAGGGATTATTAGTTTCGCGCGTGATATCCGTTTTGAGCTTCCAAGGTTTCCTCAACGTGTGCAATGGGATGAGGAGTATGAGATGCCACAAGTGATGTTTGTGGTTGATGGAAGCCTATGGTCAGCAAATTTTAACGGCTCTAATCCGCAGCTTATGGTCCATAGCGATGAAATGACTCGGGGTGTGGTGCAAAATGGTAGCAACAGGCCGAGTCGCTCGCCGAACGGGCGATATCTGCTATATAGTAACCACCGCCAATGTTTTGCTTACGATCTGAAAGAGCAGACGCAGCAAATAATAGGCGACTATCCCTGCCGAAGTATAGTTTGGTCTAGAACTCAACCGTACGGGTTTATGTTTAATTATGGGATTTTGAGATTCAATTATGAAACAGGTGCTTTTGAGCGCGGTGAAGAGATCAATGCCAAGGTTACTCGCGACAATAACGGCAGTTATTATGACCATAAGTTAGAGCGCTATTTGACATTTGTAACAACTTCAGCATCAGAGGGAGGATTCAGAGTATTTGACCCAGAGACATTAGACCTGATTGAGCAGAGTGATCATTTTGCCGAGGGTTGCTCTCTTAGTATTAGATACAGCTTAGATCAGAATACTTACACGTGTGGATTGACCTCGGAGAGCGGGCAAACACAGATATTTGATGCTACAGAGCGCAACAAGAAAGTTGGTTTAGTACCTGAAGGGGCGGGTTCAGTTATTCTACAAAATAACCAACTCTATTTTAATGGCACCCGTATGTTAAGGAGGCTCCCCAAAAATGTCATCACGCCTATTGACAGTATGAGGCATGCTTATGTTTCAGATTATCACGCCGTAGATTTTTATCTATCAGAGAATCTATTTAACAATTTTGCGCAGCAAGATTTTGATCAATATTTATGGCCATGGCCGACGCAAGCGCAAATCGATGAGGCGAAACGCCGAATTGCCCAGATGGAGGATAACGGATGACTGATGTTATATGTCATAGCGTCTATCTTATGGGGCGACTATTTAACTCAGAAGGTTCACAATTTAGCTCTCGGGGTGAACCAGTCGGCAAGTATTACCCATTACCTAATCAGCTACTGCGTATTACGAGCAGTGTTGCGCAAGAGTGTGCAGTAACAATCGACAACAAGCAGAATACGGATAAACATGGTCATCAACTGTATGTGACTAGTGGTTCTGGTCTGCTGGAGCAGTGTGACCACGCAGTTGATACTGAAGTGCTAAAACCGGGTGTTGGGTACAATAAGGTATTGATGAGTGCAGGAGAAACGGCTGAGGTTATGATGTTACCCTCAGAGTTATTGCCAGTTGCGCAGCAAACCTTCGATAGTGATTGGCTAAGCCAACTTAAAATAAACAAGACACCCATTTATAAAAATAACAGCAAAAGTAGATTGCATAAGAACTCCGCCAAATCCAATACAGTGATCCTGTACTTCAATAGGTATGGGTGAAAAAAGTCATTTCTTTGAGATATAAATAACTAGAAAACAGTATCGATAGGCTAATTAACAAGATAGACCGCCCGCTTTAATCGTAGAAGCGGTGGGAGTGCCGTTATTTGTAAGTACACATTGTGCTAAGCAGTTTTAAAATAACGTTTAGCCCCGCGGATCCCCTGCATTCGCTGTAATCCATGATTATACTGAAACGCCCTTAAAGCACCTTCAGATCCTATTGAGTACGAGAGGACACACGCCTTACTAGTTCTGAGCCTAGGTAGAACCTGAGTCTTTTAGCCGTTTTGCTCTTTTCGAACTGCTATTAGGGTTTAAAATGGCATTGGCTTCAGTTCGCGCTCAATTTGTCCTGTGCATATGAACATAATAGATTTTGCCTGCTTAACTGCGTAACAACCATCTTCGTCCGGCTCGCGTAGTTGACCTGCGTAATAACTTTGTGCGTACAGAGCAATGTGGTCCCTTTCTTGATGGTAATACCTGCGTTCTTGTTTAAACTCATCATTGGCTTCACCTACGCGCAAGGTAGCCTCACCAAGCCCATCAAGGCGCATGCTGATATAGGGAAAATCACTGTCTGGCTCAAAGCTAGCCCAATATCCAGCTAGCGCGTTGGTGGTCTCGGGGCGAGCAGGCTTAAAACGACGTATGAAGGGGCCATCCTCTCGTTGCTCTGTCAGTATCAGATAGTTGTTTTCAAAACTCACGTTAAAATCTATGGTATCAGCCTGACGGCTTTCGTTATTTAGCGGTCGGCTGAATTGCGAGCTATCAAGTGCATTGTGGAGCTGATTAAGGCTAATAACAGGGGCCCTGCGATGTAGTCTCAATTGCATACCTTCGACCGTATAGTGAAGCATTATGTGTGTTTGATACTGATTTCGCAGAATGTCATCAATGGGCTGTCCGTCAAGTAAGTGCAGACGATGATGAATTAACAGGTGATTGTCGGGATAGAAGGTGAAGGTTTTGATCCCCTCCTTCTCATACTCCTGCGTTTCTCCATTGGGGAACTGAACTTCAACCAACTGCCAGCGCCCGAATATATTATCATAAGGTCTACTCAGGTACTGATATGCGATAAGGGCCACTATTAAACAAAGTGCAACGAGTATTATACACAAGTAATTTTGAAGTTTATTCACTTTCGTTTCCTAATGGTGTTTGAGCCAGTCTTAGCTGAGGATAAATGCTTAGGCTTTTACTGCCTAGCTGTTCAAGATTTAGCCACTCTTCTTCTATGCTATAGCGATAGAGGAACGTGCTTTTATGTTCGCGAGTAAGCCTCATAGGGTGACTGTATTCTGAGTAGTGATCGCTGTCGTAAATACCAATATCGAGGATGCCGTTGCTGGCAAAGTAGGTGCCATACCGGGCGGATTGGTATGTCCCCTCTAATACTACAAATCCATCAGCGTAGAAACGGAGTATCAGATCCCGGTCGCTACTGAGAGCACCTTGAACCAGCCAGCGGCCTTCGATGGCTGAATCGCCCCCAGAGAGGGCGTGCCCAGCTCTTGCTTGCCCCCAAGCTATTAAGCTTAAGAAAGCAAGTGTATATAAAGATAGTGTCCTTTTGATGACCTTCATCGATATGTTTTTCCTATGTGGGTTAACTGTACTTACTGAGAGAGAGCTGAGCGCTGTCGGTTATAATGGCAGTATGTATAGTGACTAGCTCAAAAGGCCTGTCAGCGGTCTCATGCAAGTTATTTTGTTCATCTAAGAGGTTCATTAAGACGAAACCTATCAGGTTAGCGATCTTATTTTCACTGGATGAGATCACACCAACTCAAGGTTTCGGTTTATTTGTTAGCAACTGGGGTGTTGTCGCTCGCACCGAAATGCTGCCACTCTCACTTTGGATGACAAAATCACTATAGTTAAAGACGACAGTGGTGAGCCATTTATAAAATCAAAATTGTTGAAATTATAAAATTATCAGAAATTTATCAAAAAAATTTATCAAGACACCCATTTTAAAAACGTAAAACCCACCAGAACACTCGGATTGCAAATGAACTCAGCTAAATCAAACACAGTGATTCTGTACTTCAGTGAAACTAACAAGACACCCATCACAAAAATACAAAACCAACAGAACACTAGGAATACATATGAACTCCGCTAAATCACACAGTGATTCTGTACTTCAATAGGTATGGGTGAAAAAAACACGATTTTAAGCGATATAAATAGTCATAAAACAGTGTCGATAAGTTAATTAATAACATAGATTGCCCGCTTCAATCGTAGAAGCGGGAAGTGCGGTTATTTGTCAGTACACATTGTGCTAAGCCGTTTTAAAGTAACGTTTAGCTCCGTTGATCCCCTGCATTCGCTGTAATCCATGATTATACTGGAATGACCTTAAAGCACCTTCAGATCCAATTGGGCCATGAAAACTTTCTTCCAACGAGGTGACCAGTACAGTCCATAGCGCTTCATCGATGCCAAGTCTCGAGAGTATTGGTGGGCATTCAGATAATATAGCGCCAGGCTTATCTTCTCGGGTCACTCTTCCACTCATATCAATTAGCAGTAGATAATCTTTAAGAGAGAAGGTTAATCCCTCAGGCGCGTTTTGGCTCTCATCACCAACAAATGGGTATAAGCATTTCGGCTGAACTGATGGATGAGACTTGTTCTTTGAATGCTTTAGTGCGTTTATGCGTGTTTTGACGCTAGTAAAATCTGAGTGCTCTGGTGTTTTTGCGATATTGGCTCGAACAGGATTGAGGTCAACGTACGCCATGCAGGCCAAGACCGCTGCCTCATCGAGTAGAGCTTGGGATTTGAAACGCCCCTCCCAAAACCGTCCGGTACAGTCATCTTCTTTGTTTGCCTGTCGAGCGATAGTTTCATTGAGATCGCGCATAAACCAACTCACGTCGTGTAATCGGTTTCTATAAACCTCTACTGTTTCCATCACCGCTCGCAAAGAAGCTTCGTCCAATGACTCATTATCAAGGAATCGAGATGTGAGCAATGTGCCTTTGTGTAACTTGTGCCATCGCTCAAGTACCTTACGTGTATCCCAGCTTAAGGCTTGGTCGCGATTAATGTGGAGCACAACATGGGTATGATTGCTCATTACCGCATAGGCGCAGATATCAATGGCAAATACATCAGCCAGCGCTAGTAAGCGTTGCTCTACCCAGCCTCGGCGGTGCTCAAAGCTTTTCCCAGTTGATTGATCGATACCACACAAAAAGGCACGACGTACACAACGAGAGACACAATGGTAATAGGCGGTATCGTCAAGGCTAACTTGCTCACATCGGGCTTTCGGCATTGTCACGTTCCTCACTAGGGGCTGGTAACAAGTGTAGCGTGTATTCTTCTGCTTACTTAATTATGGGTGTCATGATAGTGGAAAAGTCTTGCTGAACAGCACTAGATTATCCTTACGTTTTGCCTAGTAAATATCTCTAATTGCCTATTGGTTTAGGTACTTCGCATGGTTACTTTAGGCAATATGCAGTTTGCTTGTCTGATATAATACGTCGTTGAATTATAGTGTAATTTTTGCGCTTCCCTTGCTTGCAAGGTGTTGTGGTTAAGTGAAGGTTACATCGGATAGGCGAATGGAGTAAGTATGCAATTTCAGTATGGGCAAAAGCCACCCGTTTTTGTAAAAGCTAATTATGAACCATTACAAAAAAGTGAGCCGGTAAAGGCAGCGCCAGTCGCTGTTGAGAAGACGGTACAACTTGAGCATAAAATAGTGGTTGAAATTGCAGGGCAATGGCCAGCCAATAGTGCTTATTTGTCGTTGGGTTCGACCAGCGAGCAAGTGGCTAAAATTTGTAAGCCAAGTAGTGACACTAAGCATGGTCACCGAAGTTTAGCGGTATTTTCTGGATTAACCACCGAGCCACGCAATCTGTACATTAATATCCCGATGGTTGGCATACCCACACCGCTGAAATTTTTGGTGGCGGCTGATGTGGTACCCGTCGAAAAGAGTACCGATAAAGATCTCTGGGATACAGTGTTGGTGCCAGTGAGGGCCCTTGCGTTTAAAGATAGCGATAACTCTAAAGAGAACAGCTCTGATCTATGTGGTGGTTATCTGTATCTGTTTAAAGCAGGGCAGTTGTGGCGCGAATTAAAGGTTCTGGATAATGGTTATTATCAAGAGGTTGATCTTACGTATTTTAGATTCAAAGAGCAGCGTTTACGCGCTGAGCAGAAGCAGCAAATTCTATTAGATCGTGAAGCCGAAGCATTCCCTATGCTGCAATTTTGGGTTCCAATCAAGGTAGAAGGGGAGAGCCAAGCTGGCTCTGATGGTGTTCGGTTGCTGTTTTCACCGTATCAACGCCCGTTCTATCAATTGGACGAGCTCGCAGAGAACGAAGAGCAACTGCTTGCATCAACGACGCCATTGGATGATTTGCTGGATTATGAGCATGGTGGTGAGTTTCCCGCGACAGAACATATCAATGACATACAACACTCTCAAGTTCAGCCCAAATTAGCTGATGATATGCAGTGGATGAAGGGTGACTCGGTGTTAGTTGAGGTGCTTGAGGACTCAAATACCGCGGCTGCCTATGTTGATGGCTTCAATCAAGCCCTTGTGGTCAAAGTGGATGTTGGCATGCTGGATGAAGGGGTTCACAAAACCCCCTTAATCCACGCAATCTTGATTGATGAACTGAGTGAGTGGCAGGAGTCCGTGGCTTTGGTTGCTGATGATCAAGGCGACAAAGCGCACTGGCGGGAGGCGATGTTCTTTGGCCTGCCGAATGAAGGGCGCTTTACCCTGCTGATCACTGACCCAACGAATCCAGAAAATAGTCACTGTGTGTTTGCCGACCAGCCGTATAGTGCGTTGTTTACTGAGGTGGAAGCGCCAGAGCCAGAAATGGTGCCTAGTGAGAATCCCTCAGAACAGGAAAAAGAACAAGCGCCGAGTGTAAATATAGAGCGGCATAAGGCGGCAAGGCGAGCGCTTTTTACCAGTTGGAAATAATCTCTGACGAAAGCATAGCTTGATACATATTGAAAGTCGCCTGATGAATCGGGCGTGAAGAAAGGATCCAAAATGAACAAAAAAAAATATCTAGCATTAGCTGTGGTAGCAGCGCTAGGGCTCGGGGTTGCGGGTAAGGTGCTGGTTGATCACCTCGAAGAGGCCAGCGCTCGTCAGCAAGAAGAAGAGTATATGGAGTGGCTGATTAAAGTGTTAAATGACCCAAGAGGACGTATTAACTATGGACGTAGTATTGTTTTTGAGCTTCCGAGGTTTCCTCAACGCGTGCAATGGGACGAGGAGTATGAGATGCCACAGGTGATGTTTGTGGTTGATGGAAGTCTGTGGTCGGCGAATTTTAACGGCTCAAATCCGCAGCTTATGGTCCGCAGCGATGAAATGACGCGGGGCGTAGTGCAAAATGGTTTCAATAGACCGAGTCGCTCGCCCAACGGGCGCTATGTGCTCTATAGTAACAACCGCCAGTGTTTTGCTTATGATCTTAAAGAACAGACGCAACAAAAAATAGGTGATAACTCCTGTCGCAGTATAGTCTGGTCAAGAACCCAACCGTACGGGTTTATGTTTAACTCTGGAATTTTGAGGTTTAACTATGAAACAGGAGCCTCTGAGCGCGCTGAAGAGGTCAATGCGAACTTCACACGAGATAATAACGGCAGTGATTATGACCCGAAACTGGAACGTTTTTTGACATTCGTATCGTATACAACGTCAAAAGGAAAACATAGGGTTTATGATCCGGAGACACTAGATCTTATTGAGCAGAGTGACTATTTTGCCAAAGGATGTTCTCTCAGTATTAGATACAGCTTAGACCAAAACAGTTACACGTGTGGAGCAACCTCAAAGGGCGGACAATTAAAGATATTTGATGCCACCGAGCGCGATAAGCAAGTTGGCTTGGTACCTGACGGGGCGGGTTCGGTAATTTTACAAAATGACCAAATCTATTTTGATAGCACCAACCATTTAAGGAGGTATCCAAAAAATGTCGACACACCTATTGTCAGTATGAGCCAAGGTTATGTAGCGGATTATAGCGCCGTTGATTTTTATCTATCAGAGAACCTTTTTAACGATTTTGCTCAGCAAGATTTTGATCAACATTTATGGCCATGGCCGACGCAAGCACAGATCGATGAGGCGAAACGTAGAATTGCTCAGATGGAGGGTAACTGATGACCGATGTTGTCTGTCGTAGCGTCTACCTTATGGGGCGACTATTTAACTCTCAAGGTAAACCAGTCGGCAAGTATTATCCATTGCCTAATCAGCTACTGCGTATCGCGAGCAGTGCAGTGCAAGACTGTGCGGTAACAATCGATAATAAGCAGAACACGGTTAAGCATGGTCATCAACTTTACGTAACCAGTGGCTCTGGTCAGCTGGAGCAGTGTGACCACGCAGTTGATAGTGAAGTGCTAAAACCGGGTGTTGGGTGTAATAGGGTGTTGATGAGTGCAGAAGAAACGGCTAAGGTCATGATGTTGCCCTCAGAGTTATTGCCAGTTGCGCAGCAAACCTTCGATAGCGATTGGCTAAGCCAACTGGAACAGCAACTCAAAGATGACTTTAAAACAAACTTAACAAGCTTACCCTTGTCGAGCTTGTCTCTGCCTGAAGAGTTAAACCAATTGGTCTCGCCCGACGAACTGGGGGGTGATAAGGATGATATAGCGAGCTATTGTGATTGGTATCAACGCTATGAGAGTCTTGGTAAATCAGAGCAGATTTTAGTCTGTACCGTGCCGCAGTTTATTGCCATTGTGGTGACGTTTTCTTCTAGGGTTTATCGAGAAGCTAGTGTAAAAATTTCTGGGTTACCTGAGGGAATGAGGGTCGTTGGTTCAAATCCAGATAATAAGATAGTTGCTTCCGAAAATGGCTCGGCCTCTGCAAGAGTTATGGAGTTTGTGTATGACACGTTTGATGCTGATGAAAACTTTCAGTCCACGGATGATAGGGAGACTTCCAATGGCTTTGCGGCAACATTTTTAATCGAAAGTGATTTACCGTTTGAATTAGGCGATTCTCAACAGTACTGCCGTATTGATGTTGATTTAGACCCTGCTTACAATAAAAATGATGATGCTGGTTACAGCAAAGATTATTTTAACCAGCACAATATGGACATGAAGTACTCATTAACAGAAAAAGTGCTACATTTTCCGCTGGTTACAGCGTGCGGGCGTTTTAGTGTGATTAATGGTGACCCGATTTGTCTTGAGGAGGTATTGATCAGCCACGCGCCAAACTTCCATAACTCATTACTGAGGCAAATACGCAGTGCCCCGCTCGCTGATATCGAGAGTAGCAACCAGCCTCCTGAGGAGTTGCTACATGAGCTACGTACAGTAAAGGGCAATGTCACTAGTGTGCTCAGTGTTGGCAAAAGTGCGCAGAGTCTTGATCTTCTGGGCCTTGCGACAGCGGGTGCTTTTTCTGTAGGTGAGCTTGCTCGTTCTAGTCAAAAAGAAACGGTACAGGGAATATTGAACCTGACTAGAGATGGGGAGAAGTTATTCAAACTTATCAACACCTTAGTCCAAAAAACCGCAGACAAAAAGAAAAACCAAACCCCAGAGGAAAAAAAGGATCTACTCATTGAGGCGATCAACACCTGGGACAAGGCGCTCAACCTCGACGATGTAACGAAGCAGGCACTCAGCAGCAGGGCCAATCAGACGATTAACTACCTATTGCCAAAGCCGATGCAGCGTTTCGTTCAGGGCACTGGTAAAGCCTTGAGGACCATGAACCCAGCAATGCAAAAAGCACTTACTGCCGTAGAGTTTGTGCAGCAGGGCGGAAAATGGGCCAAAGCGAGGGATACGGACACTGATAATCAGCAGCAGTTCAATGAACAAGTCAAGAGTTACTCGGACGCAGTGAAAACGATGCAGCTGGAGTTGATGGAAGCGGATGATGCTGTCTTGCAAACATGTACTGCCACAGAGCAAGAGGCGAATCAAAAATTACAGCAACGACTGGCAAACTATAGCTCAGATTTGGTTTCTATTGAGCAGAGCGCCTGTGGCGACAACCACTTGGTACAAATCCATATAGGATTTGAGTTCGATAGGGGTGAAATCGCGGTCAAAGACACTGACACGTTCAATGAATTCCTAAAAGATATTGCTGGGGTGCTATTGGCTCAGCAAAATCCGATTGAGGTGGAAATTACCGGCCATACCTGTGATATCGGCAGCTTGTCATACAATGACCAGCTTTCACAATCTCGGGCCGACTTTGTGCGAGATGGCCTGCTTGAGGTATTAGGCCAACACGACGACTCCCGCTGGCAGCATGCGATTCGCGCGCAGGGTGTCGGCAGTATTCCTCCAAAGTTTTTAACCCGCTCGACACAGGCTGACAACCCAGAGAAACATCGCGCCGTGGTTTTGCGCTTTTTACTCTCCGAGTATGAGCTTTTTCCTGCTAGCCGCTCAGCAATCAAGCAACTGGAGGCATCACGGAAAAAAGCGGTTGCTGGCCGCGTGGCGGAGAATCAAGAGTTTGTCGACTTGGTCGAGAAAGCGTTCGACGTAGCGTTGCTCGGCGCCGCAGCACTGACTCCGCTGGGTGTGGCAGGGCAAATGATCGCTGCTGGTGCTAGCCATATTGGAGATGCAAAAGATCGAGTCTCATCCTTGGCTAATCTCGATAAGCTAGACACACGACCCGATCATATGAATAAATCCTTGGCTAAGCTTGCTGAAGCGGACTTAGCTCAGCAAAGTATGATGCTAGAGGGGCATGAATACTTTGATGCGGTTGGTGAGATGAAAAACGGTTACCTCAAGCGCTCCCTGGCGCTGAATGGGTTAATCCGCTTGCTGCACCATTATCAATTAGCAACAACCTCAAAGCCTGCGAGTACGGGAACGGGTTATTGGAGCGGAGGCGTAAGAGAATACATCCATGAGCTCAACTCGAAGAGCACATTTGAAGACTACGATATACCGGGCTACATTCGAAACTTTTTACTCTCGGATGATTGGGATATTCACCAAAGAATTGGCATGTTCCATCTTGATGAGTTCTGGTTAGAGACGAAACAACAGGCCAGTTTAGCTAGTTATAACCGACTAACTGCGAATAATATTATCGCGGGTGTTCGAAATGTCACTGCTCGGTATTTGCAACCTGAAAACGCAAAAAGGCAGCTAAAAGAGGGAGAAGCCTTTAGTCGTCAATTTCCGATTCATTACTCTGGTAGTGTTGATGGAGACTACTTCAGAAGTCTGGATATCGGCATGAATCCTGAATTCACGAGTTCCGTTTTCAAGGCAACGTCCATGCTAGCAAGACCAAGAGGTAGGTTCTCAGATAACGACTGGCAACCGTTTGAGGAGTACTACAACAAAGCGGGGCGACGTTTGTCGCCTTACGATCAAGTTCGAATTACCGTGATATTGGACGAGCAAGAGCTGCTTGACGCTTACAACAAACACCGAAGTCCAGAGCGACAACTCAAATCGCTGGATGAGTTAGACTATCCAATGGCTATCCCTGTTGCCGCAACACCAATGCGAAATGACTCTGGTCTCAGCTTCGCTTACGTAGGGCCAGAAACTCGGGAGTATGTCGTTCGCACCAAAATAAGTGACCTGCTTGAGATAGAGCAAGAGTATTTTAAGCAGCAACAGTGCTTTGCCGAGGGGCAAACACATTGCTATGCGGCGGTGATTGTACCGAGCTTTACTTTTGGCAAAAATATTATCAATGGCACCAGACCAATGGGAAAACTGTCTGAAGATGGGAGTTTTTTCGAGGCTTTGAAAGAGCAGTTTGGCGGATTGATGGAAGAGCCTCAGTCTGTCAAAGCCGCTATGAATGCCAGAATTAGCATGACGTATTACTATCAGCTTTCAATCCCAGGTAGTTCGAAAGCGGACTATCATGTGAGTTATAGGCACAGTGATAAATACAAAAATACGCGTTTCGATAATTCGTTGCTTAGAAGCTGGTTTTATCTAAGCCTAGATCCTGAGCGCGAATATAAATTACCAGGGGAAAAAAAGTCGCGTAAAGATGACGCATATTTCTTTGAGAAGAGTTTTTTTGAAGGACGTAATGGTGTTGAAATAGAGTCTCCCCTGACATTTGCCAATCCTAAAATAGAGGTGTGGTATACCAACCATTCAGCGATTCAGGTCCCAGACTTTAAAAACTTCCCGTATGTTACGCCTGGTAAGCGCAGTCGTTTTGATTGGGGTAAACCTACGGAGCTCATTGCTTTAGTCAGTGCCGATGCTAGGTCAACGGTAAAGCACAAAGAGCAAGAGGTTTCGGCAGATGAATTCGATCTTGATGTTTCAATGTTGATGGGGGCCGATGAAATTTCGTCCGAGCACAAGGCGTCAGGGGTTAAGCTTTATCGGGTGGGTAAGTTGAAGCCTAACGCTAACGGGGAGGCGGTATTTGAGCTTGGTGATATCGAGGACAAAGAGACATTGCAATTTGTGGAGCAAGTGCTGGTGCCACAGAGCGGTGGGATGCTGGCAACCTTGATGACCAAGACGTTCTATGGCAAGAAAAAAGAGACAGACCTATTTATTGCTAGAAAAAAACTAGACTATGTTAACGCCGTTGGTAAAAAGATTGAGGGTTTACGACCGGTAACCTTGCCTGACGCAATGAGAATGCGAAGAGCACCAGATTATAACCCCCCTTATAATCTGACCTTACAGTTTGATGCTCTCAAAGGTAGTGGCTTAGACAAGGAACAAAGCCAGACGATTCAACTGTCTCGAATCGACAAAGCAAGCCCGATTCCATCCGTCTGGTTCCAAGCCGATGACGATAATATTAGGATAGCGTTAAAGCAACTAGTCACTGGGCAGCGTGTAGAAAGAAAAACACATGACTATACCAGCTTGATGCGTTGGCTTGAGGCTGGTGATAATGATATCAGTGCCCTTAAAGAGCAAGAGATTGATGAATTGGATCTTGAAGTGTTTAAACCCACATCGTTTGAGCAACTGACCAAGAAACAGGAAAAACTTCTCGCCGATTGGATTACCAAATAGCTGAAACTAAACTCTCCAATAACCTAATCTCACTTCGAGATTAGGTTATTTTTTATCAACTAACTCAGACTTGTCCGTACTTATCTGTGACGGCCAAATATAGCGCGCGCAGCGACTTCCTTGGGCACCACAGTCTTGCCAATTGGCGCGAGGGAGATCAAGGCTAGCTTTAGGTGTTGCAAGGCAAAGGGAATACCAATAATCGTCACAAAGCACGCCACCGCCGAGGTCAAATGACCAATCGCCAGCCAGATACCCGCAAACAAAAACCAAATCACATTACCAATAAACCCAAGCGGCCCAGTGCCAATATCGCGTCGCATGGTCAAATCATCACGCGCAATGGCTTCATAGCCAAACGGAAAGAATGAGAAATTCCCCATCACAAAACAGGCACGCCCCCAAGGGATCCCGACAATGGTGATAAAGGCCAACAAGCCAAACATCCACCACATCAGCCCCATGATCACGCCACCACAAAGAAACCAAATAATGTTGCCCAGAGTTCTCATATCAAAATCTCGAAAATCGTGTGTTGTTAAGTCTAACATAGAACACAGGGGCGGGGAGCGGGTACGGGCGTTGCCCTACGAGGAGCGAGTAATTAGCATGCGCTTTGAGGCTAGAGAAAGCGAAGTTTACAACGACCCTGTAAAAAACGTAGGACACTCTAAACCAAAGATTAACCAAGCACACCCAACCATCGCAAAACTCCTCGAACCCCGTAGCGCAGCGTCCCCGCACCTCGGAACGAAGTGTACCCGCCGCAGGCCGCGTGCATAAAAAAGCCCAGCAAATTCTACTGGGCTTAAAACGATCACAACAGTCTAAACATTACTCACAAGGCGGCGCTAGGTGAATAAGTGCCAGACCACCAAGAGATGTCTCGCGGTATTTCTTGTTCATGTCTTTACCGGTTTGGTACATGGTTTCGATAACCTTGTCCAAAGAGATAAGAGACTTGCTGGTACGCTTAAGTGCCATGCGTGATGCGTTGATCGCTTTCATTGCGCCCATTGCGTTACGCTCGATACATGGTACTTGTACTAGGCCGCCGATTGGGTCACAGGTCATGCCTAGCGAGTGCTCCATCGCGATTTCTGCTGCGATACAGATTTGCTCGTTGCTGCCGCCGCGTAGGGCCGTTAGACCGGCTGCTGCCATTGATGACGATACGCCGATCTCACCCTGACAACCTACTTCCGCACCAGAGATAGAAGCGTTGGTTTTGTATAGGATACCAATCGCGCCTGAGACAGCGATAAAGTCTTTAAGCTGCTTCACATCCAAGTTTTTGATAAAGCGATGGTAGTATGCCAATACCGCTGGGATCACGCCTGCTGCGCCGTTGGTTGGTGAGGTCACAACCTGACCACCTGCCGCGTTTTCTTCACTGACGGCGAAGGCAAACAGGTTAATCCAATCCATGATCTCCATTGGGTCATTCTCGATAACCGCATTAGCTTCAAGCTTTTTCAGTAGGTTAGGTGCGCGGCGGGTCACATTCAAACCACCGTCTAGAATGCCTTCAGTCTGGAAGCCTCGCTCCATACACTTGCTCATCACATCCCAGATCTTCTCTGCTTTGGCATCGATAGCCGCTTGGTCTTGGAACGCTAGCTCGTTGCGTAGCACCATGCCACCAAGGCTTAGGCCGTTCTTTTCAGCCTGCGCCAGCATAGTGTCAGCACTGTTAAAGCCAAACTCAACCTCTTTTTCAGAGCTGCCAGTACCATTTTCTAGCTCGTCCGCAGTTGCAATAAAGCCACCACCGATAGAGTAGTAGGTTTCGAAGCCCAGTTGCTCGCCTTGTGCATCGAACGCGGTAATCGTCATGCCGTTTTCGTGCAGCGGAAGGTTATCTTCGTGGAACAGCATATCGGTTTGGTAATCAAACGCGATCAGGTGGTCGCCACCCACAGCCAGTTCACCATTATCGATAGCATGGCGCATCTTTTGGTTTGCGGCAGTGATGTTGATAGTGTCAGGCTTGTTGCCAAGCAGACCCAAGATAGTGGCACGATCCGTGTGGTGGCCGATACCTGTCAGTGACAGTGAGCCATAGAGATCGACTTGCACGCGAGACACTTTCTTTACGTCTTCACCCAGCATTTGGATAAAGTTGTAACCCGCGATCATTGGACCATTTGTGTGTGAACTAGATGGACCAACACCAATCTTGTAGATATCAAAAATCGATAACATTAGAAGAACCCTTAAGAGTAATATCCTGACTTAATTTTAGGCAAAGGCTGCGTACAGCCAGTCAGGGATAACGAAACATGCAGCAATGGTGATCACTGCAAAGACCAACAGACCGTACTGGCCCATCGTCGGTTTAACAATCAAACGCTTTTGCGTTTGAATAAAATTCAAGTTCGCAGGGGAGTTTTGACCCCATACGTGGCTGGTGGCAACACCAAAAATCAGGAACACAATCGTGCCGATTGGTGCAAACCATGGCCAGGCAATGTTACTGCCTTGGGCGATAAATACCGCAATAATGCTAGTGATACTACCAACGATAACGCCTTTCTCGTTTGCCTTGGCAAAAAACAGACCGAGCACAAACGATCCCAGTCGGATACCGACAAAGATAGAGGTGAGGCTAGCGATGGTTTTTAATACTGATTCATTTGAGATCGCAAACAGAGCAGGGGCAATAACGGTTGCCGCTGCGATAAGGCTCAATTTACGTGCTGTTGCATCATAGTGTTTCGCTTCGGCATCTCGGTTGATAAAACGCTTATAGATGTCAAAGGTGGCTACGGTCGCGATTGAGTTATAAGTTGAGTCAAGCGTAGACATAGCCGCTGCAGCAAGTGCTGAGATGATCAGTCCAATCACAATTGGATTGGTGTGATTAAACACAAAATCCAGAATCACTTCGTTGCTGTTCTCAAAAACGCGGCCATCATAATAGACCGTGAGCAGAATGCCTAGTACCGCAAACAACAAATAGATAAAGAAGGCGCCATAGCCACAAAGCAGCATAGATTTGTTGGCGTGTTCCACTGATTTAGTCGCCAGCGTGCGCTGAATGATCAGCTGGTTGGTACCATAGACGCTCAGGTGCAAGAAAGTCACCGCGAACACACCCGCCCACACCGTGGTATCGACACCAAGGTCGAACGAGGTATCGATAACCGTCAACATTTCATAAGAAGGCGTAGCGGTATTGCCACTCGCTACATTAGCAACCAGAATCGAGATAATGCAGGCTGTACCGATCATCAGCACCAATGACTGCAGCATGTCGGTCCAAATTACGGTAGAGATGCCTCCTGCGTAGGTATAGCAGGCAGTAAAGATGCTGATGTAGATGATCGCCTCTGAAATCGAGACCGGCAGTACTTGGACCAAGATCAGGGCCACCGCATACAAAATCACCCCGGCAGAAATACACTGTACTAGAATGAATACGATTGAGTTGATCGTGCGGGCTAATACACCAAAGCGCAGCTCAAGGTACTCGTAGATCGAGGTTAGGCGCAGCTTGTAAAACACTGGGACGAAAAATATCGTCGCAAAGAAAATCACGATAGGGTAGTTGAGATGAACACTCATCGCCGTCATACCATCGCTGAATACCCAACCGGGCATACCGACAAAGGTCATTGCGCTAATGTAGGTAGCCAAAATAGACACACCGGCCACAAACCAACCGAACTGTTGGCCGCCGGTCGAGTAGTCGCCGCCACTTTTATGCTTCACATTGACCAGATAACTGATGAGTATCGTTATCGCAAGGTACAGTACGATGACCAAAATGCTTGAATACGTAACCATTGGTAGGGGTTTCTCGCTTTAGTATTATAGTTTATTGGTTAAATGTTGTTCCAAAACACTTGTTATTATTCATGTTCGTCCTTGTTTGCAGAGATGATAATCAATATTCAAGGCTAGTTCTTCCTCATTTTAGTCGATTTTGCGTATTTGTGTGATCACGATCACTAAAATTGTATGTTTAGATGAGGTTTGGGTGCGTATTCATTGTGAATTTGACCTCGATCACTTTTTTTTACCGGCAACTTCCTTTAATATTCGCCCCGAATCAGCGGGGAGAGCACGTGCAATAAGCGTGGGAAAACCCAGTTAATTATAAGTAACTATCAGATAAATAGAGGATTCTCGGTTATGACAACCAAGAAACACATGAGCGAAGTGCCAATGGTACAACGTGCTGCAGCGTATCTAGCGATACTTGTGGGTTACGTTTTTTACTGTTACAACTTTGTTGTTATTGACTACGTACGCCCTTACATTGTTGACGCATATGACGCGATCGACCTTGCAGACACTGCTCAGTTCTACACATGGCAGTCACTAGGTGCGCTAATTGGTGCCCTAAGCTGTGCGTGGTTTGCATCACGCTTTGGTAAGAAGAACGTTCTTATCACTATTACTGCCATCAACGGTGCAGCGACCATTCTAAACATGACTTTTACCAGCTACGAAGGCTGGGCTGCAATGCGTTTCATCGTTGGCATCGCGCTAGGTGGTTACTTTACTGTTGCTGTTTCTCTAATGATCGGTCTATTTACTGACTCTGTACGCGGTAAATTGACAGCATTTGCATCAAGCATGTTCTCTGTTGCAGTAATGGCAATGGGTGCGTATGCAGCATACCTGTCAAGCATCAATGCAGCATGGGAAAACATGATGCTAGTCGGTGGTATTCCTCCACTAGTAGCCGCTGTTGCAATGATCTTCATCCTACCAAGCGACAAGAAAGTGATCGCTTACGGTGAAGAAGCACAAGAAGCAAAAGAAGGCGAAGCGCCAGTAGAGCAGAAGAAAGGCTCTTGGGGCGAAATGTTCCGCGGCGCGAACCTACGCATCACTGTTACCTGTCTACTACTGTCAGGTCTGAACTTCTACGGCTTCCAGTTCTTTAACGGTTTCGTGACTACGTACCTAAAAGAAGTACGTATGTTCGATGGTACAACAATGGGTATCATCTTCTCTATCTCTGCATTCGGTAGCCTTCTAGGTGCATGGTGCTGGGGTGCGATCGCAGACAAATGGGGTCGTAAAGTTAACGCAATCGGCTTTATCCTTGCAGGTATCATGGCGTCAATCTTCTTCGTTGCGCCTTCAGATGTGACCTTCATGGGTCTAAACCTACTGGCTATCCTAGGTCTAATCTACAACTTCGGCCTAGCATCAAGCGCGGTGTGGGGTGGCTACTTCTCTGAGCTATTCCCAGCACACCTACGTAGCTTCGGTGCAGCGCTATTCCACGGTGGTCGTCTAATCGGCATGTGGGCGCCAATGGTACTAGTATTTATCCAAGAGCGTTCAGACCTACAAACTGCGATGTGGGGTTCACCAATCGTATGGATTCTAGCGGGTCTACTGTGGTTCTCACTACCAGAGACGCTAAAAGGCGGCATCTTCAACAAGAAGAAAGCAGCTTAATCAAGATTTAAGAATAACTTGTCGGCGATACACACGTCGCCGGCAATAAAGAATATCGAGTCCTGTTCCAAAATTTCGGTCTCGAAGACTAAAAGAGAGATAATTATGTCTAAATATCAAGAAGCTAAACGCATCGTACGTGAATACTTCGATGCAATGGAAAACGCAACTCACGAGAACGTTGCAGAAGTACTAAAAGCACACACTTCAGAAGATTACCTTTTCCGCGGCGTATACCCATTCCGTGAGCAAGAAGGCGCAGAAGCAGCAGCAGAAGTATTCTGGGCTCCTCTAATGAAGTCAATGACACGCATGCAGCGTCGTCAAGATGTATTTATCGGCGGTGAAAACGAAGTAACTGAAGGTGAAATCTGGGTAATGAGCATGGGTCACTTCATGGGTCTATTCGACGCTGAGTACCTAGGCATGCGCCCAACTGGTAAGATCATGAACCTTCGTTACGCTGAGTTCAACTGTGTTGAAAACGGCAAAATCACTAAGACTGGCCTATTCGTAGACCTTCTAGGCATGATGGACCAAGCGGGTTGCTACCCACTACCACCATCAACTGGTCGTCACTTCACTTACCCTGGTCCTCGTAACCACGACGGTCTACTGTTCGAAGACGCGGCACCTGAAGAAGGTCAAGCGACTCTAGATCTAGTAAACAAGATGGTTGCTGACCTGTCTGCTCTAAACGACAGCGGCGCGATGGGTTGTCCACCAGAAGTACTAGAGAAGAGCTGGTCAAAAGACATGGTATGGTACGGTCCATGTGGTATCGGTGCTTCTTACACTATCCCACGTTACCAACAGCAGCACCAGCTGCCGTTCCGTAACAACCTAAAAGACAAGAAGTTCAACGGCCACGTATGTCGTTTCGCTGAAGGTAGCTTCTCTTGTTTCTTCGGTTGGCCAAACCTATCAAACACGCCAATCGGTGGTTTCCTAGGTATGCCTGGCGGCGAAGTTCGTGCGGACATGCAAGTTGTTGACGTTTACTACCGTGACGGCGACAAGCTATCTGAGAACTGGGTACTGATCGACCTACCATACTGGTTGAAGCAGCAAGGTCTAGACGTATTTGACCGTACTTCTACTATCCTGAACCCTTCTTACTAATCAGGTACTGAGTTAAACGAGACGCTAACGCTGCCTTGTTAAACTTGCGATAAGACACTCTGGAGAGACTGATGGTTATCAGTATCAATAGTCTCAGCGCTCTTCAGAGTTATCGTCGAGTTTGTCCGGAGCAGGTCAGCGGCGGCGCCTTGCACAACTGAGTGTCTGTTCCAAAGCCAATACCTACTTGTTGGCTTTGGAATGACCTAAGTCATTTCCACTGGAGACCCCTCTCGGCTCCGGTGGGCTCTCAACTAGTACCTCATGGATGGGGTACGTCTCTAAATATTATTTTTATAACGGGCAAACATGCACGGTGGCGTGGTGCGTCCGAAATAACGAGAATCAATATGAAAAAATCGACTCTATCTGCAGTGATTCTAGCTGCACTGGCTTCTGGCTCAGCTGCTGCTGCGCACACTTGGGTAAACGAAGCGGGTGATAGCTTGACTCTTGACGGTCGTTTTGACGTACGTTACCAAGATAAAGGCGGCGATCACGCTGGCGAGTGGAACAGTGCAAGTTCACGTTTCGGTCTGAAAGGTACTATGGGCCTAGACAACGGCTGGACTGGTTTCGGTCACGCTGAATGGGGCTACAACTCTGGCGCTAACGGCAACAACATCTATGACCGTCTTCTATACGTTGGTGTAGAGCATGACAAATTCGGTAAAGTTGCGGCTGGTACTAAGCAGTGGTCTACTTTCTACGATGTAGCTTGGTACACTGACCTTGGTCGTGTATTCGGTACGCGTGGCTCAGGCGTTTACAACCTATCTGATTGGGGTATCGCTTCAGGCTCAGGCCGTGCAGAAAACTCAATCACTTACCGCAACAAGATCAACGAAGATCTAAGTTACGGTTTCACTTACCAAACCACTCGTGAAGGCGTTGCACTTTCTGGCTCTGAGCACGAAGTATCTGTTGCGCCATTCAATACGCACAACAACCGTGCTACAGCAACACTGAAAAACGGTCTAGGCGCGTCGATGACTTACAAAGGCATCGAAGGCGTAACTCTAGGTGCAGCTTACCACCAGAATGAACTGCAAGACGTGACAAGCAACGTTGAAGGCGCGAAAGATGGCGACCACATGCGTATTATGCTTGTTGGCGCAAACTACTCTAACGGTGGCTTCTACGCGGGTGCAACTTTCCACGTTGGCGAAAACTGGGAAGCGGTTGAGACTTCAACCAACACTAACGCACTAATGGACACCATTGGTGGTGAATTCTACACCTACTACGATTTCGCTAACGGCCTACGTCCAACGTTCATCTACAACTACATGGAAGAGCGTGGCGACAGCTTTGCAAACAACTACCAGCGTCAGCTAGTAGTTCCTGGTGTTGAATACCACTTCCAGAAGAACAAATTCCTAGTATGGACTGAGTACCAATTCGACCTTGGTAAAGACCAGCTAGACGGTGACAAGTTCGTTAACCGTGAAGACCAATTCGCAGCTGGTATCCGTTACTACTTCTAATTGCTTAGTGGGTCGTACCCAAAATAGCTAAATTAGTAATGCTAAAGCCTTATTCTTATTAGAATAAGGCTTTTTCTGTTTATGACTACGTACCTAAATATGCTATTATCAGGAAGTATCAGTAGGCTAGAATAGACAACAATGAATACCATTAAAACTCCAGTTACCTCGAAAGACGTTGCCAAGTTGGCCGGCGTGTCTCAATCCACCGTATCGCGCGTGTTTGTCCCAGGTAGCTCGGTGGCAGAGAGCACCAAGCAGAAGGTTTATGAGGCAGCAAAGGCGCTGAATTATCGCCCTAATGCATTCGCCCGCAGTTTGACCACCAATGAGTCAAAACTGATTGGCTTAGTCTTTCCGGATGCCGATTATCCGATCCATATGAAAACCCTGCAGCTGATCAGTACTGAATTGCAAAGGCAAGGCTATTCAGCGGTGCTTATCCCATGGCAAATGGATGCGCAGCAGCATACCATTCCAAGCATTTTTCAGTACCGCGTTGATGGCGTGATTGCCGCTTCAGCGACTATGAATACTGCACTTTATGAAGAGTGTGCAGAGTTTAATATTCCTATTGTCCAGTACGCTCGCGTGGTTGAGGGAACCAAAACCAGCTATGTGGTGAGTGATAACTACTCAGCAGGACAAAAAGCGGCAGAAGTGTTTTATAAATCGGGCGTTAGAGACGTTGCTTATCTTACCGGTGAGGTACCCACCTTTACCAATGGCGAGCGTCAGCAAGGCTTTGCCAACGAGTTTGAATCACTCTCTGGTCAACCCGTGCGCGTGATTGAAGCTAATTACGATTACAAAGAGTCTATCGAGGTGATCCGTCGGATACTGTCCAACGGCGACAAGCCTGAGGCGGTATTTTGCGCCACCGACAACCTAGCGATGGCGGTAATGGACATCGCACGCTTTGAGTTTGGTCTGTCAATTCCAAACGATCTGAAAGTGATTGGTTTTGACGATATCCCTCAAGCGGAGTGGGTCAGTTATCAGTTAAGCACCTTTAGTCAAGATTTCGCCCGCCTAGCGCGCGAATCGGTGAAGATTATCGTCGATCAAATTCAAGAAAACGATCCGAGCTTGATCAAGTTAATGGTTCCGGTTCGCTATGTTGAGCGCAGTACCTGCTAATCTTATTATGTTTCAGCCAATCAGCTTCTGATTGGCTGATTTACATTGTAAATCCCTTCCAGTTCACTATTTCCATTGCGCCTCACCTCAATAGATGCTGTCAAATTGCTTATAAAGTAAGCAGTTAAACTCAATCTGGCTCTAAGTCACTAAATTTTAACCTTTTTCAAACTAGACTATAACTACAAGATTGCGCCGCTAGAACAAGTATAACGTCAGGACAGAGACTGACGACGGAGGAGGTTAAGATGGCGATAGAGAGTTTAAAAGTAGAGCAGCTATATAACGTTGCTGATTTGGAACAACTTCCGTGTAAGTCGACCAAGGAGCTTCCGCCCCTAGATGAGATAGTCGGACAAGAGCGAGCTCAGAAGGCGGTCGAGTTTGCGATGAATATCAAGGAAAAAGGCTACAACATCTATGCCATTGGTCACAATGGGTTGGGGAAGCGTACCATGATCCTGCGCTACCTCAATCGCCACCAATATGACAGCTCGACCCTGTTTGACTGGTGTTATGTGGCCAACTTCGAGGACATTCGTACACCGAAAGTCCTTAAGTTACCCTGCGGGCTCGGACAGCGGTTAAAACACGATATCGAAATTTTGATGACCAAGTTGGTGACAGCGATGCCGCTCGCATTTGATAACGAGATGTATATCTCTAGAGCGGAGCGACTGAAGAACCAACTCGCCCAGAAACAGCAGCTTGAGCTGGATAAGATCAGCCGGGTTGCAAAGGAGAAGGGCATCAGTCTGACCCTGACGCCACAAGGGGACTATCAATTTATCGCCATGAACGGTGATGAGCTGCACACCGAAGAGAGCTTTGATGCGTTGAGTCGCAAGCAGCAAGAGGAGTTTGGCAGCAGTATCGATGATCTTGAGGTGACCCTGCGGGATATGGTACGCCAGTTAACCGATTGGGAAGAGAGCTACAGTGACAAGATTAAGCGCCTGAATGATGAGGTTACGCTTGACGTGATTGCCCACTTTATCAAGCAGTTAAAAGTGGACTATGCCGAGTTTAGTGAGATCAAGTCCTTTCTTTCTGCGCTGCAGAAGGACATTGTCGATAACGCCGATATCTTCCTTGAGGAAGGGGGAGAGCAGGGTGAAATAGCGACTGCCTCATTGGATAAAAAACTGCCGAGGCGTTATAAAATCAACGTGTTGGTCAGCCGGGAGGGCTGTGACTTTCCAATTGTAGTGGAAGAAAACCCGAACTATCATCGGTTGTTTGGTTACACCGAGACGGCAACTTACAAAGGTACGGTGTTTACTGACTTTTCATTGATCCGTGCCGGCAGCCTGCATAAAGCCAACGGCGGGGTATTGCTTATCGATGCGCAGAAAGTGCTCGAGCAGCCTTACGTGTGGGACGGACTTAAGCGCGCCTTGCGTTCACGCCAACTGAGTTTGACCTCGCTCGAGCGCGAGGTAACACTTAGTGGAGCAGTGACACTCGACCCAGAGCCGATCCCACTCGATGTGAAAATCATTCTGTTTGGCGATTATCGCACCTACCAACTTCTCCAGCACTACGATCCCGAGTTCAGTGAGCTATTTCGCGTCACCGCTGACTTTGCTGATGAGATGCCACGTAATGAGTCATCGGAGCTTCACTATGCGCGGTTTATCTCCAGCATTGTCCATGACAATAA
The DNA here is from genome assembly GCF_051660965.1 of Vibrio glycogenivorans. Classification (NCBI taxonomy): domain Bacteria; kingdom Pseudomonadati; phylum Pseudomonadota; class Gammaproteobacteria; order Vibrionales; family Vibrionaceae; genus Vibrio; species Vibrio glycogenivorans. The sequence continues at coordinate 94,097 of NZ_JBPVIS010000008.1, read as the reverse complement.
ACTGTTACACTGTGACAGAAAGGCGATTGGACGGATCATCGAGTACAGTTCACGAATGGCGGGGGATCAGACTAAGCTCTCACTGCACTCGGCCAAGATTGCCAATCTTCTACGCGAGTCTAATTATGTCGCGCGTCAGGCAAACTCGAATATGATCCGGGCAACTCATGTCGAGGATGCGCTGAATAGCCAAGAGTTGCGGGTCAATCGCCTACAGCAGAATGTGATGGAGTCGTTTATTGATGGCACCACCTTGATCCAAACGGATGGCGAGGCAATAGGCCAAGTCAATGCGTTGTCGGTGTTGTCCACGAGCGACCATATGTTTGGCGCTACTAACCGTATTACGGCCACAACTAGTTATGGAGATGGTGAGGTGATCGACATTGAGCGCAGTGTTGACCTTGGTGGCAGTATCCATTCCAAGGGGGTGATGATTCTGACCGCTTACCTCTCTTCGGTCTTTGGTAAAACCGCTAAAGTGCCACTCACGACCAATATCACCTTTGAGCAGTCCTATGGAGGCGTTGATGGAGACAGTGCGAGTATGGCAGAGTTTTGTGCAGTAGTGTCCGCGTTTTCACGCCAACCTGTGCGCCAAGATATTGCCATTACTGGATCAATGAACCAGTTTGGTGAGGCGCAACCCATTGGTGGGGTAAACGAAAAGATCGAAGGGTTCTTTGATGTTTGCCGGATCAAAGGCCGCAACCACCATCAAGGGGTGATTATTCCACACTCTAATGTGCACAATTTGATGCTACGTCATGATGTGGTCAAGGCGGTAGAGAAGGGTGAGTTTCATATCTGGCCTATCAAACATGTCACCCAGGCGGTGAAACTCTTCTCTGGTAAAGAGGCGGGCGAGGCCTCTGAAATGGGAAGCTATCCGATTGATACCGTGTTTGGTATCGCGCAAGCGAAACTCAACTCACTGAGAAAATAAAACTGGTGTCGCAGTGTGGGCGTGGTAGGTCCTCCCTCACTGCGATTCTGCCACTTTTTGTTGGCGGATTTCTTTTTGTCGCATTGGCATTGCATCAATCTGCTCAAATAGTTCAGCGAGGTTGAAGGTATCAGCACGCGATTTAATACCCCCATCTTTGCCAATCAAGACAACCTCTCTGGTTGGGTCGGAAAACATCGCTGCGATTTCATCGTCCAGTTGGGGTGACATAGGGCCAGCATAGTTGGTCTGCATACCCCGCTCAGACAGCACAAACCAAAGGATATGGCGCTCTTCAATCTCAGATTGGTTGGCAATTAGTTGCGCAATGTCACTGTCCGCCGATGGCATGGATTGGATAAGCAGAATCCGATGTTGCCACTGCAGCTCTGATAGCTGCTGAAGTGATGATGTTGCCCCAATTTGTGCACTGATCACCGCGATAAGAAATCCACTGAGAGCGAGTCGAAATCGCATACCTAACCTCCGATAGACAAAACTGGTTACCAAAGGATAGAAGAAAATTCTATCGGTCAGTGAGTTTTATCCTCACCACTCAATAAATATTGGTGTGCCGTACTCAACCAGTTTTATAAATTCATCCATCTCGTGGTTTAACAGGGCGATACAGCCATCTGTCCAGTCGAAGCTTTGGATAAATTGAGGGTCCCTTTCGTCAGTATTACTCAGACCGTGAATTTTGATGTTGCCACCCGGATCAAGCCCCAGTCGCTCTGCGTGTTCGATGTCCTGATAGTTTGGGTAGTCGATATGCATTGAGCGGTGAAATGCCGAATCTTCCATGACGAAGGACAGGGTGTAGTGACCTTCTGGCGTCTTTTGGTCGCCTTTATGCACTTTATGGCCGCGCGGACTTTTGCCAAGTGCAATTCGATACTGCTTAATCACCTTATCACCATGCATTAGGTACATACGGCGCTCTGACTTCTTTACATGGACCCACTCGACATGCATTTCTTGAGTAGCAGGAGAAAAAGACAAATTGAGTTGGCTAGCGCTGTCGTTGGGAGAATGAGCAATCGCGCTCAAAGGTAACAACAGTGATAGCAAGGCAAGGGCAATAAGTTTTGGCATTAGCGGGGATAAATCATTCAAAGTGGCACATCGGGCGATATTCTAAGCTAAGATGGGCGCAGCGCCTAGTGGAATGGTGAAGATATGTACTGTTAGGTTGAAATTTTCTGCACGAAAAATAGCCTCCGAACAAGAGCGGCTTGAGGAGGGATAGACCGCGACTAGTCTATCGAGAAGATGTCACTCGGCAAGTAACCGAACTGCTTAAACTGCTCGATGGCATCTTGACGTGACTCTGCAGTGAACGTGACGCTCACGATCGCCTTGCCGTCGAAGTAGCGGATGACAAACTGGGTCTGTGGATTGATTTTTATTAAAGCAGCCATATCTTTATTCCACTTTATTTATAAGAGCCTACTTTGTACGAGACTAACTTGTAACAACCTAACTCGCTGTCTCTCATAGTGAACACTCTTTCGCCAACTGATATTTTATACCTATAAAAACGAGGTTAGAGTCCGTCTAACCTCGCGTTAAATTATAAGAGCACTTTACAAATTAGGCAAATTATAGTTTGTATTTTTGTTATTTGAATAATGTTTCGGCTTTTTTAATAGTTGGATTAATTCGCTGCTGTCCCATTTCTGCTCAGAAAGTGAATATTGGCCACGATTCATTTTGTCTAATTCTTCTTCAATTGCACTTCGTGTTTCAGTGCTGAGACTTGGTTGATTATTTAACCACTTTTTCAGGTGGAAATTAATTAATTGTGTGTCTCCGCCTTGAACGATATCGATGAGTTTAGGATCAGTCTCAGGGGCTGGGTTTTGAGTGCTAGCAACATAAGCGATCGAGCGCGCTTTCCTGACGTAATGTAACATGACTGTAATACAGACCAATAAGCTCCCAGCAAGGATGAAGGTCGCATACTTCCAATAGTGAGAAACGCCATCGTAAGTTTCGTTACTTGGTTGAGCTATGAATTGATCAGGCTGAAAACTGTAAAGGCTCTGCTCTGCAGCAACGATGTTTATATCGGTACTTATTGCTTGAGTAGTACGGGCAATATTATTTCGGCTATCCCACCATTCAATTTCTGGTAAATTGATCGTTATTTGATCCTCACGCTGCGGGATCAATACCTGTTTTTTGATCATCCGCGTCAAACCATTTTCAACCTGTTTAAATTCTGGTTTCTGCTCATAAACGCGCAATGCCGTCGGTAGAGGTAGGTCAATTTCTGGAAAATTCTCAGCCTCTAAACCTTCGATGTCTAAGTAGATTTCTCGGGTAATTGACTCTCCGACTGAGAGAGTTATTTGTGCATTATCTGATAATTGATTACCCGTTTCATCGATAAACTTTTGTTCAATCTTGAGTGATTGTGTTGGTAGCCAGTCTCCCGTGTAATCGGCTGGAGGCGGCAAAACACTGATCGTGATTTGCTCAGGTTCGACCTTGGTTGGGACCAAGCGTGTTGAGCCGCGCATGTTATCGCCGTAAATCACTGTGCCATTAAAACCAACACCGGATAGGGTAAAGTCGCCGGCTTGCTCTGCAGTGAGTCGATAGGTTTGCTCAACCACGGTGACCTCAACGCCAGCCAAAACAGAGTTGAACTGATTGGCGTCACCAATCGGCGTGATCTGCATGCCCTCGATTTTCGGCTGCGAAATTTCTGGGTTTTGCAGGCGGCGAGGATCGGTCTTGATGATCACGCGACTAAGCAGTTGGGTGCTTTCTTGCGGGTAAAGCTGATGACGCTGAAGATCGTTGGTCACCACCACAAAGTCATCGGCTTGTGGCTCTCGCTCATCCTTACTGACACGCACATAGATTGGCTCCGAGCGCGCACCATTAAGCTCGAAAGCGGGAATGGTAAAGCGGCCCTCTTTTTGCGCTGCGAGTGAGACGTTCCATTCACTGCGCGTGGTTCTTTGGCTATTGACGATATTGATAGAGGTACCAAAGTTTGGTCGGCCGACAAAGAAATCCTCTTCGAGTACGCTGAGATCGATATCATCGCTGCTGGCTCGGGTATCGGCGACAATTCTCAGTTGGAACACCTCATTGACTACCAGTTCACGGGCGCTGACAGTGACTTGTAAGTTTGCGGCATACGCTGCCGAGCTTACGCTTGCGAAAAGAATAAGGCTTGCAATGATCAGTTGATAAATTGGGTTTGTGACTCTCATTTACCAGGTTTTCTCCGTAACGGGTGGCTGCGGTTTTTGTTGTGCTTGGAGCTGCAATTGCGCTCGGATGAGGCGACTTGGATCGCGCGCGGCTTCGACTTGATCTAAGCGGCGCAGATCACGTTGAGTTTGGGGATCGATGGTGTCTTCATTAGCGAGTTCAACTTGGTTTGCTTCGGGGTCTTGCTGTTCAGGAGCTTGTTGCTCTAGAGACTGCTGCCCTGAAGCGCTGTCTTTTGATTGCTCCTCTGGCGGCGTATCCCCGTTCGTTGAGTCTGGTTCAGCTTCATTCTCGGACTCGGATTGCTCATCCTCAGGAGCCGACTGTTCGGCTGTCTCTTGCTCTGATGAAGACTGAGGTTGATCTGACTGCTGTTGTTCAGATTCTTCGTCTGAAGACTGCGCGTCGGCGGACTGCGCGTCGGCGGACTGCTCGTCTGCGGACTGTGCGTCTGCAGACATATCATCATCAGACTGGTTTTCTTGGTTCTGACTGTTATCAGCATCATTACTCTCAGATGAATCGCTCTCTGAGGAGTCACTCTGCGATTGTTGATCGTCAGCCTGGTTATTGTCTTGTGGTGACTGTTGCTGCTCTTCAAGCAGTCGTTCAACAAGGTCAAGGTTATGTCGGGCATCGGTGTTGTTTGGATCGGCGTCGAGGACGCGGCGGTATTGCTCTGCCGCTTGCTCTAGCTGGCCAGATTGCGCGAGGGCATTGCCAAGGTTGTACTGGGCATCCTGTGTTTCAATACCAGTTAACACATCAATGGCCGTGTCAAAGTCTCCGGCCTGATATGCTGCAGCGCCAAGCCATTCTGGGTCGCTAAACTGTTGCTGCGCACTCTGATAGTCACCATTTTGAAAGGCTTGATGTGCTTTTTGATCATGATTGTGCCAGGGCGAGGCCTCAACGTTCGTTGAGGTCAGTCCCAACATCATTAGCGGCAGACTGTAAAACACGCCGCGGCGGAACATCAGAAGAGCCATGATCAGCAAGGGGATGACTAGCCAAAAGCCTTGGTTTTGCCAGGTTTCAATTTGACGTCTATCGGAACCGGTATCGGTTGAGTTGACGCGCTCCGACAGGGTAGCAATCGCCGCAACGTCGGCATTGTGATGTTGGACGGGGAGGAACAACCCCCCACTTTCACGGGCAAGACGGCTCATATTATTGAAATTACTACTCGCGACTACAGTGGTGCCACTAGACGATTGCAGCATCCCGCCTTGTGGAAGAGGAATAGGAGCGCCGGTCTCGGTGGCCACGCCAAGAATGGCCAGATCCCAGCGCGCATCAAGGTGCTCGAGGATCCCTTGTGTCTCAATCTGTGATAGGTCATCGGCGACTAGGATGATTTGGCCGGCTTGAAAGCCTGCATCGGTCAGCATCGAGATCGCCAGCTCAACCGCTTTATCCGCACGTGCCCCAGGGTAGGGCATAATGTCTGGGCTAAGTAGCGGGAGCTGATTGAGCAGTACGTTGGTATCTCTGGTCAGTGGTGAGACGGAATAGGCATCACCGGCGTAGATAACCAGACCAGTTTGACCATCCTGCCATTGATTAAGCAGGTCGGTAACCTTAAAGCGAGCCTGCTCTAAACGACTTGGTGAGATATCACGCGCATACATAGACAGTGACATATCCATGATCACCACGCGCGCATCGCTTGATTGAACTGAGGGGCGTTCGGTCGGTTTCAGGCTCGGGCCCGCAAGCGCGATAATGGCGATAGACCAAGCAAGCGCAAGCAGTGAGGCGAGCGTGTTGTTTTTTGCTCTCTCTAAGCCCATTGCTTTGGCAATATGTGAAGCAATCAAGGTTTGCTGGCGATTGCGCTTGGCCAGGTACACACACAAGATCAAGCAGGGCACGAGTAGCCATAATAAGTTGGGGTAAACAAAATGCATCTAAATTTGCTCCCGACGATAAAAAGTGAGTCCAACAGATAGCAGCAGTGCCATCGCTAATGGCAGGAAGAACCACTCAGTTTGTGGGCGCCACACGTCTGAGGCGATAGAAATTGGCTCGAGACGGTTGATGGTGTCATAGATCTGCTCTAGATCCTGTTGATCACGTGCACGGAAATACTCGCCACCGGTTAGCTCGGCTATCTGTTGTAAAAGTTGTTCATCGAGATCATGCGCGGTATTGACGGTGCGGCTGCCCATAAAGCTGCGCACCTCCATTTCGCCGGCACCGACACCAACGGTATAGATGGTGGCGCCATGCTGCTGGGCAATCTGGGCCGCCTCCATAGGGTCGAGTACTCCAGCGTTATTGGCACCATCACTCATCAGCACCATCACTCGCTGTGGGGCATCACTCTCAATGAATACCTTAGTTGCAATACCGATACCGTCACCGATGGCGGTTTGAGTGCCAACCAGTTTCAATACCATATGGTCAATCTGTTGCTGAATCGAGTTGGTATCTAGCGTCAATGGCGACTGAAGATAAGCATGATCGGCGTATACGACTAGCCCAAGGCGATCCCCTTGGCGTTGGCGAGTAAACTCAGTCAACACCTTCTTCATCGCAGTCAGGCGGTCAATATACTGATTACCATCGCGCATATCCTCTTGCTTCATTGAGTACGAGAGGTCGACAACCAGCATCAGGTCGCGATGATCGGTGGGCAATGCAACAGGCTCACCATAGTGGACAGGGCGCGCCGCCGCTAAGAGTAGCAGTCCCCAAATTGTCCAAATAAGCGCTGGCACAATGCGTGATTTGGGCTGGCGACTGCCAGCCTCTTCAGGTAGATGTGGAATGAATACGGCACTACGCTGCGTTATAGCAGGTAGCGCCTTTCTTGCTATCCAGGGTAAGGGAAACAGAAGTAGTACCCAAATCCAGATAAGATCGACATCAATCACTTTTTACTCCCAGTGTTTTGTCTGCAAGGGTCTCTTTGTCAGTTTTTTGCTCTGCTGTTGCTTTTCCATTAGGTGATTGGTCGCTAGGTGACTGCTCACTGGCAGAGCATGACTGAACTGTACGTGATTTAGGCGGTAATGCGTGGCGGATCCAATGCTCACAATCGGCGATAAATGAGCTGACATCTTGCTCACTTGTTGGTTGGTAGAGCGCGGCTTGCCACTGCTCTATGCGGGGAACAAAGCGCGCATCACCGAGCTTATTATCCAGAAATTGATACCAAGCATCGCCGTGCAATGAGGCGAGTTGCTCGCGTGAGAAATAACTGAATGAGACCTGTCTTAGCACCTCCATAGCGGCAGAAGGTGAGGTTTGCATTTTGACCAGCTTCAGTGCGGTATTCCTTGGTAATATTCGTCGTTGGTGGCGACGAAGTAGCCAAGTGCCTAGCCCAATTAAAACAATGATCCCGGCAAGGGATAACCACCATGCTGCGGTGAGTGGAAACCAAGAGGGTGCATCGGGTAGATGAAGGCCTTTAAGTGGTAGAGTATCAGGGGCTTGCTGCATGTTAGGCTCTTAATAATTGGGTCAAGATTGGTTGTGCGTTTGATAGGGTGAGAAAACTCATTCCCTGTTGTTGTGCATACGTCTTAAGCTGGTCGACGTGCTGGTTAAAGTGGTTTTTCATCGCATCGCGCGCTTGTCGCGACGAGAAGTCCATCCACAGGGTGCGAGTTTGGCTAGAGACCTGCTCTATGCCACGGTACTCAGTCATACCATGCTCGAGTGGGTCAGACACATGCACCAAGCGGATTGAGTTGTGCTGGCGCAACGCGGTGAGACGGGGCTGATCATGTTCAGCCAAACGATGAAAGTCGCTAATTAGAACGATTTCACTGCCTTTGGGGCAGAGTCGCGTCAACGCCTCTAGCGCAGAGGTCATCGAGTTAGGCTGTTGATGTTGACGTCTGAAGTCATGCTGCTCAGTGACAAGGTTGAGTAAGCGCAGTACACCACGATTGCCCGTTGAGGCTCGCGTTTCAAACAGCTCATCGCCTGTATCAATCACGGCGCCAATGCGATCTTTTCCCTTTGCCGCCAGCCAAGCGACTAAGGCGGCAAAGTGGGCCGCCACGACGGATTTTAGCATTAACGTTGAGCCAAAATTCATGCTCGAGCTCAGGTCAAGGTAGACAAATACAGGGCGCTCACGCTCTTCGGTGAACAGTTTAGTGTGCACCTTGCCCGTGCGCGCGGTGACACGCCAGTCAATCGAGCGTACATCATCACCGCGCTGATATTGGCGCACTTCAGCAAAGTCCATTCCCCGGCCGAGTTGGCGGCTTTGGTGTTGCCCAAGCTGTTGCGACCAAAGACTCATCGCTGGCGGTAGCCAGTGCACGGTGTGCTGCTGGTAATAGAGTAGCTCGTCGAGGCTAAGGTTAACGCCATCAGCGAAGGGTGGTAGTGACGATGAGCCAAAGTCTGGCTCACGGTGAAACGAGTGAGCCATGACTATGCGCTGCCTACACTAGACAGAATGTGGTCTATTAGATCGTCTGGCTTGACCCCTTGCGCTTGAGCTGAGTAACTCAGCAACAGGCGGTGACGTAGTACAGGGTAAGCCATGGTTTGCACGTCTTCTGGCGTCACATAGTCACGTCCAGATAGCCAGGCATGTGCACGGGCACAGCGGTCAAGCGCAATGGTGGCACGAGGACTGACGCCCATCTCGAGTTGACTTGCCAGTGCTTCGCTGTATTTTTCTGGCTGACGTGTGGCAAGCACCAAGCGCACGATATAGCGCTCAATTCCTTCTGCCATATGGATATCGAGCACCTGTTGACGGGCGGCAAAGATACTCTCCTGGCTAAGCATAGGTTTCTCTTTTGCTTCAATGCCTTGGGCTTCACCACGATTGAGGCGTAGGATATCGAGTTCCGACTCTTCATTTGGGTAGTCAACATTGAGGTGCAGCAGGAAACGGTCTAGTTGCGCCTCAGGCAGTGGATAGGTGCCTTCTTGCTCAATTGGATTTTGCGTAGCCATGACCAGAAATAGCTCAGGCAGCGGATACGTCGTTTTACCTACCGAGATCTGCTTTTCCGCCATCGCTTCTAGCATAGCCGCTTGGACCTTGGCTGGCGCGCGGTTGATTTCGTCCGCCAGTACTAGCGAGTTAAAAATAGGACCAGGCTGGAAGCTAAACTGACCTGTCTCCGGGTGAAAAATATCGGTGCCAGTCAGGTCGGCAGGGAGTAGGTCAGGGGTGAACTGGATACGGTGAAAATCGCCTTCAATGCAGTCTGCAAGGGATTTAACCGCACGTGTTTTCGCTAGCCCCGGCGGGCCCTCAACCAGGATATGCCCATCTGCTAATAGGGCAACTAACAGTTGTTTTACCAGCTCTTGCTGGCCGATCACTTGGGATTCTAAATAGGTTTTTAGGGTATGAAATTGCTGTGCAATCATCCTGAATGCCTTTGTTTTTGTTCTAAAAAGTTGTTGCAAAATATGCGTTAGCTTGCAACAGGTTTCAAGAGGGGTGATTGAAAAAATCGTGTCAAAATTTAAAGAGTACGGTAAGGACAAAAAGTTCCCTAAACTCAAAGGGAAAGTGCACACTCGCTTGGAAGCTGATAAACTAGCCGACAATTGTGTTATTTACGTGAATTTAAGAGTTAGCGTTATGAGTGATTTTGATAAAGAGCTAGAACTGATGTCTCAAGAGATGGGTGATGAGCCAGAGGTGAAACTCCCAACCATGGAAGAGCAGAAGCAGATTGCCGCTGAGCTGAAAAAGCTTGAAGAAGAAGGCAAGCTGACACCGGAGGTGCTTGAGGAGTATTTTGGTAAGTTCTACGCTAAGGCTACCCCGGTACACTGATTTAAAAACCGCTCTATGGAGCGGTTTTTTCTTTAGGGGCGAGGTGCGGGTTACGCTTCGCTCCGAGTAGCGAGGGGTGATTGTTTTTAGTTTAGTTCCATGCTGTTGGAGAGTTGTGAGCGCTTTTTATTCTCGTCTCTCGCAGGGCAAAGGCCGAACTCGAGTCTCGCCTCTAGCCAGCCAGACGTTGGACTAATTCAACCCAATGAACCACAGGGATATCGACATAACGCGCCAAGTGCATCTGACACGATGCGTTGGCTGTGACTATTAGGTCGGGGGAGTTTATGGTGAGGTTGTCTGCTTTTCTTTGACCTATGGTTTTGCTCATTTCTGGGTGAAAAAACTGGTAGCTGCCGCCTGAGCCGCAGCAGACCCTAGCTTCATTCACTTCTACTCTGTCTACAGGCAGTTTGTTGATCAGCTCTATCAGTGGCTTGTGTTTGTCCAAACCGTTTTGTAATGAACAAGGTAGGTGCACGGCAACTTTGAGTGGCTCGGAGACACTTTGACTTGCCTGTGATAGTTGCCCTCCAACCAACTCGGCTAGATTGACCAATTTGTTGATCAGTGTGTTAGCCAACAAATAAAATTCACTATTCTCCTCTAGCAAGTCTTGGTATTGGCTCAGCGCAAGCTCACAACTCGATGAGAGAGCAACCACAGCTAGCAAGTTTTTATCGGTTAAATAGGGTCGCCAAGCGCGCAGGTTATTGCGCACCTGCTGTTTGGCTTGCTCAGTATTGCCAAGACCAATATTGATGGCGCCGCAGCAGCCTGAACGAGGAGCGGGTATCACGTCAAAGCCGAGCCAATGCAGCAAGTTTGTCGCCGCTAAGCCCCCCTCGCTTTTAAGGCTCTTATCACCGCACCCTGCGATCAACAGGACAGTCCCGAGTGTTCGCTTTGGCTTGTTTACGTTAAGTTGGCTTGACTTAGGAGGCTGGAAAGGCGCTCTTAATGGGGGAGTGCTTGGCACAAGATTGAGCTTTTCGCCCACTTTAAGCACTAGGTGATTGGGTTCGTTGTGCGGGCTGAGCCGACTTAAGCCGAACTCGATTAGGCGCTGTCTTAATCGTAGTTTGGACTGTTGGTCTAGTGCACTTTTCGCTAATCGAATCAGCTTGGCCACCTCCACCCCTGATGGGCAGTCAGTCTCACAGCGGCGGCAGTTGACGCACTGCTGAATCGAGTGCTTCTGCTCATCGGTTAAGTCTTCCCCCTGCAGAAACTGCTTGATCAGATAGATCCGCCCGCGGGGACTGTTATCCACTTCCCTAGTGGCTAAAAACGTCGGGCAATGGCTGTTGCAAAAGCCCCGATGCACGCAGCGACGCAGGATATTTTGACCTGTCTTTGCCAACTCCTGATCAAAAAACGCCGGATCTACCTCTACCAACATTGTCAGCCTCGCTACCTTGCCTTGGATCCTATCAATATGATCCAGCTCTATTTTTAACCAACTTGTGTTGACAATAACTCGGCAAAGATCAATAGTCAATAACATGAGTACTCCATATATTGATTATTGAGTTCAAGACAGACACTGAGTGAGGTGGAAGCGCTATGAAAAACTATTTAAACGTTGTCGAGCAATTGGAATCACAACTCGGTCAGCAACGAGTATCAACCCATCGTAAAGATCTCGAGGCGAGCAGCCACGATACATGGCCCTTGATGACCAAATTAAACTTGCTCGATCAGCACCCGAATATGGCTGATGTCGTGGTTACTGTGGACAGCGAGCAGCAGATCAGTGAGGTGTTGGCGGTGGCCAATAAAGAGCAGGTGCCGGTTACGGTGCGTGCTTTGGCTTCATCGGTCACAGGGCAGCCGTTGCCAACCCGAGGAGGTATCGTGCTTGATGTATCGCAACTGCCTGCTGACTATTCGGTTAATGAACAGAATATGACCGTAACTGCCGATGCCAGTTTTAACGGTGGCGACCTAGAGGACTTACTTGCCAAGCAAGGTTGGACTATGGGGCACTCGCCACAATCCCTCTATCGCTCGACTGTCGGTGGGTGGTTAGCGACGCTAGCTACGGGGCAGTTCTCCTCGCTTTATGGTGGCATCGAGGATTTAGTGGTGGGTTATGATGTTATCCTTGCCACCGGTGAAAAGATGACCCTTAAAGCCAACCCTCGCGCAGCAATGGGACCGGATTTACGTCAAATCTTTTTAGGATCTGAGGGTACCCTAGGTATCATTACCTCAGTGACGTTGAAAATCTTTCCAGTTGCTCAGGCCGAAGCGTTGATGACCTATGCGGTGCCAAGTGTTGAGCAGGGGCTGCAGATGATGCGTGAAATCACCGCCTCAAATATCAAGCCATTCCTAGTGCGATTCTATGACACCGAAGAAGCCAAGCACGCCATGGCGGACCCGAGCTTCGCCACACCCGTATTGTTCTTAGGCAGTCGCGGTCTGCCTGAGCTCGTCGATGCCGAGCAAAACGTATTAAATGGCATTGCGACGAAACACGGGGCTACTGCGATTGGCACCGAAGGTGTTGAGGGCTGGATGGCGCGCCGTTATGACTTCTCAACGGTGGAGAACTTACTGGCGACCAAAGGCGGTTTTGGTGAGACCATCGAGATTGCCCATAACTGGGATACGATTCATGACCTGTGGGCTGCACTCAAAGTCGCCCTAGACCCTTACGCGGATGAAGTACTGTCGCACTTCTCTCATATCTATAACCAAGGCACTTCGATGTACATGATCCTGCTGGCACAGACCGAGGATGATGAGGTGGCAGTTGAACGCCTGCGTCAAATTTGGAAGACCACCATGGAGGTGTGTATCGAATATGGCGCTGAGCTGTCGCACCACCACGGCGGCGGTCTTGCTCGCTCGCCGTACAGTCGCCGCTCAATCGGGGAAGCGCACCTTATTCTAAGAAAGCTCAAAGCAGCGCTCGATCCGAACGGCATTCTCAATCCAGGCAAGCTCGGATTGGATTAACCACTAATGATTTACATGCAACGCCGAGGTGTGTATGCAACCGACTCTGTTGGCCTTAAGGGCTGACAGAGTCAAAGAGCGAGCATCGAGACACCTCATATTTAGTCACGATGACAGCTTAATTTCCATCACCAAGCTGCCTCATCAAAACAAGGTGCGAGGTACGGGGACGGGCATAGCCCTACGAGGTTCGAGGAGGTTATCGCAGAGCGTTGACTACTCGAACCTCGGAACGAAGTGTACCCCGTACCTCGGTCCTGAACTTAGAGGACAATTATATGGAGAATGTGTTTAATGTTATGCAATTAGCTGGTGCCATTGCTGGTGGATTTCTTGGAGCCACCTTTGGTGCTTTAGTCGCGTTTGTGTTTACTGGATTTGCCATCTTGGTCGGCATCGCCATCGTGATGGGCAGTGGTGACCCAACCTTTCTTAACCTTATCGGCCTAGGTCCCTTCTTCGGTCCGCATATCTCGTTTGCAGCAGGGGTTGCTGCGTCTGCGTATGCGGCGAAGAAAGGCTGGCTTGAGAGTGGGCGTGACATTGTCACTCCATTGGTGAGTTTAGGTAAGCCAGAAGTGCTTTTGGTTGGCGCGGCGTTTGGTCTATTTGGTTTCGTGGTGCAGCAGCTACTGATGCTGGTAGATGGTTTGGGTAACTACACGGATTCAGTGGCGCTGACTGTGGTGATCTCCGCGGTCGTGGTACGCTTGATGTTCGGTAAGTGTGGCATTGTCGGTGAGCACTGCCAGGGTAAGAAAGGGCTGAAACGCTTTGAAACCTGCAAAGAGCACGCTTGGCTTCCTTATCAAGACTCCTTCTCTATGAGCGCGGTGCTCGGTCTATTCGTCGGCGCTATGTCGGCTTATGCAGCGTATGAACTTTTAACTATCTATCCTCAACCCGAAGCGCAGGGCGTGATGCTGTTTGGCTTTGCGATCTCAGCTATCTCATTGCTTTTCTTAGGTATGAATGTGATGGTGCCCGCCACTCACCATATCACCGCGGTCAGTGCGGTGGCGGTCTCATTATTTATGGGCGTTATTGGCAATCAGTTTATGGTGATCACGCTTGGCGCGGTGTGCGGTTTACTTGCCTCGGTATTAGGGCAATTATTTGCAAGATTCTGGTTGATCCGAGCTGATACCCATATCGACCCACCGGCTAGCGCAATCTGGCCGATGACATCTGCTCTTATTGTTATTTCAGTCGCCCTTCAGTAGTTAAGGAGTTACGTATGGACAATAAAATACTAGTCATTGATGCAGGCACCACGGGTATCAGAGCCATTATCTATAACGACCGTTGTCATATCTTGGCGCAGGCTTATACCGAGTTTCCCAACTACACGCCCGAGCCCGGTTTGGTCGAGCAAGACGCCAATGAGATCTGGCAGGCGACCGAGAAAATGATCACCCAGGCGCTGAATGCGCTCGAGCTGCAACTGGATGATATCTCGTGTATCGGGATCACCAACCAAAGAGCCACCACCGTGGTGTGGGATCGCACGACCGGCGAGCCGGTGACACGGGCGATCGTTTGGCAAGATACGCGCACCGCCAAACAAGCCGAATCCTTGACCAAAGCGTGGGGCGATGAAGTCTATTCGCACACGGGCTGGCCGATTGCGCCGGTTTACTCTTCACTCAGTTTGCAATGGATGCTCGATAATGACCCGAGTATGCGCGAGCTAGCCGAGCAGGGGCAACTGGCATTCGGTACGGTGGACTCATGGCTGATTTATCGCTTAAGCGGCGGCGCGAAACACATCATTAGTGCGTCGAATGCGTCGGTTACTGGCAGCTACGATATGGTCAAAGGCGAGTGGTATAGCGAATGGCTAAACTCGTTACAAATCCCGCTCTCTATGTTCCCAGAAGTGTGTGATGACTCAGGTATTGTCGCAGTCACTGATCCGAGTGTGATGGGTGGTAGCGTACCGATTAGTGGCGTTATTGCTGACCAACACGCAGCGCTGTTTGCCCAAGGCTGTACTGAGCCGGGTATGATCAAGTGTACCCATGGCACCGGTACCTTCCTGGATATGTTGATAGGTGAGGAGCCGATTATTGAGCCTAGCAGCGGTGTTTGCTGTCAGATTGCTTGGCAGAAAAATGGTAAGACGCATTATGCACTAGAGGGTTACGCAGGTTGTACCGGCTCCGCGGTTCAATGGCTGCGCGATGGGCTGCAAATTATCGATTCTTCGAAAGAGTCGGAAGCCGTGGCGAAAAAAGCCGATGATAACGGTGATGTCTACTTTGTGCCGGCACTTACCGGATTGTCAGCACCATCGTGGGACTCGTTTGCTCGTGGCGTGATATTAGGTATCACCCCGGGCACCAAACGCTGTCATATCGTCAGAGCGACGCTAGAAGGGATTGTCTATTCGGTGCGCGACTTTATTGAGGAGATGGAAAAAATCTCTGGCTATGAAGTCAAGAGTATCGCCGTAGATGGTGGCGCGTCGAAGAATGATCTCTTGGTCCAGTTCCAGGCCGACCAGCTAGGCGTCGAGGTCGTCAGACCAAGAAATGTTGAGGCAACCGCCTTTGGTGCGGCGTTGATGGCAGGGCTTGGCATCGGTATGTGGAGTAATGAGCATGAAGCCTTTGCCGTGCACCGCAACAAAACCAGCTTCCAGCCAGAGATGTCAGAAGCGACGCGCAGCGAGTTGTATCGCAAATGGAAAGTGGCGGTTGAGCGCGCACGTGGATGGAGCAAGCTATGAGACGAACAGACTTACACTCTATCAGTAAGCAGCAGTACGACTTGATCGTTGTTGGCTGTGGTGTGACTGGAGCGGCGATTGCCCGCGATGCAGCGCTGCGGGGTCTTAAGGTGTTGGCGGTGGAGAAAGAGGACATCGCCTCAGGCACCTCTAGTCGCTCGTCTAAGCTGATCCATGGCGGATTGCGCTACCTTGAAACCTATCAGTTTGGCTTGGTGGCTGAATCAGTGCGAGAACGTGAGATGGCGCTGAGGGTTGCCCCGCACCTGACCAAGGTGCAGCCATTTTTGTATATGTTCTATGATGATGCGCCCGACAAAAAGTGGCTGCTTAACCTTGGCCTGACGTTTTACGATGTGGTGTCTGGTAGTTGGGCGAAGCGCCGCCATCGAATGCTCAGTCGTGATCAAGTGCTGGAGAGACAGCCACAATTTCGTCAAGATGGCCTCAATGGCGCGGCGTTGTTTTTCGATGTCTCTACCGACGATGCTCGCGTGACCATTGATACCATCAAATCGGCATGTGAGCAGGGCGCGGAGGTGATTAACCACTGCGAGGTTGTGGGTTTAACCTTTGATGATAAACGCTGTAATGGTGTTCAGGTCAAAGATCGCCTGACCGACAAGACTGGCGTGGTGCATGGGCACTACGTGGTCAATGCATCTGGGCCTTGGAGTGATAATATTCTGCGCTTTGAAGATGGCAACTCAAAAGTATTGAGACCCACCAAAGGGGTACATATTGTCCTAAGAAAGAGCGACTTTCCACTTCACTCAGCCGTGTTTACTCGCTCGCCAGACGATGGACGCGTGGTATGGCCAATTCCTTCGATGCAAGATGATCGGGTGTTTATCGGCACAACCGATACCACTTATGAGGGCGATCTGGATAATGTCTGCCCCGATAAGCAGGACATCGATTATCTGCTCAATGTGGCCAATCACCTTATGCCTACCGCAAGGTTGGAGCCCAAGCATGTGGTGGGCTCTTGGGCCGGGTTGCGTCCCTTGATCGCGCCAAAAGATGATCTCAACAACAGCAAGACGCCACGCGAGCATCAGATCATGGTCAGTGATTCGGGTGTGCTGTCGATTGTTGGCGGTAAGCTAACCAGTCACCGAGTGATGGCCAAGCAGGTTATTGACCGTGTGATCCGAGAAGATGGCTACAAGTACCTCTCACCGAGCTTACTGCCACACACTGCGCACAAGGTGGTGCTGTCAGGCGCACGTCCGATTGGCCAAGGCAGCTACAGCCATAACCAAGTAGTGGCAAAACTGGTTGAGGGTAAAGTGCCGATGGATCTCGCTCGGGCTTGGGCAGGGCGGTTTGGCTCTAATGCGCTAAAGGTCGCTGAGATATATCGTGCCGCTCCGGCCAACCAGGTGCGACTGTCTGAGCGTGGACTCACGGTGGCAGAGCTGGACTACTGCGTCAATTATGAGGTCGCCAGTCAGCTTGCTGATCTGCTAGTACGTCGCACGTCCGAGTTCTTCTGGGACAAGCAGGGTGGGCTTGCGCAGATCAAGGCCATTGCCGCAGAGATGCAGCAGCGACTTGGCTGGAGTGACGAGCAAACGGCGCAGCAGATAGAGCGTTATCAGAGATTAGTTGAGCAGCACCGCCCGGTTGCTGATGCTCGTGAGACAACTACAGCAGAAGATGTGGAGGTAGTTGTTTAGCTCAACATTCATTACTCGCGCACTTAAGCTTGGGAACGCTAATTAAAGACCATGGGATTTCTAGCCTAATCCCTGGTCTTTCTTTTTTGGTATTATTTGTAGCTAAAAGGCGCGATTGTAAGGATCTTCTTGTTCAAGAGCACGGGTTTGCGCCGCGAGGATCTCATCGCTATCCAAGTTACTCAAAAGAGAATTGAGCTCAGGTCGCTTCGGGTTAGTAATAAACGCCGCCGATGAGATCTTTTGATGCTGCTCAAAAGTTGCCGCGTCGGTTAACGGCGTGGCTTTTAGACCGGCAAAACTGAGCGGAACTGGGCTCCCCGTCATGTGCCAGATCCCGGCATCTAACTCATCACGCAGCACGCGAGCGGGAATTTGTCGAAAGTCCGATTCGATATAATCAAACCCTTGCTGGCGAGGGAACTCACATTGAGTCAGGCCCAAGTGGTCGGTGGAGTGTCGGTCAATCGCAATCCGGCGCCACTGCTCAGGCTGCGAATCCTGGCCAGAGATGATCACGAGTCGTTCTAGGCAGTAATAGGTATTGGGCTTCAATACTTTCATCTGGCCTGATGCCTCGCTGATCCCTTCAATCTCGGCAGCGCCGCTTGAGGCAAGGGTAATATCACTCTTACCTTGCTCAACTTGCGCGATCCGGTCTAAAGCCCCCGGTTGGTTGGAGATAAAGTAGGGGATATTGAGCTCACTGAGCTTGGCCGTAAAGTGACGGATCAAGACATCAATCTCAATCGAGCCACTGCTCGGCATCAAGAGCTGTAGCGGCTTAAGCTTGGCAATATTCCAGCACAGCCCCACGTCAAGGTGGGTAATCACCCGTCCTTGATGCCCACGAGAACGAGTTTTCAGCGCCTCAGTATCACTGAGTAAAGTCAGCGCTCGCTGCATGGTCCCCGCCACGATATTATGCTGCTGCTTAAAAAAGGCATTGGTTGGCAGCTTACCATCGACCCCAGCACTAAGCGCTTGAATCGCGATCTGCCGCTTGGCATTCAATATGGCTTGATCTTCACCAGAATCTTTACTGACTTTCGACATAATTCTTATTTAAAATCAGGGGTTAATATCGGCTATGGTAGCAGATATGCGGCTTTCGAGGAAAGAGCAGGTTCGAGGAAAACGCAGGTTCGAGGAGCGAGTACGGGCTTTGCCCTTCGAGGCTCGAGGGATTTACCAGGTGTTGGAAGACACTCGCACCTCGGAACGAAGTGAAACCCGCTCCTCGCCCCCCTAAACAAAGAAAGCCCAGCAGGCGTTAATACCTGCTGGGCCTTATTAATCAAAGCGAAAGACGAGACTTATTTTACTGTCCAAGCAATCTCTTCGCCGCCGCGGATTGGTACGACGACGTCGCCGCCAAACGGCATGGTTTCAGCGACTGACCAAGCTTGCTTGGTTAGAGTCACGGTGTCTGCGTTGCGTGGGATACCGTAGAAGTCTGGGCCGTTGTGGCTGGCGAAAGCTTCAAGGTTTTCTAGTTTGCCTTCTTGCTCAAACACCTCAGTGTAAAGCTCTAGTGCAGCGTGCGCTGTGTAAGAACCTGCGCAGCCACAAGCGTTCTCTTTTTTGTCTTTGGCGTGCGGGGCTGAGTCCGTACCAAGGAAGAACTTCTTGCTGCCACTGGTGGCTGCTGCAACCAAGGCTTGTTGGTGCGTGTTGCGCTTCAGAATTGGTAGGCAGTAGAAGTGTGGCTTAATGCCACCAACCAACATATGGTTGCGGTTGTACATTAGGTGGTGCGCTGTAATCGTTGCTGCCACGTTCTCGTTGGCGTTGTTGACAAACTCCGCTGCTTCAGCAGTAGTGATGTGTTCAAGGACGATTTTTAGATTTGGGAAATCGTTAACGATTGGTGCAAGTACGGTCTCAAGGAACTGCTTTTCACGGTCGAAGATATCGACATCGTGCGTGGTCACCTCGCCGTGGACTAGAAGCAGCATGCCAACTTCTTGCATTGCTTCAAACACATGATAGATTTTTTGCGCTGAAGTCACACCAGAGTCAGAGTTGGTGGTTGCGCCTGCTGGGTAAAGCTTTGCCGCAACAACTTTGCCTGATGCTTTTGCTTTACGGATTTCATCAGGGGTGGTGTTGTCTGTCAGGTACAGCGCCATAAGCGGCTCAAACTGCTCGCTTGGTTTTTCTGCCATGATGCGCTCACGGTAAGCCAATGCCATCTCGGTATTGGTCACAGGTGGGATAGTGTTTGGCATAATCAGTGCACGGCCGTTGTAGCGGCTGATATCGCGTACTGTATCTTTTAGAACGTCACCGTCACGTAGGTGAACATGCCAGTCGTCTGGACGAGTAATTGTAATCGTTGTCATAAAGCGCTCCCACCGCATATAAGATTGGAATAGCGCCTAAACGCAAACGGTTACGCTTAGGCGACAGGATGATAGTGGAATCCGCGTAAAGAAACAATCACTGTGTGTCTATTTGCCTATTTTAATATCAACCACAGGGCATGAACCATGCCTGGGATGAAAAAGAAGATGGTTAAAATCAGGTTGATCAAAAACTGCGAGCCAAAACCAAACTTGATAAATACCGCGAGTGGGGGGAGAAGAAGGCAGATGATCACCATTAAAAATGTATTGTCCTGCATCGATTGACTCCAATTCACTGTGAGAATAACTAAACAACTAGCAGACTCAGTCGAGAGATCAACCGTCAAACATGGATAAGGCTTGGCCAAATGACTGCATCTCACTTGAGATGCCTTGGTCTTGGTGATAGCGTGAACGCATAACACAATACACGGACCCCATCATGCAAAATGAGCAAAATCGCCAAGATACCCACTTGTCTGGCATTCATATTTTCCCAGTTAAATCTATTCGAGGCATCGAGCTATCCAGTGCCTGGGTTGAAAAGCAGGGATTGGCCTTCGACCGCAGGCTGATGCTTGCCAGTCATGATGGTGTGATGGTGACTGCGCGTAAATACCCTCAATTGGTACTGGTTAAGGCGGCCCTGACCGCGACAGGTTTAGTCCTAAGCTACCCAGGTCGACCGGCCCTGCAACTGAGTTACCACGATTTCTCAATGCAGCCTACAGACGCAACCGTGTGGAGCGATGAGTTCACCGCGTATAAAGTGGATGAGAGGGCGGACGAGTGGTTTAGCGATCTTTTGGATCAGGATGTTGAACTTCTGTATACCGGTGAGCAGTCTAACCGTACACGTGAAAAGCTTGGCCATAATGTCAGCTTTGCCGATGGATATCCTTTGCTGATCATTTCACAGGGCTCGCTTGATGCGCTCAACGCGCGTAGTAGCGAAGAGCATAAGATGGCGCAGTTCCGTCCTAATCTGGTTGTCTCAGGCTGCGAGGCGTTTGCTGAGGATAGCTGGAAGCGAATTCGCATTGGTGAGGTTGAGTTTGAGATCATGAAGCCTTGTGAGCGCTGCATCCTAACCACGGTTGAGACGGAGACCGGTAAACGTCGTGAAAATCGTGAGCCGCTCAAAACCTTGAGTCAGTTCCGCGCCAATGAGTTTGGTCAGGTGTTCTTTGGCCAGAATGTGCGTGCGCTTAATGAAGGGATTATTGAAAGCGGTGCAACGGTTGAGATACTTGAAACTCAACCCGCGGTTGAGTATATCGACCAAAACAGCAGCGTGGCGGTAAAGAAAGAGCTGCTACTCACCATTGATGGACAGCAGATCCAGGGTAATGATCAGGAGACGCTGCTTAGCCAAGCGGAAGCGCAAGACATTAAAATCCGCAGCAGTTGCCGCTCAGGCTTATGTGGCGCTTGTAAAGTCAAGGTAACATCGGGCAGAGTGAAACAGCCACAAGCACCAGCCATCACCGATCAGGAGCGAGAGCAGGGCTTTGCTCTCGCGTGTTGCTGTATTCCTGAAACCGATGTTGAGATCACGCAATAGAGTTAGCTATTGACCGGCTGCGCTGTCTTGCGGCGCAGCCACTGGTGCGGTTTAACTTGCGCCAGCAATACTCCACCAATCACCAGTATCCCTCCTATCAAATGATAGGTATCGATCACCTCATCAAGCAGCACCGCCGCCATGGCCAATGCGAAAACCGGTAGCAAATTCATAAACATTGCGGTTGAGTCGGCGCCGAGCTTTTTGATTGCGGTGACCCACATCCAGGGCGTCAGTGCAGACGCGAGAACGCCAGCGTAGGCAATTAATGGCAGCGAGGCTTGGGTAGGCATTAATTGCTCGCTAGTCAGCCACAAAGGCGTGAGCATCAGTACCGCCAAAACACCTTGGGCGTAGATCATGGTCCAGTTGCCGAGCGGCAGTTGCCAACGCTTAAGCAAAACACAGTAAGTGGCATAAACCACCGCGGCGAGCACCATCAAGCCATCACCTTGAGTCACCGATTGACGCATAAAGAACAGCACGTCACCTTGTCCTAGCATCAAGGCTAAGCCTGAGAGGGACAAGATACCGCCTACCACACTCAAAGGTGAGATAGCTTTGCCGAGCAAAGGTAAGCTTAGAAACACACTCAGTAGCGGTACCAAAGACGTGATTAACGCCATGTTAGACGCCGTGGTTGTCAGGCCTGCGTAATAGCCTAAAGATTGATTCAACACCATGCCCAGACCCGCCAGTATGGCCAGTTTACCGATATGCTTTGTGATCACCTTACGTTGCTTGAGGGCTTGTGGCAGGCAAAAAGGCGACAAAATAACGATCGCCACCAGCCAGCGATAGAAGCTCATGGCACTGGGCTCAATGGCGGTGGCTGCCATCTTATTGACGATAGAATTGCCTGCCCAAATAAAAACGGTGATCAGCGGTAACAAATAAACCATAACAGCCTAGGAAGTAGGGGAGAATGTCGCTAGTTTCTCATGTCGAATGGTTTGCATGTATCTATAAAACGACATTGTAGGTGATGGAGAGACAAAATAGTCCGTGCTACAGCTCATTCGCGTTTTCACGCGTCTATGACACGGCCCGAACGAATGGTAACAAAATCGCGCTTTGGTAAGAGTTGCTTATCAATCATCACAGGTCGTTACAAATTAGCCAAAGAGTTAGGGGGGCTTTTTCTTTAGAATAAACGGTAATCTCGCTCAATGTCCTCGGTTTTTCCTACAGCCGGCAATGAGCGCTCGCGCTACATAAGGAGAACACCGTGCAAGAGATGTTAACGGCCATCTTAGTCCAAGACTTTGATACATTATTGGAGTTTGATTCGTTACACGCTCTATTGCTGTTGTTAGCCCTGATCTTATTTCTTGAGTCGAGCTTCGTGTTTTTGCCTTTGCCTGGCGACGGTCTGGTGTTATTTGTTGGCGGGCTTGTCGGTATTGGCGCGATTGATTTTCACGTCGCGTTATTTGTTTTAGCCTTCGCTGCAGGCAGTGGCAGTGTGATTGGCTATTTGCAAGGGCGCTGGCTCAGCGACACACGCTTTATGACTAAGGTGGAAGCGACGCTTCCCGATGGCGCATTGTCACGTGCGAGTGACTTGCTAGAGCGCTATGGCTTTTTATCTCTGTTTGGCTCACGTTTTATTCCCTTTGTTCGCGTACTCACACCGATGCTAATGGGGGTTTCTCGCCTTAGTATTGCCCGCACGGCGATCATCAGCATGACTAGCTCGCTTACCTGGACGTTAGCGCTGCTGTGTGTTGGCAGTTGGGTGATGCAGCATCCTATTGTCGCAGAGTACCAAGAAGTGCTGACTAAATACTTCTTGATGGGTAGCTTAGCTCTAATGATCAGTGCGTTCATTGGCGTCGCCATCCGTGTATCACGTAATAAACGCCGAGATCCCGCTAGCAATATCGTGGTTGAGTGAAATATCACCAAGTGTGGTTGGGTATCGTCAAGAACGCGCATTTTTACTTTACCCGACGGGTGAATAAAGGGTATCTTGCTGGACAGGCGCGACATCGCCATGTAACTCAAGGAATCGAATGAAAAAAAATGCTCGCAACCTACATCCGTCGCTCGCTATCGATAAGGCGCCTTCGGATGTATTTATGAACTTTGAGGCTTTCCTCTCCAATACTGAGACCCGAGTTCACTCCCACCCTTGGGGGCAGATTCAGTTGATCAGTGGCGGGATCTTAGAGATGGATGCTGAAGATACTCGATTCCTAGCGCCGCCCCATCTCGCTATCTGGGTGCCTGCGGGCGTACGTCACTGCAGCTATAACCGTAAACCACTCGAATACTGCTCACTCAATATCTCGCCAAGCTTAGCGCAAGGCCTGCCAGCGCAAACCAGCCTGCTCAAGGTCACTCCAATCATCGACGCCATCATTGAGGATTTTCGCCAGCGTGGCGTTAATGTTGCAGAGTCAGTGCAAGATCAGCGCCTAGTTCAGGTGCTGCTGGATCAATTAGCTGCCAGCGACGTTGAACACCATTTTCTGCCAAGCACGGATAATAAGTATTTGGCCAAAATTCTCGCTCATGTCGAGGAGAACCCAACCGATGATACCTCACTGTCGATGTGGGCAGAAAAAGTCCACACCACTGAGCGCACCCTCGCGCGCCATTGCCAAACCGAGCTTGGTATGAGCTTTACCGAGTGGCGTCTGCGGGTACGTTACCTGTTTTCGATGGAGCTGCTGCGTAAAGGGCATTCGGTCAAAGAGGTGGCACTGACATTGGGCTATAACCAAGCCAGTCCGTTTATTAGTATGTTCAAGAAGTATTCTGGGCAAACCCCAGAGCAGTATAAGAACCGACTGTTGTAAAATACCGGCGTAGTGCAAACAATATTGTTTTGTTGAATTATAAAGTGCAAATGGAATGAGCGTTTTTGGTTTTGACTGCATGTTAGTAAACGGTGCGGATTGAGTCGGTAAGAGGATGCCGCTCTGATGAAGATGCGCATAAAACACGAGTCAAAGACAAAAAGCTACTGGAAGTCCAGTAGCTTTTTTTCATCGTTGAAGTTAATTGCTTAACTATTTAACAAGGTAAACTGATTGACCTTCTTTGATGGTCTCAAGCACTTTAAGTTCTTTCAGGGCTTGTGGCTCAATCTCAAGCGGGTTTTGGTCAATGATGATCATGTCCGCCATTTTGCCGACCTTCTGCCCTCTATTCTATTCAAAACTGTGACCCAGTTAAATTAAAGGTAAAGCAGAAAGTGTCGCCAGTCTCATTTGTTCAAATAAAAGTTTCATTTGTATTATAAGAATATGTAATCTTTCGGTGTTACCACAAAAGTTCGCAGGTTAACTACTGATTATCAGGTGTTAGCAGACTTTTGTCTCACATATTGAACGCTGTCTTTGTAATATAATAATGGATTTTATATGAAACAAACTATTCTAAAGAGCTTACTTGCTTCCTCTGTCGCCCTTGCGGTGGGTTGTGCGAGCACCAGTGAACCAACGATGGATTTTCCGAATAATAAAGAGACTGGTGAAGCTCTGCTGACACCAGTTGCGATTACCGCAAGTAGCCACGATGGCAACGGCCCTGATCGTCTGTTTGACCAAGACTTGACCACGCGTTGGTCTGCAGCCGGTGATGGCGAGTGGGCCATGCTTGACTACGGCTCTGTTCAAGAGTTTGATGCAGTGCAGATAGCGTTCAGCAAAGGTAATGAGCGTCAGTCTAAGTTTGATATTCAAGTGAGTGTTGACGGCGAAAATTGGACAACGGTTCTGGAAAACCAATTAAGCTCAGGTAAGGCGCTTGGGCTTGAGCGTTTTCAGTTTGAGCCAGCCGTGCCAGCTCGCTATGTCAAATATGTCGGTCACGGCAATACCAAAAGCGGTTGGAACAGCCTTACAGAAATGGCGGCGGTTAACTGTGACGTGAATGCTTGCCCGGCGAGCCATATCATCACACCTGCCGTGGTTGCTGCAGAAAAAACCATGATCGCTGAGATGGAAGCGGCGGAAAAAGCGCGTCAAGAAGCGCGTAAAGATCTGCGCACTGGTAACTTTGGCGTGCCAGCGGTTTACCCGTGTGAAACCACAGTACAATGTAACACCCGCACTGCACTACCAGTTCCAACCAACTTGCCAGCAAAACCGCTTGCAGGTAATGCACCAAGCGAAAATTTCGATTTGACCCACTGGTATCTATCTCAGCCATTCGATCACGATAAAGATGGCAAGCCAGATAACGTTTCTGAGTGGAACCTAGCTAACGGCTACCAACACCCAGAGATTTTCTACACCGCTGATGACGGTGGCATGGTGTTTAAGTCTTACGTCAAAGGTGTTCGCACATCGCAAAATACTAAGTATGCGCGTACAGAGCTGCGTGAAATGATGCGTCGTGGCGACCAGTCTATTCGCACTCAAGGGGTGAATAAAAATAACTGGGTATTCTCAACCGCGCCAATCGAAGATCAGAAAGCGGCGGCTGGTATTGATGGCGTGATGGAAGCAACGCTGAAAATCGACCACACCACCACAACAGGTAATGCCAATGAGGTGGGTCGCTTTATTATCGGTCAGATCCACGACCATAACGATGAGCCGATCCGTTTGTACTACCGTAAGCTACCAAATCAAGCGACTGGCGCAGTTTATTTCGCTCACGAAAGTCAAAATGCTACCAAAGAGGACTTCTACTCTCTAGTTGGTGACATGACCGCTGAAGTCGGTGAAGACGGTATCGCGCTTGGCGAAGTGTTTAGCTACCGCATCGAAGTAAAAGGGCACGATCTAATTGTGACGCTCAAACGTGACGGTAAAGAAGACGTTCAGCAAATTGTTGATATGACCAACAGCGGCTACGATGTCGGTGGTAAGTACATGTACTTCAAGGCCGGCGTGTACAACCAAAATATCAGTGGTGATCTAGACGACTACGTACAGGCAACCTTCTATCAGCTAGACGTATCTCACGATCAATACCAAGAGTAATCTAAGCAGATAACTCCTTGTTAAGGTGAGAAGAAAAATCGGCACTGACGGTGCCGATTTTTTTGTACCTGCAGTGCAACCTGGGATAGCGGTGATTGGTTAAACATCGCTTTTAAGGAAACTAACCGTGAGGGCACCAGGTAATCTTAGCGATCAAAATGACGCTAATCGTTTTCCGTCTGCGTTGTGAGAACTTGTTGCTCTACAAATCCTTGTAGGTCACTGACACTATTAAATAGATAATCTGGCTTGACGGATTCTAGCGCTTGGTAATCAGCACTCGAATCCCAAGCAACCGAGATTGTTTTTAAGCCACATTGCCTTGCCGCAATAACATCACTCGCGGTATCACCCACATAATAGGTATTGGCGCGGTCAATACCTGACTCAAGAATGACTTCCTCGATACGCTGCGGTTTCACCGGACCTTCAATTGAGCCAGTTTTAACTATCGAGAAATACTCATTCAGACCAAATACATCCAGTGTAATTTTGGTACTTTTCTCTCCCTTGCCCGTGACCATAGCGGTGTAAACTTTTTCACGTTTGAGGGTATCGAGTAGACTTCGGATGCCAGGAAATGGGCTGGGACAGCGGTGATGGTTGGCCTCATACAAAGAGAGGTATTTTTCAATCGCCACATCATAATGGTTCGGCGCTAGGGCCAGCACCGTACCTTCTTCAGAGGGCCCAAAGGTATTGATGATGTCTTGGTCAGTCAGGATTTTATCAGAGTACGGCTGTATCGCTTCTTTGAAGGCTGAGATACACAGCGGTAATGTATCCCCTAATGTGCCGTCGAGGTCGAATATAATATTCACAAGATAACTCCTCTCGATAGTAGATTAATTCGCTATTGTACGATCTCTGTTGAGCGTAAAATGTGACTATTATGGTCAGATGGACCACGTTACATTGAGTGTTTTGTTGTTTGATAAAATTGACTATTCAAACGACTGTTCAGTGAAGCTAGTACCAAAATAGAGAGGGCCGTGAAGGTCAGGGAATAATAGTGTGCAAGCCTAAATCGAAAGATTAGCCAACTATGCATTGCTTTTTAGCTAAGTTTTAGCGATTCTATAATGCTGCGTAAAATTTACCGCACCAGCAGTTGCGACTCGTCAACCAGTTTTAAAGGTAAAAAAATGAAGCTTCCTAAGTCCCTTCCTATTTCTCATCAAGAGGTATTAGAGCACATTGTCTCGGTATTATCTCAAGATCCGCGCATTTGTGGCATTGGCTGTAGTGGCTCTTTCGCTTCAGACTCTATGGATCAATACAGCGATTTAGATTTTGTTATCGCGGTTAACCCAGAAGATTACGCTGAGGTCATGGCGCAGCGATTTGATATCCTCAATCAGTTCGAAGATTTACTGGCTGCCTTTACCGGTGAGCATGTCGGAGAGCCAAGGCTGATCATCTCTTTATTTGCGGCTAACGAGCCCGTGCATGTCGACTTTAAATTTGTTTCCTTGCCTGATGCAGCGGTGCGGGTGGATGACACTCAGGTGTTATGGCAGCGTGGAAGTTGTTTAAGTGATGTGTTTGCAACGAAAGAGCCGCATTACCCCCAGCCAGATGCTCAGTGGATTGAAGACCGATTCTGGATCTGGGTCCATTACGGCGCAACTAAGATTGCCCGTGGTGAGTATTTTGAGACCCTAGAGTTCATCTCTTCTCTACGGTTGGTGCTTTCACCACTGGCTTTGCAACAAGCCGGTTTAACGCCATCTGGGGTGCGCAAGATAGAGCAGCGCTTGCCAGAGTTTGCGCGTCAACTTGCTAAAACGGTTGCTATCCCGGAGAAAGCCTCGCTGATTTCTGCGCTTGAGCAATGCATTACTATTTACCTTGAACTGAGATCAAAAGAGAGCGTGGTGGTTAACGATAAGGCGAAACAAGCGAGTCTGGCTTATCTTGCCGAGATTAAATGAACACAACAAACCAATAAAAAAAGCCCTAACGAAGGTTAGGGCTTTCAGTGATTATTCGTTGAGGCTAGCGAGCTATCAGGTAGTCAAGACCACCCACAATTGCCGCGACTTGAGCTTGATTACACTCATCATCCGTCACTTTGGCACTATCAGGATAGACTTCGGTGGTGGTACCGAACTGACAGTTGGTCACACCACCACATAGGCCTAACTCGACCATAGGGTAGAGGATGACGCCTTCCTGAACCACATCAGAGCCAATGATCTGACCGTTTTGGTCTGCCGGGGCAATATGCGTTACTTGACGCACCGAATCGATCACAGCTTTTTGAAAGTCTGGCTGTGGGTTTTCTGTGTCACCAACGGTGTAAAAACCATCAGGGATATTGGCTTCGATATCAACCAGGCCATCACGCGCCGCTTTAGCAGGGCGGAACTCAGTTTGGTCTGAGTCGGTGGTCTCGTGAAGGTCGAAATGTGCGAGCACATCGATCGAGCCAACCAGCGCGCGCAGCGCTGCCGATTCTTCTGCTGGGCTATCCGCATAAAACGAGCGGTTTGGATCAACGGCGTTAGGGTTCCAACGGTTGATCACCTCATAGCCCCAAGGGCTGACACATGGTGCGATGATAAAGTTGAACTGTGCTTCATAGCGTGCGGCGTCACGTTCAGCAAACAACAGCGCGCCGTGAACGCCACTGGTCTCATAGCCATGCACGCCGCCAGTCACAACCACTGTCGGCTTGCTCTCATCCCAGTGCTTGCTCTTAAGGCACAGCAGTGGGAATCGCTCAGGATCATAAGAGAGGGCACCATATTGCTCGACAGTAAATAACTCACTCAAGGCACGGATTTTTGGCACCACTTCATCTTGGTATAGGCGTTGAACTTTACGGCTATCAAGCCATTCACGTCGTTCTTTCTCACCCCAAGGCTGTCCTGCGACACCAATCGGGTATTGAAAATCGGTCTTCATTATTAACGATCCCAGTAAGCTTCTTCTAAGCTGTCCTCTCGTTCTGGTAGAGAGCGGGTCAGACGCGGAGAGTGCTGCGTGAGCACCTCGTAGCTGACTCGGTTGGCGTATTTACAAATCTGCGACAGCGAAGAGTAGGTTAAAAACGGTGCTTCGTGTTTTGAAGAGTTTGGTACATTGTTTAGGTGATACAGGTTCGCCGCCATATCGTGCAGTAGGGCAGAAAGTGCCGCATCACCTGCACCATTGGTGTTCTTAATCTCAAGCGGGCCGCCTAGGTATGGACCAATGTGCGAGTAGGCCTTCATCGGCTTAACGCAATCTGATTTACGCATTGCGCGACTGAACTCATACTTGTTGAACTCAGGAATGTTACCTGGAAGCAGCAGGTGATCGGTTTCACGCTTATGCTGCTCGTCAGTGTAACCTGCCATGTAAAGGCCAACTGGACCTGCAGTGCACAGCACAAGGTCAACCCACTCCAACGCTTTATCAGCAGCGAGTAGAGGGTCTTTTTCACCGGTCAATGCCAGGCCTTCTTCCTCATTCATCGCAAGAATGGTGACATTGTCACGAATGTAGTTTTGCCAGAACTCTTCATTACCTTCAATAACATACTTAGTGCCAAGGGTTAGCACAACCGGTACATTGTAAGACTTTGCAAGCTCAACAGCGCGCGCCACGGCTTTTGGCATTGGATCTTCTGGTTTACCGCGCATCAAGTAAGACGAGACAACCAGTGCAGAGGCCTTCTCAAACACGTTCTCTGGTACGCTCTCTGGCTCAAGCTGGTTCATATGACCTTCGCTGATCGCGAAGGTACGCTCACCACAAGAGGTGATCAGGGTGTAGCAGCGACCAATTGGACCATCGACAGTCTGCAGGTGGTTTAGGTTCATGCGCGATGAGGTGCGGCATAAGTAGCGGTAGGCGTATGAGCCAACCTCAATGTTCTTCGACATCACACCCAACAAAACAGATTTGCTGTCTGCTAACACTGAGTAGTTGTGCAGGGTATTACCAATGGTGTCGCCTGGGAATTGGTGGGTGATCAGTTCACGTTCTACTAGCTCCGCATACAGGGCATCTGCTACGGATTGCTCCACAACCAGTGAGTGTCCTTTACTCAGGTTATATTTTTCAAGGAACGAGTCATCAACTTGCGCTTCAATATCTACGATGGTTTGCCCAACACCGACAATGGTAGGGCGGTGCAGCTTCGCTTTATCGTCATGCATTTGGTTCATGAGCGGATCACGCGATTGAGTCGGGAAGTAGTGTTTTGATTTGCGTTGGCCTGGGAATTTCATAATTCTCGGGAGGTAGTAAAAAACGGGTTGTGGATACTATCACAAAAATTTCATGATAGTTGCAGTAATTACACAGAGATTAATGACATATCGGTCAATATGTCGCCACATTCTCAAAAACAGGACGGCCTGCGAGGTACGAGGTGCGAGTACGGGCTTCGCCCTACGGGGTTCGAGGAGTTTTTCGGGCGTGAATGATTCCTCGTAACTCGGAACTTAAAACCAGGGGCGAGGTTTGGGGACGGGCGGAGCCCTAGGAGGTGCGAGAAGTTTTTCACGAGTGTATGACCGCTCGCACCTCGGAACGAAGTGTAACCCGCTCCTCGCCCCCTTTACTCGTTAGAGTACGCGTGAGTGCCCCAAAGCGGGACGGTTGAGAGGCTGTGTTTGAAGCTGCCGCTGGTTTCTTTGGTGGTGTAGGAGACATACAGAAGGGTTTGGTTCTTGGCATCGTAGATGCGGCGCACCTTCATGGTTTTGAAGAAGATACTCTTGGACTTTTTGAATACCACTTCGCCTGAGGAGCTTTTGTTGATGTTTTCTATCATCTCAGGGGTAATGTCACCGGTTTGGCGGCAGGAGATTGAACTGTCGCTGGGATCAGAGAGGCTCAGATTGGCTTCAATTGACGCAATATGACAGGTTACCCCAGTGACAACTTCATCTTGAAGAGAGGTGATCTTGATGTCTTTCATGGTGAACAAACCCAGGCTCACGTCACCGACTTCGTTTTTGTCACAGCCCGCCAAAGCAAGTGCAGCAACGGAGGTAACTATCAGTTTTTTAATCATATTAGAGTCCTTTGTACTATTTCCCCCAGTGTAGCTTATGTTTTATGTCCAAGTCAGCTGAATTGCCTTGAGAGAAGCGCGTTTGATGCGTATGCTTGACACGAATCAGTTAAACACAAGGACCATTGAGATAATGGACACCCACTCGGCACTGGTTGCCGCAAAAAATGATTGGCTTCACCAGCAAGTTGAAGTTGATTATCCTACCAAGGAAAGCCTCAAAGGCCGCGAACTCTACTTTAGTCGCTACAATAGTGCTCAACTGTTTGACTATGACCAAATCTCTGCCTCAGCAAACTTCACTGCTGACAACATATTTAAGGTCGATTTTCATCGCCTTACGGTGATGTTTTCTTTGCTGCAATCGACCTTGTGGCCAGCATCCAACGATCAAGAGTTGATTGTCGAGTTTCTCTCGCAAATTATCTACTCCGCTCCTTGTGACCTCTATTTGGCCTTTGAGCAAGGCACACCAGTGGCAGCCGCTATCGTGACCTGCGTCGAAGGTCGCGGGCTTATCTCGGATATTGCCACTCATACCGATATCGACAAGCATGGTTTTGTGGTGAGCTTGGCCAAGGTGCTGACAGAATCTGGTGTTGAGGTTCAAGAGGTAGAGTTATAAATGGATGCGACAATGTTTGCGATGGTGCTCACCACCGCAGAACCAGGGAAAGAGCAAGCCATTATTGAATCATTGCTTGAGAACAAGCTGGCGGCATGCATCCAAACCCTGTCGATTAATAGCCACTATGTTTGGCAGGGTAAGATTTGTCACGACGACGAGGTTTTGTTGGTGATCAAAACTCAGCGCAGCCTCTACACTCGGGTGGAGCAAGCCATTCAACAAGCTCACACTTACGATGTGCCGCAGATAGTCATGTTGCCCTTTATTGAAGGGTTTAACCCTTATCTGGCTTGGATTGAGGAAAATACCAAGTAGGGGACCTCAAGCTTAGCTAATGCTCTAGGTACTTTTCTCTATGCGTTTGTTTTTCCGTGAGTTTGTTTTTTCTGTGCGAATTCTTTGACTATGCTTGAAGAGGGATAAGCGCTATTCGATGGATGGAGAACACGAGGTATGGAAGAGAGCCACATTGGTCACCAGGCATATTTTGAGGACAACCCACTAGTCTGGCCGATATATGCAATTATCACTCAGCACAATAGTGGCTGGAAGGTACATACCTTAGCTCAACACTTGCAAGAACTGGGCATGATGCCAAAGCTGGATGAGTGCAGTGAAAAAGATCTGTTCAAACGTAACTTCCTGTTGATGAATGCGCTCTATCACTTACAAAACCTGCTCTATCCACAACAATGGTTACAAGTACAAGCCATGGATATTTGCCTACAAGCGAATAATGGTAAGCAGTGTATTGAGTCTTATGATCCGTTAAGAGAGTACTATCGCGACTGGTCACATTACGACACCGACCATCATGAGGTGAAACGTCTACTGGATCAGTTTTGGCAACGTTATAACGAGCATATGGGCCACACGGCTTGGTCTGATTTTAGTGAGCACAGCGGCTTGGGAGAGAGGGGGCAAGCGTTGGCTCTGTTTGGCTTGGATGAGACGGCAAGTCGACGTGAAATCAGTAAACGCTGGCGAAAACTGGCGCTACGTTGGCATCCCGATCGTGATAACGGTGATTCAAAGCGGTTTCGCGAGCTTTGTCAGGCGTGGAGTGTTTTGCGCCTTCAATCGACTTAATGTAAGTTCAATTTTCTACACTCTAGTTGAGTAGCCTTGAAAATGAAATCTAGCTCCTATTACAAGCCGAAAGGCTTGGCAATCATCGTCAACCAACTGCTAATGATAGAGCTCTTTTTGTGCAGTTTATCGAGGTTGCTGATTGCCTCTTGTTCATACAGCGATTGATGGTTGAGTTGAAACTGTTCGAAGTCCAGTACTTTATCCTTTTCCTTATCGGGTTCCTCGACAATCAGCGCGCGCTCGACAACGTCTTTATTATCCTTTTGATCTGAGACTGAGGTTGGCACCATGTATTGGCCAAACGAGAGGTTTTTATAATCATCACAGCCCTCACGCTCGATAAGAAAACGGATGCGTTTCAGCTCGGAGTCGATACGAATACCAATAGACAAATATTTTTCTCTGGGGACTCGGTTATCACGAATGAATGCGGCCCAGTTATACCAATCAATGGGGTTGTCAAAGGGGATAAGCTCGTCGAATCCGATGTAGGTTAACCGATCAACGCAGTAGGAGCCGAGCATAGCTCTCAGGCAGTGGGCACGAATCGAGAGTTGATACAGCTCGTCAGGGGCAAAAGCATCGGCGTCGCTGTTACACCAACTTTTAGGGTAATACTCGAGGAATATCTTGAAGTACTGCTCAAGGCACTCCTCCAAATCATCTAAAATCCCTTTTTTCATCAGATATCCACCTTAGATGAGCAAAATTCGGTAAATGATAGAGAAACCGAACCATCGACAAAGAAAACGATACCAATGCGTTCCGTAAGCGGAGGCGCGAAGGACACTGGGTATACACGAGCAAACTCAAGGGCATCATTAGGTAACTGATGACACCTGCATCTTGAGACTACTCGAATACATGAGTACTGGAATTGCTGATGAAGTTAAAACAGTGGAAAGGCTCTTTGCAATACAACAGGATCGCACGAGAATATCCTGCTATATGGATCTGACAGCCTGATATACTTCGCATATGAACAACTCCAAAGAGAAACAACTCAATGAATACGGCAGTTCCAAAGTGTTTAGAAATTCGCTGTTCTTCCTGATCTAAGCGTACATCTAATCAACACGGCTATAATGACACTTTTTAATTGACAAAATAAGAGATAACAAGCGGATAATGTGACTGAGGCATCATTATACAGTATGGAGCACAGTTAGTAGACTCTCTTAAATTCTGTGATCTTTGTTCAAAAGAGAATGATAGTGAATAAAGTATCTGATAGGAGTTAATTGTCTATAAAAAGACAGTTCCTGAATTTACCTCTTTACCTTGATGTGTCTATTCACAGTGAGGCACGTAAAATGAGATTGTATAACTATGTAAATATGGTTTTTTGTTAGAAGAATAGCTTTTACTCTCTAATAGTTGGGAACAATTCTCTGTGACGTTACAAGGCATGGAAGGGTAGTTGTCACTCGACATAGAGCTTTAGTGCAGAGTGTTTTAATAAAGACCAAAAGGAACCGGTTATGAAACGTTATTTTACGCTTGCTTTATTGAGCCTACCTTTTACCGCAGTAGCCAGTCAGCCAAATATTGTCTTTATCTATTCTGATGATATGGGATGGACGGGCTCTTCGGTTGAAATGATGGAAAATAATCCAGCGACGAAGAGTGATTATTATCAAACTCCCAACCTTGAACGTTTGGCGGCCAAAGGCATGGTCTTTTCACAAGCGTATTCACCAGGTCCAATGTGCACCCCGAGCCGAGCTGGCGTGCTAACCGGATTAACCCCTGCACAGTTACACCTAACCACACCCGGCAGTGGGCGCACAAAAGAGTCGAAAAAACTGCTCACTCCAAGCCCAAGGCAGAGTTTGCCGAAAGATGTGCCGACTATTGGTAGCGTACTAAAGCAGCAAGGGTATGCGACTGCACTACTTGGTAAATGGCATATTGGTAGGAGCAGTCATGCTGGTATGTATGGTTTTGATTTGCATGACAGTAGTACCCAGAACGACGCGAAAGGCACCAGTCGCGATCCCAAAGAAATCTTCAGCTTAACTCAGCGAGGTATCGAGTTTATCGAGCAAAGTGTTGCAGCGCAGAGCCCGTTTTTTCTTCAGATTTCGCACTATGCGGTTCATTCACCGATTCAAAGTAGGCCAAGTAGTATGGATAAATTCGAGTCTTTGACAGCAGGAAGGGTACATCAACAGGCTGACTATGCGGCAATGACTTGGGATTTAGACGCGAGCCTAGACTTACTCTATGAGAGTTTAGAAAGACTTGAGATTACTGATAAGACCTACATTGTCTATATGTCAGATAACGGTGCTGCGGCCAACCAACGGAAGCCCAATAATTCCCCTCTCTACGCAGGAAAAGGGTCTCTTTATGAGGGGGGTATACGTGTGCCGCTGATCATCTCAGGGCCCGGTGTAAAAGTGGGCTATAGTGCGGAGAGTGTCAGTGGCACGGATCTGCTGGCGACTTTTTCAAGTTGGGCTGGGGCGAGGGTCGATCTGAGTGAGAGTGAGGACCTAACCCCTATTCTTGAGGGCAGGACACAAGATTTTCAACGTCGTCATGATCTTCTGTTTCATTATCCTCATTACGGGCGAGGAAGGTTACAAGTACCGCAATCTGCTCTCGTTGCTGGTCAGTGGAAGCTGTTGAAAGACTGGGAAAAGGGCAGTTATCAGTTGTTTAACTTAGATGAAGATCTGGGTGAGAAGAACGATCTGGCCAAGCAAGAAACTGAGCGTCTGGAAAGTATGATTGAAGCAATGGAAACTAGGTTAACAATGACTGAGGCACAACTTCCGACCGAGAATACAGCACATAGTTCTGGCTCTAATCACACTCGAACCAATAGGCCAAGGCGTTAAATCAGGGCTGGAGTGAAACAGAGTCTTTAGGCTTTCTACCTTGGAGTTAGAAGAGGAACACAGGGTTGATACGTTCCTAGGACTTACCTCAGACCTAGGAACGCACAGCGATTAATATATCGCGAGTAAGCATCGTGCTTATAGGATCGTCATCGCCAAAGTCACTGAAAGGATCATGATCATTAAATATAGGCCGAAGGTTTCACGACGAGACGCCTTACTGCTTGTGATTAATTTACCCAGAATTTGGGTCTGAGACTCATTAAATCCCGCTTGTTTTAGCTGTGATTCAATATCGCCATTTTCCATAAAGTTAACATCAGTCTCAACTGCCTGCTGGGTGCCAACAGGTTGGGTAATTTTCGTCAGTTGCTCATCTACTTGTACATTCATTTGTCATTGTTCCTTTTTCTAATGCGATTGACTGGCTTACTTACTATGTAATTTGTCACCTTGAATAAAATTGATTGTACAAAATCCGTTTGAACAGGGCTATTGGGTGTTGTCCGATGGACACTGAATTAGAATTAGATGCGTCGGTGATTAAGCAATTTAGCTGCATAAGTGATTTAATTATGATTGACTTACTGACCCATATTAATTGTGGCACAGGGGTTCAGAAATCGGTCCAAATAGCCATATATAATGTTCAGCTTGCCTCGATTTTCAGTAGTGAGATGCACTAGTTAAATTGCAGTTGAATAGCATATAATTCTAACATTGGGTAATTTGCTTGCGCGATTAAATTGGTGGCTGTTACTAAGTTTATATAGTGGAAAACAGTAAGAAGTTGAGACGATGTATCAAGAATATCTTCTGCTGGGTTGAAGATAATATGCGTTTACACTGTGGATTGTAAAATTGTATCTAAATATTACTTGCTAGCTATTTAGGAGGCTGGCGTAGAATCTGCCGAGATAAAAAAGGGGATCGAAATGGTTCCGATCCCCTAAATCTGCTCAATTATCGATGATAATCTACGCTTGTTTTATATCATTTAAACTGAGCTTTACGCAGACGGTTGAGTGTTGCCATGGCATCAATCACACGCGGCTTGGCAATGTCACCTTGAATCGGCATTGTCTTATACCAGTCGCCTTGCAGGCTGTCCGCCATCTCTTTGGCAGGTAACGATGACCAACCAGGCGACTGGGCTAGTTGGAACAACAGCCAACCAATGGCATTCACTTCACAGCCCGACTCTAACTGCTCAAGTGCTTGAATATCGACAAACTCTTTACCAAAACGTAGGGTATCGGTGCCTTTGGCGGTCACACGGTACTTACCATCCGCAAGGGTCTTTTGCAGTGCAACTCGACTACAGCTGCGAGGTTTAAAGGTGGCAAGCTCGGCCTCACTCTCGTTCACCCGCTGACTTGGATGCTGGGCGATAACCTGTTTGGCTTTATCGCTGAGATCGACGGCTTGGTAATCATGCATTTGGATCACTGTATCCGCCACATCAAGATAATCACCCGAGCCACCCATAACGATAATCGATGAAATATCTAACGAGTGATGCAGCTGACCAATGCGATCAACAAGCGGCGTGATTGGCTCATCACCCTTACTGACCAATGCTTGCATACGCTCGTCACGGATCAGAAAGTTGGTTGCTGAGGTATCTTCATCAATCATCAGCGCAGTGGCTCCCGCCTCGATAGACTCTTGCAGCCAGGCAGCCTGTGAGGTTGAGCCCGATGCATCTTGGGTCGAGAAATTGGCCGTGTCTTTATTCATCGGCAGGTGATTGATGTAATTGGACAGGTTGAGGTTGTGTACGCAACGTCCATCCTCAGCCTTGATTTTGACGGCATCACGGCTGGTGACAATATACTCACGACCGTCACCAAGGATATGGTTGTAGATTGAGCGCTCAACGGCATTCAATAATGTCGATTTGCCATGGAAACCACCACCGACGATCAGCGTGATACCTTTGGGAATGCCAAGGCCAGTCACTGGCCCCTTATGCGGTGCGTTAAGGGTGACCTCAAGTGATTTTGGTGCGTTAAACGTGACGGCATCACGCATTGGTAGGTCGCTGTTACCAGCAAAACGTGGCAGGGCACTACCATTGGCAACAAACGCAATCAGATTGTGCTGCTCGAGCTGGTCGCGCAGAGCATCTTGGTCCTCAACAACTTGACAGTGTGCGTGTAGTTTCGCCATATCCAACTCACGCTCGAGGGTCGCCTTACGAATGAACTTAGGCAGATGGAAAGTCAGCAGATTGATCGCACGCTTACCCAAGACAGTGCGACCCTCTGCAGGCAGGTTGACTCGAAAGCGTAGCTCAATCCCTTCTTCAGTGAATAGAACGGCGGTACTGTCGAGTACGGTTTGTCCAGTCAGGGCAATATCAATATCGTTTTCTTGCTTGGCATAGTAGGCGAACTGACGGGCAATGAAGTCGCGTGCCGCTATCTGATAGCTTTGTGGCTTAGCTCGTAAGTCATCAAGGCCGGTTACAGACCACGGGCGAATAGCTCGAAAGCGGGAAGCAGATGCGTGAGAGTCACCTTGGACATGGTCGATATGCAAAGTGAAGTCTTTAAAGTCGTACTGACCTTTGATCTGTTGATAAGCGCGGTAGTTCTGACGCTCGATTTTCTTAAGTATTGCCGTTAGGTGGTCCATAACTTTTTATTCGCTTGGCTTTTTGTTTGCTTGAACATTGGAGGCGGCGATTATAGGAACCGCTAGGCAATGAGTAAAGGCTCAAGGCTCGATTTGCGGCGAATTATTCCCTGAATGGCTCTGATTCAAAAGGCAATACTCAAATTCATCGCACGGCATTGGCTTGCCATAATAATAGCCTTGTCCCACGTCACCGCCATGATGAATGATAAAACTTTCATGCTCTTTGGTTTCTACGCCTTCAATTGTCACCTTAAGATCCAACTTTTTGGCGATGTGAATGATAGAGCGTATGATTTCTTTGTCGTAGTAGCTATCCTCAACTTGGTTGAGGAAGCTCTTGTCCACCTTGATGCCATCGAAGGGAAATTTCTTCAAATAGCTGAATGAGGCATAGCCGGTACCAAAGTCATCGAGCAGTAAACCGACACCAGTTGATTTGAGTCGAAACAGCGTCTGTTTGGCCAAGGTTTCATCGGCAATTAATCCCCCCTCGGTGATCTCAAGCTCAATAAACCGGGCAGGGAGATCATGACACCCAAGTAACTCTTCGACCTGCTGGGCAAATAGTGGGCTTTTGAGCTGCACCGACGACACGTTGACGGCAATGGTAAAGTTCTCAAACTGGCTTGCCCATGAGGCGGCTTTTTCAATCGCTGAGCGAAGAACAAAGTTGCCGACCTCAAAGATCAGGCCGTTTTGCTCAGCCAAACGGATAAGTCCTTCATTAGAGATGTCGCCTAATACGGGGTGTTTCCAGCGCAATAGTGCTTCCGCCCCAATCCAGCGGTGGGTCGTTGGGTCGACCTTAGGCTGGAAGTAGAGCAGCAGGTCATCGTTCCTTACCGCCTGAAGTAGATAGCTTTCTTTGACATTGAGGTCATGACTGGTGTTCGAATCTGTCGGCTGATAGAAACTAAATTTATGTCCAGAATCCCGACTGGCTAGCGCCGCCTCTGCCGCATGAGTTAATAAAGAGGTTCCAATGGTTTCGTGTTGAGAAGTCGCGACACCAATATGGCAGTGGAGATGGACAGATTGTCCATCTAGGCGAAACTCATCGGTGCTAATATCAAGCACCTTCTGACAAAAGTCGTGAACCCGAGCAGGTTCAGAGACCGAGCGAAATATCACCACCAGTTCACTGGATGTCGGGCGGCCGACAATGATCTCTCCTTGCTCAACAGCTTCGATACGCTGTGCAAACGCCATCAAGGTTGCATCCCATGCGATATAGCCATACTTGGTTTGCAAGCGGCGACCGTTACTTAGAGTTATGTGTATCACTGCGGTGAAACCCGGGAAATGATGAGTTACGGCGTCACCAAGTGAGTTAAGCTCGTGCTCCAAGGCCCGACGATTGAGCAAACCAGTGCCTTGATCATGCCACTTTTGATATTCAACCGCTCGCTCCGCTGCCTGACGCTTGCTGATCTCTTCGCTGAGAGAAAAATTGAGCTCGGCGATGTTTTTTGCCCGGTTGGACATCCGATGACGCAGGGACTGGTGAGACAGCTTGAGGCTTTCATTTAAGAACAACATCGATAATTGCGACTCGAGACAGTCGCGAAACGCTTCGAGGAGTTTTCGGTACATATCACTGAATGGATTAGCTTTTGTGTCAAACACGCACAAAGTGCCAAAACACTCTCCGGTTGGCCAACTGATGGGCAACCCAAGATAGGCGATCATGCCCATCTTGACCTCGGGCGTGTTTTGCCAACGAGGGTCATTCAAGCTATCGGGGATCAACAGGGCTTGTTGCGAAGCGATCACGGTCTCGCTGTAAAGCCCTTGCCCAAGCTCTTCACCATTGCCTTTTTGATAAACATGGTCCCGGTTATCATTCGATGAGAACACTTCAAGTTGTTGGTCGTGGAAGCGCACGATCAAAACCGAGGGGACATCAATCATCTCAGCGATAAGATTAACGATGTTTTGCCAACTAGCCTGCGTGTTGGAGGGGATAGGAACCTGTGATGTGTCGATTTTAGACATCGTGTCTTCCTTGAATGATTAGGGCTAGTTGGTTCTTTTTTCCTGTAATTTTTTGGCTCAATAAAGTGTAGGCGGATTCTTGAGCGGTTACTCAATAGTTTGCTGCAAAGGATTTAATACTGAGGAATGTCTTATGTTTAAGACAAAACAAACCGGCATTGAGAGGCGAGAAGCGAGAGTCGAGAATCGAGGGGAGTGCGCTTGATCAATCTCAAGACACGCGATTTCGTCTCTCTCTTCTGGTTTAGGTGGTTGTTTCTGAGTCCTTAGTAAACTCAGTGATGTCAATCGGCTGATCGTAGTCGATATTGTTAAAGCCAAAACCGTTGAGGCGCATGAATGCTTGTTTGTAGCCTTGGTAATCACCAAGTTTAGCGAAATTATCGCCATTCATTTGCGCGACGATTTCAGCGACTTCTTGCTGGACAGTGGCATCTAGCTCACGATCATCGATGCGTACTAGGCGCTGACCATCGACGTGTGTGCCTGTTGGAGACATAAACTGCTCAGAGAATAGACGGTGCATCTGCTCGATACAGCCTTCATGGGTGCCACGCTGTTTCATGACCTTATATAAAGCTAGGATGTAAGGGGTGAAGGCAGGGATAAACACGCTCGCCTTGGTCACCAGTGCCTTACAGACAGCGGCATAAGCGCCACCATTAAAGTTGGCGAGTTTAAGGTTCAATGAGTGGCTAGTTTGGTGCAGGTCAATCTTGGCTTGCCCCAAAGTACCATCGAGATAAATGGGATGGGTTAGCTCCGAGCCGACATAGGAAAAGGCCACGGTTTGACACCCTTCAGCTATTGATTCTGCGTTGATCAGCGTATCAATCCAGCTCTCCCAATCCTCTCCGCCCATCACCTTGATCGTATCTTGGACCTCTTGCTCTGTTGCTGGCTCAAGGGTTTGAGCCAGCCACTGATCGGTGTCAAGCGAGACTACTGCGCCTGTGACGGACTGTCCGATGGGTTTGATCACGCTGCGCCACTTTTCGGGTTGGTCACTGGCGTAGTTTGGTCGCACGCCAGTGGCAAGGCTATAGATGATCAAATCTACCTCGCCCTCAAAATAGGTTTCAATGGCTTCGATGACCTGCTCGCGCAGTTGGGGCGAGAAGGCATCACCGGTGATGTTGACGGCTATGCGTCCTGCTTGCTCAGCGTGTTTTTGAAAATAGTGGTTGTTATACCAACCAGCGCTGGCAGTGCTGTGCTCTGAAGGCGCTTTTTCAAACGAAACACCAATGGTATCAGCCTGTGGACCACCAAATGCGAGGGCAATTCTAGCTGCCAGACCAAAGCCAGACGAAGCCCCCAAAATTAACACCCGTTTTGCTCGAGTGGGCAACTGCGGTGCCTGTTTTACATACTGAATCTGTTCAAGAACAGATTGCTCGCAACCGAGAGGGTGAGCACTGCGTGCGACAACCCCTTGAACAATAGGTTTAACTATCATTAAACGCACTTCCTCTGTGTTACTGCATTGACTAAAAACTCTAAACCAAACCCATCAGAGATTTATTGCGCTAGGGCATTAAAGTGGAAAGTAGGGTGTGAGCTTGGTCGCGATAAACTCCGCTATCCAAGGCTGGGCAGCGGGTTTGGGGTGCAGACCGTCGGCCATCATCAGGTCTTGGTTCAAAATCACTTGCTCGAGGAAGAATGGGATCAGGGCAACCTCTGCTTCTTCAGCGAGTTGTGGATACACATCTTCAAACAGGGTTTGATAACGCTTGCCATAATTAGGCGGTACGCGAATTTGCATCATGATGGCTTTGGCCCCTGTTGCTTCTATCATTTCAACCATCTGTTGTAGGTTGTTTTTTAATACCTGAGGGGGAAACCCACGTAAACCATCATTAGCACCGAGTGCAATCAGTACTGATGTTGGCTCATATTCCGTTAGCAGCGCAGGCAGTTTGGCCAAGCCGTTGCCCGAGGTGTCACCCGACACACTGGCATTGATCACAGCGACGTCTTGGGCTTGTTTTTCAAGCTCATCAGGGAGTAAAGAAGGCCAAGCTTGTTCGATAGACATCTGGTATCCTGCACTAAGGCTATCGCCAACCACGAGTAGGGTTTGTGCCGAAACTGAACAAGAAAGTATCATTACAATAAACAAGGAAAAGCGTTTGAACATGTCATCTTCCGTAATAAAAGCCAGTTCCCTCAACCATATCGTTTCAACCAAACAAGAGCAATTAACAATTCTTGAAGATGTCTCTTTGACTATCGACAAGGGACACTCAGTCGCAATTGTTGGTTCGTCAGGCGCGGGTAAGTCGACCCTAATGAGTTTGCTCGCGGGTCTCGATATCCCTAGCTCAGGTAGTATAGAACTCCTGGGGAAATCCCTAGATACAATGGATGAAGAGCAGCGGGCGGCACTGCGCAGCCACTCGGTGGGGTTTGTTTTTCAAAGCTTTCTACTCATTCCAAGCATGACGGCACTAGAAAATGTCACACTGCCGTGCCTGCTCAAAGGCATTGCTGTCGATGAGCAGCGAGCGAAATTCCTGCTTGAGCAAGTTGGACTTGGCCAGCGTATGACGCACACTCCTGATGAGCTCTCGGGGGGCGAGCAGCAGCGGGTCGCCTTGGCGCGAGCCTTTATGATTGAGCCTGAGATCCTATTTGCCGACGAGCCAACCGGTAATCTTGACCAAGGCACGGCCGAGAAGATCATCGATTTGCTGTTTGAACTTAACCAGCGTCATGGCACCACACTGGTGATGGTGACGCACGACCCAGCTCTGGCTGAGCGCTGCGACCGCACGATTCAATTGGCGGGTGGCAAAATAGTGGGAGACAGCGATGGCGAGTAATCAAGCGGTTAAACCCGGCTTTTTGTTGACTCAATGGTGCTGGCGGGAAGTGCGCAGCGGCCAGCTATGGATTGTGGCTTTGGCGCTGATGCTGATCTTTGCCAGTGTGTTTGCACTCACGGCGTTAAGCTCTCGCTTGGAGCAGGTGATCGTCA
Source organism: Vibrio glycogenivorans (assembly GCF_051660965.1). Classification (NCBI taxonomy): domain Bacteria; kingdom Pseudomonadati; phylum Pseudomonadota; class Gammaproteobacteria; order Vibrionales; family Vibrionaceae; genus Vibrio; species Vibrio glycogenivorans. The sequence goes on along the minus strand of NZ_JBPVIS010000008.1, from coordinate 50,720 downwards.
AGCAGGGTAAGGATGCCTTAACCGCAGATTTGGTGTTTGAGTCTTCCAACCCGATCACTGACGCGGTGCGAGAGCAGATTATTCCTCAACCTGAGTTAGTGACTACAGAGCTCACTCGTTTTGCCACCATGAGCTTTAGCGACAGTCAGATGCAACTGATCTCTGTTACTGCTGTGAACAGTGATTATCCGCTCCAAGGCAGCTTAACCTTAGAACGTGATGGGCAACGTTTTGAGCGGGTTCAGCCCGGAGAGCTGTGGCTTGATGACCGTTTATTTTCACTACTGGATATAAACACAGGTGACGTGCTAAGTGTCGGTGATGCTGAGCTTACAGTGACCGGACGCATCGCCGAGTTCCCCGGATTGAGCTTCAATCCATTCCAGCAAATGCCGGCAGCGCTTATCCACCATAGCTCGATTGAGCAGACGGGGGCAATCCAGCCCGGCAGTCGTGTGCGCTATAAATTATTTATCGATGGCCCAAGCGCACAGCTTGAGCAGTTGCAAGAGCAGATAGAGTTAACGCCAAGTGATCGCTGGCGAACCACAGAGAGCGGCAGTCGCACCAATGATGTGTTTGCTAATACTCAACAGTTCCTCTCGTTAACCGTCGTCGTGGTGATCTTGATGGCGGCCACCACGCTGGTGCTCACCTGCCAACATTATGTCAGTACACGTGAACGCTTAGTCTCAATGCTGAAAAGTATGGGAGCGACGCGAGTATGGCTGCAGCGCTGGCTTGCCACACAATTATTGATGCTTGCCACGATTGCGGTCGTCACTGGTACGATATTAGGTATGCTTTTGGAGTACGGCCTGCGCTTCGCTCTGACAGACCTTTTGCCGTCACCACTGCCAAGCTATGGCATCACGCCGTTTGCCACCGCACTCTTATCTTGTGCCTTAATCTCGGTACCAGCTGTTGGCATACCATTGCTACGTCTGCTTAATGCCAAGGCCAGTCAGGTCATTTCTGTTACAGAGCAACAAGCTAACTACCGCCACTTAGGTCTCGTCTTGGTGCCACTGGTGCCGTTTCTGTTGCTTTATGCCTCAAACAAACTGGTTTGGTTGATCCTGTTTGGCTTGATTGGGTTGGTGATCGCGCTGGGATTAATCAGTGTTGGCCTAGTGAGCAGCGCGCAAAATGTTTCGAGTCAGCCTGCTTATCAACTTGCGCTGAGTCGCATCAATCGTAACACGCTGGCGACCGGCTTGCAGTTTGGTTGCCTGGCCTTTTCGGTGATGCTATTGGCCATCTTGTGGCTAGTGCGTACCGACCTTCTGGCAGATTGGCAACGCACTCTACCAGAGAACGCACCCAATGCATTTGCGCTTAATATTGCCGAATATGAGAAGCAGGCCTATATCGATACGCTGGATTCTGCGCAGATTGACCGCTCTGAGGCTTTTCCCATCATTCGAGGGCGGTTATCGCTGATTAATCAGCAGCCAGCCAAAGAGCAGCAAAAATCAGGCGCTGATACTGATGCCGTTCGTCGAGAGCTAAACTTTACCTGGGCAGAGCAACTACCGGATTACAACGAGGTGCTAGAAGGGCAATGGACGTCAAATGGAGGGGTGTCGGTAGAGAAGGAAGTGGCCGACGCACTTAATATCCAACTGGGCGATATCCTTGAGTTTGTGGTCAACTCTCAGCCCTTTACCGCACAGGTCAACTCAATTCGCGCGGTTGAGTGGCGCGATATGAAGCCAAACTTCTACTTTATTTTCACGCCCGATGTGATGGCCTCAATTCCAACCACTTACTTAGTCAGTTTCCGCCTTCAAGAGCAACACGACGACTTATTTATCCAGCTGTCGCGCGAGCACCCCACAGTCAGCCTAATGGATATCCGCATCATGGGCGAAAAGATCCAACAGTTGGTTAAACAGATAGTTTCAGCCATCACCTTATTGGCTGGCCTCGCTGCGCTGGCTGGCTTGCTGCTGATTTACACTCTCCTCAACCTGAGTCTTGCTGAGCGTCAATCTGAAATGCAGCTTTATCGTACGCTTGGCGCGAGTGAGCGCCGCCTGCGTAAAACACTCTGGATTGAGTATGGGGTGATCGCAATTGTGGCAAGCTTGGTGGCGACTGCTGGTGCCGAGTTGGTTGTTGCCAGCGTCATGACTTTTGGTTTTGAACTCTCAGCCCAAGCGCACCTATGGGTGTGGATACTGCTGCCTTTACTCACCATGATGACCTTAGCCTTGGTGGTGCAAGGGGGGATGCGGCGGATATTGGTGCCTCTGACTAAAGGGTAACAGCAGAGGCGAGATTCGAGAAGCAAGAGACGTTTGATTTGTGTGGTAACGACTCGTGACTCGGAACGAAGTGAAACCCGCTACCCGAACCTTAAAAAAGAAGCCAACCCTAGTGGTTGGCTTAAATGTAAAAGGATTGATTCCATAATGTCATAGATGCGCCTGGAGTTGTCATCCCGTCGCAGAAAATATAGTAACTTAAAGTGGGAACGTTTACATAGACTCATACAGGTAATCTTATTTTTTGCGATCCCAGCAGATGTTAGCGGAGTAATTACTTATAGTCTCATCAGCGTTCATTGTGCCCTATGGATTTAAAGTAGGGCATTAATGACAACTCTCATTTAGGAAAACCGAAGTGAGGCTAATGACATACCATCGATTGGGCGAGATATTCCACCTGTTACAAACTTGCTCGATTGCATGGACCCATCGGGTTTGATCGAAAAAGCACGGACTCGTCAGCCAACAACTTCCTAAACACCGTTACAGCAAAGCAGTTCAGGAGCACATTGAAATCCCAAATCATTTAGATAGGTAGTTTGCAGTGACTGCGCCTAATCAGGTCTGGGTCGGTGACGTGACTTATGTGTGGGCAGGAAATCAGTGGAGTTATCTTGCAGTTGTAATCGACCTTTTTGCACGTAAACCGGTCAGTTGGACGATGTCATATTCGCCCGATAGTCAACTGACAGGTAAAGCCCTTGAGATGGCCTATGAGTCTCGGGGCAAACCCTCTAATGTGTTATTCCAAGTAATCAAGGCAGTCATTATACGAGTACGCAAGTACCGCCAAGCGCCCTGGCGATATCAAATAAAACAGATTTTATCTCGTCGAGGAAATTGCTGGGATAACAATCCGATGAAGCGCTTCTTTAGAAGCCTTAAAACTGAATGTGTGCCAGCTTGCGGCTACCTTAGTTTATCCGAAGCTTGGAAAAGCATTGTTGGCCTAACACCGAGTGAATTGGAGAGGCAGTACTGGGAAGCTTACAAAGCGGTGGCCAATTTTTGTTGACCACTTGTATGTTGAAGCTCTGGGTGATTAGCTATCCCCAAGCTCTAAAATCAGTGAGGATGCTTGACCACATAATGCTCGACATTGATCTGTAGATTATCCCCTGATTTTACTTACTCAAATACTGGATGGTATCCAAGCGCGTAGTCGTATGACTAATGATGCTGAATGTACAAGTGGAGTCGTTGATATGAGTGTAAATGTTGGGATTGACGTCGGTAAAGACAATTTAGATATCTGTTTGCTACACGGCCAAACCAAGAGCAGACGAAATCATCGTAAATTTAAGAACACAAAAAGAACTCATTCGGAAATAAGTTGTTGGTTGCTAAAGGTTTCAAAGTGCGAGTCTAAAGATATTTTGGTCACGATAGAGTCAACAGGCGTTTACCATGAATCGATAGCACTCTACCTACATGCTGTTGGATTTCGGGTATTCATATCGAACCCAGGCAAAGCACATAAATTTTCCCAATCACTAGGGCTCGTGCATAAGACGGACAAGTCAGACTCCTATATGCTTGCACTGTATGGTGAAGCTCAAGGTGAACGTGCTCAAATCTGGACACCTGACAGTGTTTATACTCGAAATATCAGGTCGTTAGTTCGACGGCTTTCAGCTCTAGAAAAAGATCGATTGAGAGAGTCTAATCGCTTAGAGGCTAGCGAAATTAGTGATGCCAATGATCGCGTAAAAAGCTCAGTTATGCGGATCATCAGTGTGATCGATGAAGAAATAGCGTCAATCGAACAAGAGATTGAGTTAGCTATCAATGCAGATGCTGATATGAAGAGGAATCACAAGCTTCTGCAAAGTGTTGTAGGCATTGGTAAAGTCATGTCACGTGAGCTTGTTTACCTGTTCAGCGCTAAAAAATTCGCCACCGCGAAGCAAGCAGCAGCATTTATTGGTCTCATCCCCCAACTGAATGAATCTGGAAAGCTAAAGGGTAGAACGACAATGAGCAAGAACGGACCGTCTAGGGTTAGGGCTAAGTTGTTTTTAGCAGCAATTAGCGCGAGCACCCACAACCCTGACATTAGAGAACAGAAAAGAAGGTTGCTAGCAGCAGGTAAAACCAAAATGCAGGCACTTGGCGCGGCGATGAGAAAGTTGATTCAAATTTGCTTTGGTGTGCTGAAAACACAAACAAAATACCAACCCCAAGTGCTCTTAAGTTAGTTTTGCGTACAAGGATGAGAGATGGTATCTACAAACCGAGATAACGCTCTCTGGCGCACATATAGCCCAAAAGGTACTTGATTGAAGGGTAGTTATTCTGGAATTATCAGATAGATAAGATGTGATTATTTTAAGGGATTGCTCACTAATGGACTCAATTTACCGCTACTATGGCTATAGGGATTTCGACCTCGATAGCTTGGCTAACAGCTACTTGTGGTTCAGCAGGATTGATGATTTCAATGATCCGTTTGAAGGGTTGTATATTGATTACTTTTAAGTACGAAGACAGCTTAATTAATCTTACGGAAGGTGAAAAGATAACACTAATTAAATAAGTTTCAAAGAGGACTGGTAAAGCAGAACCGCATATAATAGAGAAGTATTTAATGTCTTGTTATTGGCTAGGGAAAGTAGACTGTTTATTGAAAGATTACACTAATAAATTTTACGACTTAATAAATGAAAAGTTTGAAGAATACGTGAGTAAGAGAAGGTATTGCTGTTTCGCAAGACAAAGAGGTAATCAAGAACACCCTCTTAAAAGCAAATTGCTTTGGTCCCATTATAGTGACGGACTTAGAGGTTTCGTTATTGAATATGATCTAGAACATCTGCTGAACAGCTTGAGTAACTTTTCGGGTGAAAATGTTGGTCATGGCTCGATGAGATACCAAAATCTCAAATCATACAACTTTCTATCTGATTATGTATACCCATCCAAAGGTGATCCGGATGTTGCTTACTCTCTATTTGTAAACCGATTGACAACAAAATCACCTGAATGGGAGTACGAGCAAGAGTTCAGGCTATTTCACGAGGGAAAGAGCATTAACCACTTCCACCCCGAAGCCTTCAAGCGCATCATCATCGGCGAGAAGATGTCACCCTATAAAGAGAAGACACTTTTATCAATAGTCAGGGAAATCTATCCAAAAGCGATTATTGCAGACGCTAAGGTCTGCAAAGAAACGTTTGAGATCGTCGTTGAAAACCGTAAGTCTGTGTAGCTAGCACGTTGTATTGGGGAACATTTTCATGTCACATGTTCTAGTAGGAATTTTGGGTGTTTTGATTGGAGCATTTCTCGGGCACAGATTTGCTCTTGGGAGAGATCAACGTAAGGAATACAACGCTCTTGTTATGCCAGTAAGGGAAATACTATTAAAGCAACTAAGGGTACTCAAGGCGGGTGATTATGAACATGGGATAAATGAATCCCACATGATCTGTTTGCAAGCAGGAATGAGCAACTCAAAATTTCGACGTTTAGAGAAAATCTATACAAACTATTCTGACTGTCGCTCCAAAGCGGGTGACACGGATATGTATCACCAATTCACAAAAAATGAAGAGTATTTTGATAGATTCATTAAAGAGACGGAAAAGCTATTGAAAGAGCTTCGGCCTAAGTGATAATAGGGCTTCAAATTTAACATCCTATTTTAGGGGGGATACATGAAGTCTAAAATTGATATTTTAGCTCTTGTTGTTGCAGTAATTGCTTTGGGTTTGACTATTTGGCAAGGGCTGACCCAAATAGAACACAATAAGATTTCTGTAGAGCCAAGATTTACTTCATATTTTTCAAATCATATGAACGATGGACAATGGGGTGTTTACATACTAAACAACGGAATGGGAACAGGGTTTGTAAAGCAGCTAGAGGTTTTAGTTGATGGTCGAGTTGTCCCTGAACACCCTTTAGGTCAATTCTATTCAGCTTTGAGTGAACTTAATCTCAATCCATCTTGCTTTATAATCGCTGCTCCTAGGAGCGGCGACTCATTTCAAATCAATAAACAGGAAATACTCATTGAGTCAAACCCACAACGTAGTAATGACTGTAACACAGACAATTTATTGCTGATGCAATATCAAAAAAGCCGCCTCGATTATAAGTTAATCGTTGAATCTCTTTATGGTGTTGAGTTTGAATACCAGTATTCTACTAATAGTCAAAGGAAAAGATAGCTATAGTTAAGGTTGCGGCTCTGATGCTCATACGGGTTTCTCTGTGTAACTAATCGACAGCGGTGTTGAAAAGGGGCTGTGGTTGGATTGAGTGTAGTTCGGAATTCGTGCAGATTAACTACCGATAAAGTTATTTTCACTAGTAAAATAGTGAGATGAATTATAATATATCCTGTATAATCATAGTTTTAGCTAAACATGTTTAAGGTTTAAAATATGGCACATCCAATGTTGTAAGGTGGTATATCTCTAGCGAAACTAACTTATGCAATGGTAGATCAGCTCTTATCGATGTACACTCGGGACGAAATTTATGCAGAGATCATCCCTCATGCAAAAGAACGCCTGCGGAACGGAGAAGATTTTTACGGTGAAGAATTTCAGAAAACCGTTGATGTCTTGAGGAAACTCGTACCATGGGGCGCTACACGTGACAACTTTACTAAACGGTACCTAAAAACACCAAGTGATTTTATGGAATTACCTGATAATCCACTTAATTTTCGGGGGAAGAAGATGTGGTAGCAAACCAAGAAAAATGCACCGGAGCGAAAATATTTTTTTGGGTTTATTTATTATTGAATGTACTCGGTGTATTTGTAGATTTAGACTTCTACTCTGAAGGTATTTCATTATGGTCAATCTATACTGTTCCGAGTGACGTTCTGACAATGAGCTGTCTATTCGCGTTTTGCTATCGAAAAGAGTGGTTCGAGGCTCGTACAGTAAAATTAATATTGGTCAATACGATATTGGTACATATTTTTGCTCCTGTCCATACGATTTGGTTTAGCGGCTTCTACTCGACCCCCAGAGAAAGCCTTGGAATAATAGCTATTTCTACAGTGGTTTGTCTGATTGTTATTAACTACCTAGCAAAACTCCATCAGTTACGAAAGGCTGGCAAAGTTTGAAGCAGTAATTTTCAAAGCCTCAATTTTGGGGCTTTATAATTCCTCACAAACAGCCTATGCCCAACCCAATCACCCTCTAAACACATCACCTAAAGTAGTTGGCTGTGCCAACGTTAGCTCTGCTAACCGATACCTATACAATCACTCCCTTAACAGCTAACACCGTCAGAAAACGCCTCTAGAAGCCCTTACAGGGTTAGAGGAACACAACACATGTATGAGGTACAAATACAGTTGGCGTTAGGGATGACCCTCAACGGGGAGCTGTGTCTAGAAAGACCATTTTCATTAAGCACTTTCCCAACAACCTTCTCTAAGGTGTCAGTACCCAAGCGCTCAAGAATGCTTAACACCAAACGATGAGCTATCAACTATCACCTGTTAAAAGAGATCTTCGGAAAATTTTACCTATGTCAGGGATTCAGATCTGGAAGTAGAACCTTCCTTTGATTAACACCGTATACGGTAATTTGTATGTTAGCTTGTATAGTGTGATGTGTTCGAGTCTGTGTGCTATTTTGTCCACTTGGAACCTACCTCAACACACCTTTCCCGATACAAGCTATTCATAAAACTGTCATGGCAGACCAAAAAAGCACCACAAAAGGGCAATTTCTTCCACTGAAACTGGCCTAGTTATCCACAAAAACGGTGGATAAAGTTTTGGATAACTTGTCCTGTGAATAACTTCGATGGTGGTGAAACGGTTTTGTCACAATGGGTAGCGGGTTTTGAGATACTCACAAGGCTCGTTTTTAATAATTCTGCAATTGAACCGTCAAGTACTTTTTGTGGTTTTTTTTGTGGTTCAAGTGACGGTATAATTGCGTCACTTCAGTGGTTTACCTGCACCCACACGGTGCAGAAGAAGAAACAAAATAGGGCATATAATGAGTGGCAAATCAATAGCCATTATCGGCGGTGGTGTTGCAGGAGCAACAACGGCAGTCCATCTTGCAGAGCTTGGTGTAAATGTGACCTTGATCGAAAAAGGCGCGGGTCTGGTCAATGGGCCACCTATCTGTCATTTGCACGCAGGGGGCAATTTATACAGAGAAATATCAACAGAGCAATGCATCGAGTTGCTAATCCAATCGATCAACACGCTAAGGATGTTTCCGCATACCATCAATCATCGTCCAACCGTGGTTGCGATCCCGGTTAATGATCGCGGCGAGCCGCAAGACCTGATCCCACGTCTGGAGCAAATCCGCGATGTTTATCAACAGCTCGTTGAGCAAGATGCGGCCAACGAGGTTCTCGGTAGCGTTGAGCAGTATTTTCAAACCTTTTCTAAGTCTCAACTTTTGTCTCTCAAGGGCAAAGTTCAGCCAGAACATATTGATACAATCCAAGACTGGTTGATTCCATTTGCTAACCAAGTCGATCTCGACAAAATCAAGTACCCAGTTATCGCTGTCCAAGAGCACGGCTGGAGCGTATTTCGCCTTGGCGCTAGCGCGTCACTTGCCCTAGACAAACTCTCCAACTGTGAGGTCAAGCTTAACAGTGCGGTTGAGAGTATCAGTGCGACAGACCAGGGCTGGCAAATTAGCTACCGTCAAGCGGGGCAGCTAGAGGTCTTAGATGCTGACTATTTAATTAATGCAGCTGGTTTTAAGACCGGCGTGATTGACGATATGGTTGAACAGCCGCGTCAGCGCTTGGTGGAGTTTAAAGCGGCTTACGTGACTCAATGGACAGAGAATCGCTATCAGTGGCCTGAGGTGATTTTCCATGGTGAGCGCGGTACACCAAATGGTATGGCCCAGCTGACGCCTTACGCGGACAACCACTTTCAGCTTCATGGTATGACCAAGGACATCACCTTATTTGAGGGGGGCTTGGCGCAATCTAGTGCTGCTACATCACAGCCCCAGCTTCCGGCAGCGCTGGAGAATAAACAGCAAACAGGCTGGCAAGAAGAGGTAGTGACGCAGCGAACCGAGCGCGCGATTGACTTTGTCGCGCGTCTGCTGCCTGAGTTTGGTCAGGCACAGTGTGCGGGTACGCCTCTGTTTGGTGTCCAGCAAATCCCAGGCAATGACGATACGCTGCGCGCGGCGGATGTGAGCTTCTCTGGTGAGCGCTATGCACGACTTGAGATAGTCAAAGGCTCTTCTGCGTTAGAGGGGGCAATGACCTTAGTTAAGGAGTGGCAACTGGTGGCTGACCTTGATGAGTATCAACACAAGACCATCGAGCAGCTGCATCCTGTGACGCTGTCACTTAATCTTGCTCAAGTCGAGCGTACCGCAATAGATACTGCCGAGCAGCGTGGCTACCCGGCATCCCTTGCGCGCTATTTTGGTCATGCTTAAGTAATTGTAATTACTCAATAACTAGTAGCCCAAGAACTAGTACCCAAAAAACATAGCCCAGCGGCACCAGGCATCTTGCAGTTCATTGACATCCCCAGGGTGAAAATGGACACTTTGACCGGGTTTGGCCTGTCCCAATCGGGGCAGGTCAACCAGGGACACGGTGCCAATTTTGGGATAGCCACCAATCGTTTGATGGTCACTCAGCATCACAATCGGCATGCCTTCTGGGGTGATCTGAACTGCGCCGAGTGCCAGCCCCTCACTTTTAATCCCATCACATGGTGGAGTAAGGTGCTTACCGGATAGGCGGTAGCCCATGCGATTACTGTCTTTCTGTACCTGGTATTCACTTTGATAAAAGGTTTCAAGTGATTGTCTTGAGAATGCCTTATTCTGATAACCTTCAATCACGCGCAAGTAGATAGGGCGGTTATAGTCAGGGATAAAACGAAACGAGACGTATTGCCGACTGCCCTCAAGCGAGTGCTTAGCAAAAGGTAATTTGTCGCCAGCTTTGAGTGCATGCCCCTGATGGTCCACGCCTCCAAGTTTGTCTCGGCTGACCGTTGAGGTACTGCCTAAGGTTTTGGGGACTTTAAAGCCATTTTTTACCGCAAGATAGGCACGCAGGCCGTTTTTTGGCAGTTTGAATTCTAACTGCTGTCCTTCACGAACTAAGAAGCTTGACCAGTTTTTTAGCGCGACACCATCTAACCTCGCCTGCAGATCCGCCCCCGCGATGGCCATCCAACACGGCTTAGTGATTCGAAAACGTGCTTGGCCTAGGGTAATTTCAATCACGGTGCAGTCGATATGGTTCTGCAGCAGGTAGTTTGCCCAACTAAACGCGTACTGATCGGCAGGCCCGCCAGTGGTAATACCGAGATGCGCATAACCGTAACGACCAAAGTCTGTCACGATCACGCCAGGGTGTGACTTCTCTACAATCAGTGTCATGCGCTTGCTCCTAGGTTGGGAAGTTGGCCACCTAAATCGAGAAATTGACGCTGGTTGATGCTCTTAAAGCGCACAGTAGCGCCAACAGAAAACGGCGTGATTGGTTCTTGCTTGGGAAGGTAAAGCGGTTGTGGGCAGTTACCTATAATCCGCCATCCTCCGGGGCTGGTACTGGGGTAAACGGCAGTAAACTCATCCGCAATGCCAACACTTCCCGCGGCCACTTGTGTGCGGGGCGCGCTTAATCTTGGCATAGAAAGTTCGGGATTCAGTCCGGCTAAAAAGGCAAACCCAGGAGCAAAACCGAGTGCTGAGACGTAATAGCTTTCTTGGGTGTGTAGCTCGATAACCTGATTGAGTGACAGGCCCTTTTGTTCATAGGCTTCAATATCGTAGCCAACACTTGGGTGATAGTAGATAGGCAGCGTCAGCAGCTTAGTATTGAGATGAGCAAGCTGAGCGTTGGCCACTAAGCGCTGCAGATCCGCAATAAGGACCCTAGCATCGACTCTATATGGAAGGTAATCGAGTGACAGGGTTTGGTGAGAAGGTGTCACATTCATTAACACCTTGCTGTGTCTTTTGAGCAGCATCTTGGCAACGTGGCCAATTAAATGCGACAGCTCAATACTGAGCGGCGCTTGGAACTCGACCAATAGCGTGGTTTCGGATACCTGCTGCCACTCAATCGCGACTGGTTTGATTTGATTCATCCTAGGTTTCCTTGCTGATCAATAAGTTGTCGCAAACGCTGCGCGATAAGGATTGAGCTCGGGTTATCACCATGGATACACAGGGTGTCAGCATCAATCGGCAGGATTTCACCATCGAGTGTTTTGACCTTTTGATAGCGAATAATTTGATTGGCTTGGTCCAGGATCGCATCAGGATCGCTCAGTACAGCACCGGATTGGCCTCGCGGTGCTAAGGTGCCGCTGGCGAGGTACGCCCGGTCAATAAATGCCTCAAACAGTAGCGGTACATCATAGCGGTCGGCGCAGTCGAGAAAAGGGTCACGATTCGGTGTGGCCAAGGTCATCAGTGGTAGGTGAAAGTGGGCGACCGCTTGGCATACCGCCTCAAACAACCCCAGATCTCGCTGCATGTCATTATATAGCGCGCCATGGGGTTTGACATGGTTAAGAGACAAACCTTGGCTTTGGGCAAGAGCGGATAGGGCGCCAATTTGATAGATCAAGATATGATAGAGCTCAGTATGCTCCATCGTCATTGAGCGGCGACCAAAGCCTTGCAGATCGGGGTAACCTGGGTGAGCCCCAATTTTTACCTGGTACTCGCCGGCAAGCTTAAGAGTTTGAGCCATAATGTGTGGGTCTGAGGCATGAAAGCCGCAGGCGATGTTGGTTAAATCGATATGCGGCATGACGTGTTCATCATTACCCATCCGCCAACGCCCATAACTTTCCCCCATATCACAATTGAGAGAAATGCTGCTCACTGTCATCTAGTGTCCTTGTACGTCCTAGTACATGTTGTAACCTTAATTAGTACAATCAATACGTTAAATTAGCAACTTTCAATTTTGATGATGTCAGTCTGCGCACCTTTCGAGTGAAATAAGGGGAGAGCATAGATGAAATTATTACTGCAGGCGTGTTTGACTAAAGACTTAGCTCGGTCAATGCTTTACACTCACGGTCTGACAATAGAACCCCGTTGAGGCTAGGATAAATGAACGTTTTAGTGACAGGTGGTATGGGCTATATCGGCAGCCACACTTGCATCCAGATGATTGAAGCAGGTATGACGCCTGTAATTCTCGACAACCTTTACAACAGCAAATCAAGCGTACTTGAGCGTATTGAGCAAGTTTCGGGTGTAAAACCTGTCTTTGTTCAAGGTGATATTCGTAATAAAGGTTTGTTGGTTGATGTGATGCAAACGCACAGCATTGACGCCGTGATTCATTTTGCGGGCCTTAAAGCCGTCGGTGAGTCGGTTGCCAAACCGCTGGAGTATTACGACAACAATGTCAATGGCACTCTGGTTTTGGTCGACGCAATGCGTGAATCTGGTGTGAAGAGCATTGTGTTTAGCTCATCAGCGACCGTGTATGGCGATCCAGCATCGGTGCCAATCACGGAAGACTTCCCAACCAGTGCGACTAACCCGTACGGTCGCAGCAAACTGATGGTTGAAGAGTGCTTAACTGATTTCCAAGCCGCTAACCCAGATTGGAGCATTACCTTGTTGCGCTACTTCAATCCAGTCGGCTCACACCCAACCGGTCATCTAGGTGAAGACCCTCAAGGGATCCCAAACAACCTGATGCCGTTTGTGTCTCAAGTTGCAGTAGGGCGCCGTGAATTCCTATCAGTGTTTGGCAGTGACTACCCAACCAAAGACGGCACGGGCGTGCGCGACTACATCCACGTGATGGACTTGTCAGATGGCCATATTGCTGCACTGCGTAAGGTGGGGAAAAAAGCAGGCCTGCATGTCTATAACCTAGGCACAGGTAACGGTTCGAGTGTGTTGGAAATGGTAAAAGCCTTTGAACAGGCAAGCCAGAAGACAATTCCTTACAAGCTGGTTGAGCGCCGACCTGGTGATATCGCGGAGTGTTGGGCTGACCCTAGCAAAGCGATTAATGAGCTGGAGTGGAAAGCGACCCGCACACTGGCAGAGATGACCGAAGATACTTGGCGTTGGCAGTCAAACAACCCTAATGGTTACCCAGACGCTTAACCCATTGTTTTGTTAGCCGTGAATGAAAAATTAGTGGTCTACCGCCTGGCGATAGACCACTTAATCTTTACAGAGCCGCGCTGCTTTTAGCCTACCAACACCGCCTTTTTTGTTATCACCTTGACTAATACCACCTTGACTAACACCACCTTAACTAGTCACCTAGATTAGGTGAGATAAAGCCAAACACCTACGCCCACCATCAGGCTGCCCGCAATACGATTAAGCAATTGGACTTTTTCACTCTTGCCCAGCATACGTTTAAGACCCTTACCGCCCGTGGCGTAAAGCGTCATACAAATAAACTCACATATTAGGATGATCGATACGAGTACAATTAACTGCGGTGTTAATGGGCTGGATTGATCGATAAACGGCGGTAGAAGGGAGATCATAAACGCCCAACCTTTGGGATTGGCTATCGCGGTAATAAAGCCCTGAATCACGAGATCCCAGTCATTACCGGACTTAACAGGTGCGGTATCGGCCGACAGAGCTAACTTGCCTTTTGAGCGCCACATCTGTACCCCAAGATAAATCAGGTAGGTTCCGCCAACGAACTTAAAGCCGACGAATAACCAAGGATAGTTGAGCATGATCGCCGCAATACCAAACACCGCTGAAATTGCCACAACCGCAACCCCAGCTAATTCGCCCAGCATCATCCACAAAGTGCGGCGATAGCCGATACTCATACCAAGGGTTAGGGCAAGTGTCATGCACATACCAGGGGTCACAGAGACAAAAAAGAAAGTGGGGATAAAGACAGTGAGGGCAGCAAAATTCATTACAAACAAACGGGTTAGAGTTTCGATATGGCAAGGCTAACATATTCAATTTGGCAAAAACAGCCATGTGTCTCGCTAGCAGTGATCGGGTCAGTGTTACAGCTTGCCTTAATAAACCAGTTGTTTGGCGTATCTCTTCCTGAGCGAATACGGCCGTAAGACGAGCTGATTTGATTTTGACTCAGCAGTAAAAGAGGCAGTGACCGGGTAACTTTGGTCACCACCAGTTTTTAAGCAGTTATTGCTATAGTGAGTCTGCTGTAGAGTTAGCGGCAGCATCCTCTGCCTTCAACGTTGAGCGATACTGCAAGCGCTGGAAGAGCCAACCTATGATAATCAGCGAACCACCGAGCCCAAGGAAACTAATCGCCCTCCAAATACCGTCAAGCACTGCGGTATCGAGTAAGAACACCTTACAGACGGCAATACCTAATGTTGCCAAGCCGACCTTTTGCAACTGAAGTTGGTCTTTGATGCCCCCGATATAAGTCGTTGCAACGCCAATGAGGATAATTGCGAACGAGTAGCTAAACATCTCAGCCATTCCGGTGGGTTGAGAGAGCATCATGCTACCATCTTGCCAGAACTGGCGGATCGAATAGAGAACCCACAGCCCCAAGGCACCTGCAGCAATGCTATAGAGTTGTACTGCACTAATTGGCGCTGAGAAGTATCCCTTGTATGCCGTTATGGCGAGAATTACAGCAGGTAACACCCAGCCGATCGCTAACCAGTTGAAGATTGGCCAATCGGCACCAGAAACGTAGGTGTTCGTCAGTGGTTGATAGACGGTATTTAATGCTGTGAATAGCAAAGCAGCTAGGGCAAGTAAGCCCAATGAATAGTGCTGATAGAATGGCTTAAAGCGTGAAGTTACCTTGCATTTTGCTTGGTAAACAACGAACAATGCTAGAGCTTGGCAAGTAAAAAGCGAAACACTGTAAAAGCTTACGTCAGAAAAGAAGTTATAGCTGTCGAGCAGCCAATAGCTGGTTTGAGTAAAGGTTAGTAACACTGCTAGGTGCATTGTTGTCGCATCAAACCATTCTCTAAACTCAAAGTTATGTGTGCCAATGACTTGTCGGGCAACAAGCAAAATTGCGATTGTCGGGATAAAGCTAGTGAGAAGCCATGCCCACTCCGGTAGCCAAGTAATTTGTAACTGGGGTAGGAAAGGCACTAATGACAGCTTAATGATAAGTAAGGTCATCATGATTTTGATAACCGACATCCCAGGTGAACAAAGTTTTTGCTGGCTCTGAACACTAGCGATTAGCACCTGTATAGCGATCGTTAAGGGAAGAAGTTCAGGGGCGAAATAACAGTGACAAATCGCCAGAATTAAAGCATGTACCGCAATTGAGTTCTCCATGACAAGCTGTTGGTATCGGTTTGCGACCATCAGAGACAGTGCGATGGACGCGATGCTGAAGACCGTCCAACCATTTAGGTATGCAGTGACGTTATGATTGACATAGACCAGGGTAGTGATAACCAGGGCTGGCAAAGTTAGTGAAGCCATCCAGTAAGCGATTTTGTGTTTATCGCCCAGCAAGTATTGGGTCTGTACTCTTGCACTGGCTAAAACAACGAGCGTAGCGAAGACGAACCAAACCTCACCCGCTAAGGTCTCATTGGCCACAGTAAAGACTGATACGGTCGCCAGAATCATGGCGAGCATGCTAACACCATAGAAGGCTCTTGGAACAAGCTTACCTCGCAATGCAGGCATGATGAGCAGTAATGCTGGATAAGAGAACACCCACAGATAACCAGTACCTAACGCAAGAGAACGCTCCATGACTAGCGCGCTAACGGCAGCAAGCAATACGGCAGGGATCAGTGGATGAAACCATCGCTTTGGCGCGATTTTCTTGTAGCCTAACTTTAGCTGCCAACCCATTAGCGGAGTGCAAACCAACAAATAGGTACTAATCGGAACAAAGAGTAAGAACCAGATGATGATTTGCTGTGATGATATGTTCGTCGCGATTAACAGTAGCCATAGCCCGTGAGCGATAGAGACCGCAGTTGCCAGCCATTTGATCTGGCTGTAGTGCTTGGTCAATAGTCCAGCCAGTGAAATGGTTAATATGTAGCTGGTAAGCAATAGGTAATTGGGTTCACTACCACCAATCCAAAACGGTGCGGAATAGCCTCCAAATAGACCAAGCGCGGCCATTAGTGGTCCTAACCTTACGGTCAATGCGAGGCAGAGCACCGCGAGTGCGGCCATTGATATCAACGCGATGCTTGGGGTGAAAAACTGATAAATCACTGTGGAGAAAATAACTGTGGCGTATAAGCCACTCATGCCCGCAGCATAAAGTGCTGCCGGTATATACGCATCAGCCTTATCACTGAAAAACGTGGTAGAAATAGCGCTGATTTTTCTATGTGCCCACTCTCCAATCGCGATCAGAGCCAAAGATATTGCAGCTGCGGCTAATACTCTCGCAATAGGTGGGAAAGTGAAGTTGCTGCCAACGACCTGAACAAGATAACCGGCACCGATCACCATGGCTAAACCACCAACCCAAACTAACCATTTATCGCGCATATGATCAAAGCACTTTTCAAGCCACGGATGTAGCTCTGCTGGCTCTGATGGCGGAATCGGTTTGAAAACTGGCTTTGGCTTTTCTGTTACTTCTGCAGGTTTCGGCTCCCATGGAGATTCAACGATAAGAGTCTCTTTCATGGTCGGTGCAGTTTTCGGTTGTGAGATCGGAGCAGGCTGTGGATTTTCCTGTTGGGAGGAGGGCTGTGCTCGCTTTAGTTTTTCAACTTCTTCTCTTAACGAGCGGACATGCTGCTCAAGTCGATTCGCTTTTTCATTGGCCCTAAAGGCTACAATAGGTGTGATAACGGCTAATGAGATAGCGATTAGCCCAATCACAATGAATAATTCCATGATTAGATCCATTTTCCCAATCCATACAAGTTGCGAGCGAAAGGCGAAATTAGGCGTTTATGAGCCTAATGAGCAAACACTGATATTGATTGACTGTTATAAGTTATACCAAGCACGCTGTTTAGTCTGTGCGCTACATGACAATAAGACTCAACCAACTTTCGATTGAGACAGCGATTGGCTATCAACACGCTAGGTGTGCCTAATGTACTACAGAGTGCATAGAATATAAAATTTGAATTCGTATAATCACCAATATTATTAACTATTTAGTGATTTGCCAAACTCTCGAAACAGTAATTAGTTTTTATTATCTATGATTGGTTACCTTTCTCGAATAAAAGTGGGAAAAGGTGTCCCAAAAGACTCGGTCTAGTGACTTAACGTCACTATTTGGTCATACTTACCACGTAAGGTAAGCGCGCAAAAATAAAGACAGTTTAGGTCAAATCAACATGAATAATCTTTCAGAGCAACTAATGAAATACCAAGGGCTCATCTTTGACATGGATGGCACCTTGCTCGATACCATGCCATCCCACCTTGAGGCTTGGCAGCAAACCGCACAAGAGTTTGGCTTTCACTTTGATCAGCAATGGTTTCACGCACTGGGTGGGATGCCTAGCCCAAAAATCACACTTGAAGTGAATCAAGAGCAGGGCTTGAACCTCGATCCCCAAGCGGTGTCACGGTTTAAAATGCAGAGTTTTGCGGCAATCCGTGACAAGGGGGCACCGATTGAGGTGACTGTAGACATCGTTAAGGCGATGCACGGTGAAAGGCCGCTGGCGGTTGGCACGGGAAGTCAGAGTGTCAGTGCTAAGGAACTCATTGAGGGTTCTGGCTTGATGCCTTATTTCGAGGCGATTGTGACCGCAAACGATGTTGATAATCACAAGCCTGAACCCGATACCTTCCTGCTAGCAGCGCAAAAGATAGGCTGCGAGCCGACTCAATGTGTCGTCTTTGAAGATACCGACCTAGGTAAGCAGGCAGCCCACGCGGCAGGCATGGACTGCTTTATGGTGAAGGACAATCAATTAGTCTTCCACCCAGTGGGTTTATAAAATCTCGAGCAGTTCAACGTCAAAGATCAATACCGAAGCGGGTGGAATAGCGCCCGCCCCTCGGTTGCCGTAGCCCAACTCACTTGGGATATACAAGCGGAACTTATCGCCTTGTTCCATCAGCTGTAATCCTTCTTGCCAGCCTTTAATCACCTGCATCACGCCAAAATCAATCGGCGTGCCACGCTCTACTGAGCTATCGAACACGCTGCCATCGATCAGTGTACCGTGATAGTGAACCTTCACGCGCTGATCCGCGGTCGGCTTAATACCCGAACCACTTTGGTGAAGGATCTCATACTGCAAGCCTGACTCGGTGGTGATTACCCCTTCCTGCTGCTTATTCTTGTTCAGAAACTCAACCCCTTTGGCCTGGTTCAGGTCGGCTTGCTTAGAACTTTGCATATTGCGATAGAGCCAAAACAGACTCAGAGCAAGGATAACGACGGCTAGGATGGTCTTTGACATTAAAGGTTACTCCATATTTAGTAAGTAATTGATAGTATTTGCAATATCTTGCACATCTTCATGGGCAGAACTGTTGACTTGATACTGCCCATTGACGATAAACGTTGGCACTGCATTGATGCGTGCCTTGATGCTGACGTCATCAGCATGTTGAAATAGCTCGAGCCTTTGGCTGTTGAGCTGCTCGTCGATATCATAGGGGCTTGCCCAGCCATGCTGGCTAAACACCAGCTCGACGGCTTGCTTTTGTTCTTCGGCCGTGACATCGGCCATTTGGATTGCCGAATACAGTTGCTCCATTGTATCAAAGGACAGTGGCGTATCACTTTGCATCACGGCGGTGTAGTAAATTAATGCGGCGATCTGAGCGCTTTCATTAAAGGTGACATGGACTTTATCAATGCTTTGACCGGTAGCTTGCTCTAACTGGGGAAGATAACCCTGCATGGCGCGGCAATGACCACAGGTCAGTGAGAAGATTTTGGTTACAGGCGCCATATCGTCAAGTACCACGTTCAGGCGTTGGTATTGTTCGCCCTCAGTTGGCACTGTTGGCTCTTCACTGCAGCCAACCAGAGTGAGGACAATGGCAAGTAGGGATACCAGGTAAAACTTTGGGGTTTTTATTGACATATTCATGCTCTATCCATCTGATTTAGTGTAATTTCCTATCATACACGTTTGCGGTTAATCCGAGTATGAGATTAAAATTGCAAAATATTACTCAAGTATAATCAGCTTTGGTCGATATGATGAGCGTAGGATTTTAGTTTTGTAGACGTGGTGCTGGTGGGCGATGAAAAAAACCATAATAGTAAGTGCATTGATCTTAAGTGGTTGTGGTAGTTTCGACTCTCAAGGAGGGTATGGCAGCAATCTGCTCGATACCGCACCGAGAAACGACTATGAGGTCAAGCATCCGGAGTGGGGCGATCCACCGTACACAGTGATCACCGTACAGCGTCAGGTGACGTCAACGACCGTTGAACACAATCAATCGAGCAGCTTAGAGCAGTTTTTACGTCAAAATGGCATTGAATATCGCTTGATTCCAGGCGAGTTTGCCGTGATCCAACTTGAGCCCGTGATCCAGTTTGCGACCGATTCTGCCCAAATCAACCCTCAATCACGTCAGTGGCTAGATAGGCTGGCACGCCACCTCGCAACAACTCCAGAAATTGAGGTTGTCATCGATGGCCACACCGATAACGTTGGTTTAAGCCGTTATAATGATCAACTCGCGCAAAAGCGCGCTGAGTCTGTTGAGCAAGCACTGGTTAGCCAGCGTGTGACTAGACAATCTATCTATACACGTGCCTTTGGTGAGACGATGCCCAAGTGTAGTAACACCTCGTCCGCCGGCAAGCAGTGCAATCGCCGTGTTGAGATCAAGTTCATTTATCCTGCGGGATAGATTTAGATCAGGTTTAAAGGTAGCCACACAGTTGCGCCTTACTCAGGCAAGCGATTGTCTTTGCATCAGTGAGTTGATTCGTTTTAATCAGCTCTTGAAGGCGCTCCACTGATATGGTTTCAACCTGAATTATCTCATCATCATCCAGTGCGCATTCACCATGTGCACTCGCTCCCTTAGCAACGAAGAGGTGTTGGATTTCATCACAAAAGCCTGCCATGGGCGTCACTTGACCCAAGGGCAAAAACTGCTCAGCAACAAAGCCGGTTTCTTCAAGCAGCTCTCGTTGGGCGCAGGCTAACGGGCTTTCACCTTCTTCAATCGTACCGGCGGGAAGCTCCAGTAACCACTTTTTCAGCGAGGGACGATACTGATTAACCACCACTATTTCACCTTCAGCATTGATGGGTAAAACCACAGCAGCACCAGGGTGTTGAATATTGGTGTGCGTGATCTGCTTGCCATTGGGCAGGACGACCTCTTCTTGCTCTAGACGGATTGACTTCCACTGGTGAATAAGACGACTCATGTCCTTGGTACGCTCGCTGACAACATTAACTAGCTTTCACTCTAACTACAAAAGTCGGTAATAAAAAGACCGAGGGAGTAAAATCCCAGCGCTTATTCCATTTTTGACCTGTTTCACACAAAGGTGTGATGTGCAATTTCAAAATTACAAACAAAGATTGTGTTGTTCACACTTTTATTCATAC
Source organism: Vibrio glycogenivorans (assembly GCF_051660965.1). NCBI lineage: Bacteria > Pseudomonadati > Pseudomonadota > Gammaproteobacteria > Vibrionales > Vibrionaceae > Vibrio > Vibrio glycogenivorans. The sequence continues at coordinate 30,007 of NZ_JBPVIS010000008.1, read as the reverse complement.
ATTTATCTGTGTCACATTTTGTTACATAGCATTGGCCGATTTCCATTACAACTGAGCTGTTATTTCAACCGTTTGTCTTGACAGTCTCGGTACTGACTAGAACTAAAGTTGTAAGTGCAGGGTTGGGAATGTAGCTATAATGTTAATTGAAAACAAAGATAAAATGAGCAGTAATAAAAGGAAAGTGGATGTTGAAGCCAGTCTCTACGTCACATGCGAATAAAGCATTGTTATCAGAGCGAATCAATAAGCTCGCTAAGGGCTTATCGGATGGCGTCTATGAGCGTGAGCGCACAATCAAAATGTGTTTGTTGGCGGCATTATCTGGCGAGAGTGTGTTTTTGCTAGGGCCACCGGGAATCGCAAAGAGTCTTATCGCCAAACGCCTTATCCAAGCGTTTGAGGACTCGAGCTATTTTGAGTATTTGATGACGCGTTTCTCAACCCCTGAGGAAGTGTTTGGTCCGCTGAGCATCCAAGAATTGAAGGACAATGGCCGCTATGTGCGCCTAACCCAAGGGTACTTGCCTACCGCTCAGGTGGTCTTTCTCGACGAGATCTGGAAGGCAGGGCCAGCAATCCTGAACACCTTGTTAACCGTGGTTAATGAAAAGACCTTCAAAAATGGCAGCGAAATAGAGCCGGTGCCCATGCGTTTGTTGGTCTCCGCTTCAAATGAACTACCGGATGAGGATAGCGGCCTTGATGCGCTTTACGATCGTATGTTGGTGCGTATCTTTGTCGACCGAATTCAAAACAAGCAAAATTTCCGCTCGATGTTAACCGTCGGCACCCCACAAGAAGTGCAACTTGAGCCAGGACTGGCCATCACGGATCAAGAGTACCATGAGTGGATGCGCGCCTTGGAGGAGATACCACTCGATGAGCGCACCTTTGAGAAACTCTATACAGTCAAGACTGCGTTAGAGCAAGCGCCGCAAGCCATTCAGCTTGGTGAAGAGCAGATGTACGTCTCAGACAGACGTTGGAAAAAAGCGATTAAGCTGCTCAAAGCCAGTGCGTATTTTAATGGTCGAGAAGCCATCAACCCACTGGATCTGCTGCTGCTTGAGGACTGTTTATGGAACAGCCCAGAGTCTCGACAGGTGGTCCATCAGGTGATGCGAGACTATGCCCTCAACCATGCTTTTGACCAACAAGAGGTGGAGCTACAGGTCAACAGTTGCCGTGAGGACTTACATGAAATCCAAGAGGAGATTAACCAAGCGTTTAGTATGACCCTCAATCATGAGGCGGCATCAAGAATTTTGAAAAAGACCAGCATGTCCTATGACCTTAACCAGGCCAAGCTATATAAGGTCGGTGTGATTGGCAATCTAGCTAAACTGGTGTTGCTGCAAAGCAATATGTCCGTTTCCGATGTGGATAAGGGCGACACACAATGGGTCTACGTGCCGAAAAATGACCTTGAAAAGTTGGTCAAAGAGGGCAGTGGTGAGATTTTTGGCTATGTGAATACTAAATCTCAAGTCACTAAACTGCGCTTTGACCTTGATGCGCAGGAGCGTTTGGTGATCAAAGATCTCGCCAATCGTTCGGTGCTGGTCGGATTGGCAACCAGTCAACCCATTGAGACCGATAACTATGCCGAGTGGCTTGAGCGCTGTAAGGCGATTAACCAGCAAGTACAATCGATGCAACACCACGTTCGTCAAGTCAGCTCAGATTTTCGCGGTGCATTGCCACACAACTTCCTCGATCAAGACATCTTACTGGCAATGGAGTCTGGGTTGCAGTTGATAAGCGAGCAAGCAGAAGGCTTTGCCGAGGAGTGTGCCAACATCATTAAGCGTATTCACGCGTTCCCAGAGTTTTTTAGTTAGAGAGGTAGCGTATGTTGGGTGCAGACAGTGTCAACCTAGCCTTGATGGTTGCGGAATCAGGCATTATCGATACCGCGATTAATGATGTCATGGCGCGCTCGCAGATGGTGGTGATGGCGGAAAATCGTGGCGTTTCAACGTCGGTCAAAAATCACTTAATGAAATGGCGTACATCAGTCAAAAAGCGCATCACTAAGGTATGTGAGACAGAGCGGTTCAAGACCGAGCTTGCCCTCTACCAGCAAGTGATCCACTGGAATGAGGCTCAGTTTGAGACTGAGATTGAACGTGTGGTCAAACAGCTCGAATGGCATTCTGCCTTTTATGTCAAAGCGCGCAAGCTGCTTGACGACAACAAGATTAAACACAACCCGATGTTCCCACACTTTTTTTGTGACCAATGGTATCAGCATCTTAAGGCGGCATTGAAACAAGCACAGGTTTCAGAGCTAGAGGCCAACAAAGAAAAGGTGCTCGACGATCTTTATCAACGCATAGAGACCATTCAAGAGATGGATGGAATCACCAGTGCGGGTGACGAGGAGAGTATTGGACGTCTATGGGATATGGCGTCGGCTAAACTCAAACGCAGCGATGTCGGTCAACTGAAACAGTACGCCGATTTCCTCAAGAAAAACCCTGGCCTGCAAGCCATTGCTACCTCTCTTGGCCGAATGGCGGGTGAGGTGGATGACCCGGCCCTAACCACACTGCCAGATGAGACACTGGAAGTGGTTGAGGAGAGCAGTGATGAGGTGGCCGACGATATTGTCGGTGTGCATCAAAGCGATGACCTTAACCGCTTACTGCCCAATGAGACGATGTTTTTAACTCATCCAGAGCTGGAAGTGGTGTTTTATCAGCACCTAATTGACAAGCGTTTGATGAACTATCGCGTTAAGGGGAAAGCACGCACGATCCGTAAAGTGGTGGCGCATAAGCCAGATCACGCCGCTGGTGAGATAGAGAAGGGGCCGTTTATTCTCTGCGTTGATGCCTCAGGCTCAATGAAGGGTTTTCCAGAAAAAAGTACCAAGGCAATGGCCTACGCACTGATGCAAATTGCCTTGGCAGAGGGACGCGATTGCTTTGTGATGCTGTTCTCGACCGATCAGATCACTTATGAGCTAACTAAACAAGACGGTTTGCAAGAGATGGCGGATTTTCTTAGCTATACCTTCTATGGCGGCACGGATATCGAGCAGGCGTTGATCCGTTCGATGGAAATGCTCCAGACCGAGCGATATCGTAACGCCGATGTGTTGGTACTCTCTGATTTTATTGCGCCAACGCAGTCAGAAGAACTAGAACAGCGGGTTAATGATTTAAAGCAGCGTCATTTTCGTTTTCATGCGGTCTGTGTCTCGCGTTATGGCAATCCAGAGCTCACTGAGATGTTTGATCACTGCTGGCATTATGCGCCGAGCATGTTGGAAAGGTTTACCAAGCGACACTAGCATCGTTGACTATGCCAGCACATTGCAGAGTATTTATTCAATTAGACATAAATTGGAAAAAAAGCATTGACTGATACCGTGAAGCAGGTAAAGTACACGCCATCGAATTCGTGCGGCACATGATTACTGGGTTTCAGTGGTTGTTGAGTCATATAGATTTGATGGCAAATCTAATGAGGCGTGTTGGCAGAGTGGCTATGCAGCGGATTGCAAATCCGTGGACCTCGGTTCGACTCCGGGACGCGCCTCCATTTCTTTGTAGCTTTTCTTTCTCTCCTAAAAAGCTACCTTTCATCAAAAAAGTCTTTGTTCCGAATATACTTGCTCATCAGGTGATAGGAAAAAGGGCGCATAATCCAACTTAATACTGAACGCCCAAAGCGAATCAAGCTCGGTGTGTTTTCGTATATCCGTCCATTGTACAACCACAGCATTTTACCCACATGCCAGTAGACCAAAGGCAGTGGTGGCATAAACGTGACCATATCTAAATCGCAGCAGATGCGGTAGGTCTTATGCGACAAACGATAATATTTCCTAAAATGCCAGTCACCAATCGACGGTTGGCCAAAAGTCACAACCCTCTTGATCGATTTGGGGTACTTTGCCTCAAAATAGTCGCCAAAAACGCAGCCAATCGCACCTCCAGACGAGTGGCCAGTGATGGCGATGCGCTTGCCTTGCTCGACGAGGGGAACTAGCGTCTGCTCAAGCCGCTCTAGGACCGATGCGCCAAGGCGATCTTCATTGCGTGAAGGTTGACTCTCTTGATTGAGAAGATAGTAAAACCCAGCATGGATGCGATAGTTAAGCCCAAGCGACCGGCAACTGCGCGTCCAAAGGGCGAAATTGAGCAACCAATCGAACACACTATGAGATCCCTTGATCACGACTACCACTTCTTTGCTGTTTTTACTCCACAGCACGCGCACTAGCGTTTTGCCAAATTTGTTTTTGATGATGCGTTGTCCATTTGGATCGAAACCGTAGCGTGTTTGCTTAAAAACACGTGGATAGGCAAGACTGCACAATACGGCATAACGTTCATACTGATAACGTTTTAAAGGTTTCATTAACTCAGGGCAGGTCATTTAAGCAAATTACACATTAATAAAGCTGTGTGAATTTGTGATGACATTGATCTTCACAACAATCGTTCGGTGCTTGGGTTGATTAACATCTACCCTAATCGGTGCGCCTTTATACTGTAGAGTCGCCTTTTTAACCATCTGAATAAAAAAGACAAAAATTAAGTTGACCTAGAATCTCAATCCGTTAAAGTACGCCTCGTTCTCAGGGCTTAGGCCACTAGAACAGATGGTGTTGCCATCGCATGATTGCGTTGCCCTGGTGGTGGAATTGGTAGACACAAGGGATTTAAAATCCCTCGACGTTCGCGTTGTGCCGGTTCAAGTCCGGCCCGGGGCACCATCACAATCAATGAGATTGAGCGCTATATAAGGCGCCTTGGCAGAGTGGCTATGCAGCGGATTGCAAATCCGTGGACCTCGGTTCGACTCCGGGAGGCGCCTCCATTCTCTATCGCAATATGACGAGATGAGAAGTGGCGAAAGCTCATTGAATAAACTTGAATTAACTCTATGTTAATCACCAAAGGCGTGTTGGCAGAGTGGCTATGCAGCGGATTGCAAATCCGTGGACCTCGGTTCGACTCCGGGACGCGCCTCCATTCTCTCTTACTCGATGAGTTAGAGACAGAGCAGTAATAAGCTCACCTCAAGCAAGATTAACTCCTTGTTAATCATCAAAGGCGTGTTGGCAGAGTGGCTATGCAGCGGATTGCAAATCCGTGGACCTCGGTTCGACTCCGGGACGCGCCTCCATTTTTATTCCTGATTATGTATCAACTGAATTTGTTTTCTTAGTGAACTTGTGTTGGCTTTGAATGCGACCCGGACCGGATGCGGCCCAGTCTGAACGTGACCCGGTCTGAGCGCGACCCGGTCTGAGCGTGACCCGACCCAATTCATTGATCGTAACCAAGTCGCGATTGCTTCTATTAAGATTGAGCAAGCCATTGCTCAAATTGTTGTTTCGGCAGCGCACCGTTGATCACATTCACTCTTTGACCCTGTTTAAACACCATGATGGTTGGGATGCTGCGGATACCAAATCTTGCGGCAAGCTGTTGCTGCGCCTCGGTATCAACCTTTACAAAGCGAGTTTTCGATTGCTGCTCTGCCGCGACCTGTTCAAAAACTGGAGCAAAGTTCGTGCACGGGCCACACCATGGTGCCCAAAAGTCCACAACCACGGTTTGCTCACTTTTCAATAGCGCATCAAAATTGTCTATCGTAGCTTCAACAGGTTTGCCATCAAGCAGCGGAGATTGACAGCGACCACATTTGGCTTCTTGGTTGATTTTATCGCTCGGGACTCGGTTCACACCTTGACAGTGAGGACAACGGGTGTTGAAAGTGTTCATTGAGGCTTCCTTTATTACAGCTCGAAGTTTCTTAGCTATCGCTACTTAGGCACAGCTACTTGGGTATATACTTATAAGTGTTTGAGTATTCGAAACTCATTAGTCAAAACATAGAGTAGTGATTTGAGTAGTATTTTCAATCGCGTCTTGATTGGAAATACCAATTATAACGATAAGTAGGAACTGATTGACTATGTACTACGCAGGAGAGGTTGGGTTGAGTGCTATATTTAACCATCTGTGAATCAACCAGTGCTCAGCGAATACCTTTTCACGTTAGCTTCTATCAATAGCGCCAGATTACGCTTTTGACCATCCCCTTGCTTATAAAGCCAACTTGTGACGCAAGCTCTACCCAAACTTTGGTAGCTGATCACAGTCTATCCAAATGCATAGTTAAACCGTCGTTTCCACAGGCAAAGATGTTACTCTGACAGTTGATTTTAAATAAACAAGTGGCATATGATTTCACGCTGATTTTTCCATAATTTTCAGTTCGATTGATTAAAGTTTTGCTAATAGTCTACATAAAATATCGGCATGCGCTCAAATCAACCCATACCTAAAGAAGAGTTATGAGCTTCCATACTTTTAAACCATCAAATGAACCCATGCCTTATGTTAAGGCAAACTACACGCCTATTGAGCAGCGGAGTTTAGTCAAAAAGCCCTTACCTCCGGCGAAGTCAGTGCCAGTATCGACAAAAGTAATCAATGTCGAGCTAGCCGGTCAATGGCACGCTTCCTCATCGTATTTGTGCTTGAGTAGTACCAAAGAGCAAAATAGACAGATTCAGCCCCCAAGTGCTGATAGAAATAAGCCTCACCGTTCACTGGCTACTTTTAAATCTGTAGGTAATGACCCTCGAAATTTAAGCCTAGCTGTTACGATGCATAATTTTCCCAAACCATTAAACCTGCCCTTGGCTACTCAGGTTTATGGCCAAGATGAGAGTATCGATAAGGATGAGTGGGAGACAGTCTTGGTTCCTGTGATCCCTTTCTATGAACGTAATAGCTCAATTGCAAGCTTCACCAGTGGTTACATCTACGTTGTCTGGCGTGATGAGGTATGGAGGGAGTTAAAGGTTCTAGACAATGGGTATTTCAGCGACATTGATGTTAACTACTATAGACAACTGCAACCAGGCACCAAGGCCACACACCGGTTTGCCGATATCATCCTCTCCGATCCAGAGACAGGATTTCCACTAAGTTATGCCGAGTTTGACGTGCTTGTTGCTGGAAAAGTGAAATTTAAGGGCCGTGTGGATGTTTATGGTAAAGAGCGTTTATTCGGCTTTGAAGCTGAAGAGGTCGAGATACGCTGTCACCAAGGGGATTTTACATTCACTATTAAAACCCAAGAGGCGCCAAACTGGGGAGGAAAATACCATTATCGTGAAGCGGGAGGGATGCCCCTGCCTCATATTCTATTGCCGTATAAAGTTGCCTCAGAAACACAATCGGTCTTCATGTATCACAGCCCTAGCCAGCTAAGCCTCTCTGAGCTGAAATCACTAGAATCTGATCCAGAAGCGTTGGCCACTAGCTTAGACGGTCTATCCCAATACAGTGATTCACAGTCCTTCGTCAGTGATGAGGGCGAAGTTAGAGAACTAATACCAAGTGATGGCGAACAACATTACTGGATTGAGAAGTATGTTGATAGCGGTGTTGCTGCAGTGGTATTAAACCCGCCGACTCAACGGGTAAGACTCACCTATCGGGTTTACGAGGAAGATCAGCCCGATGACTGCTTTATTTTACGTGATAGAGAAAATAACTGGGAGCAACGAATAACGATCAGAGAGATGGAGTTGGTCGCCGATGGTGTAAAAGCCATGTCTTTTTCAGGTTGGCCAAAAGAGACACAGTACGTGAGCCTCACTCGTCTGTGCCGAGGGGAAGATTATGGCGACCAACCGCGAGAAGTTGTGATTTATGACCAAGTTGAATTGGTTGAGCTATTCAATAACTAAATTACTTTTTTGAGAAAAAACATGGTTAAACCTTATTTATTATTGTTATCGGTACTCCTTATAGGCTGTGCTGATAGTCAGCAATCCTCTTCAAACGAAGCCGAGGAAACTCAAAGCCGCTATGATGAAAATGGTCGACGACGCTTTGATAATGAAGGCAGGGAGATCATATGGGTGGATGACTATAACTACTATATTCGCCTGGAAAATGGCGATTTAGCTGCCCGTCTAAATAAAGCAGAAATATGGCCCTTAGAAGATATCAGTGATGAGTCCTCTTATGATATGCCTCGAGTTCAATTTAGTTGGATGAATAGCTTTCGCAGGGGGGAGTCCATCGAAAAACTATTCAGCATGAAAATTGACGGTAGTGATTTACGCCTAGTGATAGATAAACAGCATGGCTGGGGAGGGAATATTAGTGCACGTCGCTCTCCGGATAACCGATATTTGGCCTATGGCCAATATGAAAGCTCGCGACGCTATCACCACTATTTATTGGATTTAAAGACCCAAGAGAGGATAGAGCTTGGCTCTGGCTACTCACCAAGATTTATTTGGGCAGAAGACAGCAGTTATGTTTACTATCAAACTAACCTAGAGCACGCCTATAAATATACGATTGCAACAAAAACTCATGAGCCAATTGACCGACAAATTGGCTTGAATGGAGTTATTATTGATGATAAGCGTTATCAAGTGTCGCAAATTGCTGCATACATTACTGACGAGTTTACTGGTGACGTTGAGTCGAGCACGAAAAATATACCAGAAGGTGAAGATCTACATTATTACGTAATGCGCCGTGGCAGTACTATTAGTCCAGATGGTAAATATGCATGGGGTAGCAGCGGTTATTACAATTTCTGGTTTGACTTAGAGCAAGGCACTGTTACCACGGTACCTGAAAATAGTGGCAAGTTCCATAGTATTGAGCTTATCGTTAATAATGGCGAGTTCGTTACGAGAGGTTCATACGGGCAAAGCTTATATCGAATCGATCATGAGGGGAATATGAAAAAGGTGAGACCTATGTCAGGAGGTGTAATTGAAGGAGCATCGCCGAAGGATCATAGTCTTTATAATACCGGTAACTTTGATTGGCAGCAGTTTGTCAACGGAGGTGAATATGAGTAGGGCAAATCTTGGCGATCCTTACTACCTTTTGGGTGTTGCTCAAAAGCCGTTGAAAAATGAGGATCTGAGTTTTGACTCGTATACACCAGAGAATAGTTCAGAGTTGTCTGAACTTGTTCCTCTTCCTTTTACCTCACTTGCGATCAATCTTTTGGAGAAAGACCAGCGTCAGCTTTGGGCTTCTGACAAAAATGCTCAGTTGTTTAATCTAGGTAATGATGCCATTCTGGCTTCAAGCAATTACACAGATGATAAGCAAACCTTATCGGAAGCTATCGGTGTATTTGGCCACACTTCGCCAATACATAAACTGACTAAAACCAATTATCATATCGTCAATGTTCCATTTAGCACGCTGACTTCGTTATTGGCGGTAGCACCAGATAGAGATACGCTGATGAGCGACGTATATAATATCTGGAAAAACGTGGACTCAGACGTAAAAGACTACACTTATAGTGTATTGGAGTTGGATAAGAATCAACTTAAGCCTCGCTACCAAAAACAAAATTTGTCTGAAGCCGAGACTAATTACAATAATTGGTATGACAGCATCAAAACCTCGAGTATAAATGCTATTGTGTTACCTTCCTATACAACTTGTGTGGTTTTGTTTTCAAACAAGCTCTATAGCGGTGCACAAGTGTCATTGCACACGTTTGAACCTATAAAAGAACAAGTTAGTGAAGGGGCGTTTGACTTTCATCCTGTACTGGGACAGGGAGTTGCCCTTGCCCCCATTAGTCATAATGGCTCGGATAGCTACCCTGTTGCACTACTAAAAGTGCCACAACATGCCCTTGTTGATGGTTATTATACGCTGCGCATACAATGGACCTTTCCAGACGAAAGCAGGGTAATAACTGAACTAAAAAATACTAATCTTAAACCAATTAAAGAGAATGGTTCAATAGTATATCGTTACGATCTACGCGAATACTTGACGGTTAATCCATTCGGGCCACTAGGTCCAATGGCAGTGGTCAGCGGTGATATGGTGTCACTTGAGGAGGCATTATTAAATCAGTTCCCTGATTATCTAGGTAATATCCAAAAGTACTTGGATAACAGTGCTTCACAAAGCAAAGGGGTGGAGCTTATTAAGCGCGCTCGTCTTACATGTGAGCATGCCATCAAGGCGACCATTGCGGGTGGGGGTACACTTGGTAGTGATTTGTGGGAAATGTATGGAAGGAAAGAAGGCGATACGGATGAAGAGAAGAGTATTGATTGGAACGGAGTTGCAGACAGTATTATTGAAGCGATACATAACGCCAACGATCCTCTTCCCCCCGCGATAAGGACCTCACTTGATTTGCACTTTGGTGGTTCTGCACAAGTTAAAAAAATAAGGGACTACGTCGAATCGGTAAAAGCTGCTAGAGAAATAAAAGACTACCGTGTTAAGACGTTTGACACCAATACGATGTTCACAAAGCGATTAGTTGACTTAGGTGGAGCATACTCCATTCTTGAGAGTGATTACTTAAAACCGTTAAAGTTTGTTCCAACTAAGGCTGAACTTGACTCAACAGGATCTCTGCATAAAACCTGGCTGCCAAGACTCCTTGATGGAGTGCCAAAATACTCCGAGATTAAGGCGTTCGGTACAATACACAAAACCTGGCTGCCTAGATATAGCCAAGGGGTTGTCAATGACTTGACCGACACCACAACCAAATCATTCAACCAGCTTAATCGATTAGGCGCGACCTTTGGTGACGTAGAGGACTTTCTAACTAAATATGACAAGTTACAACAGACCAAGCTTACACACTCGCAGCAAAAAATTATTTTTGAGGCGCTAGCCGGTGATTACCTGAAAAAAATACCTGCACTTGAGCAGAGCCAAAACGTCAATTCTGTATATATTGATCAGGTTTATGGTCAGCTTTGCGAATCATTAGAAGCGGTACTAGAAAACTCGGTCGATGATCCGGCTAGTAAGCAAGAGGCCAAATTACATAGTGAGGGCCGCTGGCTCACTGCCCTTGACGATCATCATGGTATTGGGTTGGCTTTCTCAGCCTTTTTTAATGAAAGTGAAGTGGATGTGGGTCGCTATAAGCGAGTCTTTGACATACTGTCTGACATTCTAGTAAAAGCTTCAGACTTTAAGGTGATCATTGCGGGTCACGCTTGTCAAATTGGTACAGAAGCAAGCAACCTTCAGCTCTCTTTACAGCGGGCAGAGCAAGCTAAAAGTGCGTTTTCAGACCAAGTCGCGGATAAAGTTGAGATCGTAGGACGTGGTGCATCTGAAGCTATCCTGAACCCTACTTTTAAAGAGATAGACGACAAAAATCCTTCGCTTGTTGTCAATAGACGTGTAGAGATCAAAATTTATCTTTCTGAGTTTGCCTTGTGCTTTCCAGCGAGTCGAACAGCATCGATTCAACTCGAAAAGGCTCGTCACGACTGGGTAACCACACTGCGAGATAAAAACAAGCAAAGTGATCTCTTTCGCTATGCGATAGTGATGCAAACTCTGCAGTTGACGTTGTACTCTTCAACTGTTGGCATAGCAGCGCAGGGCTTGCTCGTGCTAAATAACGACATCAAACCATTTGTCCAAAGTTCACATGAGATGCTTAATTCCTTGATTTCTTCCTGGTTATATAGTGGCTATGATCCGAGTGTGGCGGGAGAAATAAAAGAAATATCTAAGTTACATATGTCGTTACTCTCTGAGCTAAGTGAAGTTTCTGTTAATCTTGAGCAGCCAAACCCATCGATTGAAAACTTAACAGCGCTCAAGTCAAGTGAGCAAGCTCAACAACAAATCGTTCGTCGCTACCTAAAAAGAGCGGTAGCATTTACCGGGTTAATATTACTGTTAGCCAGAATGAAAAAGGGCCAGAACGCCAGCGTTGCTGATATCGATAATTTTATACAAACCCATAAGGTTCAAGAGTATATAAACATATTGATCTTGAATGATGACTGGTCTTTGTATCAGGGGACCAGAAACAGTTTAGCCTCAATGTGGATAAGCTATGTTCGTTCTGATTTTGCAACGTTTGCCGAGTATCAAGGTGCCACAAGCGCTCGCCGTCGCCAAGTGGATAATCAGTATGACTCGTTCACCAATAACTTCCCTGTACACTGCCAATTAAGTGTATTAGCAGATATCCAAGACGAGGATTTTGATGACGAGCTATTGACTGAACACAATCAATCTAGTGTGAGGGAACAACCCGAAATATTAAGAGATTTTGTTAGAAACTTTAATGTTGCCAGTAATCGTGAAATTAGGCCAGAAGACATCTTATTCCACCGAGTGCTCATTGCTGAACCTTTTAACGGCAGTAAAGAAACCGTTAAGTGGCAGACCTATGAGTCATGGTGTAATCAAGGGCAGTCCAATCGCTTAACCCCATTTCATCGCGTCATGGTCCAGTGTTTGGTCACTGAGCCGCAAAGCGATAAAGCGGCTACTGATGCGGTGTTCAGCCATCTTCTCAGTTATGAGCTAGACCATAACCGCGGCCCGGTTACTGAGGTACTATTTACACCTATGACTGCCGATGCCTTTGCAGTCACAAACTCCAGTAAGAATAAACAGATTGACGATGATATTGCGCATGTTTATCAAAACTTCGGTGTGAAACAAATTACTGGTGCGCAGTATGAGTTCAATTACTGGTTTAAAAATAGGCTAATCCGAGGCATAAAACCTGTTCTGCAGGAAAGCGACTATTCAAAACTAGGCCGTAAAATTAAAGTATGGTGGAAAAGAGACGGAATAAAGATACCAAAATCAGATGATTTGTTTAAATCTTATATTGCTCAGGGGCACTTGAGAGAGATTCAATTGCGACTGGCATTGCTCGATAACAAACAGAATGAGAGCGCAGAACTTGGTGTGTTAAAGTACGGGATCCAACGTGAAAATACCTCCAAAGTAACCGTCGTTGAGGATGGGCAATACAAACAAGTTACATTTAATGAGGAAGTTCTAGTAAAAAATAGAGAGTTTCTTCATCAGGTAAACAATAAATATACCGCGCCAAAAGTCACCACCATTGATGATGTTTCTTTATTCCACAAGCGGATTAATCATACCTATTTTGCTGTTCAGCTCGATAAAGGTCCTGAAGAAGTGCTGTTTGAGCGGGGCTCTGAGCTCGAGCGCTTTAGTTGGACTAAGCGCGATGCATCAGATGTACCTGATAAGGCATTTAGAGTGCGGGTTGGGGTGTTTGCCGAAAACATTAACTCGGAAGCTTATGAAAAGCACGAGTTCGATTGGCAGTGTATAAACGTACAGTTACCGACTAGCTTGCGGGTTGGTATGCGGAAAAATGACGCAGGTCCAACCTATAAAGGGAATCTGATTTATTGTGGCAAGGTTAGCAATGCCGATGGTCAGTGGTCTTTAGATAGCCAAATGGCGCTAACAAAGAACCAGCATATCTTGAGTATTGCGAATGATGCAGCCCTAGACCTTAACCTAAAGCGCAAGTTGATTCCGCAAAGGCGAGTTGGGGATGATATCGAACCGGAACATTACGTTTATCATCATAGACTTTATAGGAATAAAGAGTATCACCTATTTGTGGTTGAGTTTGACCTGTCGTACATATCACCAACCGGTCGAAACGTAAAAGGACTTCGACCATTTGGGCGAATTGCGCGAGCACATGGTAAGACTAAAGAACTGATTTTTGAACACTTGATTCATCAACAGAGCGACAGCATTTCTTATGATTTAAGCTCTAAAGTAGGCATAAATTTACCTGCATTAGAGGAGCAAGAGGTTAATTTGCCGTGGCTTGTCCCGCCAGCCGAACCAACGCAGCTTAATTCTGAGGACTATCAATATTGGCACCGCCATGGCTTTGCGACTGATTGTGGCGCTACGCAAGCGGATATTGTTCAACACTGGATTGAGGAGCAGTCGACGACACGTAGCGGCCTAGATTGGCACCCTAGGTGCAAGAAGATCGTTCAAACTATCGATAATCTTTGCGAGAAAATTGACACTTAACTGGAATCAAACCGAGTATGGCTGAACAGTATTAGTTCAGCCATGTTCTTTTGGACTAACTCCACTTGAGTTCTGTTGCGTTTTTATCGATAGCGGGAGAAATCAAGCTAAGATGGCCATTAAATCAGTATTGGTAACCTTGATTGCAGATCGCTTTCATTAGTAGGGTATATACTTATAGTCAACGCTCATTAGTCGTAATCTAAAGTAGTGATGTGGGCAGTACTTAATTATAACAATAAGTAGGAACTGATTGACTATGTACTACGCAGAGATCACTGGGTGGGGGAAATGTCTACCACCTGCTGTATTAACGAACCAAGACTTAAGCTCCTTTATGGATACCTCTGACGAGTGGATCCAAACTCGCACTGGGATCAGCACTCGTCGTATTAGCCATGTCAATACATCGGACCTAGCCACAGTAGCCGCGCAGCGGGCGCTCGATTGCGCGGGTCTTGCGCCAGAAGATATTGACCTGGTCATTGTCGCCACTTGCTCTCCGGATTCATTGATCCCCAATACGGCCTCGAAAGTGGCACAAAACCTGGCGATCCGCAGCGCTGCTGCGTTTGATTTAAATGCCGCATGCACAGGTTTTCTATATGGCCTTGAGACCGCAACGCGCATGATCCAAGCGGGCAACTATCAACACGCTTTGATTATCGGTGCGGAGCGTTTGTCGTTTTTTATCGACTGGACTAAGCGTGATACCGCGGTATTGTTTGGTGATGGAGCAGGCGCTGCGGTGGTGTCTCGCACAGAGCAAGTATTCGGGCTGCAAAGCGCAAAAATCGGCTGTGATGCCAAGGGACGCGATATTTTGTCAGTTCCTAAATTTGGCACGTCGATGGAGCGGTTTGACCCAGAAAACGGCTACTGGGATTTCAATTTTGTTGGTAAGGAGATTTTCAAGCGCGCAGTTAAAGGTATGGGGGCAGCCACTGCTGAGGTGTTACGCCAAGCGAAGTTAACCCAAGCGCAGGTCGATGTGGTTGTGCCGCATCAGGCCAACATTCGCATTATCCAGACCTTGTGCGACCTGTCTGGTATTCCCCAAGACAAAGCGTTCATCAATATTCAAAATTACGGCAACACATCAGCAGCGACGATACCAATCGCGCTTTGTGAAGCGGTTGAGCAGGGTAAAGTGCAACCGGGTAATACGCTGTTGCTGGCGGCATTTGGCGCGGGCTTAACTTGGGGGGCGGGCATCATCCAGTGGGGCGAGCGAACTCTGCCAATCAATCAGAGTACGGCACAGTTACCTGAGTGTACTCAATCCGCAACAGAGCTTATTGATAGTGCGATTAAGCACTGTAAGCAGTATGCCGCGAATCATCCCTCGTGAATTGCTTTGAAAGAAGTGATTGATAGTGGATTAGTCAAGATTAGAAATAGTAGTGCAGTTTAGATCTGGCTCACCTTTTGGTGAGCTGGTTTTTGTTGGCAACTTGTTACGCCATATTGAGCTTGTGAATATAAATTGCCTGATAATTGCGCCAATTCACTCTTGTTGTGAATAATTATTCTTCACTGTGGGTTAACTTATCGCCGTGCGTGAAACAAACTTTAAACATAAGTAAATCTAATCTGAAGTTAAAGTTTTTGTCATTATTTACAATGCAATTAATCACTTATGATTGTGTCAACAAGGTGACCGAATATTGAGGAGTTAGGTATGGCACAAGCAATGCAAATCGATGCAATCGTAGTTTCAAGTCCTAAGGAAAGCAGAAGCTACTCGGTTAACTTCAAAGGATTGATCAAGCACTTTTTGGATATTTTATTTGTCGATAATACGCCGCGCAGCTATTACACCAGCGACCTTTCAGGGCATATGCAAAAAGATATTGGGCTTTATCGCTAACCTAAGGCCGAGACAAAAAAGCCAGTTCATCATCGAACTGGCTTTTTAACATTTGGAAGAACTGAGCGGAGATAGCTCACCTCTTTTGCGTATCAAGACGCTTATTTCTTACGACAAAACTCGCAACGAAGCCAGATTGATTGGCCTTCGACCTTGCCTGAGAACAGGTCTGGATCGTCTTGCGCAAGACCAATGCCACGAACAACTGTACCTTGTTTGACTACCATGCTCGAGCCTTTTACCGGCAGGTCTTTGATGATTGTGACATCGTCACCTTTTTGCAGCTCAACGCCATTGCAATCTAGGTGTTTGTCGTCTGCTGACATACCCTTCATCGCCCAGGTCATGGTGTCTTCTTCCATGTACATCATATCCAGCGCATCTTGAGCCCAAGATTCGCTGTTAAGACGAGTAAGTTGGCGCCACGCCAATACCTGTACCTGTGGTACTGGGCTCCACATGCTGTCGTTTAGGCAACGCCAGTGGTTGATATCTTTTGGTGCTTCAATCTCAGACAGACACTTGTCACACAGCATTGCCGCGTGGTCAACGGTAATCGTTGACTCTGGCGGAACCGCATAAGCTGTAAGAGAGGTTTCTGCGCCGCAAAGTTCACATTTTGATTCGCAACGTTGTAATAGAGTCGCTTCTGTAGACATGATTATCTTACCTAACATTCAATTTGGGTCGGATTATAGCGGAAGTCAGGCGAAGATGCTGGTAAAAGTTGTCTTTTCCAGCTGAAGAAATGAGTAAAAGTGATACTGTCACTCATTTCTTTACGCTTAGAACACAGCTAGTTAGAGTTCTGTCAGTCAGAGAAACGCGCTTTACCGACAAGTCGAGCTAGCCTGGCACTTGGCAATTAGGTTTACCACCGGCGGCTGGCGGCACCTTGGCGATTTGCTCACGCAGGTCTTTGATCCGGGTTGAATGAGATGGGTGGGTGGAGAAAAATTCAGGAGGCTGAGAGCCTCCAGAGGCTTTGGCCATATTTTGCCACAAAGAGACACTGGCGGTAGGGGTGAAGCCAGCACGTGCCATAAGATCCAAGCCTATAATGTCGGCTTCAGACTCTTGGGCTCGACCATAAGGTAAGATCACACCGTATTGAACGCCGAGCCCAAGTGCGGCCATGGTTGCTCCACGATATTCGCCAGCACCGCTGCCCGCAAGGGCGACATCGGTGATCTGCAAACCAACATTGGCTAACTGACTTTGTGAGAGGCGCTCATTACTGTGGTCTGCCAAAACATGCGCAATTTCATGGCCAATCACAGTGGCTAGCTGATCTTGGTCTGTAGCAACATTTAGTATACCCGTGTAAACACCAATTTTCCCACCCGGCAACGCAAAGGCATTAACCTGCTCACTATCGAAGACAACGACTTCCCACTCAGTGAACGAGGTCTGCGGTGGAACATAGGCAGTAATTGCATTGGTGACACATTGAACATAGGCATTAACTTGCTTATCTTTGCTAATGGCGAGCTCTTGCTTCATTTGTTCAAAGGACTGTGAGCCAAGCGAGCTCATGTCCGAGTCGGAAAACAAGATTATCTGATTACGTCCAGTTGGCGATGAGCTACACGCAGTCAAGGCGATACTTGCAGCGATAAGACAAAAGCGGATCCCGTTAGACATTATCAATCTCCGTATTGATATAGTGATACAACTTCTCTTACCATTATGGCTAACCTACAAATGATGGACAAGTTGGTATGGCATTCAACGACCTAGATTCACTCAATCCAAGCCAAACGATATGGAAACAACGCGCAGACTTAGATGCGCTCAATCAAATGTCTCACAACACCTTGGTCGAACATCTCGAAATCCGCTTTACTGAGATCACCGACAGCTCAATCAGTGCTACGATGCCAGTATGTCAGTTTACCCATCAGCCTTTTGGCCAGTTGCATGGCGGTGCGTCGGTTGTCTTGGCTGAGACCGTCGGCTCTGTGGCGGCCAATTTATGTGTTGATAAGGGGCACTACTGTGTTGGATTGGACATTAACGCCAATCATCTACGTGCGAAAAGCGAAGGGCTTGTGACCGGTACAGCGCGCGCAATGCACCTTGGTCGTTCAACGCAGGTCTGGCAAATCACCATTGAGGATGAAGAGCAGCGTGCGATCTGTGTCAGCCGCCTAACTATTGCCGTTAAACAGCGCTAAGCAACTTTCGAGCAATTGAACTATTTGCTCGAGCAATCTAACCAT
Organism: Vibrio glycogenivorans; assembly: GCF_051660965.1. Taxonomy (NCBI): domain Bacteria; kingdom Pseudomonadati; phylum Pseudomonadota; class Gammaproteobacteria; order Vibrionales; family Vibrionaceae; genus Vibrio; species Vibrio glycogenivorans. Next base: position 12,059 of record NZ_JBPVIS010000008.1, on the reverse strand, counting down.
TAATGATAAGAAGTAACAATGAGCAGTCCACGCCTTAGAGTCCAGTTTGAAACCTTGTTTGAGCACTTTGCAGGTCAAGACAGTCAAGTCAGGATTGAAGAGATCACTGAGGTTTTGTTCTGCACCCGACGTAATGCGCGCATTGTGCTAAACAAAATGGATGAGGAAGGGTGGATAGAATGGCACCCGGCACCGGGTCGAGGCAAATTGTCTCAACTCAACTTTAAGCGCAATCGGACCGATGTCAGTCGCCACTTGGCGCTGCGTTACCTGGAAGAGGGCAAAATTGAGCATGCACTCGGCGCGATGAACAACGATTCGGCAAAGTTAGCTCAAGTCATTGAGGGGTACTTGGGGGTTCAACACGGCCAGGGTGAACAAGTGATCCGCTTGCCTTACTATCGCCCGTTATCAATGCTCAACCCAAGAATGCCGATGCGCCGCTCTGAGCAGCATATCGCCCATCAGATTTTTAGTGGTTTAACTCGATTGGATGATAATGACCAATTAGCCCCAGACCTCGCACACACCTGGGAGATCATCTCCGATTTGCAATGGCGGTTTTATTTGCGCCCCAATATTCGCTTTCATGATGGCAGTATGCTTACTACGCAGCACATTGTAGAAAACCTCAACGAGCTAAGGCAGTTTACTCTGTTTGAGACCATCGAAAGCGCCACATCGCCATCTCCTTTGGTGATCGATGTGCACCTCAACTCTCCTGATCGGCGTTTACCGCTACTGTTGGCCGAGACCTGTGCCAAGATAATCCCCCACAAAGTAGAGAGAAATGACGAGTTTGATCTCGCGCCTATCGGCAGTGGACCATATAAGGTAGTGCGAAATGATGAGCAGAAATTGGTACTACAAGCCTTTGATGGCTATTTTGGTTATCGCGCCTTGGTGGACACCGTTGAAGTGTGGGTGATTGATGAGGCGTACTCAAGTCTGGTTTATCCAAGTGTCTCGAATCCAATCAAGCCCACCAACAGTAATATGGAGCAGAGCGTTGAGCTCGACCCTGGCAGTATTTATTTGCTGCTTAATCAAAGGACAGGTGTCGCTAAGGACCCTCAATGGGCAGAGTACTTTTCAAATAAACTCAATGCGTTAAGTCTATTCCGGGAGCTGCCTAGTGACATTGTCACAAAGCTCGGTGTACTTCCTGCTCATGGTTTGAAACCGGGTTGGTTGCACCATACAGATTGTGACCTGAGCATCAAGCCACCAAGCCAGCGGGTGATCAGGGTCGCCTATCACGACCGGCATCCAACCTATCCACACCTCGTTAAAGCCCTGGAGCAGCGCTTAAAGCAGGATGGTTTAAGCGTGGAGCTATTGGCCTATAACCTTGAGCCTGAGGATACCGAGGAGATTGATATCTGGATCAAGCCAATGAGTATCGCCAATCATCGCGATGACGCATTGGCCGGTTGGTTACTCGACTATGGTGATATCGAGCGCTTGAGCAGTAATGAAAATTTCCACCAGTGGAAGGCGCTGATCTCATCATGGCGTGAGTGCGAGTCCCAACCCTTTCCAGCTCATCAATTGGGCAAGGCACTGATTGAGCAGCGCCAGATAATTCCACTGTTCCACTGTTGGTTGGGTGTCAATCAAGAACAATGTGGCGCACTGCAAAATGCCCAGTGTAATGCGCTTGGATGGTTTGATTTTAGTCAGGTATGGGTTCGCCCAGAACGTTAGTTAACAGAATAAGGAAGAGTGGAGTGATTAGTCCAATAACACTGGAAGCACTGAGTATTCTTGATGCCATCGAGCGCAGAGGCAGTTTTGCCGCAGCCGCTAACGAGCTCAATCGCGCACCATCATCACTCAGCTATCAAATTCAAAAGCTTGAGCAAGATCTTGATATCACTATATTTGATCGCTCCGGTCATAAAGCCAGTTTTACCCAAGCCGGCAGATTGATCCTTGAGCGTGGCAGACTCATTCTCGAACTGGCAGGTAACATGGTCGAGGAGGCCAATATCATTGCCAATGGTTGGGAGCTGGATCTAACTATTGCTTATGATGGCATTATTCCGATCTCGAGCTTTTTTCCAGTGATTGAAGCGTTAGGCCAGCAGAGCCAAACCCGGATTAAGCTTCAAGAAGAGATCTTAGCCGGTGCGTGGGAGTCACTGAGTAGTGGCCGCAGCGATCTCTTGATCTGCCCAGCGATAGAGGGCGTCAGCCAAGATATCAAGGTCCAGACGATAGGGAGCTTATCAATGGTATGGGTAGCCGCAGTTGATCATCCCGTACATAAACGTACCTCTGAATTTGATGATCAAACCAGGCTCAAGTATCGGGTTATCGCGATCTCAGACACTGCACGAGAGCAGCCAACGATGAGCATCAATGTCCTGGATAAGCAGCCACGCCTGACGGTCACTAATTTTGCCAGCAAACTCGATGCCTTAGTCGCAGGCTTAGGTATTGGTACCTTGCCTGAGCCTGTGGCGAACAAACTGATCGCACAAGGTCAGCTGCAACAGATCGACGGGGCAGTATCGCGCCCGATAGACATCGTGCTTGCCTGGCGTCGTAACCAATTAGGCAAAGCGAAATCATGGTTAATCAAATACTTGACCAACCATTGGCAACTTGGCTGTTAGACTAATCGTGCAGTGGAAGCACCATGTCAGCAGTGCCATCTTCAAAATCAATCGACACGGAAAAGCCCAGTGATTTAGCCAGATTGAGCATGCCTTGATTGGATGGCATCGTCATACCGCAGATCTTGGCTGTACGATGATCTTTACAGTAATCAACGATCCGGCTAAGCAATTGCTTGCCTAATCCCATGCCTTTCTGATCAGAGCGGATCAGCACAGCAAACTCAGCATCAAGATTATCTGGCATGATCATCGCTCTTGCCACACCGAGGATCTCAATCGGTGGTGTTAAAGTTTGTGCGACAAACGCCATCTCTCGGTCATAATCAATCTGGGTTAGCGCGGCCAAAGCCTCATGGTTAAACTCACCCACCTCGGTAAAGAATCTCTTGTAGAGATCCTCGTTAGAGACTTGCGAAATAAACCTGTCATGCAGCGGCTCATCTTCAGGTTTGATAGGGCGCATCAACAGCTGACGTCCATCTTTGAGGGTAATGAGTCGCTCGAGTTGATTGGGATAGGGTGTGATCGCAAGCCTTTGTTGTGTATCACCCTCAAAGGATTTGATACGCATATCGGCATCAACAATACACACCTTGCTGCCTTTAATCATTAGTGGATGGATATCCAGTGTATTGAGCTCTGGGTTATCCACTACCATTTGTGAGATGGTGGCAATAAACTCTGCTAACGCATCAATATCAATCGGCTCTGGACGTTTTTGTAGCCGGATCACCCCTGCTTTTACAGCTCGAATAATAAAGTAGCGTGCCAACGCAGTATTAAGCGGAGGAAGGGCGCACACCGAATCTGTCACAGGATTCCACTCTGAACCGCCTTGTCCGATCAGTAAAACTGGGCCAAATAGTGCATCGGTGTGAACTTTAAGGCGGATCTCCTCAGAGCCGGCTGAGTTGGCCATTGCTTGCACTGCGACACCATCGATGTTGGCGTTTGGATAGGTTAGCTGGGCACGATCGAGTATTGCATTGGTAGCAGCAGAGACCTCATTGGCGTCACGCAGTGACAACATAACCCCATGAACATCCGATTTATGAGCAATGTCCGGTGAAAGGAGCTTAATCGCGACGGGATAACCAATCTGCTGCGCAAGATGAGTGGCCTCGCTGGCATCAATCGCCACCCAAGTCTCTAGTAGGTCAATCTGATAGAGCTCGAACAGCTTACGCAGATGATGGCTTTCAAGCTGAACCTCATTATTATCAGTGAGCTGATTATTAAACCATTGTCGAGCAGCTGCTAGGGCTTGTTCCCCGATCATCTCGAGGGAGGTCGGCGTTTGCATTAACTGCTTTTGATTGCGCCGGTATTCGACAAGATGCATGAATGCCGTCACAGCGCTCTCAGGGGTGCGATAGGTGGGAATTTTAGCCGTAGTGAAAAGATTGCGAGCCTTTTTGGCTGTTTGTTCACCTGTCCAGTTGGTAAAAATATTCAGTCGATGCGCCTTTTGTTTATTGGCGTGAATCACTTTTACTATCGCTCTTGCGGTCTCTTCACTGTCAGAAACTGCAGAGGGTGTATGCATGATCAGTAGTGCATCAAGTTCACGACTATCAAGAAGCGTCTCAACCACTTGGCTAAAGCGTTGACTGGTTGCATCGCCGTGAATATCAATTGGGTTGCGACCGCTCCAGCCAGGCACCACCTTGCCGAGTCGTGCGATCATTTCCGGGTCTTCAATGGAGGCCAGTTTACCGCCAAGGTGAATTAGCTTATCCGTAGCAATAATCGATGGACCACCTCCGTTGGTGACGATCATCAATCGCTCACCCCGTAAAGGGGTTGGGTGGGCCAAGGTTTCAACTGCAGCGAACAGCTCGTGCGTGCTGTGAACGCGCAACATACCCGAGCGCTTGATGGCCGAATCGTAGATGATATCCATGGACATAGGGGCAGAGTAGTAGTCTTGCAACGAGGTCAAGCCCTCATGACTGCGGCCGGCTTTTAATACCAGTACTCGTCGATTACGTGATGCTGCTCGAGCAGCGGAAATGAACCGCCGGGCATCCGAAATTGAGTCAACGTAAAGAACGATAGCCTGGGTTTTGCTATCAACCGAAAGATAATCAAGTAGCTCGTCAAAACCGATATCACTGCCATTGCCAAGCGATATGAACGCTGAAAATCCAATGTTTTGTGCATTAGCCCAGTCAAGCACCGTAGTGCACACGCCCGCAGATTGTGAGATAAAACCAATCGAACCCGCTTGTGCTGGGAGAGGGGAAAAAGAGGCATTAACCCCTAACCAAGGTAACATCATGCCCAAGCTGTTCGGGCCAAGGACTCGGATATTATGTTGTTTTGCCAGGGTTTGTACTTGCTCGGCGAGTAGAGCATCTTGCTGATCAAAGTGGGTCGCCAAGACCACCATTGATTTGGTTTGCTTGGCACTTAAGCTCGGGATAAGGGCAAGGTTGACCTCATTGTTGGTGCACATGATAGCAATGTCTGGTGAGAGCGGTAAGTCATCAATGGATTGATAGGCGTATACGCCACAGACCGACCTGTGTTTGAGTGAGATGGGCATGATCGTGCCCGCAAAACCTGCCGAAAGCAGATTCTTCATCACGATATTCCCCGCGCGATGGGGGGTGGCTGAAGCACCAATTACCGCAATAGTTTGAGGTCTTAATAAGCAATCAAGTGAACGCGCCATATCGCCATCTCCACACAGTGTTTGTATGAAGAATAAGCGCTTACGAATACGACTGCTATCACAAGGGCTATCAATGTGCCTTAGTTCACAATGTGCTGTTATTAAATGAGTTTGCTCGCTTGATTCTGCGCCTTGACAGGGGCATCATTGATCCAATTTATAAAAATAGTCAGCTGAGTTTTTCAATGAAAAAAATGCTTGTTGTCGGTTTGAGCTCGCTTGTTGCAGCTTGTACATCGAATACCTACGTCACGGACGTCAAATCCGAGTCTTATGTCGAAGATTATACCCTGACCAAAGAGGCGGCCATCGTCGAGGTAGAGGCGCAATCAACCCAAACTTCAATAACCAAGACTGAAGAAACTGTGGTTGAAACAAAGCTTGAGCGGGTCGTCAAACCGGTACTTGTTACCCCACCAAGTGATGAGCAAGAGCAAAAACAAACTCGTTATGGCTACACCATTCAAGTGGCGGCTATGAGCAATCAGGCCAAAGTCGATAGTTTGCTCAAGGCATTTACCGACAGTACTCAGCCAGTGTGGCAAAATGATAAGGTTGTCGATGGCGTGAAATGGCACACGGTTCTTTATGGTGATTATGCAACCCGAAAAGAGGCGGCGAATGCGATTACGGTTTTGCCTGAACAAGTGCGTCGTCTAAAGCCGTTTGTGAAGAGCATTGATGCGATTAAAAACTCTCAGTACCCAGAATTAAATAAGCTTAAGTAACTAAACAAAAGCAACTTTTACTAAATTAATTGGGTATAAGCCAAAGGACCAAGAGGTCCTTTTGTCATTCTCAGGTCAATAATCGCCTAAGAAGTATGCGTTTGGGAAAAACAATTGCATTTTGTGGTTCTCAAACATGTCACAACACCGCGTTTCCGATTATCATGATCTTAAGCAACTCCAAACCAATGATATTATGACAACACGTAAATCTATTCTGTTACTTTGTGGTGGTGACTCTTCTGAGCATGAAGTGTCTCTGGTGTCTGCAGGTTACCTGCAAGCTCAACTTGAGTCGACTAAGCAGTATTCTGTGTATAAGGTCGAGATTAAAGATGGAGAATGGCGCGCAGATAGTGGCGAGCAGGTTGCTCTTGAGACCAGCTCTAAAATGCTGCTTGGCGATCAACTTACTGTAAAGATCGATTACGTCGTGCCATGTATTCACGGTTTTCCTGGAGAGACGGGTGATATTCAATCGCTACTCAAGATGGCTGATATCCCGTACCTTGGGTGTGATGCTGAAGCGAGTACCAACAGTTTTAACAAGATTACTTCCAAGCTCTGGTATGACGCTCTGGGTATCCCAAACACGCCCTACGTATTCCTAACCGAGAACAATGCCGAGGCAGTCAGTCAGGCTGAGCAAGCATTGGACCAGTGGGGGAGCGTGTTTATCAAAGCGGCCTGTCAAGGTTCATCAATTGGTTGCTACAAAGTGACGGATAAAGCCGAGATCGCGCAAACTGTAGCAAACGCATTTCAATACTCTCACCAAGTCTTAGTGGAAAAAGCACTCAAACCTCGAGAACTTGAAGTGGCGGCGTTTGAGTATCAAGGTGAGCTTAGAGTGACAGTTCCTGGTGAGGTCATCGCCCCGACTGAAGCCTTTTACACTTATGAAGAGAAGTACAGCAGCGATAGTCACACAACGACGGAAGTGGTTGCACCCAATCTCACCGAGCAACAAGTTCTTGATATCCAAACCTACGCATCGCGCGTGTTTACCCATATGGGCTTACGTCATCTGTCACGAATCGATTTTTTCCTAACCGAAGATAACGAGATCTATCTTAATGAAGTCAACACCTTCCCTGGCATGACACCGATTTCGATGTTCCCTAAGATGGTTGAGCACTCAGGTGTTAAGTTCGGTGAATTTTTGAGCGATTGCATCCAAGCTGACCTGCGCTAATCTTCGGCAACCGCGCAAATTACAGTGCGATTCTAAGCATAAATCTACAAACCCCAGGATAATTTACTTCTGGGGCTTTCTTTTGATGATTGTTACTGATATAACCGTAAGTTGTTGTTAAACCTCTTGGACAAGAGTGAACAAAGATTAACGGAATAGAATGGCGTTTAGTAACTATCGAGGCTTCAATATTAAACTCCTGAATCGTGAGAAAGATCTCTGGCAGGTGCAGATTCAAAACAAGGTTTTACAGGGACAGCTTGTCGGCGTGCGTAAGAGCATCGATTGGTTTTGCGATAGTGCATCCATCATCGATCCCTCTGAGTTTTCTTCGCTGGCGAACAAACGCCCGGTCGTAAAAGGGAGTGTGGACAATTTCCACGGCTTCCTTTTACAAAATGACAGCGGTGAATATAATGCTTGGTATTGCATGTTTAAAGGTCGCCTGATAAAGGGGACGAACATCGCCCTGAAAAAACACATTAGAGAGACAATTGCTGCGATCAACAAGCAACGTGCAGCACTTAAAGTGAAGAATTAGAGTCATGACATTAGTTTATTCAACCGAGTCAGGCCGCATTAAGCCTGAAGAAGAGAAAGTTCAGCGTCCAAAAGGCGATGGTATTGTTCGTATTCAACGCCAGACTAAAGGACGAAAAGGCAAGGGCGTTTGTATTGTCACTGGCCTCGACCTCGATGATGCCCCGCTTAAGCTTTTGGCGGCAGAACTGAAAAAAGTCTGTGGCTGTGGTGGTGCTATCAAAGATGGCACGATCGAGATTCAAGGTGATAACCGCGATAAGATCAAGGCGCATCTTGAAAAGAAAGGTATGACAGTTAAGTTAGCCGGCGGTTAACCTTAACATGGAACATCTAAGGCAGCGCAGTGCGCTGCCTTTTCTATTTATACCGCAGTGAAATCGTCAAAGCGAACCATTGAGGCGGCTTGGCTCTAGCTCATTATTCGAGTGTAATGAACCTTAACTCGGTTACTTCCAAGTTGCTTGAAATACAGCAATGCAACTCACTGGCTGCGAATAGATCAAAGCTGTAGATGGCAGCAATACAGGCAATCGCCAGACTAGATGATTTCAGCATAAACTTCTCCCTTCGTAAATGAGCCCATAAATGCAGGTTACAATTGCAGGTGGGCATGATTAATCAACGACGGTGTCAGAATTACACTGAAGAATGGCAAATAGTTTACCGTTGGTTTGGAATGAATTTCACTTGTTGTCCGAGCGACAAGGCTTTGAGGTGAGTAAAAAGTTGGGCGTGAATGATTGATAGTAACAATGCCGTGCTACGGTTCGCTTTTACGCTCCGCGACACGGCATTACAAGTTACAACGATAGTCGATCAGAGATTAATCGTCATTAACCGAGGAAATTCGGTGAATCGCGAGGTCAGCACCATTGAACTCTTCTTCTTCAGAAAGACGCAGTCCGGTAATTTTGTCAAGAATACCGTAGATAATCGCTGCACCGACAAGCGCGACAACAATACCCGCGATGGTTCCCACCAATTGAGTAAGTAGGCTTACACCACCAAGTCCACCAAAGGCTTGCTGACCGAAAATACCGGCAGCGATGCCACCCCATGCACCACACAGACCGTGCAAAGGCCATACGCCGAGTACATCATCAATTTTTGTCTTGTTTTGCAAGTAGGTAAATACCCAAACGAACAGAGCGCCAGCAATACTACCAGTCACTAGGGCGCCAATGGGGTGCATAAGATCAGAGCCAGCACAAACGGCAACCAGACCAGCCAAAGGTCCATTATGAATAAAGCCTGGGTCATTTTTACCAATGATCAGTGAGGCAAGAATACCGCCAACCATCGCCATCAGAGAGTTGACAGCAACTAGGCCACTAATGCCGTCAAGGGTTTGCGCTGACATTACATTAAAGCCAAACCAACCCACACTTAAGATCCACGCACCAAGCGCCAAGAAAGGAATGTTTGAAGGTGCGAAGTTGGTATGCTTACCAGCTTTAATACGGCCTTTACGCATGCCAAGAAAAACGACCGCGACCAAAGCGATCCAACCACCAACACCATGCACGACGACGGAGCCAGCAAAATCGTGGAACTCAGCGCCGAATGTCGCCTCAAGCCATGCCTGGAAGCCAAAGTTGCCATTCCAGATCATGCCTTCAAACAGTGGGTACACCAGACCGACAGTGAAAAAAGTTGCTAGAAGGATAGGGTAGAAGCGAGCACGCTCAGCGATACCACCCGAGACAATCGCAGGGATGGCAGCGGCAAAGGTGAGTAAGAAGAAGAACTTAACTAACTCATAACCGTTACCTTGTGAGAGTGTTTCAGCATCAGCAAAAAAGGTTCCGCCATAAGCGACCCAGTAACCGATAAAAAAGTAGGCGATAGCTGAAACGCCAAAGTCAGCAAGAATTTTAACCAGTGCATTTACTTGGTTCTTTTGACGCACGGTACCCACTTCAAGGAACGCAAAACCTGCATGCATCAGGAAAACCATAATGGCGCCTAATAAGAGGAAAAGTGTGTCAGAACTTTGCGTGAGGGTGTGTACTGCTCCGTGTACCTGCTCTATGGAAGAGGACATGCTTAAATAACTCCTTTATATTGAACCAATTGACCTCATTGAGATAAATGCACCAGATAGGGGCTCTATTTCGATACGGTCACACCAAAATGGTGAGTAATCGTTTTAAAGCGAGTAACAAAGCAAATAGTGTTCCAAAAAAATGACATTAAGAAGATATGATAAGTCGTTGATTTATATGAAATAGGCAAAGGTAACCAAAATGCTGCACATCATTCTTGCCCCAAAAAAGAGCATCGATGCCAAAAATAAGTGCACCAAAATGTAGCGAGTTTGTTAAATCAAGACGTAGTTCGCACGATTCAAGCCATCGAAGCTATCAATTGGCACGACAAAGTAAAAATGAGTCATACTCACTGCAACATTGCGATGCAAGATGTGCATGATAATGGTTCAAGGCGGAATGAGTCGAGCAAGCATGCGCCGAACTCAATGACTCTCTTTATCTGAAATCGGGAAAACCAAACCGGCAACAGAGCAAACAAGTTAAGCTAATACCTTGATATTGATGTACAAGAATGCGCAGCGTTCGCAGGACAACAATATTAATGGATATTAGCTATTTTATGGTAAATACAATTATGTTGAATACAAATCTCGTAATGGCAGTAGTAAGGAGGTAAGGGGGCATTTCGTTCGACGAGCTTCTATTGGTAATAATCTATTTAACATAACACATATAATACGCATCAAATATGTAGGGCCAAAGTTGTAATGTCACTTTATAGCAAAGTTAAAATGTCTCTTTTTTAGGTTCTACAACTAGCCTCATTCTTGTGTAAACCTGTTTAAGGGATATTGGGATGTTGGTAACTATGAGTGACAAAGACCTTTCACGTTACAAAGTGATCAATGATGTTTGTGAACATCGTTTACGCCGTGCAGATGCGGCTGAGATCCTAAACCTGAGTGAGCGCCAAGTACAGCGTCTAATGAACCGCCTACGAGAATTCGGTGCGGCTAGTTTGGCACACGGTGCTCGCGGTAAACCAAGTAATAATCGTATCCCCGATGATTATCGTCACACTATCTTAGCCATTGTTCGAAAGCACTACGCAGACTTTGCTCCAACATTCGCTCAAGAAAAACTGCTAGAGATCCATAACTTGCCGGTTTCCAATGAGACCTTACGTCAATGGATGATTGCCGATGGCCTCTGGGTACCGCATTCTCAGCGGCAGCCTCGCGTTTATCAGCCTCGTTATCGTAGAGATTGTCTTGGCGAACTGGTTCAAATTGACGGCTCTCATCATGACTGGTTTGAAGGACGCAGCGACAAGTGCTGCTTACTGGTCTTCGTTGATGACGCCACGGGCCGCCTGATGAATCTGAGGTTCAGTGAGACCGAATCTGCGTTTGATTACATGGTCGTGACTCGAGAGTATGTGCGCGAGCACGGCAAGCCCGTGGCACTCTACAGTGATAAGCACTCGATATTTCGGGTCAATCAAGAGCAACGAAAACAAGTCGGACAAACGCAATATGGGCGTGTCTTACAGGAGTTGGGGATCGAACTGATTTGTGCGAACAGCTCGCAAGCCAAAGGCCGTGTTGAGCGAGCCAACTTAACGCTACAAGACCGCTTAGTCAAAGAGATGCGCTTGCAAGGGATCAGCACCATTGAAGAGGCCAATGCTTGGCTTCCCTACTTCATCGCTGACTTTAATCAACGCTTTGCCAAGCCGGCCAAATATCCGAAAGACATGCATCGAAACGTACGAGAAACGGAGCAAGAGTTGGACGATATCTTTAGCTGGCAAGAGATCCGCAAGCTCTCAAAATCATTGACATTTCAGTACGATAAAGTCATCTATATGATTGAAGATACGGAGGAAAATACCCGATTGATCCATGAAAATGTCAAGGTACTCGATTACCCCAATGGCGAGATTGCCATCCAATATGGGTATCGCAAACTCAACTTCAAAACGTTCGATAAGCTCAATAACGTCAACCAGGCTCAAGTGGTGGATAACAAGCGACTGGGCAATGTGTTGAAATTTGCCCAGCAAAAACAGGAAGAATTTGAGCAACAGCAGAAACGCACCCGAAGCAAAAAGGCCCCAAAACGCAAAGCCCAGCATCGCGCCCTGCAAGAGCAACTCCGAGCAATCAATCCTGTCCTTACAGACCCAGAATCATTTCAGTCATCCAACTCGAAGACCTAACTCTCCTACTCTGTTAAGACACCCTCAAAGGGACATTTCTACTTTGCTGAAGACAGGACATTTTTAACTGGGATTGACAA